>CAVVKU010000012.1:0-47471 GCA_963748995.1 uncultured Gammaproteobacteria bacterium | reverse complement strand
ACGCGACCATCGCGCAGGCACTGCATTCGCTCGGTGAACGCGATGCCCAGCTGTTTGCCCTGCAACGCGAACATGCGCAGACCGTCCCCGTGCTCGAAGCGCGCTCGCGCGCCAGCGCGGAGCTCGAGACCGATCTTCAAGCGGCCCGGGCCAATGCTCAGGCACTCACGGTGGACCTGAAGAGCAGCCAGGATGCCGTGTCTTCGCTGACCACGAAGCTTGCCCGCGGAGAGTCGGACCTCGCCGCGGAAAGGCGCGAGCTGAACAGCCTCAGGGCTCAGGCGGCTTCCTATCTCGAGGTGCTGCGCACGCGCGACTGGCGCGGTGGATTCAATCAAAACCTGTTCCGGGAGTGGGACGACCAAGTGAACGCCGCGCGTTCCGGCCAGGGCGAGCTGGGCAGGCCGAATGCGATCGACTCGGGCGATCGGTGGGTCTGTTGAATGCCAAGCTCGCCGATCAGGAGGCGGTGATCTGCAAGCTCGATGCCGCAAGCGCCGCCGACAACGCGATGGTGTCGAAGAAGTCCCAGGAGCTCGAGGAGGCGCAGCGCGCACGCGCCGAGCTGCATTCGAAGATCGACCGTCTCGAATCCGAGCGCCAGGTATTCCTGCAGCGCGAGCTCGGCACGCGCGGCGATGAGCTCGCCGCGGCCCGCAATGCGAGCGCCGCGGAAGGGCAGCGGGCCCGGGACGCGCAGGCTGCCGCGGAGGCCGGTCTCTCACTGCGGTCGGCCGAGCTCGAGCAATTACGCGCCGATGCCGTCACCCATGAAGAGGAAATGGCGGTGCTGATGGCCCATCTGAACGAAGCACGGCGGCCGATCCAATCGATTCAGGCGGACATCAAGCGGCTCAACGATGAGCTTGCGTTGAAGACTCTCAGCATCGACCAGCTCACCGAAGAAAACCGGACGCTTCGAGCTACACTCGAGCGCACTCGCGGGGCGCTGGAGGAGCGCGAGCTCCACATCCGGCGGCTGGAGCGCAGCGCCAACAACAATGCCAACGTGCTCGGCCGCCTGCAGACCAGCATCGAGAGGCTGGGCTCCTCCGCGCCGGCGGCGGCGCTTGCGGGAGAGTTCTTCGCCGAGCTGATCAAGATCGAGGGCGACACCCGGACCGCCTATCCTTTGGGGCGGCGCACGCGGATCGGCCGCGCTACGGGATGTGAGCTGCAGATCGACTCGCAGTCGGTCAGCCGCCATCACGCCATGCTCCTCAAGGGCACGCGCGAGATCATCATCGAGGATCTCAACAGCACCAACGGCGTGCTCGTGAACGGCCGCAAAGTGGCGAGGCACGTGCTCAGCGACGGCGACTTGTTGACCATCGGGGAGACCCAGTTCCAATGCCGGCTCAAGCCCAACTCGCAGGCCTCCGAGCCCCTGAATGAGCCCGTTTCCGGCCTGAGCTCATCCCCGGGCGAAATATCGTCCGGGCAGGCGGCGGCGGAGGGTCCCGGGGCGGGCTTCATCCAGACCCAACCGCAGCTCGGCGGCTGATTTTGGCCTGACGGCGGAGGTTGCTCTTTATACGAGGCGCCGAATCCGGTATCTTTCGCGCCCTTCGAGCGCGCTTAGCTCAGCGGTAGAGCATCACCTTGACATGGTGGGGGTCAGTGGTTCGATCCCACTAGCGCGCACCACCCCTTGAGGCCACCCGCCTCGGGTGGTGGATCCGGGCTGCACCGGTCAAGGCGGGGCCGGCGTTTGCCGGATCCGAGCCTCGTGATAGTAATGATGGATCTATGCCCGTAATCACTCTTCCCGACGGCAACCAAAAGCTTTTCGAGCAGCCGGTGTCCGTGGCGGACATCGCCGCGAGCATCGGGCCGGGCCTTGCGAAAGCAGCGCTCGCCGGCAAGGTCAACGGCCATCTGGTCGACACCTCGACGGTGGTCGATCACGACGCCGCGGTCAGCATCGTCACGGACAAGGATCCGGAGGGGCTGGAGATCATCCGTCACTCGACCGCGCACCTCCTGGCGAACGCGGTGCAGGAGCTGTTCCCGGGGCGCAGGTCACCATCGGCCCCGTGATCGAGGACGGGTTCTACTACGATTTTGCCTACAAGACGCCATTTTCGAGCGATGACCTCGCGGCCATCGAGAAGCGCATGGCGGAGATCGCGGCGAACGACGTGAAGGTGCACCGCCGGCTGCTGCCGCGCGATGAAGCGGTGGAGCATTTCAAGCGCATCGGCGAGCACTACAAGGCTGAGATCATCGGCGCCATCCCCGCCGGACGAGCCGATCAGCCTGTATGGCCAGGGCGATTGGGAGGACCTCTGCCGCGGGCCGCATGTGCCGAGCACCGGCAAGCTCAAGGCGTTCAAGCTCATGAAGGTGGCGGGCGCCTACTGGCGCGGCGACTCCCGCAACGAGATGCTGCAACGAATCTACGGCACCGCCTGGGCCAACGAGAAGCAGCTCAAGGAATATCTCACCCGTCTGGAAGAGGCGGAGAAGCGCGATCACCGGCGCATCGGCAAGGAGCTCGACCTGTTTCACCTCCAGGAGGAGGCTCCCGGTGCGGTGTTCTGGCATCCGAAAGGCTGGGCGCTGTTCCAGCAGCTGATCTCCTACATGCGCGAGCGGCAAAGCGCCGCGGGCTATGTGGAGGTGAACACGCCGGAAATCATGGACCGCGAGCTCTGGGTCCAGTCCGGCCACATCGCCAATTTCGGCGAGAACATGTTCATGACCAAGACGCCGGATGAGCGCGTGTTCGCCATCAAGCCCATGAACTGTCCGGGTCACATCCAGGTGTTCAAGCAGGGGATGCGCAGTTACCGCGAGCTGCCGCTGCGCATCGCCGAGTTCGGCAAGGTCCACCGTTACGAGCCCTCCGGCGCACTGCACGGGCTCATGCGGGTGCGCGCCTTCACCCAGGACGATGCCCATATCTTCTGCACCACCGAGCAGATCACCGAGGAATCGGTGCGTGTGACCCAGCTGATCCTGAGCATTTACGCGGATTTCGGCTTCAACGACGTGCGCATCAAGTTTTCCGACCGGCCCGCCAAGCGGGTCGGCTCGGACGAGATCTGGGACATCTACGAGGGGGCGCTCAAGAAGGCCGCCGCGGTCGCCGGCATCGAGACCACTCTGAATCCGGGCGAGGGGGCCTTCTACGGCCCGAAACTCGAGTTCGTGCTGCGCGACGCGATCGGCCGCGAGTGGCAATGCGGCACGCTTCAGGTGGACCCGAACCTCCCGTCCCGGCTCGGCGCGAGCTATATCGGCGAGGACAGCCAGCGCCACACCCCCGTCATGCTGCATCGGGCCATGTTCGGCTCATTGGAGCGCTTTATCGGGCATTTTGCTGGAACATCACGCCGGAAAACTGCCCACCTGGCTGTCGCCCGTGCAGGCCGTGGTGATGGGAATTACCGAGCCGGCAGGACCAATACTGCGAACAAGTTGCGGAAAACCTGAAAAATCAGGGGCTTCGGGTCGAAACGGACTTGAGGTCCGAGAAGGTTGGCTTTAAAATCCGCGAGCACACATTAAAACGTGTTCCTTATCTCCTGGTCGCCGGCGACCGCGAGGTCGAGGCACATACCCTGGCCGTACGCACGCGCGGTGGCAAAGACCTAGGCAGTTTTGAGCTTCCGAAGCTCGCTGGCTTGCTTTGCGAAGAAGTCGCGAGCCGCGGCCGTATTATTTTGGAGTAACGTTTATCGCAACTGCGAAGCGCGTAAGGCGCAATGAGGAGATCTCCGCACCGTCGGTGCGGGTGATCGCGGCGGATGGGAGTCAAGCAGGGGTCATGTCGCGCGCGGAAGCGCTGCAGATGGCAAGCTCGCAATCACTGGATCTCGTCGAGGTTTCGCCGATGGCGGAACCGCCCGTCGTGCGAGTGATGGATTTTGGAAAGTTCTTGTTCGAACAGAACAAGAAGGCTCACGCGGCGAAGCGTAAGCAGAAGCAGATTCAGGTCAAGGAAGTGAAGTTTCGTCCCGGGACGGAAGAGGCCGATTACCAGGTCAAGCTGCGTAACATCGTCCGATTCCTGACCGAAGGCGACAAGGCCAAGGTGACATTGCGTTACCGGGGCCGTGAGCTCGTTCACCAAGACATCGGCAGGCGTCTCCTGTCGCGGATTTCTGAGGATCTCGCCCCCTATTCGGTGGTCGAGCAGAATCCGCTGATGGAGGGCAAGCAGATGATCATGGTGTTCGGGCCCAAAAAGAAGTGAGCGGCGGACCTTAAAAAAGTCCGTCACCCCGCCTTAAGCGGCGTCCGTCTGCGGTTGATCCCGCGGGGCGCTTGTGTCAAGGCCATAAAATCAGGAGTCGAGCATGCCCAAGTTGAAAACCAAGCGGGCTGCGGCGAAGCGTTTTCGCAAAACTGCGAACGGCTTCAAGCGCGGCCAATCCCATCGTCGTCACATCCTGACGAAGAAACCGTCCAAGCGTAAGCGCCAGCTGCGCCGCGAGTCGCAGGTCCACGAGACCGACGTGAATCGCATCAAAGTGCTGCTGCCGCACGCCTAACGAGTCAGGAGAAAACACATGGCACGAGTCAAACGCGGTGTAATCGCCGGACGGCGGCACAAGAAGATTCTCAAGAAGGCGAAGGGCTACTTCAACGCCCGTCGCAAGGTGTTTCGCACGGCGAAGCAGGCGGTCATCAAGGCCGGCCAGTACGCCTATCGAGGACGGCGCGAGAAGAAGCGCGAGTTCCGCGCGCTCTGGATCACGCGCATCAATGCGGCGGCACGCCTCTGCGGAATGACCTACAGCACGCTGATCGACGGCCTCAACAAGGCTGAATTGGCGATCGATCGCAAGGTGCTCGCGGACCTCGCGGTGCACGACATGCCGGCCTTTACGGCCATTGCCGATAAAGCCAGGGCGGAAATAGCCAAAGCCAGCCCGCCGAAGGCCTGACGACAATCGACAGCGCGTCGGGATCGGCCCGGGGTGACACCCGCAGCCGATCCCGACACCCGCTGTGGGGAAGGGTCCATGGCCGCCACCGATATTCTGACCAGTCTCGTCGACCAGGCGCTTGCGGATGTGGGCGCGTCCCGCGATCTCGCGGCGCTCGACGAGGTCCGTGTGCGCCTGCTCGGCAAGAAAGGCTTGCTCACCGAGCAGCTCAAGAGCCTCGGGCAGTTGCCCGCGAGCGAGCGGCCGGCCGCCGGACAGCGGATCAACGAGGCCAAGGTCGCCATTCAGGCCGCGCTCGAAATGCGCCGCATCCGGCTGGACGAGGAGGCGCTGCAGGCCGAGCTCGCCCGCGGCGCTTTGGATGTTACGTTGCCGGGACGCGGGCAGGAGCGGGGCAGCATCCATCCCGTGACTCGCGCGCGCCTGAGAATCGAGCGGATTTTCAGGGAGGCGGGTTTCCAGATCGCGACCGGCCCCGAGGTCGAGGATGATTTCCACAATTTCGAGGCGCTGAACATCCCGCCGAATCACCCGGCGCGGGCCATGCACGACACGTTCTACTTTCCGGACG
The DNA here is from genome assembly GCA_963748995.1 of uncultured Gammaproteobacteria bacterium. Classification (GTDB taxonomy): domain Bacteria; phylum Pseudomonadota; class Gammaproteobacteria; order Steroidobacterales; family Steroidobacteraceae; genus Bog-1198. The sequence continues at coordinate 42,002 of CAVVKU010000012.1, read as the reverse complement.
GCCGGCTGCTGCGCACGCATACCTCGCCGGTGCAGATCCGCGCCATGCGCGCGCAACAGCCGCCGATGTCGCTGATCGCGCCGGGGCGCGTCTATCGAAACGACTCCGACATGACGCACACCCCGATGTTCCACCAGGTCGAAGGCATCGTGGTGGGCGAGAACGTGAGCTTCGCCAACTTGAAGGCGATGCTGCACACCTTCGTCGAGCATTTCTTCGAGCAATCGCTCGGCATGCGCCTGCGTCCCTCGTATTTTCCGTTCACCGAGCCGTCGGCGGAGGTCGACATCGAGTGCGTGTTCTGCCATGGAGCGGGGTGCCGCGTCTGCAAGCACACCGGGTGGCTCGAGATCCTGGGATGCGGAATGATCCATCCGAACGTGCTGGCCGCGGCCGGCATCGACAGCGAGCGCTGGCAGGGGTACGCCTTCGGCATGGGGATCGAGCGGGTGGCGATGCTGCGCTATGGGGTCGATGACCTGCGCCGGTTCTTCGAAAACGATCTGCAGTTCTTGAAGCAATTCCCGTGAAGATCACCTATTCGTGGATGAAGGAGTTCACGCCGCTCGCGGCGACGCCGGCCGAGCTCGCCTCGCGCCTGACGCTCGCGGGTCTCGAGGTGGAATCGATCCAGCCGGTGGCGCCGCCGTTCTCGGGCGTCGTGGTCGGCGAGGTGCTCGAGTGCGCGCGACACCCCGAGGCGGACAAGTTGTCGGTGTGCGAGGTCACCATCGACGGCGGCGATCGCTCGAGCGATCGGCTGCAGATCATTTGCGGCGCACCGAACGTGCGCCGCGGGCTCAAAGTCGCGGTCGCGACGGTCGGTGCGGTGCTGCCGGGCCACGTGCAGATCAAACGCGCGAAGCTCCGCGGGCTCGAGTCGAACGGCATGCTGTGCTCGGCGCGCGAGCTCGGGCTCGGCGAGGAGCACGACGGCATCATGGAGCTGCCGGGCTCCGTCAAGCTGGGATCGGATGTGCGCAGGGCGTTGGATCTGGACGATACCGTGCTCGAGGTGAATGCCACGCCGAACCGCGGCGATTGCATGAGCGTGTTCGGGATTGCGCGCGATTATGCGGCGGCCCAGGAACGGCGCTACCTCACGGTAAGCGCCGCCCCGGTGGCCGCAGCGAACGACGCGCGGTTCCCGGTGCGCATCGAATGGGCGGCGGGTTGTCCCGTGTTCGCCTCGCGCGTGATCCGCGGGGTCCGTCAGGATGCGAGCTCGCCCGCCTGGATGAAGGAGCGTCTGCGCCGCGTCGGCCTCAACTCCATCTCGCCGATCGTCGATGTCACCAACTACGTGATGACCGAGCTCGGGCAGCCCATGCATGCCTACGATCTCGCGCGGCTCGACCAGGGCATCGTGGTCCGGGCGGCAACGCCCGGCGAGCGGATCACCCTTCTGGACGGCAAGGAGTACGAGCTCGGTCCCGAGTTCATGGTCATCGCGGATGCCGCAGGAGCCGTGGGTCTTGCGGGCGTCATGGGAGGCCAGAGAACCTCCATCAGCGACTCGACCACCGACGTGCTGCTCGAGTCCGCACACTTCACGCCGGACATCGTCGCCGGCCGGGCTCGACGTCTCGGCTTGTTCACCGACGCCGCTCAACGGTTCGAGCGCGGGGTGGATCCCACGCTGCCGCAGATCGCGTTGGAACGGGCGACGGCCTTGCTGCTCGAGATCGCGGGCGGGCAGGCGGGCCCGGTCGAGGTGACCCGGGGTGCGTCGGTCACCGGCGACGCGCCCGGGTGGGTGAGCCTGCGCCGCAGCCGTCTCGCCCGATTGCTCGGGGCAAACATCCCGGACGGGGACGTGCGGGCCGTGCTCGCGGCCATCGCGCCAGAGGTCGAATCGGAGACGCAGGGCTGGCGGGTGCAGCGCCCGCCGCATCGCTTCGACATCCGCATCGAGGCCGACTTGATCGAGGAGGTGGCCCGGCTCAGAGGCTTCGACAGCATCGGCGAGGCTCATGCCATCGCCCCGCAAATCGCAGGCTATGCTCCGGAGTCGCGCGTGCCCGGGGAGCGTTTGCTCACCGCCATGGCGGACTTTGGCTATCGCGAAGCGATCACGTACACCTTCGTCGATCCGTCGCTGCAGCGTCTGCTGTTTCCCGAGACGCCCGCCCTCGCGCTGTCGAATCCGATCTCCGCGGAGCTCTCGGAGATGCGCGTCTCGCTCTGGCCCGGATTGATCGCCGCATGCCGCGAGAACATGCGCCGTCAGCAGGGCCGGGTGCGGCTGTTCGAGATCGGCAGCAAGTTCGATGTCACGGGAAGCGCGCTGCGCGAGATCGACATGCTCGCGGGGGTCGCGACCGGAGCCCGCTGGCCGGAGCAGTGGGGCAGTGCGCGCGAGCCGCTGGATTTCTACGACGTGAAAGCCGATGTCGAGAATCTGCTGGCATTGACCGGCGATGCGGCATCGATTCAATTCGAAGCCGCGGCGCTGCCGTGCCTGCGCCCGGGACGCGCGGCGCGCATCCTTCGAGCGGGCAGTCCCATCGGCTACCTCGGCGAGCTTCATCCGCGCTTGGTCAAGGCGTTGAGCCTCAGCAATACCTTATATCTCTTTGAATTGGAAATAACCTCAGCATTCGCTGATAAGCCTCCGAAATTACAGCAGATTTCAAGGTTTCCCAGTGTGCGGCGAGATCTGGCTGTCGTGGTGGACGAAAGCGTCCCCCTCGCAGTTTTACGGGAAAATGTTACTGTTAGCGCGTCGGGCCTATTGAGCGAACTGCGCGTATTCGATGTATATCGAGGACCGGGCGTAGAAACAGGACGAAAAAGTATCGCTTTAGGCTTGATTTTACAGGATTCCTCCCGCACTCTTACTGACGTTGAAGCTGATGCCGTTGTGGCCTCGGTGGTTACTCGGTTACGGGATGTTTTGAGCGCCGCAATAAGAGATCAATAAGCATGGCAGCCCTCACCAAAGCAGAGATGGCCGAGGCCCTATTCGATCAATTGGGGCTCAACAAGCGCGAAGCTCGCGAGCTCGTCGATTTGTTCTTCGAGGAAATTCGTGCGGCCTTGTCCTCGGGCGAACAGGTGAAATTGTCCGGCTTCGGGAATTTCGATCTGCGGGACAAGAACCGGCGCCCCGGCAGAAACCCCAAGACCGGCGAAGAGATCCCCATCAGCGCGCGCCGCGTCGTTACCTTCCGGCCCGGCCAGAAATTGAAGGCCCGCGTCGAGGCGTATGCTGGAACCAAGCAATAACGCCGAACTGCCGCCGATCCCGGGGAAGCGCTACTTCACCATCGGCGAGGTGAGCGATCTGTGCGGCGTGAAGCCGCACGTGCTGCGCTACTGGGAGCAGGAGTTCCCGCAGTTGAAGCCCGTCAAGCGCCGCGGCAACCGGCGCTACTATCAGCGCCAGGATGTGCTCATCATCCGGCAGATTCGAAGCCTGCTCTACGAACAGGGCTTCACCATCGGCGGCGCGCGCAACCGCCTCACCGGCGACGACGCGCAGGTGGATCTCAATCAGAGCCAGCAGCTGATCCATCAGATGCGTCTCGAGCTCGAGGAACTCATCAAGATTTTGCGCCGCTGATCCGGTCGCGCGAGACCCATCCGGTCATTTCGGCTATGATGGGCGTCCGGTCGGGGCGTGGCGCAGCCTGGTAGCGCACTTGCATGGGGTGCAAGGGGTCGCAAGTTCGAATCTTGTCGCCCCGACCAATTCAATCAAGCACCTGGGGTAAACCACGAATTCTTAAAATCCCTAGGGGGTACCAGAGGGGGTACCACTTCTGCGGCATACCTGCTCGTCTTTGCTTGCTATTCCATTCGCAAGCTATTAGCTCCGCGTCGTCCAACACAAAGTAAATTAAGACGTTAGTGGTGTTATCACGCGATCTCGGTCATGGTGGCTTGACCTGGGGTGCTATTCGTTTGCTGGCTAGCAGTGAAGTAATTCGGCGAAACTCGATGGAGCCCCCGCGTTGCTTCATCAAGAGTGTTACCAGTTGGGGTAGTTGCCTCAGCTGAGATGTTACCGGCGAACACGCCTGCCACCATAGCGCCTCCACTACCTCGGAGGGGCTATGGGCACCAAGATGACACTCTCGGCGCGGGCCGAGCTGACCAACGCAGTTCGAAGACGATATAGCGCGGCATCGGGCGCTGACAAGCGAAAGATACTCGATGAGTTCATCGCGGTGACCGGCTATCACGAGAAGTCTTGCGATTCGAGCGCTGAACGCTGAGCCGACCGTCAAGAAGCGGCAGACCCGTGCGCGCCCCTCGCTGTATGACGAGGCAGTGCGGGCCGCGCTGATCGTCCTGTGGGAAGCGTCCGACCGGGTTTGCGGCAAACGCCTGCGGGCGCTGTTGCCGATTCTGCTGCCTGCTTTGGAACGCAACGGGCATTTGCATCTCGCTGATCCTATGCGCCAAAAGATCCTGGCCATGAGCGCTTCGACCATCGATCGATTGCTGCGAGAGGCGCGCAGCGCCACACGCTTGAAGAAGGTCCGCAGAGCGATGCCGGCGGCGCGCCGGCGTGTTCCAGTGCGCACCTTCGCGGACTGGAACGAGCCGCCCCCGGGAAGCATGGAGATGGACTGTGTCGCGCATTGCGGGGACGCCAACCGCGGCAGCTACGTCAACAGTTTGGTCCTGACCGACATCGCGAGTGGCTGGACGGAGGCGGCGCCGCTGGTGGTTCGAGAGAGCGGCCTGCTTGTTGAGACGCTCGAACGGGTTCGCCTGGGATTGCCCTTCGCGCTTCGGGCGCTGGATGTCGATAACGGCAGCGAGTTTGTGAACGAGTCCTTGATCAATTACTGTCTGACTCATGGGATCGAACTCACCCGCTCTCGGCCTTGGCGGAAGAACGACCAGGCGTGGATCGAGCAGAAGAACGGCGCTGTCGTGCGCAAGCTTCTGGGCTATCGCCGCTTCCAGGGCATCGCCGCCGCGCAGACGATCGCTCGACTGTACGGCGCGTCGCGTCTGTTCGTGAACTTCTTCCAGCCCTCTTTCAAGCTGGCGGAGAAGCATCGTCAGGGCGCTCAGGTGTCCAAACGATACCATCCGCCGCAGACCCCTTGTGATCGGCTCCTGCAGGCCGAGAGCATTCCTGAGGCCGCCAAAATCAAACTGCGCGAGGTATCCGGCGCCTTGGATCCGCTGAAGCTCCTCGAAGAGATACGCGCAATGCAGGCGCATCTTGTGGCCCTCGCCGATGGCGGGGAGGTTCCCGCTGCAACGCCTGAACCCCCCGACCTCTCAGGATTCATCGCCAGTCTTTCCAGTGCGTGGCGAGCGGGCGAGGTCCGTCCGACGTTTTCCGGTGACACCACGCCGCGCTATCTACGCAGCCTCCAGGCCAAGGTTCAACCCGCTCCGCAACAGATGCCCAAGAAGGGTCAGCCGCTTCCTATTACCGCACCATCCTCTGCGTCACCTACGCAAACTGCGCATGCCAATTCGGCCAAGCCGCTTACTGAACGACCCACCCTGATCTACGCCACGCCACGCAAACCCGTGTATCACGCGTTCACGATGATCTGGCCATTAGTGTGCCGCCGCCTCGAAGGCTGTCCGAGCATAACTACCGCACAATTATTCGATGAACTGTGCGTCCAATTTCCGGGCCGCTTTCATCCGAAGCACGTAAATCGCCTCGCAAAGCGCGTGAAACAGTGGCGCCAGGATGCGCGTGCTCGAGGCGTCGTCATCCCACCAACTAAATACCGCCGGTTCAGCAACAAGCCTCGGGGACCTGGCGTCGCTCCGTACAGCTGCACTGTTCATTGGCAGGAGATGACTCAGTGGCTGGATGAGCATCCCGATCAGACCGCTGTCGAACTGCTCACCGAATTCCAATCTCGCTATCCTGGATTGTACCGCCACAGCCATTTGAGCACCGGCGGCGTGTACGGGCCTGGCGTCGAGAGGCCATTCAGCGGTTGATCTGCAAGCTGCAAGAAGATTCTCATGATGTCAGCTCGAAACCAATATGGTGACGGTCATGATCAACTCAAAAGAGCTTCTGCCGCCTCCGGCGTCAGACTGCGCTGCGCTTAGATCAGTCAAAGATTCTGATCCAAGACCTCCAGGGCGACTGTCTCGGTAACATTGCTCGTGAGGCATCCAGTAACAAAATTACGTGAGGCAATACGGGGGGGAGGAGGCTGTAAAGCACGTGCCTTGAAAAGATCTCCGAACAAACTGGCGATGCACTCAACCGTTTGTCCCGCTTCATTTCCACGAGCTTCAATGAAATGCTAAAGCATTGCCTAACAGCAATCTTGACTGGTGCAAGGACTTGCATGCCTCCACCGCCGCCGAACTGGCGGCAATCGGTGTCGCGCTCGGGATCTGGACCCGTGATCTCAAAAATAGCTACGATTCCTCCCTGGTCTTCCGGTAAGTCTCGGAGCCGGCTTCGGGCGACGTACATAGCCAGAAGGTCACCCGCCGCCGCTTCCTTTGGTACACACCACCAGGTCAAGTCCTCCGTGCGCAACCGGTTCACTGCGTCTCTTGACCCTACTACACCCACCCAATAGGGCATCAGCGTTATCCGGGCCACACAGCAGATACGTCGAACTCGATCAATTCCTTCTTGGAGTTGCGCTTGCGAATTGCACGGATATGAACATTATTGAAGCCCAACTCTTCCATCATATGTGCATAGATTTTTTCCACGGATAGGAGCTCACCGTAAAACGTCGAGTTCCCCACAATGTAATGGAGCCTTGCGCCAGGCGCCAGGATTGCTCGCAGTTCGCGAAAGTGCGCACACATATCAACGCAGTATTTTCGTACGTACGTCGCGAGCAGGGGCCCGTTGGCATTCGATGGGTTGGCGATCTTGGCTAGTGTTTGTTCCAACTCTCCTGATGAATAGGCACCTTCCTCCGCCTTCCATTCGGTGAGCCGACTTGTAGCCATTCCCCACGTGCCGCCGATGGCCAGCCAATCGAGTTCACCCGCCGCTCGACCGCTTACGAGAAATCGCAACCAATACATATAAGGCCGCAACTCGCGGATGTACGACATGCGATTAGCGTAGGGTGGCGAAGTCACGACTAGATCAAATGGGCCACTATCAAGGCTGGACAGCCGACGAGCGTCATGAAGGAAGACGCTGGCTTCGCCCTCTGGGTTCTCGCTTGCGCCCTGCAATACAAAGCTGACATCTTCGCTAAACAGCGCCGCATAATCCACCGCGATGTCGAGCTGCGTCTGCGGCGCGTCCTTGAAGGACATGGACTGATGATTGAAGGCCGCGTTTGAACACGCAATTAAGGTACGGCAGAAAGCCACCTTGAGTAAGGTCGCTTCTTGGGACAGATCTTCAGTAGATAGCTCTATTGCCTTCTGCAATCGGCAAAGGAATTCAAGGGCCGCCGGTGGCCACCACCTTTCAATGTTGTGGATGGGTGGTGCCTCTGGCTGCTCCTTCTTGTCTCTTTCGACCAATTGAAGTGCTTGCATGCACACGTCACGCGTGCGAGAAATCACGGCAATGGAATAGTGATCTGTCTTTGCCTGACCAAGCCATATCAAGAACGGATTGATGTCCGTGGTCGCCGAGGTGTGCCCATGATATGCAGCACTGAGCGCCGTGGTAGCAGTCCCGCAAAATGGGTCAATCACGCGCTGATGGCCATTAGTATGGGTCATCAGCTCTTCCACAATACGCACGGAGTAAGCTGGCGTGAGCCTCAACCATCCATGTCTGCCAGTCTTTATGTTGTGCTTATGAGTGTAATCCGCGCGCTGACGCAGCGGTTCCAAAATGGCGAGTCCTGTCATGGTGTGTCCGGAGTGAGAAGGGCGCGCAACACGTTATCGATTTCGCTTCGCAACGTTGCGCTGTTGCGAGTGAAGAATCCAGCAAGGTCAAAGCCGACTATGTCCCGCATGAAGTCGTAGGTCGAGCGCAGCGGGTCATTGAGCCCGACCAAGCCCGTAAGTACAGACCACTTTTCTGCGCGATAGCGAATGAGAATATCTCCATCGATCTGCGTGGAAAGTATCACTGCGCACGGCAGGTATCCCTTTATGTAGGCGGTCGCCGCGTTCGAAATATCAGCATTTTGCCGCTTTGAGTCCTTGCTCTTATAGCCCTGGCGAACTTCAAAGATAGTGCCAGTAAGGGCACTGAATATCTTATCTGTCACGCCAACCCCACCAGCGGCTTGCCTCATCCAGTCTTGAAACCGCGCTCTCTTTTTTGTCGTCCGGTATCTCCAACAACTGCACGCGCCCGTCGAGGTGCAGCATACGGGTTTTAGTGTTGGAACCAACCACCTCATACGACCACTTGGCCGAAGCTGCTGAAACTCCTAGCGCATCTTGCAGAACCTGGCGAAATACTTGCTCACAGCCTATGCCAATCTGACGGTAGACGCTGGTCATCCCGCCTGCGGCCTTATGTGCTGCGTACATGAGAGGGTTATCCAGGCCAAACCAACTATAGAACGGGTCGGCTTGATAGAGCGCTTTGAACTGCGCAAGGTTATAGCCTGCCCCTGTTCCTTGGCCAAATTTTGGCTTATAGCGTGCTGATACACGAATTGGCGTGAGAATAGTCTGAAGATAACGCGCATCGTTCCCGTGGTTCGTCATCTGGTCACGCTCGAAAAAAGATCGTAGGGGTTGCGGTTGCTCGCCGCCGCTGGAATTTTCCGATAAAGCGTTGCCGTAGATACGCCTAGGCTTTTCGCTACCTGGCGCGGACTCTCGCCCGCATCGATCAATCGCTGCGCGTGATTGATCTGATCGGGCGATAGTTTTGGCTTTCGCCCGACTTTGGCGCCGCGTTGTTTTGCAGCAGCCCTGCCGGCTCTCGTACGTTCGGTTATCAGTGCGCGTTCGAACTCGGCGAGTGCATCAATAATGTGAAAGAGCGGCCGCCCCGGCGCACTTGTGGTGTCGATTGACTCGGAGAGTGAACGGAAGCCGACACCGTTTACGCCTAATTGCTTCATGATCTGGATTAGATGCGAGAGCGATCGGCCCAGACGATCAAGTTTCCAAACCACCAGCACGTCGCCGGCTTGCAAAGCGACCAGCACTTGATCTAGGGCAGGGCGCCTGATGGCTCCGCCGCGGAGATCCTCATCGGTGTAGATATGCCCACAGCCAGCCGCTTTCAACGCATCAAGCTGGAGCGCTGGAGACTGATCAGAATTGGAAACCCGCGCATATCCGATGAGCATCCTGCATTATGAGAATATATTTTGAGACGCGCAACTCCAAACCGGCGCCCTCTATGTGACAAAAGGGCCAGTGCATACTTGTTGGAACATGTTTACAACGTGACAGATAGTTTTATCATTACGTTCCATAAACTATCGTTCACTGAAAGGAGCCACCACCATGACCGACATCGCCGAAGACACCATCGTGGTGTTTACCGCCCGCAGCCCGGCGCGCATCGTCCGCGAAGGAGGCTCGCAGGCCTGGGTGTTGAACCCGGTCCGTGCAAAGCAATGCACGTGGCTGGTTTGCACCCAAAACCGCCACAACCCCGACCATGAATTTTCAGACGCCACGGAGCCGCACGGCACAGGCTTCCTGCTCGGGCGGATTTTCGCAGTTCGGAAATCGGAGGAAGATGGTGACGACGATCGTTGGATCATCGCCATCAGTGAGTTCGCGCGGATCAATGTTCCCGACGCCTGGGATCATGGCCGCAATCCAGTGCGCTACACGTCTCTTGCTCAATTGGGGATCGCACTAGAGGGCGTATCTTTTCAGCCAGTGCCCGGAGCCCATGAGTCGCCGCCACAGGTCGAGCGACTAGCTCCGGTGCATGTGCCCGGCGCAGTCTTGACCATCGCCGAGGCAAAACGACAACTCGCTGTAGCATTTGGCGTTAAACCGGAGGCGGTCGAAATCACCATTCGCGGATGATGGCCATCGCACGGAAGGGCGGCCCGGCGCCCGATTTCGTGCTGACGCTCCCTCGCCCCGCGCCGAAGCCCCGCCGTGTGCGGGCGTTTGATTTTGGTGGCCCCTACAAGAGGTTTCTCTCGGCGAACGATATCGTTTCGCCGCCGGCCACGATCAGATGATCTAGCAGACACACATCAATGAGATCGAGCGCTGCCTTCAATCGTCTGGTGATTTGCTCATCGGCTTGGCTTTGGGTGGTCTCGCCGCTAGGATGATTGCGGACCAGCACGCAGGCAGCCGCGCCTTTCTTGAGCGCGAGCTTTACGACCTCGCGCGGGTAGACGCTTGCGCCGTCGATCGTGCCGCGGAGCATTTCCACGTATTCGATGACCCTGTGACATTTATCGACAAAAATCACCCCGAAAATCTCATGGTCCAGGTTCCCCAGCCGCATCGCGAGATATTCGCGCGCCCGGACGCCATCTGCGCCGTGCACGAAGAGATTGTGTTTAGACATTGTCGTACTCCGATCTGCTCGGGCGGGATTAGCCACGTCCCAACGCGCCCATCACATCGGCTTCCGTCATAGGGTGGCGGCAGGCCACTCCGGCGCGGAGGAGCACGCGAGGCGCACAGCAACGGAGCGGCTTGACGGAAACGATGATGGAATACGATGAGACGACTAGGCAAACCCGACTTCTGCCATCTTTGTGCACATTCTCATCTCCGCGGATCGCGGCGCCGGGCAGGCAACAAGCGTGATCGGGCTGGCTTTCAGCTAGCGCGGGCGCGTTTGTTGAGGCACAGGGCTCGCGCCGCCATGCATTTGAGCGCGGCGATTTCAAAACGTTCGTCGTTTGAAAGCGAGGCGTCGCCTGGCAGTTTTTATATTTTGCTGAAAATCCAGATTGCGGTCGAGCGTTGCAAATACTTCGCATACGCCATGTGCGCAGCGCATCAGCCGGAAAATTCTCGTCAAGCAATATTCGCATCGGCCGCAACAGTTTCGTAGGCCGCGTCAAGTACTGCAATGGCAAATTCGCGCTTTACTGATGGAAACTGGTGCAGAAATGCATCAAGGCTCTCGCCGCCTTCCAAGTAATCGAAAAGTGAGCGGACTGGAACACGGGTACCGGCAAATACCAAGCTGCCGCGTTGTTATACGGTCGCCGAGACAGGGCTGCGATGGCGCCCCTGGACTCAACGTCCCAGATTGGGATCTTGAAGCCGCCCCCCCGCGGCGGTGAGCTGGACTGGTACCCGACATAGCCCGTCTCGCACGAGACCTGCTAACTGCCATTGCGGAGCAATTGCAGGTGATCGGCCCATCGAGTTAGCGCATCGTGCTTCTCTTCGAGATAGTGGTGAGTGTCGTACGTCTCGATGATGCCTGGCTGCGCATGATTCAGGCATCGCTCCGCGATGTCCGGCCGGATGCCGAGCCTGGCAAGCCCGGTGCGTACCGTTCGCCGAAGGTCATGCAGCGTGAAGGCACCCACTTTGTGCTCGGCAAAGGTTTCGAGGTGTGACGCGCAAACGTTTTGATCCCCGGTCGGCTCTGCCCGGAAGTCCATTCTTGACACACATCGCCTGCTTCCAAGTCTGAATTTGCAAGTGTCGACACCAGTCACCTACCTCGTGGGCGAGAACGGTACCGGGAAGTCGACTTTGCTCGAGGCGAAGCGATCCTGGGTGATGTTTCCGGTAACGTCACCACGGGATTGATTTCGGCGGTCGCGCGAATCGATTGAGAACTTATTGATCGTGGTATGGTCGCCACAATGATGATTCAACAAAACGACTTAATCGAAATTGAAAAATTTTCATTCCGCGCTTCCAAGGTGCTTGCGATCCTCGCGCAGTGGCGCATGGCCTGCCTCGTGGCTGCGTTGGGGATCTTGGCACCCGCTCTGGCGCCGGCCCAAACGCCATCGCCGCTGCAGGAATGGCAATACTCTGCGGGCGTCGTGCTGATCCCCATGTTCGAGCCGGCTCTGCCCGATTGGCGCATCCAAACGGGAATCGCGGCCGAACCCACACCGGATTACGAGGGGGCGCGCAATTACCGCACTTTGGCAGGACCGGTCATCGACATCCGATATCGCGATATCTATTTCGCCTCGGTGGGAGAGGGTATCGGGCTCAATTTCATTCGCGGGGAGAATTATCGGATCGGTTTCGCTGCCGGCTACGACCTAGGGCGCCGCGAGTCGGACGACCTCAATAATTTGAAAGGCTTGGGCAATATCGAAGTGGCACCCGTCTTCAAGCTCTTTGGATCGTACGTCGTCTCGAAGCAGTTTCCCTTGGTCATGCGGGCGGATGTTCGTCGCATTGTGGGAGGGGCCGACGGCTGGGTGGGCGACGTGGAGGCATACTTACCGCTGCCCGGAAGCTCGCAGAAATTAATCATGTTTGCTGGGCCCTCGGTAACCTTCGCGGACCACCGGCACATGCAAACCACGTTCGGAGTGGACGAAAGTCAGGCAGAAGCGTCGGGATATCCGCTGTTCGACGCGCACGGCGGCATCAACGCGGTAGGCTTCGGTTTCAGCGCGACGCGCTTCCTGAGCAAGCGTTGGCTCGTCAACGCCAATTTGGCCGTTAATCGCCTGCTCGGCAGCGCCCGCGATAGTCCATTTACCCACGAGCGACAGAAATTGAACGGCCCAGCAGCTCTTGCCCTCACTGGCGGTGCTTTGGGCTTGTCGGTGGCGTATACCTGGTAGCGGAAAAGGAGTAACGCCGGGCAATAAGATGAGGGATGAAAATGTTGCGCTCGTTACTGCCCGCTCTAATGCTCTTGGTGTGGGCCGCTCCGGCGCCGGCGGCGGACCCCTGCAAGGACGGGTGGTGGGCCGACCTCATGATCGGGTCTTACCACATCCATCCCTATCGACATTTCGACGAGTTCAATCCTGGCGCGGGCGCCGAATGCTGGTTCAAACCGCAATGGGCCGCGACGGCGGGTTACTTCCGCAATTCGCTCGACAGACCGTCGTTCTACGCTGGGGCGGTATATGCACCGGAGGTGCTTCATTGGGGCTGGTTTCGCCTGACGGCGATGGGCGGCGTCATCTCCGGCTACAACTTCGGACGATTCGGTCTGGGTGGCGAGAACAATCGCACCGGTCCCGTGCTCGCGCCCGCCGCCATGACTCGCTTCGGGCGATTCGGCGTGAACTTCATCCTGATCCCGCCGATTCCGCAGGACAACCTGCCGTTCACCGTGGGATTTCAGGTCAAATACCGGCTCCGCTAGGAGCCCTGGAACGGGCTAAGGCTCAAAGCCCCCCGTTCTTCGCGACCGTCCGGCCGATCGCCGACCAATCCGCATCCTCGCCCTCCCTGGCGATGGTCTGCAGTAAATGGTCGCGCAGCACGTTCAGCACCGGCATGGGCACACGCAATGCTTCGGCGGATTGCCCGACCAGGCGCATGTCCTTGAGCCCGAGCGGAGCCGCGAATCCGGCCGGCTTGAATCGCTCCTCGACCAATCCGTTACCGTAGTTGCGGTAAACGGGCGAGTCGAACAGCGTGCCCGTCAGCACCTCGAGCAATTGCTTCTTGGGAACGCCGCCCCGCTCGGCGAGTGTCATCGCTTCCGCCATCGTCTCGATGGCGGCGAGAATCATGAAGTTGCCGCAGAGCTTGACCAGATTGGCGCCGGACGGCGTCTCACCGATGTAAAAAACCCGCTGGCTGATCGCATCGAACAACGGCTTCGCCCTATCGAGATCAGCCTTCCGGCCGCCGGCCACCACGAACAATTTGGCCGCAGCGGCGGCTTCGGGGCGGCCGAACACGGGCGCCGACAACAGGTGCTGCCCGCGCTCCGCGTGCACGGTGGCCAACCGTTCCGCGATGGCGACAGAAATGGTGCTCAACGAGATGTGAAGCGCACCGGGCCGCAGTCCCTCGAGCAAGCCTTGGGGCCCGGCGAGCACGCTCTCCAGTGCGGCGTCGTCGGCGAGCATGGTGAGCACCGCTTCGCGCTCGACTGCCGCCGCCTTGGGGGACGGCGCCGCAACCGCTCCAAGGGCGACCAGGTCCCGAGCCTTCTCCGGCGAGCGGTTCCAGACGGTGACCTCGTGCCCGGCGCGCAGCAGATTGGCGGCAATGGCCGCGCCCATGTTGCCCAGTCCGATGAACCCGATCTTCATGTGCCTTTCCTCCACGCCCGCATGCCCGAAGCCTAGATCGCCGGAAGTTCGCGCGCGAAACCCACATCCTCACTCGGCGGGCGATCGAACTCGCGCGCATAGCGGTGGCCCGCGTAGACGGCTGCGGCGATCGTGCTTGGCGCCAGGCAATCGCCGATCGACACCACCGAGGCGATTCCCGCCTCGGCCACCCGATCGGGGTCCCGCGCCAATTCGACCGCCAACGCGTCGTTGGACACCCGCGAGGTGACGGTGACCACCGAATTCGCGGGCACGCTGGAGCGGCGCCCGGTGAACACGCACTCCAACGCCGCGCGATTGCCGTCGAACTCCACCAGGTTGCAATTCGCCATGATCGTTACGCCGAGCTCCAATAGACTCCTTTGGATGCTGAATTGTTCCAAGGTATTCACCGTCCAGGCCGACACGCAGCCGGCGGGCGTGGCCAGCACGACCTCGATTCCGTCTGTTCGCAGTTTCTCCGCGATGACTCCTCCGAGGTAGTAATGGTCATCGTCGAAAATGAGGACCGGGCCGGGCGGCACCCGACCGTCCATGACATCGTCGGGAGTGAACACCATCGGCGCCCCGGCCAGACCCGGGATCGGCGATTGGTTGGCGCGTCCGATGCCGTCGCCCCGCCAGTGAGCCCCGGTCGCGAGCACGACCCGCTTTGCGCCAAATCCCAGGATGTCCTGCGCGCTCACCGGGCTGCCGCGCACGATCGACACGCCGGCCATCTTGTTGATCTGGCCCACCCGATAGTCGCGCACCCGCGACCAGGCGGCGAGTCCCGGGAGCCGTGTCTCGCGTGCCACCCGGCCGCCGAGAAGCTCCGCGGCGTCGACCAGGTGAACGCCGTGACCGCGCTGCCCGAGGATCCTCGCGCACTCGAGGCCCGCCGGCCCGGCGCCGATCACTAGAAAGTCGTCATCGGCGGTGCGCGGCGCCACCCGCTCGGGATGCCATCCCTTGCGCCACTCCTCCCCCATGGTGGGATTCTGAGTGCAGCGAATCGGGGTCATGGTGTAGTCGCCGCTCACGCAGATGTTGCAACCGATGCATTCGCGGATGTCGTCGATGTCGCCGTTCTCGATCTTGCGGGGCAGGAAGGGGTCCGCGATGGAGGGGCGCGCCGCGCCGATCAAATCCAGGACGCCTCGACGGATTTGCGACACCATGGCGTCCGGCGAGGTGAACCGGCCGACGCCCACCACCGGCTTGGTGGTGACCGTCTTCACGAAGCGCACGAACTCCTCCTGATATCCCTCGGCGGCAAATCGCGACGTCCGGGAGTCGTGGGACCAATCGCTGACGTTCACGTCCCAGAGATCGGGCAGCTCGGCGAGCAGCTCGACGACCTCTCGCCCCTCGCCGTCGGCCGTGATGCCGTCCGTGCCGCGCTGCTCGTCGACCGCGAACCGGACCGCAACCGCGCACTGCGCACCCACCGCCTCCTTGGTGTCCTCGATCAATTCGCGCAGCAGCCGGGCGCGGTTCTCCAGGCTCCCCCCATACTCGTCGTGACGGTGGTTATGGCGCCGTTGCAGGAAATGCATCGGCAGGGAGAGGCTGTGGGCGGCGTATACGTAGATGATGTCGAAGCCGGCGCTGCGCGCGCGGATCGCGGCTCGACGGTGCCAGCGGCGAAACTCCCGGATGTCCCACGCGCTCATCGCCCGGGCCTGTGCGGGATGATGGCCGGCGGGGGAGGCGATGGCGCTCGGCGCGAGCGAGACTTCGCGGGACAGGAGGTTCGGGGCGTTCATGCCGCCATGCACGAGCTCGATGGCCGCCAGCGCGCCGTGCCGGTGGATGGCCTCGGTCATCAGCGCCAGCGCGGGAAGATCGGCATCGTCCCAAATCCGGCCCTCGATGTAGGGCGACACATCGCTCGAGGGATGGATCTCCACTTCCTCGGTGCTCACCACCGCCCAACCGCCTTCCGCTTTGACTCCGCGCATCGCCGCGTGGGCACGCGGTCGCGCATGCCCCATGCCGTTGCAATGCGGCACCTGAAAGAACCGATTCTTGGCGACGACGGGACCGATCTTGACCGGCTCGAAGAGGATGTCGAAGCGCGGCTCGCGGGGCATCAATCGGCTACTTGGAGGTTCCCGCGAAAAACTTGCTGACGCGCTCGCGCATGTCGTCCGCGAGCGCGGAGACGTAGGGGTCGTGCATGATCCCGATATGGGTTCCGACGATGTTCACGATCTCGGCCCGCGGGGCGATCTTGTGCCACGTGCGCCCGATCTGCGGCAGGTACAGGAGCGGGGCGACGTTCGCCTCGTAGACGATGACCTCGCCGGGGTACGGGTCCGGCGTGTAGGAGAACAGCGCGGAGAACAGCCGGTTGATGAACAGCCGCTGCGCGGGCGGATAGAGGGACAAATCCATGATGCGATCGATCGCATAGCCGCCGCCGAGCTTCTCGGTGCGCTTGAGGCCCATCGCACCCTTGCCGATCGCGACCGCATGCTTGGACAAACTCCACATCAGCGAGTGCAGGGATCTGCTTCTCATGAGGTCGGCATGCAGCAGCCAGCGCGGGATGTTGCGCGCGAGCTCCGCCCAATAACGGGGGTTCCAGCCCCTCAAGACCTCGATGTTCTCCGGCGCCCCGTCGATCGCGATAATGGGCCCGACCTCCCGGCCCAGGGCGCGCAGCTTCTTGGCCATGTCCAGGGCGATGATGGCGCCGATGCAATACCCGCCGATCATGAGCGGGCCTTCGGGCTGAAATTTGGTCAGTGTCTGAACGTAGTGATCGGCCAGGCCCTCGATCGATGCCCCGAACTCGGGATCCTGCATCAGTTTCGGCGGCGCCTGCAGGCCGAAAAAATTGATCGTGCGATCGAGGCGTCGGGCGAGATTCAGGAAATCGGTTCCGGCAGCCCCGGAGACGGAGTGCACGCAATAGAAAGACGGCCGGCTGGGATCCGCCCTCATGGCGGCTTCATTGATCGGCAGCACGACCCGTTCCGAGCTCCGCAGCGCGCGCGCGAACAGCATGCTGTTCGCCGAAGTCACGTTGCTGGTGGAGGAGGCGGTCATCGGAGAATTGTGTGCCCAGAGCGGGCTCGAATC
Source organism: uncultured Gammaproteobacteria bacterium (assembly GCA_963748995.1). GTDB lineage: Bacteria > Pseudomonadota > Gammaproteobacteria > Steroidobacterales > Steroidobacteraceae > Bog-1198. Next base: position 24,879 of record CAVVKU010000012.1, on the reverse strand, counting down.
ACGGACCTTCTTCTGTTAAGTGTCTGCATTGAACGACAGGTACCAGCGCGCGTAGAGTAAACCGAGCAGACCGCCCCCGCCATCTTTGTTGGCAAATATGGGCGCTATTTGTCATTGGCATGGAAAACTGCCAATTTAATGTCGGTCGAGGGTGCCATCGGCTGTAAGCGCCGTCCGGTTTCCCCGAAAATTTGATATGCTAATCTAGATCGATGGCGAGCATATCCGACGCGGCGATCAGTCCCAGCGTGCGCGGGCGAGACGAAACCAGCAATTGGATTTCGTGCCCCGTCAATCCGGCCTGGGTCCTGGAAGGGAATCCAGTGGCAAGAATCGAACACCTCTCGTCGAGCGCCGACGGCAGCGCCAGCACCTACTTTTGGGACTGCACCGCGGGGCGGTTCAACTGGTTCTACAGCTTCGATGAGACGCTGCACATCCTCGAGGGTTCCGTCACGCTCAAATTTTCCGACGGGCGAACGCGCCAGGTTGCGGCGGGCGACGTGGTCTTTTTCCCCAAGGGATCGAGTGCCGAATGGACCGTCGAGCGCTATATCCGCAAGCTCGCCTTCTGCCGCACGGCGCTGCCGGGTTTTTTGGTGAGCGCGCGGGATGCAGTCCGCCGCGTCAAGCGCCTGGGGCGCGCACCGGCCGCCGGAGGCGCTGGCGGTATGTTCTCCAGCTAACATTAGCGGGCTAACCCGGCGCCGGCGCGCATCGCGTCCTGCGGGTTTCACCTCATACACGATTGGGCGTAATCCTTCGGTTGTTGTCTGCGCCCGCCGACAACTTTCGCCTTCACAACGCGTCATCGGCGTGTTTCAGTACCGCCACGTGTCTTATGCCTGGATCTGATTTGCCGCGCAAAGTAGGGGCGGGCGCGATCAGGCGTGTGGTTAGTTTTTTACGCGAGGAATGGTGACCGGAAAAGCGGCCAGGGCTAAACGCATGCGCATCTTGATCTACTCCGCCAACTTTGCCCCGGAACCCACCGGGGTCGGAAAATATAGCGGCGAAATGGCCGAGTGGCTGGTGGGTGAGGGGCACGAGGTCCGTGTGATTGCCGCTCCCCCCTATTATCCGGCTTGGAAGATCGCCCGCGGCTACCGGTGGCCCCCATTCCGGCGTGAGACCCTTTGCGGCGCCGACGTGCGTCGCGCGCCGCTCTGGGTGCCCAAGTCTCCCGGAGGCATCAAGCGGACGCTCCATCTTTTGTCCTTCGCGCTCACCTCGTTCCCGTTGATCCTGATGCAGCTGGCTTGGCGTCCGGAAATGGTCATCACCGTCGCACCCGCATTCATGTGCGCCCCGGCGGGACTGCTCGCGGCGATGCTCACGGGCGCAAAGTCCTGGTTGCATCTGCAGGATTTCGAAATCGACGTGGCGTTCCGGATGGGATTGTTGAAAGGCAAGCTCCTGCAGCGTGTGGCGCTGCGCATGGAGAGCTGGCTGCTGCGCCGATTCGATACGGTCTCGACCATCTCCAGCCGCATGATGGAGCGGTTGCTGATGAAAGGAGTCTCCGCAGGGCGCATCTGTTACTTCCCCAATTGGGTGGACGTTTCGCGGGTCGGCTCATGGCGCTCGCGGCAGAGCTACCGCGCCGAGCTCGGAATCCCCGAGGGCGCCACCGTCGCGCTTTTCTCGGGAACCCTCGGCGGCAAACAGGGCTTGATGATCATTCCCGCGGCCGCCAGCCTGCTGCAGGCGCGGGCGGATATCGTCTTCGTCGTCTGTGGGGACGGCGTGATGAAGCCGAGGATCGAGGCGGCGGTATCGGGCTTGGCCAACTTCCACCTGATCCCGCTGCAGCCCAAGGAGCGTCTGCAGGAGCTCTTGGCCATGGCGGATCTGCATTTGATGCCGCAGAGCCCGGATGCGGCCGACTTGGTGCTTCCGTCGAAGTTGTCGGGGATGCTGGCGAGCGGCCGGCCGGTCATCGCCGCCTGCAGATCGGGAACCGAGATCGCCGAGATCGTGGCCCAGTGCGGCATGGTGGTGGCGCCGGATGACGCCGCGGGTCTGGCGGGTGCAGTCGTCGATCTCGCGGATGATCCCACCCGCCGCCGCGAGCTCGGTCAACGGGCACGCGACATCGCGGAAACGCGATTCGAGCGCGATAGCACGCTTCGCCGGGTGTTTGGCCCGCTGGATCAAGGGCCCGACGTGGCGGAGGATGCGGTGGTCCATTGAGCCGCCCGGAGCAATCCCGGGTCGGTGGAGCCGGGGTCGCGTTCGGCTGACCCCAGGCTTCGGGTCTGGACGGCGGTCAGGCGAAAAAAATTTTTCCCACCGCGGGCTCCGACCGGCGACGGGACCGCGTTTTGCGACAAAAAAACGTTCGCCCTTTCCTACACGCCGTATTGTTGCGCTCGCGCTACGATTAACGGCTTCCGTGAGGCGGGAAAGGCTGCTCGGGGGTACTCTCCGGCGCGCCCCAATGTAGGATTGAACTTACAAAAAAGCCGTTATGGTCAACATGTTAGCGATTGTTTAGTTTTGAAATAGTCGCGCGATTATGCGTATCATCCGGGCTGTTGGATATTGTCGACTAGTCGGTTGTGGTGATCCCTTTTTTTGCCCTCGTGGTGAGTTTCCGGCGCAGGGAGGAGTCGGCCGGGCTCGTGAATCGGTTTGGAGTGTCAGTTGAAGATTTTGATTTACAGTGCCAATTTCGCGCCCGAGCCCACCGGAATAGGCAAGTATTCGGGCGAGATGGCCGAATGGCTCGCTGCCCACGGCCACAACGTCCGGGTGGTTTGTTCGCTTCCGTATTATCCGCAATGGAAACTGGATCCCGCCTACGCGGGCCGCGCTTATCGACGCGACACCTGGCGCAACGTGTCGGTGTGGCGCGCCCCGATCTGGGTGCCTGCCTCTCCGACGGGCATCAAACGCGTGCTGCACCTCCTATCCTTCGCCATCGCCTCGTTGCCGCTCATGGTGCGGCAACTTTTCTGGCGGCCCGATCTCGTCGTGACGGTGGCCCCCGCGTTCGTGTGCGCGCCGATGGGCTGGCTGGCCGCGCGTTTGGCGGGCGCGCGCGCCTGGCTGCATCTTCAGGACTTCGAAGTGGATCTTGCCTTCAACATGGGACTGCTGCGCAGCAAGCCGGTGCGCGGCATCGTGCTGCGCCTGGAGCGATTCATGCTCCGGCGGTTCGACCAGGTCTCGTCGATTTCCACGCGCATGGTGGAAACGCTGCAGCGCAAAGGCGTGCCGAAGGCGCGCACCCGATATTTTCCGAATTGGGTGGACGTGTCGCGCATACACCCTGGTTTCGATGGCGATGCCTTCCGCGTGCAGCTCGGGATCCCGGCCGACAGCGTGGTCGTCTTGTTCTCCGGCTCCATGGGAGGAAAGCAGGGCCTGATGGCAATTCCGGCCGCCGCGTCGCTGCTCTCGGCACGCAGCGACATCGTGTTCGTCGTGAGCGGCGAGGGGGTCATGAAACCTGCGTTGCAGAGCGCCGCGGCGGATCTTCCCAACGTGCGGTTCCTGCCGTTGCAGCCGATCGAGCGGCTCGGCGAGCTGTTGTGCTTCGGCGATATCCACCTGCTGCCGCAGAACGAGGATGCCACCGATCTCGTGCTGCCGTCCAAATTGTGCGGCATGCTGTCGAGCGGCAGGCCGGTGATCACCATGTCCCGGCCGGGCACGGAGCTGCACGCCGTCGTGTCGCAGTGCGGGCTCGTCGTTCTCCCGGACGATACCTCGGCGCTCGCGGCGGCCGTCGTGAAGCTGGCGGATGATCGGGCGGCCCGGGGCGAACTCGGCAAGCGCGCACGCGCCTATGCGGAACATCACTTCGAGATCGACCTCGTGCTCGCCCGACTGTTCGGCTCCGGGGCCAGAACGGAGTCGGCCGCAGCGCGCGAGAACGTCGTCGTGCCCGCCTCCTCATGAGGCGGCGCACCTAAAAATATGTTAATTTTCACCTATTTAGCCTGCCGCGTGCGCTATCGTCCCGAAGCGGTCGCACATCGTCCGATGGACCGGCGCGCTGTGACGGTCATCTCCCCAGGAAGCTCGACATTGCCAATCCATCACATCGACTCGCGTTTCGGACTCGTGCGCTCAGCCTGTCGGCTGGCGGCCCCTCTGGTTGTTGCGGCGATGCTCTCACTGAGCCTGCCGGTGACTCCCGCCCACGCGCAGGCGGCGTCGACCGTGCAGCTCGAGTACCACATCGGCCCCGGGGACATCCTCAAGATCTCGGTGTTCAAGAATCCGGATCTGACCCTCCAGGCACGCGTATCGGAGGTCGGCGCGATCAGCTTTCCCTTGATCGGTTCGGTGCAGGTGAGCGACCTGACCTTGCCGGCCGCGGAGAAGAAAATCGGCGAGCTCCTCAAGGAGGGAGGCTTCGTCGTCAATCCCCAGGTGAACATTCTGCTCGAGACCGCTTTCGGCAATCAGGTCTCGGTGCTCGGTGAAGTCAACAAGCCCGGACGCTATCCGCTGGATGCGGCGGGCGGCCACCTGTCCGGCATGCTGGCGACGGCCGGCGGGATCATGGCGACGGGCTCCGATACCGTGATCGTGAGCGGTGTGCGCGGCGGCAAGCCGTTCCGGCGCGACATCGATGTGGTGAAGGCCGCCATGGAGGGCAACACCGCCGACGATGTTCTCTTGGCGGGTGGCGATACGATTTTCGTGAATCATCAGCCGATGTTCTATATCTACGGACAGGTTCAGAAGGCGGGTCAGTACCGCCTGGAGCGCGGGATGACCGTGATGCAGGCGCTCGCAGTCGGCGGCGGCATCACGACGAAAGGCACGCGGCGCGGGATCGTGCTGCATCGTCGCGATGCCCACGGCAAGGTGAACGAGATCGAGGTCTCGCTCGACGACGATGTGAAGGACGCGGATGTCATTTACGTGAAAGAGAGTTTGTTCTGACGTTTTGAGATTTGGCCTGGCATTCATTTAGGGAAAGCAGCGATGGGTTCTCAGCAGTTGTTTCTGGTCTTGCGGGCGCGCTGGCGTTTCGCCGCGCGCGTGTTCCTCGCCATCCTGATCCTCGTCGTGCTTGTGACGCTGATACTGCCGAAGGAGTACGTGGCCACGGCGTCGGTGGTGGTGCAGGGCAAGGCCGACCCGCTGTCCAACAGCGCAGCCTATCCGGCATTGCTGCCGAGCGACATCGCAACCCAGGTCGACATCATCGAGAGCCATCGCGTCGCGCAGCGCGCCGTCAAGCTGTTGAAGCTCGATGAGTCGCAGGAGATGAAGGACAAATGGCAGCGGCAGGGCAGGGGTGATCTCGTCGGTTGGATCGCCGATTTGCTCCAGAAGAAGGTGACGGTGGTTCCCTCCAAGGAGAGCGACGTGATCGGCATCTCCGCGAAGTGGGGGGATGCGAAATTCGCCGCCGACCTCGCAAACGCCTGGGCGGCAGCCTACATCGACACCAACATCGAGTTGAAGGTCGATTCCGCGAAGCAATACGCCTCCTGGTTCAACGATCAATCGCGCACGCTGCGCGCCGATCTCGAAGCCAAGGAGAAGCGATTGGCGGATTTCCAGAACGCGGCCGGCATCGTCGCGACGGACGACAAGTTTGACGTGGAGAACGCCCGGCTGCAGGAGCTGTCCACGGAGCTCGTGGCGATCCAAAGTCAACGACAGCAGAGCCAGTCCCGGCAGCGCCAGGCGCGGGGTGACGCCGAATCGTTGCCGGAAGTGCTGCAAAGCCCGGTGATCGCGAACCTCAAGGCGAGCCTCGCGGTGGCAGAGGCCAAACGCCGCGACATGGCCACGAACTATGGAAAAAATTATCCGGACTACAAGGATGTGGAGGCGCAGATCGCCGGTCTGCACGAGCGCATCGCGCAGGAGAGCGAACGGATCGCCGCCTCGATTGGCGGCACCGCCCAGATCGACGTGCGGCGCGAGGACGATGTGAAGGCGGCCCTGGAGGCGCAGAAGCAGCGGATACTCGATTTGAAGCGTCAGCACGATCAGGTCGCGGATTATCAGAATGACGTGACCATGGCGCAAAAGAATCTCGATGCGGTTTCCCAGCGATTGGCTCAAAGCAGCCTGGAGAGCCAGGCGCAGCAGACGAACATCGAGTTGCTCGCCCCCGCGGCCGTGCCCACCGAGGCTTCGAGCCCGAAACTGATACTCAACGTGCTTTTCGGACTGTTCGTGGGAGTCGTCTGCGGCGTCGGCGCGGCGCTGCTGCGCGAATTGACCGACCGCCGCGTGCGCGATGGGGACGAGCTCCTGCAGCTGCTGGGCGTTCCGATCCTCGGCCGTATTCCCAACGCGAAGACGGCACCGGGGCGCGGCCTCGTGGCCTACGCCCCCCCGGCGGCGGCGCGCTCATGAAGGTCACCTTGAAGAATAAAGCCATGGTCAACCCCGGGGCATCTCCGGAGGGCAGTCGATCGATCGGAGCGATTCTCGTCGGTGAAGGGCGCCTGAGCCCGAGCGATGTCGACAAGATCGAGCGATTCGCGCGGGAGCAGGGACTTCGATTCGGCGACGCCGCGGTGCAGCTGCAGCTGCTCGCGAAAGAAGACGTGGAATTCGCGATCGCGAGGCAGTTCAACTACCCCATTCTGGCGTGCGGGCAGAACGGTGTGGGCGAGGAGGTCATCGCCGGCTACAAGCCCGAGAGCCCCATGGTCGAGCCGCTGCGCGCCTTGCGCAGCCAGATTTTGTTCCGATGGCCGCGCGACACCACACGAAAGGTCATTGCGGTGACCAGCGCCGAGCGCGGCGACGGGCGCAGCTGGCTGGCGGCGAATCTCGCCACCGTGTTCGCGCAGATCGGCGAGCGCACGCTGTTGATCGATGCGGACATGCGTCACCCGAGGCAGCACCTGCTGTTCAACCTCAACAACGAGGTGGGATTGTCGGCCCTGGTCACGGGTCGCGCGACGAGGGAGATCGCGCGGCGTATCCATCCGCAGCTGAGGCTGTTCGTGTTGCCGAGCGGGCGTCTGCCGCCGAATCCGCAGGAGCTCCTGTCGGGACCGGTGTTCGACGTCGTCCTCGAGCAGTTCACCGAGCAGTTCGATGTCATCGTGATCGATACGCCGGCCATGGCGGAGACGGCGGATGCGCAAATTCTGGCGGCGCGCGCCGGCAATGCGCTGATGGTCGCGCGCAGGAATCACACGCGCCAGAAGAAAATCGTGACCGCGATGCGCAACCTTGCGGAAGCCGGGGTCAATGTGCTCGGCAGCGTCATCCAGGAACTCTGAGCGAAGCGCCGCCATGACGAAGTACCCGCCCCGCCCCGTGCATCCGGGTCGCCTTGGCAGCATGCATCACCGCGTGCTTTCTAGCGCCGCGAGCCCAGGCCCAGCTTCAGTACTTTCCGCCGGTCCCTGTCGCGCCGGAGAACATGCCGGACAATACGGTGAGCTGGTTCACGCCGTATCTGCAATACGTCTGGACATACGATAACAACGTCTTCCGGCTTCCGAGCGTTCGGAACTATCCTCAGGTCGCATCGCTCATCCCGCCGGGCACCTCCCCCGCCGACCACATCAACTCGGGTTCCGTGGGCTTCGACGGCCATTGGCTGGTGAGCCGGCAGTCCATCGACTACGATTTCGAGGCGGACGAGAACGCCTATGTCCACAACACCAATCTCAACAACACCTCAGGGCTCGCCAAGGCGCTTTGGAACTGGAGCCTCGCGTCGGATTTGACCGGACAGATTGGTGGCAGCTATACGCGAGCGCTGACCGGATTTGCGGACACCCTGTTCTTTCAGCGGGACATGATCGACCGCCAGGAATATTTCGCCAACGGCCGCTACCAGGTCGGCCCGCATCTGGCGATTTACGGCGGCGTCGACGACACCTACACGAAGAACGAGCTCTCCTCGGAGAGCTACAACAATCTGAACTACGAGACCGGGAAGGTGGGCGCCGAGCTGGCGACCTCCCAGCTGAATACGCTGGGCGTCGAGTACGATTACTCGCACGGGCATTATCCCAATCCGGCGCTCTCCGAAGTCGACAATGTTCTGGTCAACCCGGACTTCAATCAAGACACGCTGTCGCTGCTGTTCAAGTACGCGCCCACCGAGAAGACCACGCTGAGCGGCGATGCGGGATATCTGATTCGCGACTATCCCAACAATCCCGGTCTCCCGCACATCGGGCAGTTCTCGGGTGATATCTGGCATCTGAAGGGGCAGTGGCAGCCGACCGACAAGACCTCGCTCGCCGTGACTGCGAGCCGGGATCTCGCGGCCTACACGTTCGCGCAGGCAGATTATTTCGTGCAGACCGGCGTTTCCCTGACCCCGAGCTGGGTGCAATCCGAGAAATTGACCTGGGTGGTGGTGGTCGCGTGGTATGACCAGAACTACATCGGCGCAAGCACCGCATACGTCACCCCCGTGGCGGGCGTCGGCCTCGCAACCGGCACGCGGCACGACACCATCACCTCCCAGCAGCTGGCGGTTCAATACACGCCCATTCACGCGCTCGTGTTCACGTTCTCCTACCGTCACGAGCTGCGCGATTCCAATCAGCCGCAATTTGGATACAGCGACGACATCGCGAATGCCGGCGTGAAGTTCAAGTTTTGACGGGATGATACGACCCGCGCCGCGAGACCGCGCGGCGCGAGGCGGTCCAGGCTGTTCATGAGGCACCTGCATTTCACCCAGTCGCTCGAGCCCCTGCAGGGCGGTGGACTGGGCTCGAGCGCGATTGCCCTGCACACGCACCTGGAAGCGGCGGGGTTTCGCTCCGTGCTGTGTGCGACCTGCGGAGCCGCCCGCCAGCAGTCCCGCCCGGGGATCCTCGAATATCGCCGGGTGGGTCCGGATTTCCTGTATTACTCCCCGGACATGCTCAAGGATGCGAGCGCGCTGGTTCGCGAGAGCGACGTGGCCCACGGGCACGGACTATACGTCGGGCCCAATCTGATCTTCGGCCGCGAGGCGCGGAGGCAGCACAAGGCCCTGGTGTACCATGTTCACGGCATGTTCGAGCCTTATATCCTGAGGCGGTCGCAATGGAAGAAGAGGCTGGTGAACTGGTTGTTCGAGGACCGCAACATCCGCGATGTGCGTTTCTGGCGGGCATTGACCGCCATCGAAGCGGACCAGATCGCGGCGACCGGCGCGCGCCAGCCGATCGTGGTCATTCCCAACGGGCTCGATGTCGCCGATTTCGCAAGGCCCGCCGTTATGGAGCGCCCGATCCGCACGCCGCTGGTCGCAAATCTCACCAAGCGCTCGCGGCGGATTTTGTTTCTCGGCCGCATTCATCCCAAGAAGGGCTTGATGCTCCTGCTTCCGGCCTGGGCCCGGGTCTGCCCTCGGGCGCAGGACTGGGAGCTCGTCATCGCGGGTCCCGACGAAGGAGGGCACCTCGCGGAGGTGCGCGCGCGCGCCGCCGAGCTCGGCCTGGAGAGCCGGGTGACCTTCACCGGGCTGGTGCAGGGTGATGAGAAGGTGCGTCTCCTCCATTCCGCCGACCTGTTCGTGCTGCCCTCGTACTCGGAGGGATTGCCGATGAGCGTTCTCGAGGCGCTCGCCTGTGAAGTGCCCGTCGTCGCCACGCGCGAAAGCAATGTCGGCGATTTGATGGCGGACGGTGCCGGCTGGGATTGCGGCGCGACCGTGGACTCCGTCGCCGAGGCGCTCGAACGGGCCGTGCTCAGCTCCGATTCGGAGCGAGCCGGTCGCGGCTCGGCGGGCCGCCGCGCCGTCGAGGCGCGCTACGCGTGGCCCTCGGTAGTCAATGAGTTGGAACGCGCATGCGCCGCGTATTGCTGACACCATGACCCGCGTCCGGCAGGATCTGTTCGATGGAAGTCCCGACCTCGATCGCGGCCGTCCCCGATGGGTGGAGTCGGCATGGTATCTGTTGAAATGCGTCTTCTTCCTCTCGGCGCTGCCCTGGCCGACCGCGTTGAAATGCGGGTTGCTCCGGCGATTCGGCGCCAAGATCGGGATCGGGGTGTACATCAAACCGCGCGTGAACATCCATTTCCCGTGGAAGCTGGAGATCGGCGACTACAGCTGGATCGGTGAGGAGGTGTTTCTTCTCAACCTCGAGCCGATCGTGATCGGATCGCATTGCTGCATCTCGCAGCGCGCTTTTCTCTGCACCGGCAATCACGATTTCACAGAGCCCAGCATGCCGTATCGAAATCGGCGGATCCTCGTCGAGGATGGCGCGTGGATCGGAGCGCAGGCCTTCGTCGGGCCCGGCGTCGTCATCGGCGGCGAAGCGGTCATTGCCGCCGGCAGCGTCGTGACCAGGGATCAGCCGAGAGAAATGCGCTGTGCGGGGAATCCCTGTGTCGCCATCGGCGCGCGCTGGCGCGAGCCACGCAGAATAAAAGACTATAAAATAAGGCGTTTCTTCGAATAGCCGACGTCGTATCGGCGGATCTCGCGCGGCCTTCAGCCGATCGCGAAAAATAAAATGCACGGTCGATCAAATGTCTGCTCACGGAGACAGAGTCTCTCGTGGCCGACAGTTATCTAAAAAAAAACTTCGTAAATATTATCGCAACCGTGAATTGCTTCCGCGTTGATCAATTTTCGTACACCTAACATCCAACTCGCACGAGAGGTTTGTTTCGAGATGCAGCTGAACCGATGACGACACGTATCAGAACAATGGCGGCGATCGCTGCCGCCATGATGATCACGGGATGCTCCGGCGGCTCGTCGCGATGGCACATCAACCTCCAGCGCTTCCGGCACCTCCTCGGCGGGCGGCGGGAGCACCTCCGGCGGCACAAGCTCCGGCGGCACAAGCTCCGGCGGCACCACGCCGGTGACTCCGCCCCCGAGCACGGCCGCGAGCATCCCGGCCGGCGCCTTAAGCTGCGCGTCGGCGGAGCAAACTGCGGGCTCCGTCACATCTTCATCCTCATCGCTGGGGATTTCGGTCAGCGGCAACGATCTCACCCAGACGTTCACATCCGGCTCGACGTTCACGGTGAAGTTCGAAGCGGTGTCCCAGAACGGCGACATTCTCGCCTGGCAGATCGTCGACTACACGGGAACGGCTCTCGCCTCGGGCTCGATCGGCGTGCCGCAGGGCTCGACCACCACGACGCTCGCATGCTCCTCGACGCTCGCCGGCTATTTCGCCGCCGCGGCCAAGCTTCAGAACTCCGGCGCCACCCAGCCGCAATTGGGCAGCCGTCCCGCAGGCTACGCATCCTTCGGCATCCTTCCCCATGTCGCGGATATCGTCCCGGCGATGGGCTCCGCCCTCGATCAGCGACGCATCGGGCTGCAGGGCGCAAATTATGTCGAATCGGGAGTCTGCTGCAGCGGCAATGGGCTGCAACCCGTGAACGAGAATCTCGGCAGCACGTGGGTGCTGGATCAGCGTTCCGAGGCGACGACCGAGCCGAACTACGCGGGCCAGTACAACCCGGCGAATTATCGTCTCGACCCCGGCCTGAAGCAGGGGACGCTCGCCCGGATCATCAGCATGGACGGTCTGCCCGCCTGGGCGAGCACCGCGCCATCGGCGCACGCGTTCGGGACCTATCCTCCGAAATCCTTCAGCGCATTCCAGAATTATTCGGCGCTCGTGGGCCAGGAAAGCGTGCTCATTCACGCCAAGTACATCCCAAATCAACAAAAGAATTATTACCAGGTCACCTGGGAGCCGGACCCGGGTCCGTCGACGGAGTGGAAGGGCAGCGATGCCCAGTTCGTCGAGTTGTACCAGGCGGCCTGGAACGGCGTGCATTCCACCGATCCGGACGCGATGGTGATGGGCCCCGCAACACAGGGTCCCGTGACCTGCGGAGAGTGGCTCACCCGTCTTGCGCCGCTCGGCTTCACCAAGTATCTGGACGCGGTCTCCTGTCACGGCTACTACACGATCTCGGCCAGCTCCTCCAAGCCGCCCGAGTCGGCCGACTTGCCCGGTCAGATCCAGGGCCTGCGAAAGGCGATGGTCAGCGTGCTGCCGGCAGGGACCAAGCTGTTCGTCACCGAGAGCGGAATCAGCTATCCGGATGGCGCCCAATATACGGCGAGCTATCCGACCAACGACGTGCTCACGCAGCATGCGGAAGCCGTCGTGCGCACCCATCTGATCATGTTGGGAGAGGGCGTCGACACCTCGTTCCTGTTCTATTCGGCGGATTTCCCCTCGAGCGTGGGCTTCGGCATGTACTTCAACCTGAGCATGGCGAAGAACAACTTCAATTCGCCCAACATCGCCCCCAAGCCGGCTGCGCTCGCGGTGGCGGCGACCGCGCGACTCGTCGACGGTTCGAGGAGCCTCGGGGCGCTGACCAACCTGCCATCCGGGGGCTACGGGTATTCCTTCCTGCTGGCCGACAAGGCGCACGCCATGACGGCGCTCTGGGCGCACAACGGCTCGTTCGACGCCAGCATTTCCTACCAGCTTAAGGTGGACTCGGCCGGCGCATCGGGTACCGCCGTTGTCTTCGATGCCATGGGAAACCCGAAGTCGGTCCAGTACACCAATGGCGTGCTCACGCTCACGCTGTCGGAGATGCCGATCTACGTGATGAGCTCGAATGTCTCCGTGTTGCAGTCGCAGACGCGGGCGCCCGAAGGCTATAGCACCCAGTTTTAAGGCGGTATCCCGCCCGCCGACGCCCGCCGAGCGCTGAGCCGCGCGGCGGGATTTCCCTTTCATATCCTTCTCCATGCTACGGTCACACCTGCGAGCTCAAGAGAAGCAGGGTATGTATTTGTCCGAAAGCGATCCAACCCAGGGGGTTGACACCGAGTGGGAGGTTGTTGTCATCGGTGCGGGGGCGGTGGGGCTGGTTGCCGCGGTGTCGCTGGCCCGCGCGGGCGTCAAGGTGCTCCTGCTGGAGACGGGCGCCGCGGAACCCGGGGCCGCGCAGGACCTCAACGCGGTGAGCATGACCGGGCGGGCGCATTCCGGCGCGCTGCACGGGCGCGCGCGAGTCGTCGGGCGGCACGACCACGCTCTGGGGGGGGCAGCTGACCCAGTTCGTTCCCTACGATTTCGAGGCGCGCGCGATCATGCCCGAGGCGGCGTGGCCGATATCGTTCACCGAGGTCGAAAGCTATTACGGCGATGTGGCGGGACTGCTGGGTCTGGATCTCGCCCACCTGAGCGACGCGAGCCTCCTGCCCGCCTCGACCGGGGCGGCTGCGCCGGAATCCGGCTGCGAATTCTTTTTCACCCGGTGGCTGCGCGAGTCCAATCTGGCGCGCTGGTTCGCGGATGATCTGAACAACCGCCCGAATCTGCTGGTGGCGCCCTCGTGCCATGCGAGCGAGCTGCTTGTGTGCGGACGACGAGTCGAGGATCACGGGCGTGCGCGTGCACTCGAGGAACGGCGGGAGCAGCGATGTTCGGGCCCGGCAGGTCGTGCTCGCGTGCGGCACGATCGAAATTTCACGGCTCCTGCTGCTCACCGGCAGAAAGAACCCGGGATGGGCATGGTGCGCCAACCCGAATATCGGCGCCTTTTTTCAGGATCATCTGGACTTGATCATCGGCAAGATTCACGTGAACGACAAGCGGCGCTTCGCGGACCGGTTCGAGAACCTCGTCGTTCGAGGCTTCAAGTACCAACCCAAGATCAGAATGCTGGGGTCGACCTTGAGAGAGGAGGGGCTTCTGAACATCGCCTGCTCGATGAGGTTCGACTCGCGGGTCACCGAGGATCTGCAGGCGCTCAAGCAATTCATCAAGGCGCTGCGGAACGGGACCACGGTGGCCCGGCCGATCGAAACCCTGAAGAGAATCGCGGCATTGAACCGGGTATGGTTTCCCCTGATCTGGCGCTATCTGAGACACCGCCGCGTGCTCGCCATCGCGGATCGGGGCATCAGCGTCATTGCGCATTGCGAGCAGCGACCGATGCGGGAGAGCCGCATCAGCCTCGATGCGGCCCGAGTCGATCGATTCGGCGATCCCATCGCGGAATTGAACTGGGTGGTCGATGAGCAATTGCAAATGAAAAGCCTCCAGTCCTTCGCGGTGCATCTGCGGCGCTTTCTCGAGCTCACCGCCGACGCCGAGCTCATCGCCGATCCGGCGCTCGAATCCGGGGACGTTCGACTGCTGAGCGGGGCGAGCGATTCATATCATCAGTGCGGCGGTGCGAGGATGGGCACGAGCCCCGCGAACGGCGTGGTGGACGCCGGCTGCAAGGTGTTCGGCACCCGGAATCTGTATGTGGCGGGCGCCGCGGTGTTTCCCTGCGCGAGTTTTGCCAACCCGACCTATACGGCCATGGCGCTCGCGCGGCGGTTGTGCGATCAGTTGACGGGAGAGCGGCAATCAGCGGGCGTTTGACGGACCGATTGGGCTTCGGCTGCGGCCGGTTGAGAGCGGGGCTGGAAGAGCGCAACTCCAGGCGCTTGATCGAAGCTGCGCTCGAGCGCGGGATCCGGTATTTCGATACGGCCCCCTCCTATGGGGATGGGGCGTCGGAGCGGGTCCTCGGGCTTTGCCTGCGCGAGGTGCGTCGTGAGGTTGCGATCTGCACCAAGATCGGGTTTCCGCGCCCGCCCGGGCACTCGGCACTGGCGGCGGCGCGCGCGATCGTGCGGGCGGTCGTCAAGCCGGTTTACCGGCGCCTCAAGCGGGGCGGCCGTCCTCGCGCGGCTTCGGCGGCGGATGCGCCTGCGCCCGTGCGCGACGACGCATATGGCCATTTCGAGCCCGGCCGTCTGCGTGCGGATCTGCAGCAAAGCCTCGAGGCGCTCGGAACCGATCGCATCGACTGTCTCATGCTTCACGAGCCGCGGCTCACGGACCCGACGCCCGACATGGCGACTGCCCTGCAAGAGCTCGTGGCCTTGGGTACCGTGGCCCGGATCGGCGTGGGGACCGGATCGGCGCTCGAGAAGCTGCCGCGCTACGGAGATGTGGCGCAGGCGGTGCTGACGCCGTCGCTCCTCGGTGCGGAGGAATCCCGCGCCCTGATCGTCCACGGACTATTTCGCGGCCTGAGCCGGCACGATTTCGAACGATGCGCCACCGAGTCGGGACTGCTCGATCGCATCCCCTCGATGCGCAGCCACCTCGCGAGCGACGCGGGCTTGAGCGCGCTGCTGTTGAATTGCGCCGTGCTCGGAACCCGTGTGGAGCGGGTGCTGTGGTCGACCAGCTCCGTCGTGCGGCTGAAACAGGTACTGGCGGCCGCCGGCGCGATTCATGACGAGATCTGCGCGGCCTGGCCCGTCGAGCGCGGCGCCATCCTCGCGGACACCATGCTGCGATACGCCTATGGCGTCCAGGCGGCGAGGTAGCGCACCTGCATCTGGTACGGGAGCTTGGCGCCGCGGGTCGCAGCGTTCATGATCAGATAGTAGTGATAGCTGTTGACGACGGCGGGGAAGGAAGCCGTGCTTTGACTGCCCATCTTGGAGCCATCCAGCCACCAGGTGACTTGCTGGCCGGCGGGATCGTAACTGGCGCCGAAAATGTGCTCGACCGTCATGTCGATCGGATCTCGAACGATGTTGTTGAACACCTTGCGTTCGTAATGCGGGTAGATGCCCCACCAGTCGATCACGGCGCCCCGGTAGGCGCCTGACTGATTGGTCCCGAGTCCCCCCTCATTCACGTCCAGCTCCAGCCAGCGCTCGTAATGCGGAGGGTCGCCGGGCTGATGGTCCGATTGTGATGAATCGTGCTCTTGTGGCATGACCCAGACGGCCGGGAAATGATCGTTGTCGTTCTCGGAGAGCTTGACCGCGAACTCCACGTAGAAACCCTTCGAGCCGAGGAGCAGCGGCAAGGCGCCGGGTTGGGACCTGCGGCTCTCCGTGGTCAGAACCCCGCCCAGATTCATGGTGAGCACCCCGTTGGTCATGAAATAGGTGGACGGGGGCTTCACGGGATCATACCAATCGCCGCTGTACAGGTTCTTGACCGTCTTGTCGTAGGAGATGTCGTCCGTGGTCGGCGTCAGATAGATCGCCCGATGCGTATAGCCGAGCGCCGCGGCGCCGGGAGGCACCGCGCCAGGGGCCGCGGACTGCTGGGCGATGGAGGGGCCGAGCGCAACCAGGCCGGCCAGGAACGCGCAATAGATGAGTAATTTTTTCAAAGTATGCCTTCCGCGAACTGTCAAAATCGCATGATAAAGTAGCGGCCGCTCTTTCAAGACATTCCGATCGTCCGAAAATTCACCTCCACTTTCGAGCCCAATGCGGGACCCAGTATTCGATGCCTAGAGTCGAGCTCATTTCCGATGTCTTCCACTATTACTACACCGCGCTGGCCCTTCACCGGGAAGAGTTCCTGGGACACTACATCACCGGTCCCAGCCTGACGAGCGGGGAGGCCTGGCTCGGGCGCATGGGCGGCCCGTTCGAGCGGTTATGGCAGGAGCGTCGGCTCGATGGGCTGCCGCCGCAAAAGGTGAAGCGAACCTGGATGCCCGAGCTTCTGCGGCGGGCCATTCCCCGATTCGGCGGCTCCTACGAGCGTGCGAATTACGTGCACAACGACCTGTTCGCAAGACGAGCGGCGATGATGATGGAAGATTGCGACGTGCTGCATTTCGTCCACAGCGTGGGGTGGAAGGCCGCCCGCAAGGCCAAGCGGGCCGGAGCGACGGTCGTCTGCGACATGCGCGAGGAGCACCCGAGGTTTCAGGAAAGGATCCTGTCCGAGGAGGCGCAGCACCTCGGCATCCCGTTCAAGGTGCCGGGTGCGAGCTTCCGCCATCGCGTTCTGGAGGAGATCTCGCTCGCGGATTTCATCCTGTGTCCCTCGCGCTACGCCAAGCGCACGTTCGTCGATCAAGGCATCCCCGCGGATCGGCTGGTGGTCTGTCCGTACGGCGTCGACTTGGCGGCATTCGATGCCGGCACGCGGCCGGCTGCCGGCAAGACCTTCCGCGTGCTGTTTCTGGGCCAGGTCTGCATGCGAAAGGGCATTCATTACCTGCTCGAGGGCTTTCGCCGGGCGCAGCTTCCCGACGCGCGCCTGATTCTCGCCGGCCCCGTCGATCCCGCGTTCCGCGGAGTTCTCGACCGTTATCGCGGCCTATTCGAGGAGACCGGCCCCCTCGCGCGCCCGCTGGTTCGAGAGCGTTATCTCGATGCCGATGTCTTCGTCATGCCCTCCCTCGCGGACTCCTACGGTCTGGTCGTGTCGGAGGCGATGTCGACGGGCCTTCCGGTGATCGTCTCCAAGAATACCGGCATGGCCGACTCGATCACCGACGGCCGCGAGGGCTACGTGGTTCCGATCCGCGACAGCGCCGCCATCGCCGAGAAGATCACCCATCTGTACGAGCATCGTGATCGCGCAGCCGCCATGGGCGCGGCGGGCATGGCCACGGTCCGATCGCTCGATTGGAACAACTACCAGGCGGTTTGCGCGGACTTCTACAAGACCTTGTTCCGGGACCAGGAAATCAAGGCGCGCGCCGAGCGGACGAATCCGGCCGCGCCGGCGCTCCGCGGCTGAGCGCTGTATTCGCCGCCTTGAGGGCGCTGCGCGCGAACTTGTCGCACGAAAAGTCCTCCACGATCAACCGGCCCGCCTGTCCCATGCTCTGCCGCAGCGCCGGATCCGCATCCAGGGTCAACAACGCGTCCGTCAGCCCCGTGACCGACCTGGGATCGAACACGAATCCGTTCAGGCGGATGCATTTGGCGAGTTGCGGCTTCCCGGCCAAGCTTCGTTCGGCGCCCGGTGGTGATCCCTCGCGCAGCAGATCCTCCGCGGATCCGACCGTTTCGCTCAGCACGACCGGCAGGCCGCAGCTCAAGGCTTCATTGACCACCAAACCCCACTCCTCGAACGCGCTTGGCAGGACGAAGGCGTCGGCCAGGGCATAAAATATCGGGCTCTCCTCGATCTGGCGAAAGCCGTAGAAATGCACCCCGGGAGCGCAGTCCGCCGTGCTGGCTTCCTGCACATCGATCTTCGCCGCCATTTTGTTGTAGACCGGCAGGCGCAGCTCGTCGCACAGCATGCGCAGATTCGTCTCCTCTTCTCCCGAGCCGACCATCACCAGATGAGTCTTCGTGCCGGGCGCCGAATCGAGAAAGCGCCGATAGGCCCTGATCAATACCGACAGGTTCTTCTTGGGCAAAAAGCGGCCCAGGCTCAGGAAATACCGGTTCGGCAGATCGTATCGCTGCCTGAACTCCGCGGCCCGCGCGCGGGTTTCGGCTGCGCGACGGGCGAAGAAGTCGTTGTCGACCGTGTCGTAGCCCACGAAAATGTGGTCGCGGTGCATGCCCAGGGATTCGATGTACTTCATCTGCGGGCTGCCGCCGACCAGCGCGGCGTCGAACAGGCGGACCAAACGGCGTTTGAGCCAGGTGCCGAAGCGGCGCGCCTTCATGGTGCCCTTGTGGCTGTCGATCATGAGCACGGTGCTGATTCCGAGCGATCTTGCCGCCAGCAGCGCCGCCAGCGGCTGTTTCGGCGAGTAGCTCGGAATGAACAACACATCGAGTTTGAGCTGCGCGAAGCTTTTTCGAGTTCGAAAAAACACGCGCCAGAAGGACAGCTGCTCGGCCACGTCGCCCGGGAACAGTGTGATCAGATTGACCGTGGCGCCCGATCGGCTCCATTCATAATCATGCGTACGGCTGGCGATTTCCAGGGCGTGAATCGGCTGCGACGCGGCGTGGGATTTCAGCGCGGATACACGGGCGAAGTGGTAGGGACCATATTGAGCCCACAACACGCCGAGCGAGGGCATGGACGATGCTCTTTTGGTGACCGCTCAGGCGGCGAAGTGCGGGAATTCGGCGCTGACGGTGCGCGGAAGCGGAACCGGCCGCCTTGTATCGTCGGATATCATTATTTATTCAAGCATTTTTCGCCACTTGTCGCAACCCGCTTGCGACCCCGGGCGCGCGCTCAACGAACATGCGTGCAATCGATCATGCGTCGCAGATTGCCGACAGATTTAAAATTTTTTCAATGGCACCCACGCCATCACGGTCCGCTGGCCTTGGGTCGCCTGCGCGGTCGTGGATTGCCGGGACCGTTGCGCGAGGCAAATCTCGACCAAGCGAGGCGCAGCTTCGCGCCTTCCGAAACGGCGGTCTCGTAGACTTCCTTCGGGTCGAACACCTTCAGCGCCATCGCCCCCGCCCAAACGCGCGCGAACATGACCGAATCCAATGCCACCAGCGAAAGCGCCGCGCCCGGAGAGCCGAGCCATTTCACCAGCGGGTAGCTCAGCAGCACAGAGCCCGCGGCGGCGGCCAGATAGTAATAGGAATACTGCGAGTGATGATTCAGCGCGAAGATCAGATTGGATATCGGCAGCCAGCCGCCGTTGATGACCATGGTCAATGCCATGAGCACGATGAGCGCATAGGGCGCATGGATGGCGCCGTGGGTCCATAATTTCAGCACCAGGGGCCCCCCCACCACGACGACCAGGAACATGGGCACGAGGATCACGGCGCTGGTGGCGATGCTCATGAACGCAAGCTTCGCGCGTCGCCTGTGATCGACCGATGCGGCGGCCATGGTGAATTCGGGAATCACCGCGTTGTTCACGATCATCGTGAGCTGCAGGCCGATGCGCGACAACGTGCGCACCGCGGTGAACGCCGGAACGGCCGCAGCACCCGCCGCGAGGCCCACCACCGCGACGGTTCCCTGCAGGAACAGCGCCTGCGCCATCGGCAGAGCCAGCACGGCAAAGGCCGGATGCAGGAGCCGTCGGACCTGCCCGAAGGAGATCCGCCAGGAGAAGTACACCAGCCATCCGGCCTGAACCCGCAGCCAGAGCATGCGCACCACGATGCCGACCACGCCGATCGACAGGTAGGTGGCTGCTGCGTCCTCGATGTTCCCGCCCAGGGTCACCACGATCAATGCGCCCAGGTTCTCGGCGAAGTGGATGCTGGTGTGAAGGTACGTGCCGGTTGCGTAATTGCCGATCGAGCGGAAAGCCGCGAGACTGACGCTGTTCTGGATCGACAGCACGCCGTAGGCGGCCAGCATCAGGATCGCGTAGCGCGCCTGGTCGTGCGACAAGCCCGACACGAAGGCGAGCGAGCGGTCCGGCAGGCAGTAGACCGCGGCGACGCACAGCACGAGCAGGATCGTGCATATTCCCGCCATCGCCGCCCGCACGGCGTGAAAGGTCGCGATGGCGGCGGCCCGGTCTCCGCGCGCGACGCTCACCGTCATGTCGTTCGCGGCGGCGGCGGCGAAGCCGAAGTCGGCGAATGCCAGATAGTTCGGCACCGTGAAAATGACCAGCCACGCGCCGTATGTCGCGAGTCCCCAATGGGTCGCATAGATCGGCACGGAGAGCAGCTGCAGCGCCAATTGAACGAGCTGCGAATAGACGTTTGCGCTGATGCCCCGGACGATGCGCGAGTTCTTGAGACGGGTTAGGAATGCGGCGGGCATGGGGTAGGGCAAGGGTAGCCGAACTCGGGTAAGATCGCCCGCAGACAAGTGCTCCAACCGGCAAAAAAAATAATCGGGCGATCGATCACGGGCATCCTGGGCCCGGACCGGTCGCGCCAGCTCATGAATGCGGTGCGCCGCATGCACTTCCGCATCCGGCATCCGTCCGAGAGCCGGCTGGCGGGACGGGGTTATGACGTGGTGTTCTGCTGCGACCCGATGCGGTGGCAGAACATCAAGCTCGTGGTCGAGGAGCTGGTTCGGCGGCGCCCGGAGCTTCGCATCGCGGTCGCGGTCACGGGCGCGCCCGGCAGCATCGCAGATCTCGGAACGCTCGCCGGAGTGACCGTCATCGCGCATGTGACCCAGAGCACGCTGCCCGCGTTCAAGACCAAGATCCTGTATTTCCCCGCGCCGGATCTGCCGTCCTATCTTCGCCCGGCCAACGCGGTGGTGGTTCACGCGTTGATGTCGATGGCGAGCTTGGACGGCCTGTATCTCGATCACCATTTCGACGGTTTCGACTACGTCCTGTGCGGCGGGCCCTCATCACATCGACGCGCTGCGCCATCTTGCGCACCGCCGCCCGAGCCTCAAGGGATTGAGGTTGATTCGCGCGGGCTATCCGAAACTCGATCTCATGCTCGCCGCCCCCGAGACGCAGCTGCCGAGGTCGTCGTCGCCGAAAGCCACGGCCGTGTATGCTCCCACCCATGTGATCCCCTCGAACGAGCGGCTGGCGAGCCTGCGGCGCCACGGCGAGCGCATCGTCGAAGCGCTGCTGGCGGGCGGATATCGCGTGATCTTCAGGCCTCATCCGATGTCCTTCATGGACGGGGACCGGCGGCTGGTGGAGAGAATCCAGGCCACGAACGCCGGCAATCCTGCCTTCTCGCTGGATCGGAGCAGGGACTACACCCAAAGCTACGCCTCGGCGGACTTCATGGTCACCGATCTTTCCGGCACGGGCTTCACCTACAGCCTGACCTTCGCCCGGCCATGCATGTTCTTCGCGGCCGACGAGGAAGCCGAGCGCGGTCTGAATGGGGCTCAATTCGACGATCGTCACCGCATCGGCGCGGTCGTGCGGGACGTGTCGCAGTTGCTGCCCAAGGCCGCCGAGCTGTCGCACACCGACATGACGGAGGATCTGCTGCGCTTTCGCGGCGAGTTCGTTTTCAATGCCGGCAGGAGCGCGACCGAGATCGTGAGCGCGCTGGAGGTTATCCTCGCCGGGCGCGATCCGCCGGGCGCCATCGGGCTTTGATTCATCACTGGAGCCGCAAGCGGTTTCCGTAACCGGTGAGCTCCAGGTAGCCCCGGCCCACGGTGCGCCGGGACTCCAACGCGCGGATCGCCCCTTCCCAGTAGATCGTTCCCGCCGACAGCCGCGCGTCGTTTTCCTGATCGTCCATGAGAGGCTCGAGGTCGAATTCCCTCGCTCCGGCGCGCAGTCGCCATGCCACGGGATAGACCACGCCGGTGCGAGGGGATGTCCAGCGGCGGGTGGGCGTCAATGCGATGTCCGATGGCGTGAAGATCTGCGCGCGCCCCGCGGCATCGCGCAGGGTGCCCCCGGCAAAGCGGGTTGCGCCGCGCGCGTCCCGGATTCGAAATATCATCAAAGCGCCGCCGTCATCGAGGTTGATGCCGGCCCAATCCCAGCCCACGGCCTCGGCATCCAGATATTCGCTCGACCATTCGTGATCGAGCCACGCCTCTCCGGACACCTGCTCCGCGGATCCGCCGCCCCGTCGCACGCTCCCGGCGACTTTCAAATGAGGCACGCTGTAGTAATAGCTTGCCGACGCCTCGGCGGGACCTTTGCGGCTGAAGCCCGAATCTCCGTTGAGCAGCGGCGGCTGCGTCACGGCTAGGCTCAATTGCAGCGCGAGCTCGTCGGCATCGACGGTCACGAGGTAGCTGCCGCCCGCGGCCGCGCCGGCGCCGCCGGCCCGGCGGCGCAGCGCCCATCGATCGATCCACACGTTGGTATCGCCCGACGCG
Organism: uncultured Gammaproteobacteria bacterium; assembly: GCA_963748995.1. Taxonomy (GTDB): domain Bacteria; phylum Pseudomonadota; class Gammaproteobacteria; order Steroidobacterales; family Steroidobacteraceae; genus Bog-1198. The sequence continues at coordinate 2,548 of CAVVKU010000012.1, read as the reverse complement.
GCCTCGGCGAGACCGAATCCCGCGCGGCGGATGCGTTGCTCGTGCCAGAGCCCCGCGTGCGCGGGATCGCTGATGGCGCAATGCGCGATGAGCAATTGGCGCGCGGCGAACGCGCTCGGATTGTTCTCGTCGGCGGCGGGCTTGGAGCGAAAAAAGGTGATTTGAAAGCCGAGCGATTGACCGCTCGCCGTCGTCAGCCAACCCGTGACGTACCACCATTCCGTGCGGAAGTTCGGGTGACTGCCGAAGTCGTCGGGGAATCGCAGGGCGAGGCCCGGAACCACCGGCGCGTAATGGGGAAGCGTGGGCGCCGCGGGCGCGGACGTGGGCGCCGCGGGCGCGAGGGCGGGCAGCGCCGGTGCCGACGCCCAACAGGCCGCGCCGGCGGCGACGCACGCGGCCGCGGCCATGACCACCGCCGGGCGGGCGCACCATCGACGCATCCCCGCGGTCACCAATCCTCCCGCACGGCGCCGATGGCCGCTCGATGCGTGGCCGCGCGCCCGCTCCATACGGCCGTCAGGGCGGCGGCCGCGATCAACGTGAGCGACAAGAGGGCAAGCTGTCGCAGCGGCAGCGCGAGCTCGATGCTCCAGTTGAACGACTGACGATTCACGACGAACACCAGGACCAGGCTCAGAATCGCGCCGAGCGCCAGACCGTAGGCGACCGCACAAGCGCTCATCAGGATTCCCTCGCTCGCCAGCATGCCGAGCACCTGGCGGCGGCGCATTCCGATGTGGCGCAGCATGCCGAATTCCGAACGGCGCGCGAGCACGGTGGAGCTGGCCGCGAAGCTCACGCCGATCAGCCCGATGATCACGGCGATGGCCTCGAGCGCGTAGGTGATGGCGAATGCGCGGTCGAAGATCTTGAGCGAGCGCTCGCGCAGCTCCGGAGTCGTCGTGATCTCGAGCGCGCCATTGCGGGCCGCATCGCCATGCGACAGCGCGCTGCGCAGCCCGGCGATGACCGATGCGACCTGCGCGTGTGCGTCGAGCCAGACCGAACCCTCGTTCGCATCGCGATCCCCGGTGGCGGCGGCGTAGGCGTCCCGCGATATCGCCACGGCGCCGGCCGCGCGGGCGTAGTCGCGCCAGATTCCGGCGACGACGAAGCGTATCTCCCGGCCGTTCAGCGGCAGATCGATCGGCTCTCCCAGCCGATAGCCGTAGAGATCCTGGAGCTCCTCCGAAATCCAGGCGGGCTCGCCGGCCCCGAGCCGCGTTGCAGGGAGGCTGCTGAGCAGAGGCAATTGCTCGGCCGTCTGCAGCGCCGTCGCGCCGCGCGCAATCAAGATCACGGGCGGCCGCGCGGGATCGAGGAGCAGCGGGCGGGTTCGCCGGAACTCCGCGCGCGACACACCCGCCGTGGCGGCTGCCGCGCGCTGGTCCGCCGCCGTCCAGTACGCGGTGTCGTTGCCGAGCGGTTCGCGCACCTGGACATCCGCCGGCAGCACCTTGTCCAGCCAGCGCTCGAACGATACCCGGAAGGAGTACACCATGATGGCCATGGCGACCATGAGGCTGAAGCTCACGATGATGGACGACAAGCTGAGCGTCGACATGCCGATGTCGTCTTCCATCTGGGCGAGCGCGGTGTCCGGAACGACGTGACCGAGGCGCGGCGCGAGTCCGAGCGTCTTGAGGGTCAGCATCGGCACCTGCATGACGGCTCCGAACAGCAGTGCGGCGATGGCGGCATATCCGAAAACCGGTATGCCGTGCAGCGGCGGGAGCCACGCGAGCGCCGCGCCCGCGGCGAACAGTGCGGCGCCGCTGATCGATCCGTGGATGGCGTTGCCTCCGTTGCGCGCATCGCCGCCCTTGAGCGCCTGCGCGGGGGATAGGCGCGAAGCCGCGCGCGCGGGCCTGGCGGCGCCGAAGCCCGACACGACCGTGCCGATGACCAGGAAAGCGACGAGCATCGAAGGTGCCGGTGCGAGCGCCGCGCTTTGCGCATGCAACTGTCCGTTGCCGAGATCCCCGCTCAGCAGCCGCAGCGCCGCCTGCGCGAACGATATGCCGAGGAGGAGGCCGATGATCGAGCCCGCCAATCCGATGAGGGCGCCCTCGCCGAGCAACGCCGCCTCGATCTGGCCGGCCGTCGCCCCGAGCGCGCGCATCAGGCCCAACGAGGAGCGCCGGCGGAGCACGGACAGCGATTGCGTGGAGAACACCAGAAACGCGCCCGTCAGCAGGGACACCAGCGCCAGCATGTTGAGATTGACGCGATAGGCGCGGGTCACCGTGAGGGCGCGATCGCGCTCGACCTCCGGCGCGACGGCCACGGTTCCCGGCGCGAGGCGGCTCTTCAGGCGGGTGCGGAAAGCCTGCGCCGACGTGCCGGCAACGAGGCTGAGATCGATGCGGTTCAGCCGGCCGATGTGCTGCAGGGTCCACTGCGCCGAGCCGATATCCATGATCCCGAGTTCCTGGCCGTAGGCGCTTTCGGGCAGCACGCCCACGACCCGCAGGAGCCGCGCTTCGTTGCCGACCACGACCGTCAGCCTCCCACCGGCCTTCAGTCCGAGATTTTGTGCCGCGCT
>CAVVKU010000011.1:0-86502 GCA_963748995.1 uncultured Gammaproteobacteria bacterium | reverse complement strand
CATATATAATGTGATAGTCGATGCTCACGCGTGCGTTTTTCCATCTCGCAAATTCATAAGCGCGTTCAGGCAAAGGAAGCAATGCATCTTGGTCTAATTCTTCAAATAACTGTTGGCGCGATTTCCCCAAATGCTGCATTTCTTTTTGGTTGAGTTCATGGAGTAATGGCGCGATCGTTCGATTGGCTTCAGCGATACTGAAGAAGGTTCTGTCGCGCAGCACAGCTAGAATCCAACGCTCCACATTTTGCACGCTGTTCTCGACATGTGCTTTGTCCTTCGGCCGCCTCACCCGCGGAGGTAAGACCGCTACGTGATAGTGTTCCGCGGTTCCTGGTAACTGGGATTGAGATCCGGTTCATAGTAGTTGGGTTTCTTCACTCCCGATTTTAAATTATCGGGACGCACGATCTTCGGTACACCGCCAAAGAATTCAAAAGCATGCACATGTCCCATCAGCCAATGCTGCAGTTCTTGCGAAGACTGGACTTCCATATAGATGTAACTGCTGGCAGGCAATACGGCCACAAAGATTTGCGCGGGTGCGACTTCTCCGCTTTCCGGATTGGTAATGGGCAATGTCATTCCTGCGTAATCGACTTCCATTTCTTCGCCGCCTTTATGCGGCAATCTCATGCTCGTGGTGTGAGATCAATTCCAATCTTGATAGTGCTCAAAGAACTGAGTGCGTCCATATCCATCGGGATGCTTCTCGCGATATTCCCGCCATAGCAGCATTAAGGTCACTCCATGTCGTGAGAGTTCACGGTAAATCTCCTCCCAATTTGGAATCGGACGTTCGGATATGGCCGCCGTTTTTTCTTCACCGGGAAATAACTTCTCATACATCTCGCTCTCGCTGCAATTCTCAGCAAGCGGCCACTTTACTCCGGCGCGTTCGGCACGCACCAGATAATCCCCCACGGTGCTGTTGGAAACGCGGCAGGCCCGGGCAATCGCTCGGTTGGATAAATTGTTTTCATATTTCAATCTCAGAATTTCTCGGATCGTACGCAAAGATAATCGCTCCTGGGTCACTTCTGCCTCCACTTATTAGTGAAAGAAGGATACCCGATGAAGTTGGATTTCTCAGCGCGCTTTTTCCCCGTTCGCACCGTCCGGTGTCGTTCCGCAAAGTGTGCGACATGATCCGGATTTAGTGTGCGACATGCGCCGGATTCGGTGTGCGCCTTGTTCCGGATTCAGTGTGCGACATGCGCCGGATTATGCACTGATAAATAGGTGACGCGTGGGATTATTCATTCGATGTGACCTTTGGAAAAACAAAAGCATTATAGATTCGCCTATGACCTTATATTTGCAGAAGTTTTGTTTTGAAGGCTTAATCGTGTCAATATCCCAAAATTCAACTACAGTGCAACATACCCGTAGGCTAAACCGGAGTTCGAATCCCCATGGGGGCACCTGACCCACTCCGTGTAACATTACCTCTCAAGTCAATAGATTGTTACCTGGAGTAAATAATATCTCCGGGAAAACTGAAAAGCGCCTGCGAATTTTTCGCAAGCGCTTTTTTATATCTTCTTATTTCAAAGTTAACCGATCAGGGACTTAAATCTTGAATATGCTGATTCGAAGTTCAACACATGATTGTCCAGTGAAGTAATCCCAAATAGAGTTACTTCGCAACTCGCCTCCCAGTTGTTGCATTACTTGCAACACATCTCTCGTAAAGTGGACGTAAATCTACAACACGGAGGTGTGTTATGTCAAGACCCTCAAACCATAAACGCGCAGAGCAAATTTATCGTAAAATAGAAGAGCATCCGGGAAAGCGCGCTGGCTTTTTTGCCAGATTGCTGCGGTTGAACCGCTCTGAAGTTACCCGTATTCTCCCGGTCCTGGAAGAAAAGGGACTTTTGGTGAGTGAAGATGAGAATGGAGGGTTATGGCCGTACCGCAAAACAAAGTGACAAAATGTTGCAGAATCCATGGGGGTGTTGTGCTATGCTATTGCAAAAGAATGATTGCAGAATGAATCTGTGTTGCAAGGAGCAAAGATGAGCGGCATGACAAAGGCCGAACGTTTGGCAGAAATGAAGCGGTTATATATTCAGCGCACATTTACGGATGCAGAAATGGCGGAAAAGCTAAATGTGGATCGCACAACCATCTACCGCGACCGGATGGAACTGACTCTCGAGTACCCCATCGAACAGGACTATGAAGGCCGTTACCATATTGAACGTTCCAAGTTGATTTCCGAGATCAAAGTCAATCTACATGAAGCATTGACTCTTTATCTCGCCGCACGTAAAACATCTCGCCAAACACGCTTTTACAATCCACATGTGACAAACGCATTAGAAAAGCTCGCGGCAACATTACGCCAGCCTATGACCGAGCGACTGCTTAAAGCTGCTGATGTTTTACTCAAACAGGAGAAAGATCCAGAGCGTGTCAAAATTCTAGAAATTCTTGCACAGGCCTGGGTGGAACAGAAAAAGGTTCGCATTCGCTACCAGGGATTAAAAAGCGCAGGCGTGACCAACCACGTAATATCTCCCTATCTGATCGAGCCTTCGATTTGGAGTGATAGTGTATATGTGATCGCTTACAGCGAAGTGTTTGAAAAAGTGATGCCGTTCAAAATAGACCGGATTGAAACAGCGGCACTTTTAAGTGAATTATTTGAAATCCCCGATGATTTTGACGACCAGCAATTGTTGAAACATGCTTGGGGAATCTGGTACGCGGATGAAGAGCCGATCACAGTGAAACTTCGTTTCAACCGCGACGCTACGAAGCGCGTGAAGGAAAGCATTTGGCATCCGCTGGAAAAAGTGGAGGATACAGAAGACGGTGGTTGTATCTGGAGTGCAGATGTTGCCGAGTGGCGTGAGATGCTCCCATGGGTCCGCGGCTGGGGCGCGGATGTGGAAGTGTTGGAGCCGAAAGAATTGCGGGATTCACTGACGCGCGAGGTGCAGGAGTTGGCAGAGTTATACAAGGTAATGGAAATGAAAGCGCAACAAATGATCTATTATGCTCATTCACGTAAAGGTGAGGATAAATCAAAATGGCAATTGCTAAAAGATCATCTATCTAATACAGCTGAGCTGGCAGGAAACTTTGGCTCAGATGCAGGGATTTCCGAGTTAGCGCGCATGGCGGCATTATTGCATGACCTTGGAAAATACTCCAAAGCATTTCAGAAGCGACTGGAAGGAACTGGTCGCAAAGTTGACCACGCTACCGCTGGCGCAAGAACAGTGATGGAGATATTCAACAGAACCGATATTGAAAAATGGCTTGCGACCATGCTGGCGTATTGCATTGCTGGGCACCATACAGGCTTGCTGGATTATGGAAGTTCGATTGACGTCGCCGGCGACGGAACATTGCTTGCGCGGCTGGACTCTGCAAAAAAGAAACTTGAAGATTTCAGCGCATACAAAACGGAAATTGATCCCGCTTCGCTTATCTTGAAGCCACGCAAAGTTAAAACATCTAATGAAGCGTTTTCTATGTCTTTTATAACGCGTATGATTTATTCCGCTCTTGTTGACGCCGATTTTCAAGAAACCGAAACCTTTATGCAACAAGGTGAAAAGCCGCGCGGCGGACACGCAAGCATCGAAGAACTTTGCAACACGTTCAACACCGCCATGCAGAAATTCGACAATCCGCAGGATGACCTCAACAAGAAGCGGACAGAAACCCTGAAAGCTTGCAAAGATAAGGCGAATTTGGAACAGGGATTTTTCACGCTCACCGTTCCTACCGGCGGCGGAAAGACTTTGGCTTCGATGGGGTTTGCACTGAACCATGCCGTCAAGCACGGATTAAAACGGGTGATTTACGTTATTCCATTCACCAGCATCATCGAGCAAAACGCAGGCGTGTTCAAAGATTATCTTGGCGAGGACAACGTGCTGGAACATCACTCCAACTTTGATTGGAAGAATTGGAATAATAAACCCGACACGGAATCTGCCGATGACGCCACTAATGACACGCTGGATAAATTAAAACTGGCTTCTGAGAATTGGGATATTCCGATTGTCGTCACAACTAACGTGCAATTCTTCGAATCGCTGTTCGCTAACAAATCATCACGCTGCCGTAAATTGCATAACATGGCAAAGAGCGTGATTATCTTTGATGAAGCACAAATGCTGCCGCGAGAGTATTTAGATCCTTGTATGCTTGCCATTAAGGAATTGGTGACAAATTACGGCACAAGCGCGGTCTTTTGCACGGCGACTCAACCTGCATTAGACAAGCGTTTGCCAAAAGTTAGCTTCATCGAACTTGCCCCGGACTTCACAAGCATTGTTTAACTTTTACAAGCGTGTGCAGGTGACGAATATCGGCAAAACATCTGATATGGATTTGCTCGAAAAGATAAAGAAATATCCGCAGGCATTGTGCATTGTCAACACGCGCAAACATGCCAAAGGCTTGTTCGACCAGTTGGAAGGAGAAGGAAGTTTTCATCTCTCAACCTTGATGTGTCCCACCCACCGCAAAGAAGTTCTGACTGAAGTTCGGGAGAGATTGAAATCGGGGCAGCCTTGTCGCGTGATTTCTACTCAGGTTATGGAAGCAGGCATCGATGTGGATTTTCCCGTTGGCTTTCGTGCGTTGGCAGGATTGGATTCCATTATTCAGGCGGCGGGACGAGTTCAACCGCGAAATGAAACAAGATACTGGCAATGTGTATGTTTTCAATCCTGAAACACCCTTCATTAAACGGACACCCGAATTTATCAAGCAGGGCGCTGCGGTTGCCGAAAGCGTTTTACGGGATTTTGCAGACCAACCCGATTCAAAAGAAGCAATCGAGCATTATTTCAATTCCCTGTACACCCTTCAACCAGCAACCGCTTTTGACGTAAAAAAAATCCTGTCTCATTTCAACAACGGATTAGAATTCGATTTCAAGACAGCCGCGGAGAATTTCAGGATGATTGATAACAACACTGTAGCCGTCGTCATCCCTTATAACGATGAAGCAAAGGGGCTGCTGGAACAAGCAAGATACCATCCATATCCATTTAGCTTTGCTAGGCAGTTACAAATATACACGGTCAATGTCTACGAGAATGAATTCAAAAAATTACAAAGCAAAGGAGTAATTGAAACGATAAACGAAACCTACGAAGTCCTGACTGAAAACAGTATGACAGAGTTCTACAACGAGAAAACAGGTCTCGTCCTGCCTGCGGACGTGGGCGGCGACGCGATATTTTTCGACTAATCAAGCAAGACCCTAAAGGTCTACGAGACCTTTAGGGTCTATACCAAAAAATAAAGGAGGCTCATTCTATGGGATACGGAATCAAGATTTGAGTAAGCGGCGATTACGCCTTGTTCACCCGCCCCGAAATGAAGGTGGAGCGTGTCAGTTACGACATCATCACACCATCAGCGGCGCGTGGGATTATCGAAGCGGTGTACTGGAAGCCCGCTATCCGCTGGGTGATAGACAAAATCCATGTGCTGAAAGAAATCGAGTTCACCAATATTCGGCGCAATGAGGTCAGCGAGAAGGCCCCTGAAAGCGAGGCGCGGCGCAGGATGAACGGCACAACCACTGGGCCGATGTATCTGTCGGCTACCGATAACCGCCAACAACGCGCCGCTCTTGTGCTGAAAAACGTGGATTACATCATCGAAGCGCACTTTGAGATGACCGATAAAGCGGGCGCCGAAGATACAGTGGAAAAACACTACAACATCGTCTTACGCCGCCTGCGTAAGGGACAGCATTTCCATGCGCCTTGTTTGGGAACGCGTGAGTTCGGCGCAAAATTAGAGTTGATCGAGGATGGCACGGAGATTCCTCAAAGCCCGCTTGGCGATTTGGAATTGGGCTGGATGTTGCACGATCTGGATTTCTCGAATTCGGAAGACATCAAGCCGCAATTCTTTAGAGCCTCATTGAAAAACGGCGTGCTGGATTTAACGAATTTGGAGATTAGGCAATGATCCTACAAGCATTAACCCGTTATTACGATATTTTGCTTAATGATCCAGAGAGCGATATTGCGCCGCCTGGGTATAGTGCGATTGGGATAAGTTTCGCTATCAATGTTTCCGCAAAAGGTGAGCTACTTGATGTCTTCCCACTTTTTGAGCAAGTACAACGTGGAAAAAAGATGGAAGACCGACCACGACGCATGATTGTTCCAGAACAAGTTAAACGAGCGGTCAATGTTTCTGCCAATTATTTGTGGGACAACTGCGTTTATGTTTTGGGAATATCCGATAAAGAAGCAAAAGATCCAGAATATGCCATTAAGCGCTTTGAGGCATTTCGTCAATGGAACACAGAAAGGCTCGGCAAAGTTAATAACTCTGCTTCAAAAGCGGTCATTGCCTATCTTGATAATTACGATCCCGAAAAAGGAAGAGAGCATCCAAAGATTGCCACTCATCTTGAAACCATTTTGAAAGGCGGCAACCTAGTATTCATGTTCAATGGTGGTTTTGTTCATGAAGATACTGCCATTCGTCAAGCATGGGATTTGTATAAATCTAGTAGTGATGCCATTCTTGGGCAATGTTTGATAACAGGTGAAATTGCGCCTATTGCGCGTTTGCACCCTGGTTTTTCGGGAATTCATGGGGCTACCGCAACGGGCGCATCGCTGGTTAGTTTCAATGAGCGTGCTTACGAATCCTATAACCAATTTAAGGGAGAGGGATTAAATTCTCCTGTAAGCGAGAAGGCGACGTTTGCATACGCGACCACGCTGAAATATTTACTCTCTTCAACCAATGAAAACAAAAAGTTCATCATTGGCGATACTACCGTTGTCTATTGGGCCGAGAGTAAAAAGAAGGCATACGCAAAAGCCTTCATGGGAGTATGTGAACCTGAATTGATGGAGGTGGAGGCAGCAGCCAAAGAAGAAATCAGACCTGTGCGAAACAAGAAAAGTGAAACGCGACTCAAAAAAGTCGCGGAGAAAATCAGGCGTGTTCAAGCATTGGATGTGAAAAAGTTACTCGAAGGCTTGGAAGATGAAAACCCACGCTTTTACATTCTCGGCTTGGCCCCTAATGCGGCTCGTATTTCTGTGCGTTTCTTTCATAGCGATCCCTTCGATAAGATCGTTGGGAAGATCATGAAGCATTACAAGGACCTGGAGATAGTAAAGGAATTTGAAGACCAGCACACCTACCTGACCATTCAGGATATTTTGGACGAAACGATTTCTCCAAAGTCTTCTGATAAAAACGCTTCCCCTTTGCTAGCTGGCTCGGTGTTCCGCGCTATTCTCGAAAACACGCCCTATCCCGCCGCGTTATACAACGCCATCATCAACCGTATCCGCGCAGATCAGGATGAAAAATTCACCAAGAAAATCGGTTATGCACGAGCGGCCATACTCAAAGCCTATCTACTCCGCAAATATCGAAATCAACCCCAACACCCAATTCAGGAGGTACTTGTTATGTCGCTCAATGAGCAATCCACTATTCCAGCATATCTGCTGGGACGAATATTTGCCGTTCTCGAAAAAGTTCAGCAGGAAGCGATTGGCGATATGAACGCCAGTATCAAAGACCGCTACTTTACATCTGCCTGCGCTTCTCCAAAAACAGTCTTTCCAACTCTCTTGCGGCTTTCACAGCACTGGATATCCAAAGCAAAATATGGTTATGCCAGCGAAAACCGGATTGAAAAAATCATGAACTTGCTTGATGTTGAGAAGAATCCGTTTCCGTCTCATCTTACGCTGGATGAGCAAGGTGTTTTTGTGCTTGGCTATTACCATCAACGTACGGCGTTTTATGTTAAAAACAGCGAGAACTCCGCTGAATTAACTTCATCCGAAACTAAATAATCCAAAGGAGAACAAAACATGACTACCCCAATCCAAAACCGCTACGAATTTGTCCTGCTCTATGATGTGGAAAACGGCAATCCCAACGGCGACCCCGACGCAGGCAACATGCCGCGCATTGACCCTGAAACGGGCTACGGCATTGTGACCGACGTATGCCTTAAACGCAAAGTCCGCAATTATGTGGAATTGGTCAAAGGCGATTCAAAAGGCTACAGGATTTATGTCAAAGAGGGAACCCCACTGAATCAAAACCATGTGGAAGCCTATGAAGCCGTTGACGGCTTGGAGCCTGGTAAAAAGACAGACGGGGCTGGCGTTGCAAAAGCCCGTGACTGGATGTGCAAAAACTTCTTTGATGTCCGCACCTTTGGCGCAGTGATGAGCACAGGCGATAACTGCGGTCAGGTGCGTGGACCCGTTCAAATCAATTTCTCGCGTAGCATTGACCCGATTGTTCAGCAGGAAGTAACGATCACACGCCAAACTGTAACGAAGATTGAAGATATTGATAAAGAGAGAACAATGGGACGCAAACAGATTGTGCCCTACGGCTTGTATCGCGCCGAGGGTTACATCTCTGCAAAATTGGCGAATGATGAAACCAAAGGTACCGGCTTCTCTGAAGAAGACTTAGCTTTGTTCTGGGATGCATTAGTCAACATGTTTGAACATGACCACTCCGCGGCGCGTGGCAAAATGGCAGTGAGGAAACTCGTTATCTTCAAGCACAAGGACGAACTTGGCAATGCACCCTCGCACAAACTCTTCGAGCTGGTCAATGTCACCAAAAAGGAATCTGCCAACCCCCGCGCCGATTCGCTGATTATTCTGTGACTATTGAAAAGTCTGGAGTCCCTGACGAGGTCACGCTCATCGAAAAAATATGAAGTCCGAATACCAGCCTGATGAACTCTTACCTCTTTCAGGCATACAGCATTTTCTGTTTTGCCGCAGGCAGTGGGCACTTATCCACATTGAACAACAATGGAAGGAGAACGCGCTCACTACCGAGGGCAAGATCATGCATCAGCGCGCCGATGACCCCTTCTTCACGGAAACGAGGAACGGGGTCATCACTGCGCGTTCGGTGCCTGTCGCTTCGTATCGGCTGGGGCTGTCCGGCGTGTGCGACGTGGTCGAGTTCACGGAATCACCTGATGGAGTCAAACTGCCAGGCAGGGATGGCTTGCATCTCGCCGCGCCCGTTGAATACAAACGCGGCAAGGAAAAACAGGATCACAGCGACGAAGCGCAGTTATGCGCCCAAGCCCTATGCCTGGAAGAAATGCTTTCCGTTGCAATCCCCTATGGCTATCTCTATTATGGAGAAACGCGCCACCGGGTTGCAGTTGAATTAACTGTCGAACTGCGAACCCTTGTCAAAGAGATGACGGACGAAATGCACAATTACTTCAGCAGGGGCTACACCCCGCGTGTCAAACCGTTCAAAGGCTGCCGCTCCTGTTCATTGGCGGATGTCTGCCTGCCCGCGTTGCAGGAAAAAGTTATTGCCGCGTCGAAGTACATTAAGCAACAGATCGAGGACGGGTAGCCCATGAAACATCTTGGCAACATCTTATACGTCACCACACCCGAATCCTATATCTCCCTTGACGGCGAAAATGTCGTCATCAAAAAGGATGAAAACACATCCACGCGCCTGCCCTTGCATAATCTGGAAAACATCGTCTGCTTCACCTGGCAGGGCGCAAGTCCCGCGCTAATGGGCGCGTGCGCCGAGCGAAATATTGGGCTATGTTTTCTCACACCTAACGGGCGATTTCAAGCGCGGGTGACAGGCAAGGTGAGGGGAAATGTTCTGTTACGCCGCAAGCAGTTTGCAGTCTCGGAAAGTGAAGCGCAAAGCATCACCATTGCCGCATCCTTCCTGCTTGGAAAAATCTCCAATTGCCGCAGAGTTCTGGATCGCGCCACCGCGATCATGCCATGTTAGTGGATGTTGAGTCGCTCACGGGCGCGTCGAACTTTATGAAGGAAACGCTCAAAGCCATTCCTGCTTGCAAAGCCACTGGTGATCTTAATGGGCTTTGAAGGAAGCGCGGCGAAGATTTATTTTGGCGTGTTCGATCAATTGATCCTGCAACAGCGCGAGGATTTTTTCTTCAAGGAACGCTCACGCCGCCCGCCTCTGGACAACATGAATTCCCTGCTCTCATTCCTTTACACTTTGCTGACAAACGAATCCGCCTCGGCTTTGGAAACAGTTGGTCTTGATCCTTATATTGGCTTTCTTCACCAGGATCGGCCCGGACGCCCCTCACTTGCACTGGACCTGATGGAGGAACTTCGTCCTGTGCTTGTTGACCGTTTGGCGCTTTCGCTCGTTAACCGAAAACAGATTACGGGTAAAGGCTTCGTACAAAAAGAGAGCGGTGGAATCCTCATGGACGAGGACACGCGCAAAGCCGTACTGACTGCCTGGCAGGAAAGGATCGTTTCCGTCAGCGATGTGTCGCTCGCGCGAAAACGGCGCCGCACTGTTGCTTATTGGGGATAGCACGTCGCGCAGGCCAATCCTGCGGACGGTCAACATCGTCATCGCGCTGCGATGACAAAAACATCTTCAATCCGCCCGCGCGTAAAACGCGGCTGGTGTTGAAAACCGGTGAGGCGCCAACGAATTTCTCGCCGCCGTTGTCTTCCTGGCTTCGCCATCGGCTTGACGCTGGTGTCTAAATATCTAGTCTATGCGGGTGTAAGCCAGCGATGTGAAGTGTGTGCCCTAACGATTTGGCCGCCAAAATGGCGGATGGTTCGCCGCATCGCATGAGACACGAATGCCGGAATGCGTTTTCTTTATAATATACTGTTCAACGTCGGATTCATATTCGCCGCGCCTTATTATTTTTGGAGGATGCAACGCCGCGGAAATTGGCAGAACGGTTTCCGGCAGCGCTTCGGCCGTTACGATACCAAGATAAAACAATCCATCACCAACCGGCATGTCTTGTGGATGCATGCCGTCAGCGTTGGCGAAATCAATGTGTGCATCCAGCTTGTCCGCGCCATTGAACCGCGCATGCCGAATCTCAAGATCATGGTCTCAACGACCACCACGACCGGCATGGGCGAACTGCAAAAGCGCCTGCCGCCGAACGTCGGCAAAGTCTATTACCCGATTGATCGGCATCCCTGCGTCAAACGCGCCCTCGGCGCGCTTCATCCGGTCGGGATTGTCCTCATCGAATTGGACATACTGGGCCGAACTTCATCACGTGCGCGCGCCATTTGGACATCCCCTTGTTCTTTGGTCAACGCGCGTTTGTCAGGCCGTTCGTATCCGCGCTACAAACGCTTCGGATTTATTTTTCGCAAGCTGTTTGGAGCGTTCGTCGCGGTTGGCGCGCAGAACGAGGCAGACGCCGCCAAGCTCCGCGAACTCGGTTGCCATCCCGACGCTGTACATGTGGTCGGCTCTTTAAAGTTCGATGCCGCCGCGCTTCCTACTGGCCGGGCTCCGCTCGACGTGCCGGGGCGTTGCTCGCGCAAGTTGGCATTGCGGCAAGTGCGCCACTGCTCGTCGCCGGCAGCACCCATGCGGGCGAAGAAAAAATTCTCGCCGAACAATTCCTCCGGTTGCGCGTGAAATTTCCTGATCTTGTGTTGATCCTTGTGCCACGGCATTTCGAGCGCTCGAAAGAAGTCGCCCGCGCGCTCGAATCGCTCGGCGTCAAGTTCATGTATCGCGGCGACATCGGCGAGGGCACGACGCGACCGGCCGGTTCTGTGAATTGCCTGTTGGTCAATACGACCGGCGAACTGCGATTCTTTTACAAGCACGCGACGGTTGTGTTCGTTGGCAAAAATATCACCGCCGAGGGCGGCCAGAATCCGATCGAACCGGCGGTGTTTGGAAAGCCGGTTGTCTTCGGCCCGAACATGCAGAACTTCGCGGACATCGTGCGCATCTTTCTTGAGAAGAACAGCATGGTTCAAGTGCGCGACGCTGCCGAATTGGGAAAGACCTTTGCCGAACTGTTGGCCGACCCCAAACGCCGAAGCTCTCGGTGAAAAGGCCAAGTGCGTTGTCGCGGCAAACCTGGGCGCAACAGACCGCACCGTGGAACTCATCGTTGAAGAGCTTCGACTGCAGAACGTTTATATCGCGCCGAAGAAGAAGTAGCCGCGGCGTCTGACCATCGCTGCAAATCAACCCACGATGCGGCCGCCTTCGTTCAGGAAGATGCCTTTGAAGTTCATTTCCAAGGCTGCCGGATTGCTGGCCTTGCTCAGCGCGTCCTTCTCGGTGACGCGGCCGGCTTTGACCAAATTGAACAGGGATTGGTTGAACGTGCACATCCCGTCATCAGCGCCGGTCTCAATGGCGGCGGTCAGCTTGTCCAACCGGTTTTCCTCGAGCATCTTCCGGATGAGGGGCGAGTTGATCATGATTTCGAGGGCGGGCGTCATTTTGCCCTCCACGGTGGGCACCATGCGCTGGCAGACCACGCCGCGGAGGGTGCCGGCCAACTGCCGGCGCACCTGCTCGCGTTCGTCGGCCTTGAAAAAGTCCAGGATGCGCGTGACGGACTGCGCCGCCGTGGTCGTATGCAGGGTGGAGAGCACCAGGTGGCCCGTGTCCGCCGCACTCATGGCTGCGCCTGAAGCTGATCTCGTCGCGCATTTCGCCGATCATGATGATGTCCGGGTCCTGGCGCAAGACGTGTTTGAGCGCGTGAGGGAAGGAGAGCGTGTCCAAGCCCACTTCGCGCTGTTCGATGACCGATTGATTGTCCTCGAAAACGAATTCGATGGGATCTTCCATCGTGACGATGTGCTTTTTGAAATTCGCGTTGATGTGCTCGATCATCGCGGCCAGCGTCGTGGATTTGCCGCTGCCCGTCGAGCCCGCCACCAACACGATGCCGCGCGGCGATTCAGCGATCTTTTTGATCGCTTCCTTCAAGCCCAGTTCCTGGAAACTCGGCACCGTGGTCTTAACGAAACGCATCGCGAGACAAAAACTGCCCCGTTGCTGAAACAAGTTCGTGCGGAAACGCCCCGTGCCAGGCTCGTAATAAGAAAAGTCTATCTCGCGCTCATTTTCCAACCGCTGCTTGAGATGCACCGGCGTGATGCCTTCCACAACGGTTTTCATCCATTGTTCGGTGGGGATGGGGCATTCGATGCCGATCAATTGGCGGTTGATTCGGAAGATTACCGGTGTGCCGACCTTGATGTGAATGTCGGAAGCCCCGCCGTCAACGGCGAGCTTGCAGATACGATGAAACAATTCCATGCCTAACGATTAGCAGATTGGCGCAGAGAAACAACTCACGAATACGCGAGCAGATTGAGCCGGGCCTGGGATTGTTTGGAGAGACTTGTGAAAACCATTGAGACTGAGTAACCGTCATGGCGGCTGCCAGTGCAGGCCACGACCACGCCGGTGCAATGCACCTTGCCTGAATCGCGGGTGGATTGCAGCGTCACGGTCATTTCGGTCCACGGCGTGATGGCGGTGGCCGAACGAAATTCCACGCCGTTGCGGCGGACGCGCACTTCGCTCGGAGCAAGTGATAGGCGGGTCTGGCGGGATTGGACGGTGACGGGGGAAAAGGAACTGAATGGACGAGATTTTTCTTGCGCTCATATTAGTAAAATTAAAGTAACATAAATCGTTCAACCGTCAATGGCCCGAAACCGCATTTGCGCCACAAATCCGGAGCCCGTTCCTAAACATCTCTTGGACGGGGGCGGAGAGCAATAACTGCATTACAGAAGGGTTTCAAGTTTGAATTTCAAGATATTTGGCGTTTCGTTAAAGTGAAAAGTCGGATTTTATCGTGGGTATAGTAGAAAGTGGGCGATGTCGTAAAATTTCGGCGGCGCAGCAGCGCCGCCCTACCCTGATTTTGGTAGGGCAGAGCTGCGCTCTGCCCACTATTTCCGTCCGTCTCTGCCACTTAAAACATGCCCGATTTTGTGAGCAAGGATTCTTCTCTCTTTTCTTTTTTTCGCCGCAGGCTTATTTTTCGTCCATGCCGTCATTCGATATCGTGTCCCAGGTCAACTCGATGGAAATCGAGAATGCCGTCAATCAGGCCAACAAGGAATTGGCCAATCGCTTTGATTTCAAAGGCGTCAAGGCTGAGATCTGCTCGATAAAAACGAGATCAAGCTCACCGCCGAGGACGAGTTTCGCGTCAAAACGCTGGTCGAGATGGTGATGAGCAAACTGGCCAAGCGCCAGATCAGCCTTAAGAGTGTGGAAAAGTGCGATCCCGATATTTCACCGCTCGGTCACGCCCGACAAGTCATCAAAATACCTGGCGCTCAACAGGATGGCGTCCGGCGCAAACAAATCGACTGCCTTCGTTTCGAGATCGCCGATCAGCGCCGGCTGCAGAGCGGCGGCGCGAAACGGATCGAGGCCGAGGATCTTCAAGGGATCGCGGTGCCCGGGAATGGCGGCCTCGAGCTCGAGCACCGGGCTCGCGACACGCACTTCGGGGTCGCGCGCGAGTTCGGCGAACAGCTCGTCCGGGAAACCTTCGCGCGGGCCCCGCACCACCACGTCGGCCTCGCCCACCAGCCTCTTGGCCGCCAGCGTGAAGTCGATCAAAGCGGTCGTGTTGACCAGATAGACGGCCGCACCCAGCGCGACTCCGAGGGCGACGGCGAGCACCGTGACGGTGAGCCGCAGCGGCTGCTCGCGCAGCTGGGATCGGATCAGGACGCGCCACACGGCCCATCCGCCGGCAAGATCGGCCGCGCCCATCAACCGCTCGCCAGAGGCGCGAGCCCCTGCGCATCCAGCACGTAAATGCGGTCCGCCGTATCGGCGGCCGTCTTGGAGTGGGTGATCAGGATCCCGGCGCCGGCGTTTGCCTTGATCTGGTCGCGCAGCAGCGCGAGGGTTTGCGCGGCGGTTCGTGGATCGAGATTTCCGGTGGGCTCGTCCGCCAGCACCAGCCGCGGCCGATGCACGAGCGCGCGCGCAATCGCGATGCGCTGCACCTCGCCGCCCGACAGATTGCGTGGTTGGCGGCGAGCCGCCGCCGCGAGGCCGACCGCCTCGAGCATCGCGGCCACCCGTGTCGCTCGCTCGGCCTGGGCGACGCCCAACAGCTCGAGCGGCAACGCCACGTTCTGCTCGGCCGTGAGATAGGGCAGCACATGGAAGGCCTGGAACACGAAACCGACCGCGCGGCGCCGAAGCAGTGTGCGCTCATCGTCGCTGAGCGCGGCAAGATCGATGCCCTCGAGCAGCACGCGCCCGGCATCGGGTTGATCGAGCCCCGCGAGCAGATTCAAGAGGGTCGACTTGCCGACCCCGGACTCGCCCATGATGGCGACGTAGGCGCCGGAGGCGAGATCCAGGCTCAGCCGCTCGAACAGCGGTCGGCCGGTCCCGTAGCGCTTCCCGAGATTCTCGAGCCTGAGTACCGGGCTGCCGGCCAAAGCTCCCACCGCCTCAGGCGGCGTCGACGCCGATGACGGCCTTGACCTCGAGGAAGTCGCGCAGGCCGAACTCCCCATACTCGCGTCCGTTTCCGGACATCTTGAAGCCGCCGAACGGGGTCTGCATGTCGCCCGAGGCGCCGTTCAGCGCGACCTGTCCGGCGCGAATCCGGGCGCCCACGCGTCCCGCGCGTTTCGAGTCCTTGGACCACACATAGGCTGCCAGACCGTAGGGCGTGTCGTTCGCGATCGCGATCGCCTGCTCCTCGGATTCGTAGGGCAGGATGCAGAGCACCGGTCCGAAAATCTCCTCGCGCGCGATCGTCATGTCGTTGCGCACATTGGAGAACACCGTCGGCTTCACGTAGTACCCCTTCGACAGCCCGGCCGGGCGCCCCGAGCCGCCGGCGACGAGCTTGGCGCCCTCGGCGATGCCTTTCTCGATGTAGCGCTCGACGCGATCGAACTGAACCTTCGACACCAGCGGGCCCACGTTGGTGGTTGCGGACGTGGGATCCCCCACGATCACCTCGGCGGTCACGCGCTGCGCGATGGCTTCGACTTCGGCGAGCTTGGCGGCCGGCACCAGCATGCGCGTCGGCGCATTGCACGACTGTCCCGAGTTCTGATAAACGTGCAGGACACTGCGTTTCACGGCGACCTCGAAGTCGGCGTCATCGAGCAGCACGTTCGGCGACTTGCCGCCGAGCTCCTGGTGCACGCGTTTGACCGAAGCCGCCGCGTTCTTCGCGACCTCCGTGCCCGCGCGCGTGGAGCCGGTGAAGGACACCATGTCGATCTCGGGATGGGAGGAGAGCGGCGCGCCGACGTTCGGGCCGTCGCCGTTGATGAGATTGAACACCCCCTTGGGTACACCCGCCTCGTGCATGACCTTCGCCCATAGAACGGCGCTGAAGGGCGAGTATTCCGAGGGCTTGAGCACCATGGTGCAGCCGGCGGCCAGCGCGGGGACCACCTTGGCGGCCACCTGGTTCATGGGCCAGTTCCAGGGGGTGATGAGCGCGCATACGCCGACGGGTTCCTGAACGAGCCGCACGCTGCCGCGCCTTTCCTCGAATTTGAATGTCTTGAGCACCTCGATCATCGCGCTGATGTGGCCCACGCCGATGCGGGTCTGCGAGCCCTTCGCGAGGGTCACGGGAGCGCCCATTTCGGTGGAAATGGCCTGGGCGATCTCATCGTAATGAGCCTTGTAGGCGGCCAGGACGCGTTCCATCAAAGCCAGTCGCTCGGCAGGGGAGGTGCGCGAGAAGCCATCGAAGGCGCGGCGCGCGGCCGCGACGGCACGTTCCACATCCTTCGGTCCGCCCATGGAGATGACGCCGGCCACCGCTTCGGTGGCGGGATTGATCACCTGGAATTCCTTGGGCTCGGCCGGGTCGACCCAGGCACCATCGATGTAGAACTGCCGGTTGTCGTATGTCATCTCTATTCCTCTCGAATGCATGGGACGCTTCCTCCATTCTACTTCGCCGCAGCCCCCTCGGGGCCGCGACATGTCGCCATCCGCCGACGGGAGCGGGGACATCCCCCGGGGTTTGGCCGCGTATTGCGGTCCTAGTTCGCAATTTCGCAACTCATCGAGATGGCGGGCCGCCATACCGTTTAGCCTTGTAGGCCACGGTCCGGGAGTCGATGTATGGCGAGTTTGGGAACATTCGTGCCGGCGGCGGTCCTGGCCGGCTGCAGCGCCTTTTTTGCGGGCCTTTGCCCGGCGTCCGCCCCGGCCGCGCCGGCGGCGTCCGCCGAATACAACCCCATTCACGCTGCACCCGTTTCCCTGGGGCCCCAGGCGAACAGGCTGCTGATCGGCTTTCGAGCCACCCCGGAGAATGCGCTGACCCAGACGCTGAACGCGCGCCTGCGGCCGACGCGCCGCGCTGTCACGCTCGCGGGCACCAGCGCCGCGGATGCCGTCGCCGCGGCGGCCCGGGCGGGCCTCGCGCTCGCGCGCTCGCGGCAGGTCACGCCGGACATGCACGTGCTGTTCCTGCAAAAGACACTCTATGGTGTGAACGTCGAGGCCGCGCTCGCGAGGCTCCGGGCCGATCCGGCGGTGCAATTCGCGGTGGTCGACCAGCGCCGCCACCCGCTTGCGGTGACCCCCGATGACCCCCTGTTCGGCCCCAACTCGAGCTCGAGCGGGCCGGCGAACGGCCAGTGGTACATGAATACGCCGAGCTCGATGGTCATCACGCTCGACGGGAACGCGACCATGGATCTATCCGCGACCGACGCGGTGTCCGCGTGGGGCATCACCACGGGAAGCGACGGGGTCGTGATCGCGGACGTGGATACCGGCGTGCGCTTCGATCATCCCGACCTCGAACGCGCGGGCTTCGGCGGCCGCTTGTTGCCGGGCTACGACTTCGTGGGTCAGGATTACGATCCGACCAACGGCGCCGCGCTCGGCACGTATTTGATCGCCAACGATGGCGACGGGTGGGATCCCGATCCGTCCGACCCCGGCGATTGGGTGAGCAGCACGGACATGCAGAACCCGCTGTTTGCGAACGATACCGTTGCATCGAGCTCCTGGCACGGCACCCGCGTCGTGGGCGTGATGGGCGCTCTCAGCAACAACGGCGTCGGCATCGCGGGCATGAGCTGGGGCGCGTGGATCCTGCCGGTGCGCGCGCTCGGCAAGGGCGGCGGGTACGATTCGGACATCATCGCGGGAATCGAATGGGCGGCCGGACTGTCCGTGGTCAATCCCGACGGGCCGCCGGTGCCTCCGAACCCGTATCCCGCCGACATCGTGAATCTGAGTCTCGGCGGCGGCACCGATGCCTGCGCGAGCGCCAACGGCGCGGCGTACGAGAGTGCGCTGGGGACCGTGACGGGCTTGGGCGTTCTGGTCGTCGTCTCCGCCGGCAATGCCAACGGGCCGGTCGAGCTGCCCGCCAACTGCAGCACCGTGGTTCCGGGGGTCATGGCGGTCGCGGGCCTGCGCAATGTCGGCACCAAGGTCGGATACTCGAGCTTCGGCGCCGAGGTGAGCGTGTCGGCGCCGGCGGGCAATTGCGTCGCCTCGAGCGGCGCCGATTGCCTGCGATCCATCGACACCACCACGAATCTCGGCGCCACCACGCCCGGCGCGAACAGCTACACGAACGAAATAAATCCCAATCTCGGCACGAGCTTTTCCGCGCCGATCGTCTCCGGAATCGCGGCGCTCATGAAATCGGTCAACAACAACCTCACCCCGGCGCAACTCATCGGCCGCATGCAGTCGGCCGCGAGTCCGTTTCCCGCCGGCGCGGCGGGAGTGCCCACCTGCCCGAATACGGCCGCTTCCGGCGGCGAATGCGCCTGTCCGAACGACGGCACTCAATGCGGTGCGGGCATGGTCGATGCGCTCGCCTCGGTCAAGGCCGCTCAGAAGCCCATCGCCGTCATCGTGCTGCCCGCGACCCTTGCCGCGGGCAGCGTCATCGATGCAAGCTCCAGCGTCGCCGGTTGCAATGCCGGCGCCGCGACGCCGGTAGCGCTTTCCATCGCCTCCTTCGCCTGGTCGGCCGTGCCCGCGGGCATCATCGTGAGCGGGGCGGCCACGGCGAAGGTGACCATCGATCCGTCTCCCGGAACGCTCACGCTCACCGTCACGGACAGCGCCGGAAACAGCGACACCGAGACCGTGACGCTGACGGCGAGCGGCGCGACCAGCTCGGCGCCGTCGAGCTCCGGCGGCCCGAAAAGCGCCTGTCCCGCGCCGCTCGCGGTGACGCCGCTGCCGCCCACGGTAACCGAGGATTTCTCGCCGGCGAGCGTCGCGCCGAACTCGGCATCGACGCTGACCGTGACGATCGCGAACGCCAACGGCTTCGCGCTCACCCAATCGAGCCTGCAGGTCGCGCTGCCGCCCGGGCTCACGCTGGCGCCGGCACCCGCGCCGTCGACCACCTGCGCGGGCGCCGCCCGCTCGCTGACGAAGAGCTCGACGGCCGTCTCCTTGAGCGGAGCGAACATCTCGGCTGACGGCAGTTGCACCATCACGCTGCCGTTGCAGGCGGCGTCCGCAGGCACATACACGGCCTCGATCGGCGCGCAGGCGCTCGCCACCGCGCCCGCCGGAGCCAACGAGCAGGGCGCCAGCGCGAGCCTCACCGTCAGCGCACCCGCGGCGGGCGGCGGAGGCGGGGAGATCGATGTGTGGGATTTGATGCTCGCCGCGGGCATCGTGTTGATCATTCGCGCTCCGGCGGGGCGAAAGCTGCGCGGCAAGGCGACGCCGCCGCGCCCGCGCCGCTGAGCCGTGCCGTCGGCTAGAATGCGCCGATGATGAAACACGGACACACGACCTGCCGACACACACCCGCATCGAATCGGTGAAGACGCATCGCGATCCTCGCGGGAGCCTGTTCGAGCCCCTCGACGATGCCGAGCTCGCCGCGCAAAGAAACGTGCACGTGGTGCTGACCGAGCCGCAAGGGGTTCGCGGAAATCACGTGCACGCCACCGCGACGGAAATCACCACCGTGATGGGGCCGTGCCTGGTGCGACTGAAAGAGGCGGACGCGATCCGGGACGTGCAGGTGCCGCCGGGCGAGGTCTGGAAGTTCACGATCCCACCGGGCGTGGTGCACGCTTATCGCAATACCGGCGACGCTCTCATGGTGCTCGTGTCCTTCAGCAGCCGGGTGCACGACCCCGGCGGCGGCGACTCGAGGCGCGAACAGATCCTCTGAGCGGGCATCGCGCTCACACGACGGGCGCAGCCGCGTCGAGCGGTGTCTTCATGAGGGTCCTCGGTGTGGGGTCAAGCGGGAAACGCCAGCTCGTAGCCGCGCTTGAAATCGCGGATGTGCTTTTCCATCCAGGTACGCGCCACTTCGCTGCGCTTCGCCTTGATCGCAGCGGTGATGCGGCGTTGGGCCTCGAGGATGCGCTCGGACGCCTGGGGAAGCCGGTCGATGATGCCGCTCAAGGCCGGCTCGAGCAGCAGATTGACGGGAGCCTGCGACCAGGCGAGCACCTGGTTGCCGCTCGCGGCGGCGACGGTGGTGAAGAACTCCATGACCGCGGACACGGCCTCGCCGGTATCGTCGAGCGCGCGTGCGAAGCGGGCGCTGGTGCGCGTGAGCTGCTGCAGCTGCGCGGGGGTGCGGCGCGCCGCTGCGTACTGCGCCGCCGCCGGCTCGATGGCCATCATCGCCTCCCAGAGCTCCAGATGGGTCACGTCGTGCAGCACCAGCGCCCGGCTCACGCCGCTCGAGACGCGCCCGGGCTCGGGCCGGGTCACGCGCAGGCGCTTCTCGCCGCGTCCGCGGCCGAGCAGGCCATGGGTCTCGAGCTCGCGGATGGCTTCGCGCACGGTGGAGCGGTTGACGCCGAATTGGCGCGCGAGATCGCTCTCGGAGGGAAGCGCGTCGCCGGTCCTGAGCACCCGATCGAGGATGCGCCGTTCGATCAGGTTCGCGATCTGGCGGTAGGCGGGATGGTCGTCCAGCGGCTCGAACTGCGCGAGCGCCTCCGCGCCGCCCGGGCGCGAGGCGCTGCTCACGTCGACTCTCCGAACAGCTCGCGACCGATCAGCATCCTGCGGATTTCCGAGGTTCCCGCACCGATCTCGTACAATTTCGCGTCCCGCAGCAGCCTTCCGGTCGGATAATCGTTGATGTAGCCGTTGCCGCCGAGCAGCTGGATGGCGTCGAGCGAGGCCTTGGTGGCCGCCTCGGCGCAGAACAGGATGCACGCCGCGGCGTCCTTGCGGGTCGCATCGCCGCGGTCGCAAGCGGCAGCCACGGTGTACGCGTAGCTGCGGCACGCATTCAGCGAGGCATACATATCGGCGAGCTTGCCCTGGACGAGCTCGAAGGTGCCGATGGGCTGTCCGAACTGCTTGCGTTCGCGCACGTACGGGACCGCGACGTCGAGCGAGGCCGCCATGATTCCCAAGGGACCGCCCGAGAGCACCACGCGCTCGTAATCGAGCCCGCGCATCAGCACGCGCACGCCCTGGTTCTCGTGCCCCAGAAGATTTCCCGCGGGAACCTCGCAGCCGTCGAACACCAGCTCGCTGGTGCTCGAGCCGCGCATGCCGAGCTTGTCGAGTTTCTGGGCCGCACTGAACCCCGCGAACCCGCGCTCGATGAGAAAGGCGCTGATGCCGCGCGCACCCGCCTGGGGATCGGTCTTCGCGTAGACCACCAGCACGTCCGCCTCGGGGCCGTTGGTGATCCACATCTTGCGCCCGTCGAGCACGTAGACATCGCCGCGCCGCACCGCGCGAAGCTGCATCGAGACCACGTCGGAACCCGCTCCGGGCTCGGACATGGCGAGCGCGCCGACGTGCTCGCCGCTCAAGCAGGCGCGGCAGATAGCGCTGCTTCTGGTCTTCGTTCGCATTCAGCGATATCTGGTTCACGCACAGATTGGAATGCGCCCCGTACGACAGGCCGACCGCCGCGGAGGCGCGCGATATCTCCTCCATCGCGACGATGTGGGCGAGGTAGCCCATGCCGGCTCCGCCGTGATCCTCCGGGACGGTCAGCCCGAGAAGTCCGAGGCCGCCGAGCTCCGCCCAGAGATCGCGCGGAAAGACGTTGCTGCGGTCGATCTCGCCGGCGCGCGGCGCGATGCGCTCATCGGCGAAGCGGCGCACCTGGTCGCGCACCGCATCGATGGTTTCTCCCAGACCGAAATTGAATTCGCGGTAGGCGGCACCTGGCATGAGTCGGACCCCATTGTCATCGAGCATCAAATAGTTGGATAATCGGACTGTCCGACAATTCTGCGCGCCGCCAACCGGAATGACAATGGCCAAGATCGTCTCGAAGATCGACGTTCGCTCGACCGAATTCGCAGCCAACGATGCGGCAATGCGCTCGCTGGTGACGGAGCTGCGCGCGCTGCTCGAGCGCAACGCCCTGGGAGGGAGCGAGGCGGCGCGCGCCAAGCATGTGCAGGCCGGCAAGCTGCTCGCGCGGGCGAGGGTGGATGCGCTGCTCGATGCAGGCTCCCCGTTCCTCGAGTTGTCGCCGCTCGCCGCGCATGCCGTCTACGACGACGATCTGCCGGGCGCCGGGATCGTGACCGGCATCGGCCGGGTGAGCGGGCGGCCGTGCATGATCGTGGCGAACGACCCCACGGTGAAGGGGGGCACGTATTATCCCCTCACGGTCAAGAAGCACCTGCGCGCACAGGAGATCGCCGGCGAAAACGCCCTGCCGTGCATCTATCTGGTGGAAAGCGGGGGTGCCTTTCTTCCCAAGCAGGACGAGGTGTTTCCCGATCGCGATCACTTCGGACGCATCTTCTACAACCAGGCGAGGCTGTCGGCGCAGGGGATCGCGCAGATCGCGGTGGTCCACGGCTCCTGCACGGCCGGGGGCGCCTACGTGCCGGCGATGTCGGATCATGCGGTGATCGTGCGCAATCAGGGGCGGGTGTTCCTGGGCGGCCCGCCGCTGGTGCGCGCGGCGACCGGCGAGGAGATCGACGCGGAATCGCTGGGCGGAGCGGACGTGCATTGCCGGCGATCCGGCGTCACCGATTACTACGCCGAGAACGACCTGCATGCGCTCGCGTATGCCCGCCGGGCGGTGGCGCGCCTCAAGCCTCCGGCGCCCGAGCCCGCGGGCCGCGGCTCGGCCGGCCCGGCATACGATCCGGCGGAGCTTTACGGCATCGTGCCGCAAACCTCGCGCAAGCCCTACGACGTTCGAGAAATCATCGCGCGCATCGTCGATGCATCGTGGTTCGACGAGTTCAAGGCGCTCTACGGCACGACGCTCGTATGCGGGTTCGCCGACATCCACGGCATGCCGGTCGGCATCCTCGGCAACAACGGCATCCTGTTTTCGGAGAGCGCCGTGAAAGGCGCGCATTTCATCGAGCTGTGCTGCCGCGAGGGCATTCCGCTGGTGTTTCTGCAGAACATTTCCGGATTCATGGTGGGACAGGCGGCCGAGGCGGGCGGCATCGCCAAGGACGGCGCGAAGCTCGTGACGGCGGTGGCGTGCGCGGCGGTGCCGAAATACACCGTGATCATCGGCGGAAGCTTCGGCGCCGGCAATTACGCCATGTGCGGCCGCGCTTACGGGCCGCGGCTGCTGTTCCAATGGCCGAACGCGCGCACCTCCGTGATGGGCGGCGAACAGGCGGCGAGCGTGCTGGCCACCATCAAGCGCGATGCGCTGATGCGCGGCGGCGGGGAGCTCTCCGGCGAGGAGGAGGAGCGGCTGAAGGCGCCGATTCGCGAGCAATTCGAGCGGCAGGGACATCCGTTCTACGCATCCGCGCGTCTCTGGGACGACGGGGTGCTCGATCCCGCCGATACGCGGCGCGCCTTGGGCCTCGCGCTCGCGGCCGCGAGGCTCCAGCCGCCCGTGGCCACGCAATTCGGCATCTTCCGGATGTGAGCGGCGCCATGACATCCAAGACACTCAAGCGTCTCCTGGTCGCGAACCGCGGCGAGATCGTCTGCCGCATTGCGCGCACCGCGCGGCGGCTGGGGTGGACCACCATCGCGGTGTATTCCGATGCGGACCGCGGCGCGAAGCACGTGCGCGAGGCGGATGAGGCCTATCACCTCGGGCCCTCGCCGGCGGCGCAAAGCTATTTGGACCAGCGAAAGCTGATCGAGCTTGCGGTGCGGGTGCGCGCCGACGCGGTGCATCCGGGCTATGGTTTTCTGTCGGAGAACGCCGAGTTTGCGCAAGCATGCCTCGATGCCGGCCTTAAGTTCGTCGGACCGCCGCCCGCCGCGATTCGTGCCATGGGATCGAAGAGCGCGTCCAAGGCCGCGATGGCGGCGGTCGGCGTGCCGGTGGCCCCGGGCTATCACGGCGCCGACCAGTCGGCCGCGCGTCTCGCCGAAGAGGCGCGGCGCGTGGGCTTCCCGCTGATCATCAAGGCGAGCGCGGGCGGCGGCGGCAAGGGCATGCAGGTCGTGCACGCCGCGGGCGAAGTGGCCGCCGCGGTGCAGTCCGCGCAGCGTCTGGCGCGGACCTCCTTCGGCGATGACCGGCTGCTGCTCGAGCGCTATTTTCCGACCGCACGGCATGTCGAGGTGCAGGTGTTCGCGGACGCCCATGGCGGCATGGCGGCGCTCTACGACCGTGATTGCTCGGTGCAGCGCCGCCATCAGAAGATCATCGAGGAGGCGCCCGCTCCGGGCCTCTCCGCAAAGGTGCGCAGCGCCATGGCGGAGGCTGCGATGACGGCGGCGCGCGCCGTGGGCTACGTCGGGGCGGGCACGGTCGAGTTCCTGGTCGATCCCGAGCAGAATTTCTATTTCATGGAGATGAACACGCGGCTGCAGGTCGAGCATCCGGTCACGGAGCTGATCACGGGCATCGACCTGGTCGAGTGGCAGCTGAACGTCGCGCGCGGCGAGCGGCTGCCGGCGGATCGGGTCGTGCAGCGGGGCGCCGCCGTCGAGGCGCGCCTGTACGCGGAGGACCCCGCCCATGATTACCTGCCGAGCGTCGGGCGGATCACGCACCTCGAGTGGCCGGCGCTCGGATCGCATCTGCGCCTCGATACCGGGGTGGAGGCGGGCGATGAGGTCTCCGCGTTTTACGATCCCATGCTGGGCAAGGTGATTGCCTGGGGCGAGACGCGAGCGCGGGCCTGCGACCTGTTGCTCGAGGGCCTTGGCAAGCTCGAGATCGTGGGGGTGGCGACCAATCGCGCCCTGCTCAGGAGCATCCTCGGGAACGCGGAATTTCAGCGCGGTGCCGTGGGCACCGATTTTCTCGCCGTGCGCCACGGCGAGCTCGCGTTCGGCGAGCGGGACGCCGCACCCGAGGACTATCTGATCGCGGGTCTCTGGTATGCCGCGGGCGCGACGCACGCGGATTCGCTCTGGTCCGACACCTCCGGCTGGCGCCCCGGCGCCCCCGCCATCACCCGGTGGCAGTTCGGGGATGTCGAGGTGCGCATCGAGACGTGCGCAGCGGCGTCCGCGCCCGGCACGTATCGGGGACGTGTCGCCGGCCGGGATCAGGAGCTGCGCCTCGTGCGCCGGCACGGATTCGAGCACGAGGTGGAGATCGAGGGACGCATCGAACGGGCGAAGATCGTCGTCTGCGACGGGAGGCTCGAGCTGTTTCGCGCGGGCGGCCACGTGTCCTTGCGTGCGGCGCGCACCGAGGACGCACTGCAGGGCAGCGCGGAAGCGGATTCGGGCTCGCTGGTGACGCCGCTCCCGGGGACCGTGGTGGCGGTGCACGTGACACTCGGCCAGGCGGTGAGCCGCGGAGCGCCGTTGATCACGCTGGAGGCGATGAAAATGGAGCACACGGTGACCGCGCCCCATGCGGGCGTCGTCGAGCGTCTGCCGTTCGCGTTGGGCGACCGAGTCGCCGCCGGATCGGTGCTGGTCGAGCTGAAGGCTCAGCCCGCGGCCTGAGCGGCGTGGGGCGCGCTGCCGCGGCTGCGCTACTGGGCCGCCGCGGCCGCTGGCGCGGCATCGGCCATCGGCGGCAGCGTCACCTTGAAGCGGGTTTCGTGGCCGAGCAAGCTCGCCAGTGCGACTTTGCCTCCCGCTTCGTGGACGTAGCGTCGCACCAGCGACAGACCGCTGCCGTGCGCGGGCTCGCCGGGAACGCTCTCGAGCGTCGAGTACGCCGACTTGAAGATCAGCTTGATCGCTTCCCGATCGCGCAGCCGTGCCGCGCCTTCGCCCGTGATCACTCCCCTGGCGATCGCGGTCGCGCGCACCTTATCCGGGTCCAAGCCTCCGCCATCATCCTCGAACAGAAGCTCGAAGCTGTGGTCGGGCAGGCTCTTGAATTCCAATCGCAACGTGCCATGCGGCGGCTTGCCTTTCGCCTGGCGGGCGGCCGGGGTCTCGACGCCGTGCATCACGGCGTTGCGGATGAACTGAATGGCGACGTTCTTGACCGCCGCCTGATAGTGATGCGGGACCAGATTCAGGCCGTGCACGTCGAGGGTCACGGTCTTCTTGTGCTCCTCGGCGACGTGCTCGGTCAGCGCACGAAGCGTGTTCTCGAGGCTCCCGGCGGGCGCAGAGCTGTTGATCCCCGGGACGGGCGGAGGTTTCGGCGCGGATTTTTGCGCCATGAACTTCGGGGCCTGGATGATCTGTGTGCCGTTCTCGGTCATGTTGGGCGCCGCGGCGGCGCCGGCCGGCGAGGCCTGCGACGGGCTCGACGCGGCGGCGCTCAAGGATTTGAGCGTGGCGAACTGCCCGTAGAGCTGGTCGAGCTTCACCGCGAGCGGCAGGAAATCGCTGCCCGAGAGAGTGCTGCGGCTGCGCAGATCGTGCAGCGAATCCTCGAACTGCCGCGCCGCCCATTCCAGTGCCGAGAGCTTGAACGCCGCGGCGTCCCGCCTCACCCGATCGACCTCGTCGAGCGCCTCCTCGAGTTTGCCGCGAAATGCGTCTTGCTCGCGCGCCGGCTTCTTGAGCGTCGCATTGATCGACTTCATGGACGTATCGGTGCGCTGTACGAAGGTTGCGAATCGCGCGGCGCCGCCGTTGAGCACGCTGCGCAGGATCTCGCCCTGCGTCTCCACCTGACCCTGAAGGTCCTCGAGCTCGCGTGCGGCCTGCACCTCGCGGGTGATGTCCGAAACACGCACCAGCCAGAGACGCGGCTCGCCCTCGAGAGGATGGAATTCGAACGAGTAGTGCGCCGAATCGAAGCCCCCGTCACCGTTCGGCAGCCTCACCTCGAGGTCCTTGAGCGGGTTGGAGTCTTGCTGCAGTTCTGCCCGCCCTGGGTCCTTCGAGCAGCGCCGAGTTTTCGAGGCGCAGCGAGTTCTCCAGGCGCAGCGAGTTCTCGGGCGGCGTGGCCTGCAGCGGACCGGTCGGGGGCGAAGACGGTAGCGGGGCAACTCCGGCCGCCGCGGCATCGCGCGGCGCCGTGCCGAGCACCTGCGCGATGTGAGTGCGCACCACGGAGAGCAGCTTCGCGGTCACCAGCGGCGCCACCAGCTTCTCCAAGCTCAGGTTCGAGAAGTCCTGACGGCGAAACAGCGTGCCCAGGCACCGGGACACCTGCGGCTGGATCCGGTCTTTCGCGTCCAGGAGAAACAATCCCTGGTCGCTGTTTTGCAGGATCGCCTCGGTGATGCGGTTGCTGGCCTCGAGGAGCTCCTGCTTCTCGCGCTCGTGTCGCTTTGCACTAATGAACATGGTTCCGGACAGGGTGCCAAATGGGCGCGCCACATAGGGTGAAGGCTGTCACAGCTCCAGGCGATTTTTTACATATGGTGCGGCGAGTCAGATTCTAACGTGACGACAGTCACGCGCTCCGCTGCCGGTCACGCGACCGCGGCGACCAGCGGACCGAGATCGGCCAGCAGCTCGTCCGCCGAGGCGTACCGCTCGGATAGCCGCTTCGCCATCAGCCGGTCGACCAGCGCCTGCTGCAGAGCCACGCCGTCCGGCAGGCGCGGCACGGGTGCATTGGCGTGCTGCTCCATGATGTCCAGGGCGCTCTTGCCGCCGTAGGGGCGCTGACCGGTGAGCATTTCGTAGAACATCACCCCCAGGCTGTACAGATCCGTGCGCGCATCCACGCGCTGGCCCTGGGCCTGTTCGGGACTGATGTAGTAGGGCGAGCCCAGCACCTGGCCCGCGCCGGTGGTGCCGCCGTCGTCGCGCGAACGGCGCGCGAGCCCGAAGTCGATGAGCACCGGCGAATTGTCCTCGCGCAGCATGACGTTCGCGGGCTTCAAGTCGCGGTGCAGGATTCCGAACACATGGATCACCCGCAATGCCTCGGCGATGGCGCGCAGGTAATACAAACTCTCGTCGATGCTCATCGGGTTGCGCAGCCGGTCGCGCAAGTCGCCGCAGGGGATGTACTCGAGAGCGAGATATTGATGATGCGGCAGGGCGCCGAAGTCGTAGATTTCCGCGATGGCGCGATGTGCGATGCTCGAAATGATCTCGTACTCGCGCTGGAAGCGCTCCGCGTCGTCGAGTTCGCGGGCCGAGGTGCCCCGGCTCATCACTTTGAGCACGACGTTGCGGCGCAGCCGGATGCTGCGGGCAAGGTATACCGAGGAGAAATTGCTGGTCGCGATCTCCTTGACGATGGTATAGCCGGGGACCTGGATCGAGGGGGTGTCGCCGGCGGGCGCGAGCAGCGACTCGGGGGCCATTTGCGCGGCCTGATGCTTTGCGCAGGCGTCGCCGACGGCCTTCAGCAGGGCGTCGCGGCTGACTCGCGCCAGCGGGAGGTAGTCCTTCGCCCCACATTTGAGCGCTCTGACCGCCGATAGCTCACTGCCGTGTTCGGCGAGTATGATGCAGTAGGTGTTCGGGCTGCGCGCGCAGCATTTGAGTCAGGTGAGAGAGGCCCGTGGCCGCCTGCGCTTCGTTGCCGAAATCGATCTGCAGGATCACTGCATCCGGGCTGCGCTCCTCCACGAACCGGGTGAGCGACTCGGCGTCGGGTGCGGGGACCGTGGTCACCTGAGCGCTCGGCCAGTGGCTGGTGACATGATGGTTCAGCCATTGGAGGCGCTTGGCGTCGCCGCCCACCACCAAAAGGACTGGACCGGTCGAATCGGGCATAAATAGAGGATCTGGGACTCGATAGGATGCCCAGACTAGCCGCTGCGGGGGCGTCCGCGCCCATCGAGATTTCACAGTTCTGGGCGCACGTGATGGGAAATCCGGGGAATTCGACGACCAAAACGCTGGAAATTTGCAACAACGTCCCCAGGAGAGGGTCTGTCCCCTGGGTGCCCTGAATCGAGTCTGCGAGAGGACATATTGCAATGGGAAGCATGAGAACGTGGTCGCTGGCCGTGCTGGCGTGCATCTTCGTGGCGATAGTGGCCCGTCAGGGCTCCAACGCCGACGCGGGTGCGTCCAATGCGCTCCCCGCAGCCCCCTCGGCGCCTGCCGCGGTGCCAGCCTCGC
Organism: uncultured Gammaproteobacteria bacterium; assembly: GCA_963748995.1. Classification (GTDB taxonomy): domain Bacteria; phylum Pseudomonadota; class Gammaproteobacteria; order Steroidobacterales; family Steroidobacteraceae; genus Bog-1198. Next base: position 57,384 of record CAVVKU010000011.1, on the reverse strand, counting down.
CCCCCCCCCTCTCCGGCAGCCGCGTCACCGGACTGCCGGATTTCTCCGGCCTGGTGGCGGAGAACGGGGCCGCCGTTGTCAACATCAGCGTGGTCGAGAAGCCTCAGAAACTCGAAGGGGGCGCCGGCGGGGGCGAGCAGGGCGACGATGATCCGCTGTCGCAGTTCTTCCATCGTTTCCAGGGCCCGATGCCCGGCCCCGACCACATGCCTCCGGCGCACGGCATCGGATCGGGGTTCATCGTGACGCCCGACGGCTACGTGCTCACCAACGCGCACGTCGTCGCGGACGCCTCCGAGGTGACCGTCAAGCTCACCGATCGGCGCGAATTTCGCGCCAAGGTGATCGGCGCCGACAAGCGCAGCGACGTGGCGCTGATCAAGATTCCTGCCACGGGCCTCCCCACGGTGCGGTTCGGCGACCCGGACAAGATCCGACCCGGACAGTGGGCGATCGCCATCGGCTCGCCGTTCGGTTTCGAGAACAGCGTGACCGCGGGCGTGGTGAGCGCCGTGGGCCGCCCGCTGCCCGACGACAGCGGCACCTCATTCGTCACGTTCATCCAGACCGACGCGGCCGTGAATCCGGGCAACTCCGGGGGACCTTTGTTCAACCTGGACGGGCAGGTGATCGGCATGAACGCGCAGATTTACAGCCGCACCGGCGGCTACATGGGCATGTCCTTCGCCATTCCGATCGACGTGGCGCTCAACGTCAAGGAACAGCTCATGAAGACCGGCAAGGTGGCCCGCAGCCGGATCGGCGTGTCCGTCCAGGACATCGGGCAACAGCTTGCCCAGACCTTCGGCCTCACCACGCCGCATGGCGCGCTGATCAGCGCGGTCGAGCCGCAGAGCCCGGGCGAGCGGGCCGGCCTCAAACCGGGCGATGTCATCACCAGCGTCAACGGACGCAATATCGACCATTCGTACGATCTGCCGTCGGTGATCTCGCAGCTGCGCCCGGGGAGCGAAGCGAAGCTCGGCGTCTGGCACGATCGGCAGGCGACCGAGGTCATGGTGAAAACCGTGCTGCTGGAGGACACGCCGGCGCAGCCCGCTCGCAACGGCGCCCAGGACGACGGCGGCAAGCTCGGCCTCGCGGTCAGGCCGCTGGAGCCGAGCGAGCAGCGGGAGCTGCATACCCACGGCCGCTTGGTGGTCGAGGACGTGAGCGGCCCTGCGCTGGCCGCGGGCCTGCAGGCGGGCGACGTGGTGCTCGGGGTGAACGGCGCCGGTGTGTCGACAGTCGCGGACTTGAAGCGTGAGGTGGCCCGCGCCGGGCACACGGTGGCGCTCCTCATCCAGCGCGAAGACGCTCAAATCTATATACCGGTCGACGTCGGGTGAATGCCCGCCCGGCCGGCGCCGCGCCGGCGAAGTTCCTGCCCACCTCGCGCGCGGAGATGGACGAGCTCGGCTGGGATCAATGCGACGTGATCCTGGTGACGGGCGATGCCTACGTCGATCACCCGAGTTTCGGCATGGCGATCATCGGGCGCGTGCTGGAGAGCCGCGGCTTTCGCGTGGGCATCATCGCGCAGCCCGATTGGCAGAGCATCCGCGATTTCCAAAGCCTGGGCGCACCGCGCCTGTTCTTCGGCATCACGGGCGGCAACATGGATTCCATGGTGAACCGCTATACGTCGGACCGGCGGGTGCGCAGCGACGATGCCTATACGCCGGGGGGCGAGGGCGGCAAACGGCCGGATCGATGCGTCATCGTCTACGCGCAGCGGCTGCGCGAGGCCTACAAAGGCGTCCCCCTCGTCATCGGCGGCATCGAGGCGAGCCTGCGGCGCATCGCGCATTTCGACTACTGGTCGGACCAGGTGCGCCGCTCGCTGTTGGTGGACTCGCAGGCGGACCTCCTGGTCTACGGCAACGCGGAACGTCAGGTGGTTGCGATCGCGCAGAGGCTCGATGCGGGCGAGAGGATCGCGGACATCGGCGACCTGCGCGGCACCGCGTATCTGCGGCGCGCCGTCCCGGAGGGCTGGATCGAGGTCGACTCGAGCGAGCTCGACACGCCGGGCCCGCTTGCTCCGCCCGTCGATCCCTACGCCGACGAGGCGCAGCGCGCCAAGGCTCTTGCGCCGCCTCCCGAGGGGCATCGCGTGGTCAAGTTCTTTCGCAAGGTGCCGAACGCCGCGCGCGAGCGCAGCGTGATCCGTCTCCCCTCGTTCGAGGCGGTGAGCTCCGATGCGGTGCTGTATGCGCACGCGTCGAGAATCCTGCACCTGGAGTCGAACCCCGGCAATGCCCGCGCGCTCGTGCAGCGCCACGGCGCCCAGGAGGTTTGGCTCAATCCGCCGCCGCTTCCTCTGGCCACGGAGGAAATGGACGCCATTTACGAGCTGCCCTATGCGCGCCGGCCGCATCCGAAATATGGCGCCGCGCGCATCCCGGCGTATCACATGATTCGCTTCTCGGTCTCGATTCAGCGCGGCTGCTTCGGCGGCTGCACGTTCTGCTCGATCACCGAGCACGAGGGACGCATCATTCAGAGCCGCTCCGAGGATTCGGTGATCCGCGAGATCGAGACCATCCGCGATACCGTTCCCGGATTCACCGGGGTGGTGTCGGACTTGGGCGGCCCCACGGCGAACATGTACCGCCTGCACTGCAAGAGCACCGCCATCGAATCCGCCTGCCGGCGCCCCTCGTGCGTCTATCCGGGCATCTGTCCGAACTTGAACACCGATCATGCGCCGCTCATCCGCCTGTACCGGCGCGCGCGTGCCCTGAAGGGTGTCAAGAAGGTGCTGATCGCCTCCGGGGTGCGGTACGACCTCGCCGTGGAATCGCCCGAGTACGTGAAGGAGCTTGCGACTTATCACACCGGCGGCTATCTCAAGATCGCGCCCGAAGCGATCGGCGAGGGCCCGCTCTCGAAGATGATGAAGCCGGGGATCGGGGCTTACTACAAATTCAAGGAACAGTTCGACCGCTACTCCAAAGCCGCGGGGAAGGAGCAGTACCTCATTCCGTACTTCATCGCCGCGCATCCCGGCACGCGCGATTCGGACATGCTGGATCTCGCGGTGTGGCTGAAGAAGAACGGTTTCCGTGCCGATCAGGTGCAGGCGTTCCTGCCCTCGCCCATGGCGACCGCGACCGCGATGTATCACTCGGGCAAGAATCCGCTCAAGAAGATCTCGCGCTCGAGCGAAGAGGTCATCGTGCCGAAGGGGACGCGGGTGCGGCGCCTGCACAAGGCATTCCTGCGCTATCACGACCCGGACAACTGGCCGGTGCTGCGCGAGGCGCTCAAGCGCATGGGTCGCGCCGATCTGATCGGCAACGGCAAGCATCATCTGGTCCCCGCCTACCAGCCGGTGGGTGCGCGGCCGGCTTTGCAGCCGTTTCGAACCCAGCACACGGGGCTGCCGAAATCCGGCACCGGGCGTCCCGGCGGCAATCGCAAAAAATCTCTCGGCCGGGCTCGGGGCACCGGGCGTTCTTGAGACGCCGGCAAGCTTTTTGTGCTTGCTAGGCTGCCGCCCGTGCGATTAAAGTTCCGGGCTGTCTAGCGGTTGCCGGCCGCAATTCAATAACTTACATGGGAATGGCGCACGCCCACCGGAGGGCGCGACGCTCTCTTGAAATATGGATCAGTGGATCGTACACAAGTTTGGCGGGTCGAGCGTCGCCGACGCGAGCTGTTTCCGGCGCGTCGCCGACATCATCGAGGCCTCCTCGAACCCGCGCGAGGCCGTGGTGCTTTCCGCGTGCCGCGGCGTCACCGACGCATTGCTGAACTCGGTTGCGCTCGCCGAGCGGCCGGACGGCGACATGGCCGGTGCGATCGAGGAGCTCTGGAAGCGCCACGAACAACTGGCCACCGAGCTCCTGTCGCCGGCCGCGAGCGAGAGCTATTGTGTGCAGCTCGCAAAGGATTGCCGCGACATCGCGGGAGTCCTGCAAACCGTGCGCCTGATCCGCCAGGCGACGTATTCGATGCGCGACGTGATCGCCGGCTATGGCGAGATCTGGTCCACCCGGCTGTTCGCGCCGTTTCTGCGTGAGCGCGGGCGCATCGAGGGCGACGTGGTGTGGATCGACGCGCGCGACGTCATCATCGTCGAGTGGGGCCCCTTGGGGCCGGCCGTTCAATGGGAGCTGAGCGAGCAGAACCTCAAAAAGCGCGTGCCCGAGGGCTTCAAGGGCAGGCTCGTCGTGACGGGATTCGTCGCAACCACGACCACCGGCATGCAGACCACGCTCGGGCGCAATGGGAGCGATTTCTCCGGCTCGATCTTCGGCGCCCTGCTGCAGGCCTCGGAAATCGTGATCTGGACCGACGTTGACGGGGTGCTGTCCGCCGATCCGAGGCTCGTGCCGAATGCGCAGGTGATCGACCAGCTCTCCTACAACGAGGCCATGGAGCTCGCGTATTTCGGCGCGAAGGTGATCCATCCGCAGACCATGGAGCCCGCGGTCGCGCGCGACATACCGATCTACATCCGCAATACCTTCGCGCCGGAGAAGCACGGCACGCTGATCTGCGCGAATCCCGTCTCCGCACTCAAGGTGAAGGGCATCACCACCATCGATCCGGTCGCTCTCGTCAATCTCGAGGGCGCCGGGATGATCGGCGTGCCCGGCACCGCCCACCGTTTGTTCGGGGCGCTGCGCGATGCCGGGATTTCGGTCATCCTGATCTCCCAGGGGAGTTCCGAGCATTCGATCTGCTTCGCGATTCCCGCGGCACAGGCCGAACGGGCCGAAGAGGCGGTACGGCGCGCGTTCGACGCGGAGCTTCGCGACGGCCAGATCCAGCACGTCGACGTGACCTTGAACCTCGCGATCCTGGCCGTGGTGGGCGACGGCATGGCCGGCGCGCACGGCGTTGCGGCCAACGTGTTCAACTCGCTCGGCGATGCGGCGATCAATGTGCGCGCCATCGCCCAGGGCGCCTCGGAGCGCAACATCTCCCTGGTGGTCGACGGCAAGTTCGCCGCCAAGGCGCTGCGCGCGGTGCATGCCGCCTTTTATCTGTCGCCCTACACCCTGTCGATCGGATTGATCGGCCCCGGCACGGTGGGCCGGGTGCTGCTCGCGCAGATCGCGAGCCAGCTCGAGCGCCTGCGCGCGCTCAACCTGGACCTGCGCTTGCGCGGGATCGCGGGCTCCAAGCGCATGATCCTTGCCGAGAAGTCCATCGATCTCGGCCGCTGGGAGGATCTCCTCCGGGAGAAGGGCGAACCCCTGGACCTGGAGAAGTTCGCGGCGCACTGCCAGGCCGACTACATCCCGCATACGGTGCTGATCGACTGCACCGCGAGCGCCGACGTGGCGTCGCACTACCGGGACTGGCTGGCGGGGGGCATCCACGTGGTGACGCCGAACAAGAAGGCGAACTCCGGCGCGCTTCCGGCCTACCGTGCCCTGAAGGATGCGGCGCGTGCCGCAGGCACACATTATTTGTACGAAGCCACCGTCGGCGCGGGCCTTCCGGTGATTCAGACGCTGCGCGATCTGCGCGAGACCGGCGACGACATCACCCGGATCGAAGGCATCTTTTCGGGAACGCTCGCCTATCTGTTCAACGTGTTCGACGGCAAGGAGTCGTTCTCCTCGATCGTGCGCACCGCGAAACAGAAGGGCTACACCGAGCCCGACCCGCGCGACGATCTGTCGGGCATGGACGTGGCGCGAAAACTGATCATTCTCGGCCGCGAAATGGGCCTCACCCTGGAAATGGCCGATGTCGAGGTGGCGGGGCTCGTCCCGCAGGCGCTCGACGGCTGTGGCGTGGAGGAATTCATGGAGCGGCTCCCCGAGTTCGACGCCGTGATGGCCGACGCCCTGAAGGAGGCGAAAAAAGCCGGGCAGGTGTTGCGCTATGTCGGACGGGTCGATGCCGACGGCAAGGCCACCGTGCGGCTGACGCGCTTGGATGCTTCGCATGCATTCGCGAACATCGCGCTCACCGACAACGTGGTCCGATTTGCGACGCGCAGATACTGCGACAATCCGCTGATCGTTCAGGGACCGGGCGCCGGGCCCGAGGTCACCGCCGGGGGCGTGTTCGCGGACCTGCTGCGTCTTTCGGCCTACCTTGGAGCGCACCTGTGAACGTCATGCACGCCGATGTCGTCGCCTTCGCACCGGCCACCGTCGCCAACGTGGGGATCGGATTCGACATCCTGGGGCACACGGTGGAGGCGGTGGGTGACCGGGTGCGCCTGCGCCGCATCGACGAGCCGGTGGTGCGCATTCGTGCGGTGACCGGCATCGCGGGCGATCTTCCCGTCGAGCCCGGCAGCAATACCGCCGGACGCGCGCTGCAGGCCATGCGCGAGGCCCTGGGTCTCGATTTCGGTTTCGAAATCGAGATCGAGAAGGGCATTCCGCTTGCGTCGGGCATGGGAGGCTCGGCGGCCTCCGCGGTGGCCGCCGTGGTCGCCGCCAACGCGCTCGTTGAGGATCCGGCGCCGCGGCTCAAGCTGCTCAAGTTCGCGATGGAGGGCGAGATCGTCGCGAGCGGATCCGTGCACGTCGACAATATCGCCCCGTGCCTGTTCGGCGGGCTCGTGCTGACGGTCGGCATCGATCATCCGCGCGTGAAGCAAATCCCCGTGCCCGCATCGATCCGCTGCGTGCTGGTCCACCCGCACATGCACCTCGGAACGCGCGAGGCGCGAGCGGTGCTGAAAAGCGACGTGACCCGCTCGGATTTCGTCTGGCAGACGGCGAATCTCGCGGGTTTCATCAGCGGTTGCTACTCCAACGATCTGGACATGATCCGCGACTCCTTCAACGACGTGATCATCGAGCCGCAACGCCAGAAACTCATCCCCGGCTTCAAGGATGTGCAGCGGAGCGCCATGTCCGAAGGCGCTCTCGGATGCTCCATTTCGGGGGCGGGTCCCGCCATATTCGCCTGGGCCGAGATCCAAAACACCGAGGGCGTGCGCGCGGCCATGACGGCGGCGTTCGCGGCGCACGGACTCGAATCGGATTCGTGGATTTCCTCGCTCGATAACGCCGGCGCCCGGGTGGTCGATGCCTGAGGTTGCGCCATGACCGAGGCATTGAAGTTCGCGAGCTCGCGCGCGGGCGCGCCCGCAGTCGCGCTGAGCGATGCGATTCGCCAGGGGCTCGCGCCGGACGGCGGCCTGTACGTGCCCACGCGCCTGCCGCTCATCGACGCGTCCTCGTTCGGCGGCGTGACGCGCCTGCCGGAGATCGCGCGGCGCACGTTGGACGGATTTTTCGAGGGCGACCGGCTGCGCCCCGTGCTCGGCGAGATCGCCGAGGCCGCTCTCGATTTTCCGGCGCCGACCACCGCCGTGACCGCGTGCGCGGATCCCCTGTTCGTGCTCGAGCTGTTTCACGGGCCCACCGCTGCGTTCAAGGATTTCGGCGCTCGGTTCCTCGCGGAGACGATGCAGCGCCTGCAAACGCCAGGCGAGCCGCCCATGACGATTCTCGTGGCGACTTCCGGGGACACGGGCGGCGCAGTCGCCTCCGCCTTTCATCTGCGGCCCTGGGTGCGCATCGTCGTGCTGTATCCGAAGGGTTTGGTGAGCGCCCGCCAGGAACAGCAGCTCACCTGCTGGGGCGACAACGTGATCGCGTTGCGCATCGATGGCACGTTCGACGACTGTCAGCGGCTGGTGAAGGAGGCTTTCCTCGATTTTACGCTGCGCGCCAAGCATCGCTTCAGTTCCGCCAACAGCATCAACATCGGGCGCTTGTTGCCGCAGATGGTGTACTACGCGGCCTCGAGCCTCGATGTCGAGCGACGCACGGGTGCGAAGCCTTCCTTCATCATCCCGGCCGGAAACCTGGGCAACGCGTTCGCAGCCATCTGGGCGCGGGCGGCGGGTTTTCCCATCGAGCGCATCGTTTTGGCGCACAACGCCAATCGCACCGTGCCCGATTTCCTGGCATCGGGCGATTGGCGGCCGCGCCCCAGCATCGCCACCCTGGCCTCGGCGATGGACGTGGGCAACCCCAGCAACATGGAGCGCATCCGCGCCTTTTACCCGACCTTCGATTCGATCAGCGAACACTTGAGCGCGGAGAGCGTCGATGACGCTACAATCCGCCGACGCATCGGAGAGGATTTCATGCAGTTTGGGCGCGAATGGTGTCCGCACACGGCGACGGCGGCCGAAGTCTACCGCCGCCTCGGCGAGCGCGAGCGGAGCGATCGGCCGTGGGTGCTCGTCGCGACCGCGCATCCCGCCAAGTTCAACGATGTGGTCGAGCCGATCATCGGCAGGCCGATCGATATCCCTCCCGCGCTCGAGCGGCTGCTCAAGCTGCCCCAGCACTTCCTCGATTTGCCGCCCTCCCTCAAGGCGGTGGCGGCGGCGCTGGAATGAGCGGCCGCCGCTCGAACGAGCTATCGCCCGGGCCTTCGCCGCGATGAACGACCTTCGAATCGAACCCCAGTGGATCGCCGCGGGAGCCGCGCTCGTGGTCCTGGGCGCCGGGGGCTACGTGGGCCTGCGCGCCTATCAGCGCCGCGCCCGGCGCAAATCCCTGCTGATGCGGCTGGATCGAGTCGCCTACGAGGCGGTACATCAGGTTCTGGTGCCGGACGGCATGGGCGGCTTCATCCACATCGACCATCTGCTGCTGACGCCGCGGGGTGTCCTGATCCTGGACACGCGCCGCGTGGCGGGCTTGATTTTCGGCGGGGATCAGATGAGCGACTGGACCGTGATCGGCCGCCGGCGCTTCACGTTCGACAACCCGCAACCCGCGCTCTACGATCGGATCGCAGCCGTCAAGGCGCTGGTGGGCGAGTTTCCCGTCGAGGGCCGGCTGCTCTTCTCCAACCTCGGCAAGTTCACCAAGGGCATGCCCAAGTACGTCATGATGCTGGACGGCATCGAGGTGGAATTCCCGCCGGTCGACCGCGCTTTGAAGGGCTCGGCGGCCCTTGCGCAGTCCGAGGAAGTGTGGGGCCGCCTGGTCGCCCAGCTCAAGCCGAGCCCGCACCTGTTCACGAATCTGTAGAGAGGCCGAATAGCCGGACCGCGTTGCGGCTGGTCGTTCCCGCCAGCGCCTCCGGCGATTCGCCGCGCAGCGCGGCGATCAGCCTGCGCGATGTGCGGCAGGAACGCCGGCTCGTTGCGGCGGGATTTCGGCTGAGGCTTCAGGTCGCGCGGCAACAGGTAAGGTGCGTCGGTCTCGATCATGAGACGATCGGGCGGAATGAGCGGCACCGCCTCGCGCAGATCCGCTCCGCGGCGCTCGTCGCACACCCACCCCGTGACGCCGATCGATAAATCGAGCGCAAGATACGTCCTCGAGCTCGCGCGGGCCGCCGGTGAAACAATGCGCGACGCCGCCGGTCAGGGCCGGGCGAAACTCGGCGAGGATGGCGGTGAAGTCCTGGTGGGCGTCGCGCTGGTGCAGGAACACGGGCTTGGCGCACGCCGCGGCGATTTCGAGCTGCGCGACGAAGGCCTCGCGCTGCGCCGCGCGGGGTGAAAGATCCCTGAAATAATCCAGCCCGCATTCCCCGACCGCCACGACCCGGGGCAGGCTCAGCATGTTCTGGAGCTCCTCGCGCCCTGCCGGCTCGAACTCCGCGGCATGATGCGGATGCACGCCCGCCGTGCACCACAACGCGGTGGGATGGGCCGAGGCGAGGGCCGCCGCCGCGCGCGAGCTTCGCAGATCCGCGCCGGTGACGATCTGGCGGGTCACCCCGGCCCTTGCCGCCCGATCGATGACGGACTCGAGGTCGCCGGCGAAGCTCGAATGCGTCAAATTGGACCCGATGTCGATGAATTCGTGGCTCAAGTACCGCTGCTTCGTTGTGATATCTTCGTGATGATAAGGCTCGCCGGGAGTTCCTGCATGCGTGGGTTAATGCGATTGGCGTGGTTGTCGTTGTCGTTCGCCGCGGCGATCGGCGTCGCTCAGGAGGGCGGCGACATGCAGGCTCAGATCCTTTACGCCTATCAGTCGGAGGACACCAATCAGCTGGCGAGCCTGGTGCAGAATCTCGTCAACCAGGTCAAGGCCGGCGGCGCGGACGCCGCGCTGCGTTACCATCTGGCGCACGCGGAGTACCGATTCGGACTGTTGGCGCAGGGCAAACGCGCCCATGACGCGGCGCCCGCTTTTTCGGACTGCGTCGATCAGCTCAAGTCCGTCCTCGAACAAGATGTCAAATCGGTGGAGGCGCTCGTCCTGCAGTCGGTCTGTTATGGCGAGCTCGCGAAGCACCGCCGGCTCGAGGCGGTGCTGCTGCGATCCAAAGCCGACGAGCGGCTGAATGCCGCGTTCAAGCTCGATCCACGCAACCCGCGCGTGCTGTACTTCATGGCCGAGGAGGGCTTCTCGCGCTCGAAGCCGCGTTCCCCGGAGGCGGAGCGGGCGTTCGCCGAGCTGCAGGAATCCGCGAAGATCTTCGACCAGTCGTCCGCGACCCGCAACGATGTCCCGGGCTGGGGACACGCGCAGGCGTATCTCGCGCTCGGCGCCCAGCTGCAAAGCCGCGGCGACTCGTTGGGGGCGCGCAACTGGATCGAGAAGGCGCTGATCGTGGCGCCGGACTACAAGGCGGCGCAGCGGCAAATGGCGGGCCTCGTGCACCGCTGATCCGCACCGGCCGCCGCCGGCGTCGAAACTGGTATCATTCGTCGCGATGAAGGCACAAGCCACGCAACTATCGCTGTTCGAGACGCGCGGCTCGAGCGACCCTTTTGCGGTTCGAGTCAGCGCACGGGCGCGGCGACTGACCGCCAGGGTGCACGTGGGCGGCCGGGTCGAGATCGTGGTGCCGGTCGGCGTCAACGCGCGGGCGGTGCGCGACTTCGTGCAGCGCTTCACTCCGTGGATCGATCGAAAAGTTGCGGCCATGCAATGCTTCGCGCCGCCCGCCGCGGCCGTGCCCGAGCGCATCGACTTCGCGTACACCGGCGAGCGGCTCTCGGTGGAGTGGCAGCAATCTGCGAAAGGCGGCGCGCGCAGCGGCGTCATGGTTGCAAGGCGACCGTCTGTTGCTGCGCGCGCAGGACTGCGCGAATGCCCGGGAGAGGCTCCAGGAGTGGCTCAAGCAGGCCGCCGAGGAGCGGTTGGCGCCGCGTTTGCTCGAGCTTTCGCGCGATTTGAGCTATCCCGTGAAGCGGGTGGTGATCCGTTGCCAGCGCACCCGGTGGGGCAGCTGTTCGACGCGCGGCACGGTGAGTCTCAATTGCTCGCTCGTGTTTCTCGAGCCGGACGTGGTGCGTTATCTGTTCGTGCACGAGTTGGCGCACACGCAGCACATGAATCATTCGCCCGCCTTCTGGCGCCTGGTGGAGTCTCTCGAGCCCGATTATCGCCGTCTCGATCGGGAGCTCCTGGCCGGATGGCGCACCGTGCCGCTCTGGGTCTTCGGAACCTGACATGAACGAATCCGAAAGCGCCGCGAAGCCGTTCGTCGATCTGTCCGACGAGGAGGTTCACTGGGATCTCGGCAACTCGCTGACCTATTCGCAGTACCTGCATCTGGACAAGCTCCTGGACGCGCAGCGGCCGCTCTCGTACCAGCACGACGAGATGCTGTTCATCGTCATTCATCAGGTGTCGGAACTGTGGATGAAGCTCTGCCTGCACGAGTTGAACGCGGTGGTCGACTGCGTGCGCCGCGATGATCTGGGACCGACCTTCAAGATGCTGGCGAGGGTGTCCACGATCCAGCAGCAGCTGCTGCAATCGTGGGATGTGCTCGCGACCATCACCCCTTACGATTATTCGGCCTTCCGCAACACCCTCGGGCGCTCGTCGGGCTTCCAGTCGATGCAGTATCGGATGCTTGAATTCCTGATCGGCAACAAGAACGCCGATCTCATTGCGGTTTTCCGCAGCGACCCGCCGGCCTACGAACAGCTGGAGCGCGCCCTGAAGGCGCCGAGCCTCTACGACGAGGTGTTGAGGCTCCTCTCGCGGCGCGGGCTCGACGTGCCGGCGCAAGCCATCGACCGCGATTTCACCCAGCCCTACCAGGCGAGCAAGCAGGTCGCGGCCGCGTGGCTCAGCGTCTATCACAACTCGGTGAAGGACTGGGATCTGTACGAGCTGGCGGAGCGGCTGGTCGATCTCGACTACAAGTTCCAGCTCTGGCGCTTCACCCACGCGAAGACGGTGGAGCGTATCATCGGATACAAGCGCGGCACGGGCGGCACCGGCGGCGTGTCGTACCTCACCAAAGCCCTCGAGCTCAAGTTTTTTCCGGAGCTCTGGACCATTCGAACATCGATGTAGGTCCCACGTGGCGGATATCCAAGACAGATTGCAGAACGTCAATGTCGCCTCGAGCGACTTGCTCGCGACCCCCGAGGAGGTGAAGCGCCGGCTTCCGCTCACGCAGCGGGCGGCGGACACGGTGTTCCGCTCGCGCGAGGTCATCCGCGCGATCCTGGAGCGCCGCGACCCGCGGCTGTTCGTGGTGGTGGGTCCGTGCTCGATTCATGACGTGGTTGCGGCGCGGGAGTACGCCGAGCGCCTGAAGCGCCTGTCCGATGAGGTCGGCTCCACGTTGGTGCTGGTCATGCGGGTGTATTTCGAGAAGCCGCGCACCACGGTGGGCTGGAAGGGGTTGATCAACGATCCGGATCTCGATGATTCGTTCCACATCGAGAAAGGGATCTTGCTCGCGCGCGAGCTTCTCCTGTACGTGGCCGAGCTCGGCCTGCCGGCCGGCACCGAGGCGCTCGATCCGATCATGCCGCAATATCTGTCGGAGCTCATCACCTGGACGGCGATCGGCGCCCGCACCACGGAATCGCAGACCCATCGGGAGATGGCAAGCGGCCTATCGACCCCGGTCGGCTTCAAGAACGGCACCGACGGGTCGCTCGCCACCTCGATCAACGCGCTCGAGTCGGTGCGCCATCCGCATCATTTCCTGGGCATCACCCAACAGGGCCAGTCGGCGGTGTTTCGCACCCGGGGCAATCAGCACGCCCACGTCGTCCTGCGCGGCGGCGGCGGTCGGGTCAACTACGATGCGGTGAGCATCGCGCTCGCCGAGCGGCAGCTCTCGCAGGCGAATCTACCGACCAACATCGTGGTCGACTGCAGCCACGGCAATTCCAACAAGGATCCGAGCATTCAGCCGTTGGTGGCCGAGAACTGCGTGGCCCAGATCCTCGACGGCAACCGCTCGATCGTCGGCCTGATGCTCGAGAGCCACTTGAAGCCCGGGAATCAGCCGATTCCCAAGGATCTATCGACTCTCGAGTTCGGCGTATCGATCACCGACCCCTGCATCGGCTGGGACAGCACCGAGACGCTGCTGCGCAAGCTCCATCGGTTGCTGGAGACGGTTCAGCGCTGATTCGCGATCGGCGCGCCGCTGCCGCCTGCGCCGCTGAGCCCATCGATAGCCGAGCAAAGCCGCGAATATTGCGGCATAGGCGAGCGGCGGCCGGATGTCCTTCTTGACCAGCCACCAGTAGTGGCACACTCCGAGCCCTGCGACCACATACACCAGCCGGTGGAGCCGGGTCCAGCGTTTTCCCAGCCGTCGTTGTGCCTTGGCGGTCGAGGTGATCGCGAGCGGAACGAGCAGCAGCAGCCCCAGAAAGCCGAGCGTGATGTACGGTCGCTTGACGATGTCGTGCCAGACCGCGGAAAGCTTTGCATCCTGATCGAGAAACAGATACGTCGAAAAATGAAGCAGCGCGTAGAAGAACACATACAGTCCGAACATGCGCCGCAGACGCAGCCACGCGAGCGATCCCGTCAAGTCCCTGAGAGGGGTCATGAGGAGCGTCGCCACCAACAGTCTCAATGCCCACGTGCCGGTGGTGTGCAAAATGAGCTTGACCGGATCGGCGCCGAGCGACACGCCCGCAACGCCAAACGCGCCCGCGGCGAGCCGCAGGGCCGGCGCGAGGCACGCGACGAAAATCAGCGGCTTCGCGACCCAGCGAAACTGCCGGCTCAGAAATTCCTCCGCAGGTCCAACCCGCTGTACAAGCTTGCCACCTGATCGGCGTAGCCGTTGAAGGGCAGCGTCGGTATGCGCGAAGCGAAGAGGCTGCCGCTGCCGATGCGCCGTTCCGTGGCCTGGCTCCAGCGAGGATGATCGACGGCCGGGTTGACGTTGGCGAAAAAGCCATATTCCGACGGATTGGAGCCCGCCCAGGTGGTGTGCGGCATGCGTTCCACGAATTTGATGCCGACGATCGCCTTGATTCCCTTGAAACCGTACTTCCACGGAACGACCAGCCGCAGCGGCGCCCCGTTCTGGTTCGGCAGCACCTTGCCGTAAAGGCCCACGACCATCAGCGTCAGCGGGTGCATGGCCTCATCGATTCGCAGGCCCTCCACATACGGCCATTCGAGCACTCCGGAGCGCTGCCCGGGCATCTGTTTGGGGTCGTAAAGCGACCTGAACTCGACGTACTTGGCCTTGGAGGTCGGCTTGAAGCGCTGCAGCAGGGCCGCCAACGGGAATCCGACCCACGGCACCACCATGGACCAGGCCTCGACGCAGCGGAGCCGGTAGATGCGCTCCTCCAACGGGTTGCTTCGCAAGATGTCATCGAGATCGAAGGAGCCGGTGACTTCCGCCTCGCCGCCCACCGTGACGGCCCAGGGGCGGGTGCGCAGGTGCTGTGCGTTCTCGGCAGGATCCGATTTGTCGGTGCCGAACTCGTAATAATTGTTATAGGTGGTGATGTCCTGATAGGAGTTGGGCGGCTCCTTGACGCTCAAGGCCGCGTTACGCTTGAACGCCAACGCCTGAGGGCTCGGAGCGGCCTGACCGAAGGCTGCGCCCGCGAAGGATCCCAGCGACTGGACCGCCGCGAGCCCGAGCCCGCCCGCCAGCAGTGCTCGCCGCGAAACGAACCGCTCCTCCGGGGTGATTTCCGAGGAAGCCACCCGGACCGGGTCCATCCATCCGTTTTGCAAGGGCCTGCGTGTGTGCATGTCTATGAGACCGGGCGAAGGGCCAATTTGTTGCAGCCCGGGAGCTTCCGGCTCATCGCCAGTCGGCCGTGGCGATCCCCGCCCCGGCAGCCAGCCGCCGGGCGCGACCGTTGGCATTGACCAGCACGGCGCGATCGGCCCTCCTCATGTGCGGCAGATCGGAATCGCTGTTGCCGTAGGCGATGATCGGCGCATCGGGATATTGCGTGCGCAGCCACTCGAGACAGCGCACCTTTTCTTCGCCGCGCCGGTTCGGGGTCTTCAATGCGCCGCCCAGCCGGTCCCCGTCCCAGACCACCTCGGTGCACAGCGTACGCTCGAAGCGCAGATGCTCGCCGATGAGCGGCACATACAAATCGGGGCTCGCGGAGAGCAGAACCAGATGATCGCCGGCCGCGCGATGCGCCTCCACGGTTGTCAACGCATCGGCGCGAAACACTCCGCCCGGCCCGAGCCGGCGCACGTAGTCGGCCGCGTAAACCTCGATCTCGGGGCGCCGTGCGCCACCCATCGCGAGGCGGATGATCCGGGACTTCAACAGGCCGCGGTCGCGCGCGCGCGCGTAATCGGCGAGCGCCGGCGCCAACCGCCACAGGCCGGCGAGCCGGGCGGGATGCCTGACCGCATAGCCGATCAGGAAGGGCATCAAGGTGTCGTGAAAGGTGAGGGTGCCGTCGAGATCGAACAAGGCGACCGAGTTGACCAGGTTTCTTGCTCGTGATGCCACGTTGTTATATTACCCGCATGACGCGGATCGAAGCCTTAGAATGCGCGATCCTGTGGCGCAGCCCGCATCTCGAGGAGTGACGTATGGTGCATCGGAAAGGCAAAGTACCGGCGCGAGCCGCTGCAATCGCCGTCATCGGCGTGCTGGCTGGCGGTCTCGCTTGGGCGGATTCCGGCTCGCCGGCGGCGCCGGCTGGGCATGGGGCGCCCCGCCAGGCGCGGCAGCCGGGTATACCCTGGTGAAATCGCTCGGCGGCATCGACGAGTACCGCCTGGACAGCAACGGCCTCACCGTCCTGATCGTCCGCCGATCACTCGGCGCCGGTGGTGACGTTTCAAGTGACCTACCGCGTCGGCTCGCGCAACGAGGTTACGGGAACCACGGGCGCCACCCACATCCTCGAGCATATGATGTTCAAGGGCAGCGATGCCTTCAATGATCCGAAGGGCAACAGCATCAAGCAGTTCCTGGAGCGGGTCGGGGGACAGTTCAACGCCTCGACGTCGGTCGATCGAACCAACTATTTCGCCACGGTGGGGCGCGACGATCTGGAAGGCTACGTCGCCATCGAAGCCGATCGCATGCGCCACCTGTGGCTGCACGAAGCGGATCGGCAGGCCGAGATGACCGTGGTGCGCAACGAGTACGAGCGCGGCAAGAACGACCCCAACAACGCGCTCCTGGAGGAGGTGACCGCGGCGGCGTACGTCGCGCTGCCGTACCATCATCCGACCATCGGCTGGAAGAGCGACATCGAGCACGTACCGATCACCAAATTACGCGAGTTCTACGACACGTTTTACTGGCCGAACAATGCGACGGTCACGGTGGTGGGCGATGTCGAGTCGGGGCCGACTCTCGCGCTGGTGAAGAAGTACTACGGCAAGTATGCAAGTTCTCCCGAACCGATCCCGGGCATCTACACGGAGGAGCCACCGCAAACGGGAGCGCGCCGAGTGACCGTGACCCGACCGGGCGAACTCGGCAGCGTCGTGATCGCCCACAAGATCCCGAACGGCCGCGATGCCGATGTACCGGCTTTCGAGATGCTCGATGCCATCTTGAGCTCGGGCAAGGGCGCGCGGCTCTATCGGGCGCTGGTCGATCAGGGTCTTGCGCTGAGCGCGACTTCAGGCACCGACGAGCATCGCGATCTGTCACTGCATACGGTGTACGCGATGCTGGCGCCGGGCGCGACGCACACCCAGGTGGAACAGGCATTGCTGAAGGAGATTGCGCGGATCAAGAGCGACGGCGTGACGCCGGAGGAGATCGAGCGGGTCAAACAGCAATACCTCGCGGCCGACGCCTATAAGCGGGATGGCACCGCCGCCGTTGCCATGGAGCTCAACGAATGGATCGCGGTGGGCGACTGGACTCTGTACGTGACCTTTCCGCGCAAGGTTGAGGAGGTTACGCCCGCCGACGTGCAGCGCGTCGCGCGGCAATATCTCAACGAGGATCAGAGCACCGTCGGCTGGTTCGTGCCGACGCCGAAGACCGGGGAGAAGGGATCATGAGGGCCGATCGAGACAGGGCGCGCGGCATGCGCGCGCGGCATTGGATGGGGGCGATCGGCCTGATTGCAGGTCTCGGCGCCGGCCGCGGGCGCCTCCGCGGCGATGGCGGACAACGCCCACCGTTCGCAGGTCGCGCAGATCGATCTCATCACCTATCGGACCGGCGTAAAAGACGTGGTCGTCATCCTGGGCTCCCTGCCCGCAGGCGACGCCATGGCGGGAACCGGCAACATCGCGATCCCCACCTTGACCGGCATGATGCTGGATCGGGGCACCAAGTCGCTCGACAAGTTTCAAATCGCCGACAAGCTCGACAACGTCGGGGCGCAAATCTCCTTCAGCGTCGGCATGCAGACGCTGGAGATTCGCGCCAAATGCCTGAAGAAAGATCTGCCGCTGGTGCTCGGCTTGATTGCCGCGGAGCTCAGGGACCCGGCGATGTCGCCCGCCGAATTCGCCAAGGCCAAGCAACAGTTTGCGGGGACACTGCAGGCCTCGCTGCAAAATACTGCATCGCGCGCGCAGGAGGCGTTTGGGCGGGCGATATTTCCCGAGGGCCATCCGAATCGTCCGCATACCACCGAGGAGTACCTCGCGGCGGCGCGCTCGGCGGAGCTCGGCGAGGCCAAGGGCTTTCACGCCCGGTATGTCGGGCCGCGCCACATGACGCTGGTGCTTGCCGGCGATGTGCCCACCCCCGAGGTGCAGGAGGAGGTGGCCAAGGACTTCGGCGGCTGGAGCGGCGGTGAGGACTACATACGTCCCGCGGAGCCGGCGAAGGCATCCGCGTCGAAGCGCATCACGGTGCCGCTGAACGACAAGCCAAGCGCCTCGGTGATCATCGGCCAGCCGACCGGGCTTCGTTATCGCGACCCGGATGCGCTGGCGCTGCGGGTCGGGACGGCGGTGCTCGGGCGTGGCTTCACCGGACGCCTCATGGGCACCGTGCGCGACCGCGAGGGCTTGACGTATGGGATCGGCGCCGGGGTTGGCGGAGACAGCATTGCCGACGGCGACTGGTCCGTGTCGGCGAGTTTCGCGCCGGCGCTCCTCGAGCGCGGCGTGGAATCGACACGCCGGGTGATCGCCACGTGGTGGAGCGACGGGGTGACCGACGCCGAATTGGGCGCCCACAAGCAGGGGCTCATCGGCAGCTATCGCGTGAGCCTCTCGACCGCCGCAGGGGTTGCCGGGATGATCCTCACTTCGGTGCAGCGAGGTTACGATCTGACCTGGCTCGACGGTTATCCGCAGGCCATACGCGACGTGACGCGCGATCAGGTCAATCACGCGATCCGCGCGCACCTCGATCCGCAGGCGATGACGCTGGTGGAAGCGGGGAGCGTCGCGGCGGCCGCGCCGCACGCCCCCGCCGCCTTAGGCGGCCCTGCGCGTTGCGGCCAGCTGCCGCAGGACGTATTGCAGGATTCCGCCGTGGCGGTAGTAGTCGAGCTCCTTGGGCGTATCGATGCGCAGCCGAGCCTCGAACTTCGTCATCTTGCCGCCTTCACCGTGCGCCACGACGGCGACCGTCTTGGCAGCTCCGCGCTCGATGCCGACGATGTCGAACACCTCTTTGCCCGTGAGCTTCAGACTCTGCACGTTCTCGCCGTCCTTGAATTGCAGCGGCAGCACGCCCATCCCGATCAGATTCGAGCGGTGGATGCGCTCGAAGCTTTCCGCGATCACCGCTTTGACGCCGAGCAGCATGGTGCCCTTGGCAGCCCAGTCGCGTGAGCTTCCGGTGCCGTATTCCTTGCCCGCCAGGATCACGAGCGGCGTCGACTCCTTCTTGTACTTCATGGCCGCATCGAAAATCGACAGGGTCTCGCCGCCCGGAATGTGCAGCGTGACGCCGCCTTCGGTGCCCGGCAGAAGCAGGTTGCGCAGACGAATGTTGGCGAACGTGCCGCGCATCATCACCTCGTGATTGCCGCGCCGCGCTCCGTAGGAGTTGAAATCCGCCGGCTTGACGCCCTGGTCGATGAGATATTTGGCCGCCGGACTCGACTTGGAAATGTTGCCGGCGGGAGAGATGTGATCGGTGGTCACCGAGTCGCCGAGCACCGCGAGCGCCCGCGCGCCCTTGATGTCGCCGACCTCCGCGGGTGTCATGGTCATGCCGTCGAAGTAGGGCGGATTCTTCACGTACGTTGACTTGCCGTCCCACGCGTACACCTTCCCTTCCGGGGTCTTCAGGGCGCGCCAGTTCTCGTCCCCGCGGAACACGTCGGCGTAGCCCTTGACGAACATGGCCGAGTCCACCGACCCCGCGACCGCGGCCGCGACGTCCGCTGCGCTTGGCCAGACGTCCTTGAGGTAGACGGGCTTGCCGTCCTTGCCGGTCCCCAGAGGCTCGGTGGTGATGTCGATGTTCAGGTTGCCCGCCAGCGCATACGCCACGACGAGCGGCGGGGAGGCGAGGAAGTTCATCTTGATTTCCGGGTGCACGCGCCCCTCGAAATTCCGGTTTCCGGACAACACCGAGCAGGCGACCACGTCGCCGGCCTTGACGGCCTCGGAGATCTCGGGCCTCAAGGGCCCGGAGTTGCCGATGCAGGTCGTGCATCCGTAGCCCACGGTGTAGAAGCCGAGCGCTTCCAAGTCCGCCAGCAACCCGGCCTTGGTGAGGTAATCGGTCACCACCCGCGAGCCCGGCGCGAGCGAGGTCTTCACCCAGGGTTTGGACTGAAGGCCCGCCGCCCGCGCCTTGCGCGCCAGCAGGCCGGCGGCGACCAGCACGGCGGGGTTCGAGGTATTGGTGCAGCTCGTGATGGCGGCGATCAGCACCGCCCCGTCCTCGATCTCGACGCTGCCGCCGGCCAGCTTGGCCGCCGCCTTGCCGGTGGCACCGGGGCTTTTCTGCGAGCGCTCGTCGGCCATCTTCTTTAGGCTGGTGCGGAACACGCTTTTCGCCGAGCGCAGCGGCACACGGTCCTGCGGGCGCTTCGGGCCCGCCAGCGCGGGCTCGACGCTGCCAAGATCGAGCTCGACCACGTCGGTGTAATCCGCTGCCTTGGCGCCGTCGATCCGCCAGAGTCCCTGCGCCTTGGCATAGGCCTCGACCAATGCGATCTGTTCCGGCGGCCGGCCGGTGAGCTCGAGATAGCGCAGGGTCTCCTCATCGATCGGGAAGATCGCGCAGGTGGACCCGAACTCGGGCGACATGTTGGCGATGGTCGCCCGGTCGGCGAGCGGCAGACCCTTGAGGCCGTCGCCGAAGAACTCGACGAATTTGTCGACCACGCCTTTCTTGCGCAGGATCTCCGTCACCGTCAGCACCAGGTCGGTCGCGGTGGTGCCCGCCGGCAAAGCCCCCGTGAGCTTGAAGCCGATGACCTGGGGAATGAGCATGGTGACCGGCTGACCGAGCATCGCCGCCTCGGCCTCGATGCCGCCCACGCCCCAGCCCAGCACGCCGAGCCCGTTGACCATGGTGGTGTGGGAGTCGGTTCCCACCAGCGTATCGGGATAGGCGGTCGGCCTGCCGCTCGCGTCGTCCGAGAACACCACCCGCGCCAGCCGCTCGATGTTCACCTGATGCACGATGCCGGTGTTCGGGGGAACCACCTTGAAGTTGCTGAAAGCGGTCTGGCCCCAGCGCAGAAACATGTAGCGCTCGCCGTTGCGGCCGAATTCGATCTCGTTGTTGTGCTTGAGCGAATCGGCTGCCCCATACTCGTCGACCTGCACCGAATGATCGATGACCAGCTCCGCGGGCGCGAGCGGGTTGACACGCTGCGGGTCGCCGCCGAGCCGCTCGATGGCCTCGCGCATTGCCGCCAGGTCCACGATGCACGGGACGCCGGTGAAATCCTGCATGATCACGCGGGCCGGCGTGAAGGCGATCTCGTGATGCGGCAGGGCCTTCGGGTCCCATGCCAGCAATGCATCGATGTCGCTCTTCTTGACGTTTACGCCGTCCTCGAAGCGCAGCAGGTTTTCCAGGAGGATCTTCAGCGAGAACGGCAGGCGGTCGACGTTGTGGTCCTTGAGCGCGCCGAGTCCGCAGATCTCGTAGCTGCGCTGTCCAACCTTGAGCGTCGTTCTTGCCTTGAAGCTATCCGTCATGACCCCTCCAGCGAAAATAAAGAATTGGCAACCAGGCGTCCGGCGCGCGGCGCGTCGGACGATGAATTGTGGCGGGCCGCGATGACCCCGCCGCCGAGACAGACATCGCCGTCGTAGAACACCGCGTACTGGCCCGGCGTGACCGCACGGGCGGGACGCCGCAGCGCGACCTGCGCGCGGTCGTCGTCCGCACGGACGAGCACGCTGCACGCAAGATCGCCCTGGCGATAGCGCGTCTTGACGGCGCACTCGAATTGCGCCGCTCCGCGGCGGCGCGAGCCAATGCAGTTCCTCGACATCGAAGCCGTCGGACATCAGCAGCGGATGCTCGTGATCCTGGACGACGATGAGCGCGTTGCGGCTCGCGTCCTTGTCGGCCACGTACCAGGGCGCATCGGCCGCGCCCGACTTGCCGCCGACACCGAGCCCCGAGCGCTGTCCGAGGGTGTAGAACGCCAGGCCGCGATGCTCGCCGAGGCGGCGGCCTTCCGGTGTCTCGATGGGTCCCCGTGGAATCCTTCAGATAGCGGCTCAGAAAATCCTCGAACGGGCGCTCGCCGATGAAGCAGATCCCGGTGCTGTCCGGCTTGTCGAACACCCGAAGTCCCGCCGCGTGGGCGCGGTGCCGCACCTCGTCCTTGCCGAGCTCGCCGATCGGAAACAGGGTGTTCGCGAGTGCCTTGGGCGCGACGCCGTGCAGGAAATAGCTCTGATCCTTGGACGCGTCGCGAGCCTTGAGGAGCCGGGGGCCGCCGGGCCCCTGCTCGAGGCGTGCGTAATGGCCGGTGGCGATGCGCTCGGCGCCGAGGCGGTGCATGTAATCCAGGCACACGCCGAACTTGATCTCCCGGTTGCAGAGCACATCCGGGTTGGGCGTTCGGCCGGCCGCGTATTCGCTCAGGAAACGGGCGAACACACGCTCGCGGTACTCGGAGGCGAAGCTCACCCGATGCAGCGGGATGGCCAGCGTTTCGCAGACGGCGCGCGCATCCTGGAAGTCCTCGGCGGCGGTGCAATAGGCATCGTCGTCGTCATCCCAGTTGGACATGTAGAGTCCCTGAACCGAGAATCCGGCTTGCTGCAGCAGGAGCGCCGCGACGGCCGAGTCGACGCCGCCCGACATGCCGACGATGACCGTCTCGGCGGAGTCCGAATGCGCGGCGGGGAAGGGCATCCGCCGATTATAATATACCGGCGCGGCGGCTGCGGAGCTTAGCTTCGACCGGACGGCCTACATCAGCATTTGCCGCATCTGCGACTCTTGCATGCTGGTCTGCCAGACCTCGTCGAAGAAATTCAGGTACCGGCGGACCACCGCCGGATCGTTCATGTCGGAGATTCCGTCCCAACGATCCGCCTGCAGGCGGTAAACCAGCGCCTTGTCGTCGGCAATGATGAACGCGCCGGCGCTCGCGGGATATTCGGGGCTCATGGCACGCAGGTCGATGCAGCTCGTGAGGCGCCGCGCCAGGGCGAGGAAGCGGTTGTTGTCGACCATGGCGCGCGAGGGGTCGGCGAGCAACACCCGCACCTTGGCATAGGATCGCGCCAGCACCAGCCGCTTGATGGCCTCGAGGAACGGCTCCTCGCCGTAGATCAAGGGTTCGAGGTCCTGGGTGAAAATGGACAGGAGGCGCTGCGCGGACTTGGCCACCTTGAGGCTGGCTTCGCGCACTTCCGGCATGGTGGTGAGAATGGTGCGGGTGCTGGGGGTCGGGTCGCCGCTCGATGAGGCGGCCTTGTCGACGACCGGCTGCGTTCTATCTTCCGTATTACCCGACATGTCTCTGATGCCTCATTGGAGGTAGCGCAGCGCCCTTCCCTCAGGCTCGGGTCGCCTCGTACTTCGGAGTGGGATACTACCGTTTGCCTACATACCATCGTGCCAACTGCGTCACGTTTCGGACGCAGCGCGATGATACCTCATGCCACCGGGCGGCGCCTTGCGAGTGTCGGCGCCAGGCCGAGGTAGGTTCCGGGCTCGAGCAGCAGGAGCCGCGCTTTCTCCTCGGGCGGCAGCGGCAGCGAGCCGATGAATGCGTGCATCGCCGCCTCGTCCATGGGCCGGCCGCGGGTGAATTCCTTGAGCCGATCATAGGCATCGGGCAGCCCATGAGCGCGCATCACGGTCTGCACCGCCTCGCCGAGGACCTCCCACGCGCGGCCCAAGTCCTCGCCCAGGCGGCCCTCGTCGAGCTCCGCCTTGCGCATCCCGGCCTCGAGCGATTGATACGCGAGAACCGAGTGTCCGACCGCGACGCCGAGATTGCGCAGCACCGTCGAGTCGGTGAGGTCGCGTTGCAGCCGCGACACGGGCAGCTTCTCGGCAAAATGCGCGAGCAGCGCGTTGGCGAGCCCGAGGTTCCCCTCGGCATTCTCGAAGTCGATCGGATTGATCTTGTGCGGCATGGTGGAGGAGCCGACTTCGCCGGGCACCGGCTTTTGCTTGAAATAGCCGAGGGAAATGTAGCTCCACATGTCGCGCGCGAAATCGAGCAGCACGGTGTTGGCGCGCAGCAGCGCATGACAGTACTCCGCGATCCAGTCGTGCGGCTCGATCTGGGTCGTGAGGGGATTGGGCTCCAGGCCGAGCGATCGAACGAAGCGTGCGCTGAAGGCCGGCCAGTCGACCGACGGCAGCGCCGCCACGTGGGCGTTGAAATTGCCCACCGCGCCGTTCAGCTTGCCGAGAATCGGCACCCGGGCGAGGCCCTCGCGCTGGCGCCCGATGCGCGCGGCGACATTCGCGAATTCCTTGCCCACGGAGGTCGGCGTCGCCGTCTGCCCATGCGTGCGGGCCAGCATGCCCACCGCCGCATAACGCTCCGCGAGCTCATCGGTGAAGCGGCCGATCGCCCCGAGCGCCGGCAGAACGATCGAATCCCGGGCCCGCTTGAGCATGAGCGCGTACGCGAGATTGTTGATATCCTCGGAGGTGCAGGCGAAATGCACCCACTCGAGCTGCGCGGCGGCGGCGCCGCGGATCTTCAGTTCGCCGCGGATCCAGTATTCGACCGCCTTCACGTCATGCTTGGTGCGCGCCTCGATCGACTTGATGGCGGCCACGTCGGTCGGCCCGGGATCGGAGGCGAGCGATTGCGCCCAAACGCCCGCTGCGGCTGGAAGGTCGCGAAGCGCGGCCTCGGCCGGCCCCTCGGCCAATGCGAGAAACCAGGCGCATTCGACCCGGACCCGCTCGCGCATCAAGCCGGCTTCGCTGAACACATCGCGGAGCGCCGCGAGCTTGCCGGCGTATCGCCCGTCGAGCGGCGACAGTGCATCGGTGGGCTGGCCCTGGTCGGGCTTGGACATCTCGAATCCCGTTGCCAAATTGATAGAATGAATATGCGATATTACAGGAAACCAGCCGAAGACGGGCTCCGGAAGGAAGGCGCGATGAGCAGATCCGACTATCGCGTCGAGCACGACAGCATGGGCGCGCTCGATGTGCCGGCGACGGCGCTCTGGGGCGCGCAGACCCAGCGCGCGATCCAAAATTTCCCGCCGAGCGGCCTCAAGATGCCGCGCGCGTTCATCCGCGCGCTGGGCCTGATCAAGAAGGCCGCCGCGGCCGCGAACCAGGAGCTCGGGGCCATGCCGGCGGATCTTTCCGCTGCGATCCAGGGGGCGGCCGCGGATGTCGCGCAGGGGCGGTACGACGAGCAATTCCCGGTCGACGTGTTCCAGACCGGGTCCGGCACCAGCAGCAACATGAACGCCAACGAGGTCATCGCCACGCTCGCCACGCGGCGCCTCGGCCGGGCGGTGCACGCCAATGACGACGTCAACCGCAGCCAGAGCAGCAATGATGTCGTGCCGACCGCCATCCACGTCGCGGCGGCGTTGCTCCTCATCGAGAATGTTCTGCCGGCGTTGGGGGGGTTGAGCGCGGCCATCGAGTCGCGCGCGCGCGCGCTCGGCCGCGTGGTCAAGACGGGGCGCACGCATCTGATGGATGCGATGCCGATCACGCTCGCGCAGGAGCTCGGCGGCTGGCGGTCGCAGATCGACAAGGGATGCGACCGGTTGAGCTCGGTCCTGCCGCGGCTCGAGGCGCTCGCTCAAGGCGGCACGGCGGTCGGTACCGGCATCAATGCCGCTCCGACCTTCGGCGCCGCCTTCGCCAGACACCTCGCTGCCGAGACCCGCGTCGGGTTCGTGCCGAACACGAACTATTTCGAGGCGCTCTCCTGCCAGGACACCGCGGTCGAGCTGTCGGGCCAGCTCAAAGTGGTCGCCGTGAGCCTCACCAAGATCTCCAACGACCTGCGTTGGATGAACAGCGGGCCTCTCGCCGGTTTGGCCGAGCTCGCACTGCCGGCCCTGCAACCCGGATCGAGCATCATGCCGGGCAAGGTCAATCCGGTGGTTCCC
The DNA here is from genome assembly GCA_963748995.1 of uncultured Gammaproteobacteria bacterium. Taxonomy (GTDB): domain Bacteria; phylum Pseudomonadota; class Gammaproteobacteria; order Steroidobacterales; family Steroidobacteraceae; genus Bog-1198. The sequence continues at coordinate 31,795 of CAVVKU010000011.1, read as the reverse complement.
GAATCGGTGACCATGATCGCCGCGCAGGTGATCGGCAACGATGCGACCATCACCATCGCCGGCCAGTCGGGAAATTTCCAGCTCAACGTCATGCTGCCGGTGATTGCCTACAACATCGTCCAGAGCCTCGAGCTGATCGGCATCGCGAGCCGCAACCTCGCGGAGCACGCCATCGCGGGGTTCGAGGTGAACGAGGACCGGTTGCGCGAGGCGCTCGACTTGAATCCCATCCTGGTGACCGCGCTCAACCCGATCATCGGCTACGAGAAGGGCGCTGCGATCGCCAAGAAGGCGTACGCTGAAGGGCGGCCGATCCTGGAGGTGGCCGCGGAGATGACCTCCATGAACGTCGAGGAGCTGCGCCGATTGCTCGATCCATTGACGCTCACCGGGGGGGGCGTGAAGGGACAGGGATCGTCCGGGTAACGATGGACTCTCTTTTTTCCAAGGCGCACATCCGCGAATCGCTCAATCCGTCCCCTTCCTCGTCGGATGAGGACATGCTATGGCTCGCCGGCGGATCGCCCCAGATGCTCGCGGAGGTGCGCGCGAGAGCGCCGGCGCAACGCATCCCCGCGGCCGTGCTGGTGCCGCTGGTCGAGCGCGGGGGCGACTGGACCGTGCTGCTCACGCAGCGCGCCGCCACGCTCAAGGATCATGCCGGCCAGATCAGCTTTCCCGGGGGACGCATCGAACCCGGCGACCCGGATCCGTGGCGGGCGGCGCTGCGCGAGGCGCACGAGGAGATCGGCCTCTCCGCGAGCTTCGTGGAGTTCGCGGGGTACATGCCGGATCACTGGGTGGGCACGGGATTTCGGGTGACCCCGGTGGTGGCGTTCGTCAATCCCGCGTTCGAGCTCAAGATCGCGGCTGCCGAGGTGCACGATGCCTTCGAAGTGCCGTTGCGCTTCATCCTCGACGCCGCCAATCACAAGCCCCGCCAGCTTCGCATGGCGGATCTCACGGTGCAGGTCTACGACATTCCCTATGGCGAGCGCATCATCTGGGGGGCGACCGCCGGCATGTTGATGACCTTCAGACGTCTGTTGCAGGCCCGGCAGGCGGCGCTGACCGGCGGGGCGCCCGACGAGGCGAGGCCGTCGTGACGTCGCGACTTCTCGAGCTGCTCTCGATCATGGAGCGCCTGCGGGCGACGGACGGCTGTCCGTGGGATCGTCAGCAGACCTTCGCGAGCATCGCGCCGTACACCATCGAGGAGGCCTACGAAGTCGCCGATGCCATCGACGCGGGCGATCTTGCGCATCTCAAGGATGAGCTGGGCGACCTTCTGTTCCAAGTCGTGTTCCATGCCCAAATGGCGGCCGAGCAGGGTGCTTTCGATTTCGAGGCGGTGGCCGGATCGATCTGCGACAAGCTCGTGCGCCGCCATCCGCATGTGTTCGACGTTCCCGCGCTCGGCGGGCAGGGCCCGCTGACGGCGCAGCAGCAGCTGGTCTCCTGGGAGGACATCAAGGCCCGGGAGCGCGCCGCCGAAAGCGCGCTCGACGGCGTTCCCCGGGCGCTGCCGGCATTGATGCGTGCGTACAAATTGAGCAAGCGTGCCGCCCGCGTCGGCTTCGACTTCGAGCATCCCTCGCAGACCGCCGACAAGGTCGGGGAGGAGCTCGCGGAGGTGCGCGAGGCGGCCGACAACAGCAGAGCGGCCGGGAACCATGCGGATGCGCCGTCGCAGGAGACGTTCGAGGAAGTCGGTGACCTGTTGTTCGCGGCCGCCAATCTTGCGCGCAAGCTCGGCGTCGACGCGGAGAGCGCTCTGCGGGCCGCGAACGTGAAATTCGAGCGGCGCTTTCGCGCCATGGAGGAGCTTGCGAAATCGCGCGGCCTGGAATTTTCCAGTTTGAATCTCGACGCTCAGGAGAGCCTCTGGCTGGACGTCAAACGTGCGGAATGAGCCGGGCGGAGCTGCGCCCGCAGGCCCGGGCGCAGCTGCGCCCCCAGGTCCCGCCCCGGCCATCCTCCCGCTGGTCTTCAAGCACGACCCCGACCTGCCGATATCCGCGAGCCGCCTGCAGATCCAGGAGGCGCTGAGGCGCCACCAGGTCCTGATCGTCGCGGGGGACACGGGCTCCGGCAAAAGCACGCAGCTCCCCCAATATTGCCTGGAGCTCGGCCGCGGGCGTGAAGGCCTGATCGCGCACACTCAGCCGAGGCGGATCGCCGCGCGCGCGCTGGCCTCACGCATCGCGGAGGAACTCGCCCAGCCGGTGGGCGCCACCGTGGGATTCCGCGTGCGTTTCGCCGATCAGCTCTCCGCGGCGACGCGCCTGGTGCTGTTGACGGACGGCTTGTTGCTGGCGGAGCTCACCTCCGATCCGGAGCTGCGCCGCTACGATACCGTGATCGTCGACGAGGCCCACGAGCGCTCGCTCAACGTCGATCTGTTGCTCGGGGTGCTGAAGCGCATCCTGCCGCGCCGGCCGGATCTCAAGGTGATCGTCACATCGGCGACCCTCGCGGTGGATCGCGTCTCGCGCTTCTTCGACGCTGCGCCGGTATTCCAGATCAGCGGCCGCGGCCATCCGATCGAGGTGCGGTACACGGCACCCGCGATCGAGCCGGAAGAGACCGATCTGCCCACCGCCGTGCTGGAGGCTTACCAGGACATCGCGACCACGCCGGGCGCCATCGGCAACGGCGACGTGCTCGTCTTCCTCCCCGGCGAGCGTGAGATCCGCGACGTGGCGGAACTGCTCGAACGCGAGCTCCCGGGCGTCGATGTGCTCACGTTGTATTCGCGCTTGTCCTGGGAACAGCAGAGCAGGATCTTCAGGCGGGGCGCGCGCCGCCGCATCGTGCTGTCGACCAACGTCGCGGAGACCTCCATCACCGTGCCGGGCATCCGGGCGGTGATCGATTCGGGGCTCGCGCGCATCAGCCGCTACAGCCCGCGCAGCCGCCTGCAACGGCTGCCGATCGAGCCGGTGTCGCGCGCGAGCGCGGATCAGCGCAAGGGGCGCTGCGGGCGCATCGGCCCGGGGCTGTGTCTGCGCCTCTATTCGGAGGAAGATTACGAGGCGCGCCCGGAGCACACCGAGCCCGAGATCCTGCGCACCAATCTCGCGGCGCTGCTGTTGCGCCTGGCCGCGGACGGGCTGGGCGATGCCGAGACATTTCCGTTCATCGATGCGCCGGACACGCGCGCGTTGAACGACGGCTACCGGCTGCTGCAGGAGCTTCAGGCGTTGAACGAGGAGCGGCGCATCACGGGCCGCGGGCGTGCGATGGCGCGCCTGCCCCTGGATCCGCGGCTCGCGCGTGCACTGCTCGAAAGCCGCCGCTTCAACGCCGAAACGGAGCTCCTGGCCATCGTCTCCGGACTTTCGGTGCCGGATGTGCGCCTGCCCACTCCGGACCGGACCCCGGGCGAGGAGAGCGTGGATGCGGCGGCGTTCGAGGATTCGAAGTCGGAATTCAACGGGCTGGTGAAGCTGTGGCGCGCCTATCGGCAGATGCGCGAGGGGCCGCGGCGCGAGCTTCGGCGCTGGTGCAAGGAGCGGCGCCTGTCGTTGCTGCGATTGTCGGAATGGGAGGACGTCCACTCGCAAGTGTCGGACCGCGCCCGGGCCGCCGGCATCGCGGCTCAACGCCGCCCCGCAAGCTACACCGGGGTGCATCGTTCGCTGCTGGCGGGGTTCTGCACCACGGTCGGCGTGCGCGGGGAGGAGGGCGACTATCTCGGAACGCGGGGAATCCGCTTTCACATCTTTCCCGGATCGCCGCTGCGGCGGCGCAAGCCCCGCTGGGTGATGGCCGCCAACATCGTGGAGACCTCGCGCGTGTTCGCGCGCACGCTGGCCGAAGTCGAGCCCATGTGGATCGAGTCGGCGGCCCGACACCTCTCCAAGCGGGAGTATCTCGAGCCCGACTGGGACGAGAAGCGCGGCGAGGTGGTCGCGCGCGAACGCGTGACCTTCCTCGGCCTGACGCTCTCCGCCAACCGCATCGTCAATTATGGGCCGATCGCGCCCGAGGAGTCGCGGCGCATTTTTTCCCGCGAGGCTCTGGTCTACGGCCGCCTCGAGGAGCGCCCGGCGTGGCTTCGCGCCAACGATGCGGCGATCCGCGAGGCAGAACGCCTGGAGGAGCGGCTGCGGGTGCGCGACCTCAAGCGGCCCGCGGAACATTTCGTGGATTTCTACGAGCACGCGCTGCCGCGACAGGTGTCGAGCGCGGCAAGTCTTGCGCATTTCACCCGGCAGTTGACGGACGCCGAGCGCAGCGCGCTCACGCTCGGACCGGCCGACATCTATGCGCGCCATCCGGATGAGGCGGTCCTCGCGCGATTTCCGGAGGTGGCGAGGCTCGGTGCGCTGGAGGCGCCCGCCGAGTACCACTTCGACCCCGGAAGCGCCGCGGACGGCGTGACGTTGACGATTCCGCTCATGGCGCTACCCGCGCTCACGCGCGGCGCCGTGGATGCCGCGGTGCCGGGGCTCGCCGAGCCGCGAATCGTGGCGGCGTTGCGATCGCTCCCCAAGGAGGCCCGTCGCACCCTCATTCCGATCGGCGCAACCGCCCAGAGTTTCCTGTCCTCCGCGGCCGCATCGTCCGCCGATCTCGCCGCGCTCGCGGCGTGGCTGCACGAATCACGCGCGATTCCCGCCGCGCAGCTGCGGTTCGATCCGACGCAGATCCCCGCGCATCTCATCCCGCGACTATCGGTGGTCGCGGACGCGGGCGAGGTCGCCGCAGGAGCGGATCTTGCGGAACTGCGCCGACGCACCGCCTTCGAGGCGCGACGCGAGCTCGATCGGCGCGCGCAGGCCGCGTACCCGGAGCCGTGGCGTCGTTTCGAGCTGCCGGAGCTGCCCATCAGCGTGCCGCTCGAGTTGCCGCAGGGAGCGGTGGCGGTGTTTCCGACGCTCAGGCAAATCGGCGGCGCGACCCACGTGCGCTTCGAGTGGAGCGCCGCGGAAGCCGCGCAATCCTTCGCCGAAGGCGCGGTGCGTCTCGCCCGCACGATGCTCGATCGCCAGATGCGCGACCTTGCCAAGCTCGCCGTGGCCGACATGCGCCTGCTGTTGGCGGCCTCCGCCTACTTCGGGCGCGATGCGCTGGTCGATCTTCTGCTGCAGTTGAGCTGCCGCCGCGCATGCTTCGCGGATCTCGATCCGCCGCGCACTCGTGCTGCCTTCGAGTCTGCGGTCGATCGGGGGCGGGCCGACCTCCACGATATGCTCGAACGGGCGATCGCCGAGGTGGGCGGGTGGCTGTCCGAGGCCCGCAACTTGCGCCGCCTGCTCGAGGATCCGCGGGCGCGGGGACACCGCGAAGCGGCCGCCGAGACACAGGCGCACCTGACCGAGCTGCTGCGCCCGGACCGGCTGCAAGCGTTGTCGCCGGATTGGCTGCGTCAAGTGACTCGTTACCTGAAGGGCGAGGAGCGCCGCTGGCAGCGCATCTTCGCGCGCGGCGGCGAGCCCGCGCCCATCCTCGCCGAGATCGAAGCGTGGACGTCCCGGCTTGCCTCCCTCGAGGGGCGCGCCGCGTCCGAGTTGCGGCGGCCTCCGTTGCTCGAGGAGCTGCGGCTATGGATCGAGGAATACCGGGTGTCGCTCTACGCTCAGGAGCTCAAGACCCGCGTCCCGATTTCCGCCGCACGCCTCGGCGAGCGCGAGGCCGAGATCCTGGCCTGGTTCTCCCGCTAGCGTTCAGGACAGATCGAATCGGATGCCCTGCGCGAGGGGCAGCTGCGAGCTCCAGTTGATGGTGGTGGTTTGGCGCCGCATGTACGCTTTCCAGGAGTCCGATCCCGCTTCGCGGCCGCCGCCCGTGTCCTTCTCACCGCCGAACGCACCGCCGATTTCGGCCCCGGACGTGCCGAGGTTCACGTTGGCAATGCCGCAATCGCTTCCCTCCGCCGACAGAAAGCGCTCGGCGATCTTCAGCCGATCGGTGAACACCGCGGACGACAGGCCGTACGGCACGGCGTTTTGAAGCGATACGGCTTCCTCGAAGCTCTCGTAGGGCAGCACATAGAGAATCGGCGCGAAGGTCTCGGTGGAGACCACCGGCATGTCGGGCGAGGCGCGCACGATGGCGGGCTCGACGAAATGGCCGGGGCGCTCGAGCACGCGGCCACCGCATAGCAGCGTTCCACCCTGGGATTTCGCTTGAGCGAGGGCGCTCTCATAGCGGCCCACGGCCGCCGCGTCGATCAGCGGCCCCATCAGAGTGTCCGGATCCAGGGGATCGCCGATGCGGACCTGCCCGTACGCCGCCACCAGGCGGCGCTCGAGCTCCGCGGCGCGCGAGCGATGCACGAAGACCCGGCGGGTCGTGGTGCAGCGCTGACCCGCCGTGCCCACGGCCCCGAATACGATGGCCGGGACCGCGAGATCGAGGTCGGCGCTCTCGTCCACGATGATGGCGTTGTTGCCGCCCAACTCCAGCAGACTCTTGCCGAGCCGTCCGGCCACCTTCACGCCGACCTGGCGGCCGACGTGGGTCGAGCCGGTGAACGACACCAGCGCGACCCTGCGATCGTCGACGAACCGGGAGGCAAGCTCGGTGCCGGCATCGATGAAGATCTGAAATATGGCGGGCAGCGCGAGACGTTCCATGACGCGATTGCAGATGTGCTGGACGGCCAAGGAGCAGAGCGCCGTCTTGGGGGAGGGCTTCCACACCGTCGCGTTTCCGGCGATGGCCGCGAGAAATGCGTTCCAGGACCAGACGGCCACCGGAAAATTGAACGCGGAAATCACGCCGACGACGCCGAGCGGATGCCAGTGCTCGTACATGCGGTGCTGGGAGCGCTCCGAGTGCATGGTGAGGCCGTACAGCATGCGCGATTGGCCGACGGCAAAATCCGCGATGTCGATCATCTCCTGAACCTCGCCGTCGCCCTCGGCCTTGATCTTGCCGTTCTCGAGCGATACCAGGCTCCCGAGCGCATCCTTGTGAAGCCGCAATTCCTCCGCGATCACCCGGATCGCCTCGCCGCGCTTGGGCGCAGGCACGCTGCGCCAGCGCCGGGCGGCCTCGACCGCCGATGCCAGGACCCGCTCGTAATCCTCCGCGGTGGCCGCGTGAACGCGCGCGAGGGTCTGGCCGTTGGCCGGATTGATGGACTCGATCAGCGCCCCGGAATGGGCGGTGCTCCAGCTTCCGTGCCAGGCGCCGGCGTTGGTCTCGCCGAGACCCAGCGCCCGCAACGTATCGGTGATTGTAGACATGGGAAATTCCGAGTTGAGAATTTGGGCGGGCATTCTGCCGTGCCCGCATCCCGGGCGCCACTTTGCGCGAAATGCGCGCGCTGTGTAGCATCCCGCGCATGTCCAAATCCCTGGCTCTCACCCATTGGCATCCCGCGAGCTGGCACGGCCGGCCGGCGGCGCAGCAGCCCAAATACAAGGATCCGATCGCTCTCGAGCGGGCGGTGGCGGCGCTGAGCCGCCTTCCGCCTCTGGTGGTCTCCTGGGAGGTCGAGGCATTGCGGGCGAAGCTCGCCAAGGCCCAGGCGGGCGAGGCGTTCCTGCTGCAGGGGGGCGACTGCGCGGAGAGCTTCGAGGACTGCGAATCCGACAACATCGCCAGGCGCCTGAAGGTTCTGCTGCAGATGAGCCTCGTGCTGCTGCAGGGCATGAAGAAGCCCATCATCCGGGTGGGCCGGTTCGCCGGGCAGTACGCCAAGCCGCGCTCGACCGATACCGAGACGCGCGACGGCGTCACCCTGGCGTCTTACCGGGGCGACAACGTGAACCGGCCGGGGTTCAGCGCGGCGGAGCGCGAACCGGATCCCGAGCTCTTGTTGCGCGGCTACGAGCGCGCCGCCCTGACCTTGAACTTCGTGCGCGCTTTGATCGACGGCGGTTTCGCCGACCTGCACCACCCGGAGTACTGGGACCTGGGCTTCCTGCATCACGCACCGCTGCGCGACGCGTATCAGCGGATCGTCGACTCGATCGCGGAGTCGCTGGAATTCTTCGAATCCATGAGCGGGCTCGAGGTGCATGCCGCTACGCGCGTGGATTTCTACACCAGCCACGAGGGGCTGCACCTGTTGTCCGAACAGGCGCAGACCCGCTATATCGAGCGCCAGAAGAAGTGGTACAACCTCTCAACGCACATGCCGTGGATCGGCATGCGCACGGCTGCCATCGACGGCGCGCATATCGAATACTTCCGGGGCATCGCCAATCCGATCGGGGTCAAGGTCGGGGCGTCCATGAGCGCGGAATGGCTGCAGGAGCTGGCGCAGGCGTTGAATCCGCAGAATCAGCCCGGCCGGCTCACGTTCGTCCATCGGTTCGGTATCAAGGACGTGGAGCAGCGGCTGCCCGAGATGATCGAGGCAGTGCGTGCCTCGGGCGCACAGGTGCTGTGGGTGTGCGATCCCATGCACGGCAACACCGAAACGACCGCCGGCGGCGTCAAGACCCGCCGTTTCGACAACATTCTGGGGGAGGTGGAGGCGGCATTTCGCATCCACGAAGAGCTCGGCTCGACGCTCGGCGGCGTGCACGTCGAGCTCACTGGAGAGGACGTTACCGAGTGCATCGGCGGCGCCCGCGACCTCAAGGAAGCCGACCTCGCGCGGGCCTACAAGTCGCAGGTGGACCCCCGCTTGAACTCGGAGCAGGCCCTGGAGCTGTCCATGCTGATCGCGCGCCGCGCCCGGGCCCGCCGGGGATTAGGGTAAACCCCTAATATACGGTCTCGACGGGTCCTTCTAGTTTTTTATAGCATCATAAAATCAGATAGTTAGGAACTTAACCTAAACTGAATTGTTCGATGCGTGCCCTTCGGTTTTGGAAAAACTTTCGTTGCCTCGGCCGGCGCAGGTGATATTCTGCCGCGCAAACCTTTCCCGCCCTTTGATGAAGTTGAGCGCGGCAAATCTTCGGGTCTTTTTGGGGCCCTGCTGTTGCACGGACCGCAAAAAAATTTAGCCGAGCGCAAGGAATCTTTGTGACCGAAACGGTCCAAGGGTACGTCGGCGACGCAGTGGGTCGGCGGATCGATCCAGGGTTGCGAAAGGTTGGGTTGCGCTCGGGTTAGTCCAAATTCGAGGCGCGATCGACGGCGGGCTACGCGGGGATCCGCGTAGCCCGTTTTTTATTGACCTCGTTTTTCATGACGACAACGGCCGGCCGATCGGCCGAATCGATCGGTCCTCGATGAGCAGCATTTTCGATCCAAGTTGCCGGCGCTGTACGCGCCTTGCGTCCTTTCTCGACTCGGTGAAGCACGAAAATCCCGGGTACTTGTGCAAGCCCGTGCCGCCCTTCGGAGACCGCGACGCCCGGCTCCTAATCGTCGGCCTCGCCCCGGGAATGCACGGCGCGAACCGAACCGGCCGGCCTTTCACCGGCGATCATGCGGGAATTTTGCTTTACGGCACCCTGCACAAGCTGGGTTTCGCGAGCGCCGCGACCTCCACCGATGTGGGCGATGGGCTGCGCCTCGACGATGCCCGCATCACCAACTCGGTCAAATGTCTGCCGCCGGCGAACAAGCCGCTGCCCCAGGAGATCAAGACCTGCAATGCGTACCTCGAGGCCGAATTGGCGCAAAGCCCGCAGGTGCAGGTGGTGCTGGCGCTCGGCGCCATCGCCCACGCGGCGGTTTTGCGCGCGGTGGGACTGAAGGCGGGCGATTTCAAATTTGCCCATGCGGCCGAACATGCAATCGGCGCAGACCGGGTGCTTTTGGACTCCTACCATTGCAGCCGCTACAACACCCAGACACGCCGTCTGACGACGGCCATGTTCGAGGACATCGTGAAACGGGCGCAGAGCCTCCTGGGCGCTCGCGCGGCAGACGGCCATGACCGAGGAACATCCCGCTAAACCGGCCAGCGCATCGCCGCCGCCGTTCGACGCGAAGTCCTTCGTGGACTCGCTGCCGAGCCGGCCCGGCGTCTATCGCATGTTCGACGCCGATGGCGAGATCCTCTACGTCGGCAAAGCGCGCAGCCTCAAGAGCCGCGTCGGGTCGTATTTCCAGCCGAGCAATGTCCAGCCCAAGGTGCAGGCGCTGGTGGCGAAGACCGCGAGCATGGAAGTCACCATCACCAACTCCGACACCGAGGCGTTGCTGCTCGAATTCAATCTCATCAAGAAGCACCGTCCGCGCTTCAACGTGGTGCTCCGCGATGACAAGAGTTTCCCCTACCTGCACCTGGAGACCCGGCACGAGTTTCCGCGGCTGAACTTCTACCGCGGCTCGCGCAAGGAGGCGGGGCGATACTTCGGGCCCTATCCCTCGGCCGGTGCGGTGCGCGAGAGTTTGCAGCAGCTGCAGAAGTTGTTTCGCCTGAGAAATTGCGATGACCTGTATTTCGCGAATCGGTCGCGGCCCTGCCTGCAATATCAGATCGAGCGCTGCACCGCGCCCTGTGTCGGGCTCATCGGCAAGGAGGACTATGCGCGCGACGTGGAGTCGGCGATCCGCGTGCTGGAAGGGCGCAACGACGAGGCGCAGAGCGAGCTCGCACGCCGCATGGAGTCGGCCGCCGAGCAGTTGAAATTCGAGGATGCCGCGCGCGCGCGCGATCAGCTCAAGGCGCTCCGCGCCATCCAGGCCCAGCAGATCGTCACCGCCGACATCGACCACGACGCGGACGTGATCGCCGTCGCGTCGGGGAACGGTGAGTTCTGCATCGCGCTCATGTTCGTGCGCGGCGGCCGCAGCCTCGGCAGCACCACGTTCTTTCCGAAGGCGCCGCTCGCCGAGCTGCCGGAGGTGCTGGCCGCATTCGTGACCCAGTACTACCTGGAGCGCGAATCGCCTCTCGAAATCATCGTCGAGACGGATTTCGAGGAGATGCAGGTGCTCGAAGCGACGCTCGCCGAGCGGACGGGCCACAAGATGAGGATCACCTCATCGGTCCGCGGCATCCGTGCCCGCTGGCTCGAGATGATGCACGAGAACGCGCAGCAGGCATTGAAGATGCGCGCCCTGGCGCGCGGCAGCATCGAGGCGAGCCTCGAGGATGTTCGCGATGCCTTCGATCTTGCCGAGCCGCCGACCCGCATCGAGTGCTTCGACATCAGCCACACCGGCGGAACCGACACCGTGGCCTCCTGCGTGGTCTTCGGAGTGGAGGGGCCGCTGAAGAGCGAGTATCGGCGCTTCAATATCTCCGGCATCGCACCGGGAGACGACTACGCCGCGATGAATCAGGCGCTCACCCGCCGATACAAGCGGGTGCGCGAGGGAGAGGTGACGGCCCCGGACGTGCTGCTGATCGACGGCGGCAAGGGCCAGCTCCGGGAGGCTGCCACGGTCCTCGCCGAGCTCGGCGTCGAGGGCATTGCGTTGATCGGTGTCGCCAAGGGCGCGGACCGGCGCCCCGGGCAGGAACAGTTATTCACGCCCGATCGGGACACCCCGACGATCCTGCCGCCCGATTCGGCGGCGCTCCATCTGATTCAGCGTGTGCGCGACGAGGCCCACCGATTCGCGATCACCGGACACCGTCGCAAGCGCGCGAAACGTCATAGCCAGTCTATACTCGAAACCATACCCGGGTTGGGCCCGGTGAAACGACGCGAGCTGCTGAAGCAATTCGGCGGCTTGCAGGGGATCTTGCGTGCCGGCATCGACGATTTCGTTCAAATTCGCGGCCTCGGGCGCGAGCTCGCCCAGGTGATCTATGAGCATCTCCATCCCGGGAAGTAAGAGCCCGTGGTACGCGAATCTGCCGAACACCCTGACATGGCTCCGGATCCTGATGATTCCGGCGATTTTCGTGCTGTTCAATCTACCGTATTGGTGGAAGGATCCGGCCGCGTGCGCCGCCTTCGCGCTGGCCGGAATCACGGACAGCCTGGACGGCTATTTCGCGCGCAAGTGGGGGCTCACCTCGCGTCTGGGCGCGTTCCTCGATCCCGTCGCGGATAAGCTGATCGTCGCCACCGCGCTGGTGTTGATCGTGAGCGGCGACCCGAAAAGCTGGTTTCTGGTGGTCGTCGCCATCGTCATCATCGGCCGGGAGATCGCGGTGTCGGCGCTGCGGGAGTGGATGGCGGAGATCGGTGCGCGTGGCCGCATCAAGGTTTCGATCTGGGGCAAGATCAAGACCATCATGCAGATCGTCGGATTGTCGTTTTTGCTCTATCGGCGCGATCTGTTCGGCATTCCCGTCTATCAGCTCGGATTGGTCCTGACCGGCATCGCCGCCGTGCTCACGCTCTGGTCGATGTTTTTGTACCTGCGGCTGGCGTGGCCGGAGCTGCGCGGCAGCTCCCGGCTCTGATCGCTCGCCTCGCGGAAACGCGCACCGGGAGGGCCAAGCGCGGGAAATGCGGGCCGTTTCAATCATTTGGCCCCGGATTCGGCATGTCGCGGCTTGACTCCAGGCGGTACCGCCCTACAATTGCGCCTCTGCCCAAAAGGGCGGGAATAGCTCAGTTGGTAGAGCGCAACCTTGCCAAGGTTGAGGTCGGGAGTTCGAGCCTCCTTTCCCGCTCCAAAATCCGTTCGCCGTCAATAGGTTGCGCGTGCAGCCATTCCGGGTTGCCGCTGCGCTCCCGAGGGTGAGCCGCTGCGCGCGAGCGCGGCAACGGCCCGGTCGCAGTCCTGGATTTTCTTGCCGATCCGTACCGCTTCCGCAGCAGACTCACCGTATTTCGCACCGAGCACCTGGTAGGTATCGAGGGATTTCTGGTACCAATCCTTGGCCGCCTCCCAGTCGTGCAAGCGCTCCGAGCGGCCTGATTGCGCATTGGCGCCCAGCGCGGCGAAGGCGCTGCCCAATTCAGCCTGTATCGACGCCCGCACATAGCGAAAATATCCATTGGTCGCGCCCGTCTCGAGCGCGGCGGCACTTTGCGGCAGGGCCTCCTCAGCCAGCGAAACGGCCTGCCTCGGCTGACCGCGATCATCGGCGATATGCGCCAGGCTCTTGAGCATGAGGGCCACGTCGGCGTGATACTCCGCGACTCGCGGGTCGGCGGCGGAAAGCTTCTTCAGTATGCCAAGCGCGGCGTTTCCGTGCTGTGCAGCCCCCTCGAGATCGCCCATATCGATCAGGACTCCGGTGATGCCCCAATCCGCGAACGCCAGCAAATGCGCAAGATCGACGTTGTCCGGTGCCGAATCGACCAGTTTCTGCAGGATTTCCCGCGCGCTTTGATCCATCGACAACGCTTCCGAATCGGTCTGCGGGTTCTGGGACAGTATTTCTCCGGCGCGGGTGTAGGCAAGGGCCAGTGTCCGGCCGATCGCCGGATCGCGGGCATCGGCCGTCCACAGGCCTCGATACAAATCCAGTGACTGCCTGATGTAGTCGAGTGCAGACGCCGCATCGCCTTTGATCTTGAAAAGTTGGTAGCCATAGCTAAGCAGGCTCCTCGCCATGACGCCTTGATACTGCGGGTTGCCCTGATCAGCCGCCCAGAGTTTGCTTGCGTTCTTGACCGCCTCCCGCGAGCAGGCCAAGACATCCGCCGCGTCGCCGGTCAGCAGCAACAGCTCGCTCAGCTTGATGTAGTTGGTCACCAGCTCGCGGCGCGCCTCGGCATTGCCGGGCTGCGCGATGAGGATCGATCGGCGCAACTCCAGCGCGCGCCGGTAGCTGTCGGCCGCACCGGCGTAATTGCCCTGGCTCGCCTCGAGCGCGCGGCCTTGGACGTTGCCCAGCCTTTCATAGCCGGCAGCCAGCTCTCGCTGCAGCGAAGGATCGCCCGCCGCTTCCTTCGACAGGTCATTCAGATACTGCAGACCGGTCGTCACGATCAGGTGCCTGGCTTCGCTCGAGCCCGACAAGTCCTGAATGGAGTCGTGGATGTCGAAGATCAGCGAGTGCGCCAACCGGCGAACGTCTTCGAAGCGGTGTTCCGCCCGCACCCTCTCGTTCTCCGCAATTCGCGCCTCTCGCGTGGTGACGAACAAGCCTGCCATGAGGCCCAACGTGATGATGCCGCCGGCCGCCAGGCCGGCGGCGTAACGAGTCATGAACTTCGCCGTGCGATAGCCGAGGGTGTCCGCGCGCGCGACGACGGGGCGCGAGGAGAGATGCCGGCGCAGATCTTCGGCGAATTGCTCAACCGAATCGTATCTGCGCGTCGGATCCGTGCGCAGCGCCATGAGCAGGATGTTGTCCAGATCGCCGCGCAGGCGGCGACCGAGCCTTTGCGGAGAGCCTTCACGCGTGGCGCTGCGACTCTCGGGACCGCCGGGTTGCCCGGCGCCGGTGCCGGCGGAGCCCGCGCCGGGACGCCGGACCGCGGAGCTCGGCCTGCGCGGCTCCCAGTCCTTCACCGACGCCGGCAGTGTCAGCGCCGTGCGCCCCCACGCGTCGGATGGCTTCAGACCGGTGAGCAGCTCATACAGCACCAGACCCAACGAATAGACATCGCTCGCCGTCGTGACCGGCTCGCCCCTGACTTGTTCCGGGCTTGCGTAGTCCGGGGTCAGGAGCCGGTGCAAACTCCTCGTGCCCTGGAGCTTCTCTGCGCTCGCTCCGGATTCCAGAATCTTTGCAATACCGAAATCGAGGAGTTTCGGTGCCCCGTCCGCGCCGACCAGAATATTGTTGGGCTTCAAATCGCGATGCACGATCAGGCGCTGGTGCGCGTACTGGACCGCCCCGCACACCAAAAGGAACAAACGCAGGCGCGCGCTGACATCCAGTCTTCGGCGATCGCAATAGCGGTCGATGGATTCGCCCTCGACCAGCTCCATCACGAAATAGGGCAATCCCCCCGGGGTGGTGCCGCCGTCGAGCAGCCGGGCGATATTCGGATGATCGAAACTCGCCAGAATCTGCCGCTCATTTTTGAAGCGCTGCACAACGTGTGCGGAATCCTGGCCGGTTCTTATCAGCTTGATGGCGACCCGCTTCTGGTATTCATCGTCGGCGCGAATGGCGCGATACACCTCGCCCATGCCTCCCGACCCGATTTCCTCCTCGAGCTGGTACGGGCCGATGTGCTTGCCTATCCACGGGCCGGGGTGCGCGTCGCCGTCGCGCAAATTGACGATGAGCTCATCGGGGAGTGGGTCGGACAAACCAGTCAACCTTCGCCGTCGCGCGTTTGCATCCCGTCTTTTTCGCTATTTTGCTGGGTTCACCCGGCCGAGTCGAGGTTAATTAGGGTGCGGTCTGGGGGTTTGGAGCTGGAAGTTGTGTTTAGTTAAATTCGGAACGCGGGCATGCGGGCGACACATTGTTCCGTCTGGTCCGCTACTGGATATCAATGCCGCCTAGTAGCGCGCTGCCATTCGCTTCACAACCCGTTCTGCAGATTTCCAAGAGCGAGCGCGAGCGGGTCCGTTTCGATCAGCAGCGCGCGCGTGCCGTCGACGACATACAGGGTGAAGCTCGCGGGCGTCGCGGGCGCGCCGGGATCGAGGCCCGTCAGCGCCGCAGCAAATATGCCGCCCGGCTGCGCCGTGGCGCTGCCGCTGACGGCGAAATCCGCGCCGCCGTCTCCGGCATCGGCAAAGCCGCTCAGCCCGTCGCCGTCGCTGCCCGCGAGTACCGTGATCGTGCCGACCGCGGGCACGGGCTGGCTGGACGCGCCGATGTTCGGGCTGAACCGGGAAACGTTCAAGCCATAGGTGCCGCTGAAGGATGCGGCCGTGAACGGTGTGCTCTGCTGCTGGAAAGCCTGACCATCGAAGCTGTCGTCGATATCGTTCGATATCAGCAGGGCGTTGCCGCCGGCCGCGAGATAGAGGTGCATCGAATAAGAGAAGCTCGAGCCGTCCGTCAGCCGGGTGAGGGTCACCCGGCCGGCGGGATCGACTGAATAACTTCCGCTGAAGGCCTGCGGAACCTGCGCCGACTTGCCGCTGAGATCATTCCAGTTGAGCAGGCCGCTCACCGAGCCGTTCGCGTTCAACGTGAGCAAAGCGTTCATCCGTGCGTATGTCCTATCCGTGAGGCGGGCGATCAAAGGGCCCCGCAGCAACATTACGTGATCACCTTCTTCCCGAGGACACGTCCCTGGCAAAGGTTTGTTAGGACCCTGTGAGGAAGCGCCTGGCAACTCGGCGCCGTCGCACGGCACAGCGTATGCGGCTGGCGCCTTGTGTGCCCCGGGGCGACCTGTTAAAATGAAAAATTGGTTGGGAAACCAATGAGTTATGCGAATCCGAGCGCACCCTGCAGAGGATGCTGTCGCGAGTTCGATCGCGGTTCCCGCTCCATATCGATGTAAAGACCCGGCGACTCCGTCGGTCGTTGACCTAGGGCTAAGTGGCAGAGTGGTCATGCAGCGGCCTGCAAAGCCGTGTACGCCGGTTCGATTCCGACCTTAGCCTCACACACACCGCTCGATCGATTCCGGTCGGGCTCCGCGCTTACCTGACGCGCCACGGGCTGCTATGCGGCCGTCCGGCCGCTGCTGTATTGTCGCGACATTACGGACCGGGGAATTGCCATGTCGGAAGAGACTTCGAGCCTGACCAACATGCGTATCGCGAATACGCCCAACGCCTTCGACCTGCGGAAGGTAGGCGCCCATCCTGATTATTGGTATCCGGTCGCCTGGTGTGACGAGCTCAAGCCGGGCAAGACGCTCGGCCGGCGCTTCGCCGGCGAGCCCATCGTCCTGTATCGGGGTCAAAGCGGCCAGGTATTCGCGCTGGAGGATCGCTGCGCCCACCGGCAGGTGCCGCTGCACCTGGGCGTCGTCTGCGGCGAGGAGCTCAAGTGCCACTACCACGGTTGGTCCTACGGCTCCACGGGCAAGTGCGTGAGCGTGCCGTATCTCGGCAAAGAGCGCCTGCCGAACGGCGTGAAGAGCTACCCGGTGCGCGAGCTGGACGGGCTCATCTTCGTGTTTCCGGGCGACCCGGCGCTTGCCGAGAGCCGCCTGCCGAAGACCCTGGGAGCTTCCCAACGCAAGGAATACAAGACGCGCCGGCTGAACCGGGAAGTGGCGTGCCATTACACCTTCATGCACGAGAATTTGTTCGACATGAACCACCAGTTCATGCACAGGAAGCAGATGGGCTCGATCCGTGCCAACTGCCTCGGGCGCAAGCACGGCGATGATTGGGCCCAGGTGGAGTACAGCTTCAGCCGCACCGGCGGCAAGAGCTCGGTCGGCGAGCAGGTGATCGTCGATCTCATGCGCAAACGCAGCGAGGCGAAAAAGGATTTCTCGGATCACATGCGGATCCGCACGGATTATCCGACGCAAAGCCTCAAAGTCTGGGTGGGGCGCGACATCCAGGACACCACCGATCCCGTGCTCGAAGTGTGGCTGGGCTACACCCCGCTCGATGCGCAGCAGCGCACCAACCGCACCTACGGCTACCTCTCCGTCAAGAAGCCCAAATTTCCCATCGTGATCCACGCCGTTTGGCCGTTCGTGGTGTGGTTCACCGAGAACATTTTCCGCGAGGACAAGGAGATCGTCGAATTCGAGCAGCGGGCCTACGATGCCCAGGGCGCGGACTGGAACAACGAAGTGTTCCCCGCCATTCGCGATCTGCGCGGCGTGCTGGCGCGTTGCGGCAAACCGATGGAGTAGTGCGCCCCGGCTCCTAGCCAGGGTACCAATTGAATCGACCGCCGATCGCCATGACGGCGGGCACGACGAAGGTGCGGATCACGGTGGCGTCCACCAGCACCGCCACGCAGAGGCCGACCCCCATCATCTTCAGGACCGGCAATTCGGCGCCGACAAAAGCGCCGAAGACCACCGCCATGATGAGTCCCGCACCCGTGATCACCGGGGCCACGGCCACGAGCCCGGACACGGTCGCCTTGTCGTTGTCGCGCTCCAGCGCGTACGCGCGCTTGATTCGAAAGAGCAGGAACAGCTCGTAATCCATCGACAGCCCGAAGCTCAGGCAGAACACCATCATGGGCACCTCGAGCGGAATGGACACGAAGGGGCGCTCCAATCCGACCAGCCCGTTGAGCCAACCGAGCTGAAAGACCGCCACCACCGCACCGATGCCCGCGGCCACCGCGAGCAGATTCATGAGCACCGCCTCGATGGGCAACAGATAGGAACGAAACGCGAAGAACAGCATGATGAGAGTCGCACCCACGACGAATCCGACGATCTTCGGGAGACTCTTGAACATGTAGTCGCTGAAATCATTGTGCTCGGCGGGTGTGCCGGCGATGGCGACGCTGAAGGGCCCCTGCGGCACGATCTTGCCGAGGTCCCGGGCGAGGGCCTCGATCTTCTTCACGCTGAGCGAGTCCGCCGGCGTGACCTGAAACAACGCGCCGGTGCGGTCCTTGCTCACGTACAGCTCGGCGATCTGCGGGTTGCCGCGCAAGGCCTCCTCGGGATTTTGGTAAAACGCCGAATATTGCGCCGCGCCGAACCCCTTTTGCAGGTTGAACGGCGAGGCGACCGAGGCTATGCGGGGATCGCCGGCGAGCCGCGCCGCGTAGTCGGACAACGGCACGATGTGAGGCGCGGCCAGGAGCGGCGTGCCGTCGGTGGTATGCACGATGGCATAGATGGTGAGCGAGGAATTGTCGCTGCGCAGCGTGCTCAAGATCTCCGCGCCGGCCCGGGACTCGGTCGCGCGCGGCAGGAACCAGCGCTCGTTGCTCACGCCCGTGCTCGCCTTGAGCAGCGGCAGCGACAGCGCGAGTACGAAGAGGCCCGACACGAGCAGAGTGGGCCACGGATGGCGCACGATCCATTGGCCGAGCCGCCGCCAGAGCTCCGTCGTGTTGCCCAGCCTGATGCGGGGTGGGACCACCGACCACCGCTCGATGTAAGGGCCCAGAAGCACCAGCGCGGCGGGGAGCAACGTCAGGGCCGCGAGCACCGACACGCACACCACCAACGCGCCGCCGATGCCCGCGCATCGAGTCTCGAGGATCGGGCTGAACAACAGGCCGAAGAATCCGATCATCACGGTAACGCCCGACCAGGCTATGGTTTGTCCGGCGCGAGCGACGGTATCGGCCACGGCTTCGGCGACGGTCGCCCCCGTCCCGTTCTCCCGATAATAGGTGACCATGAGCAGCGAATAATCGATGCCGATCGCCAGCCCGATCATGGTCACGACATTGCTCAGGAGATTCGACACGGGGACCAGCTCGGCGAGGAGGAAGGCGAGGCCGAGCGATACCGTGGTGGTTGCGAGTCCCATGAGAAACGGCAGCCCGGCCGCGACCAAGGTGCCGAACGCCATCATCAAAATGATCAGGGTCAGCGGCAAGGCGTGCTTCTCGGCGTGGTCGCCGCCCGTGGCGCTCCAAGCATTCACGTCGAAGTCCGCCGCCGGACCTCCGGTCACCGCGACCTGGGCCGAGGCATCGAGCCGCTCGAGCGCGGCACGCAGCGGGGCGACCGCCTCGCGCACCTGAACGACCGCGCGCTGCTCGCTTTCCTTGTCGGTGGAGGCCAGGCCGACGAGCAGCAACGTCACGTGGCCGTCCGCGGAGCGCATCTGTGCATCGTGCGTGGTCGAGTAATCGGCCACCCGGCGTACCGCGGGCAGGGCGCCGAGCGCGCGCGCGGCGGCTCGAACCCACGTCAGATAGGGCGCCCGGTCCGCATCCAGCCGCGGGGCCGAGACCGCAATCACCAGAGGATCGATGAACGGGTTGGAGAACTGCGAGCGGAGCGCATCGGCCGCCGCGATCGAGGGGCTTCCCGGGATGCCGGCGGTGCCGCCGATGGCGACGGTGGGCAACTTGTGGGCGCCGATGGCGCCCAGGGTAATTGCCACGACCCAGCCGAGCAGCACGACACGAGGATGTCTGGCCACCCATTGGCCAAGCCTGAAAAATCCGGATTTCACACTTTGCCTGTAGGATTGGCCTTGGCCGCGAATGGTAACGCTTTTTTCCTTTCTTGGGGGACGGGCAGGCAGCCGCCCCTTGATTTCGATGTCACGATCGAATGGATCAACGTGGTGATTGCTCGGGCGCATGTCTCCGCACGGGCGTAAATTTTTCAACCGGATCGAAGAGTTCCGTCGACGCCGCCGCCGCGCCATCCCCTTGGATGCGCGCGCGGCGCGGATGTGCGCTGGCGCGGGCTGCAAACCGCACGTATCATCTCCGGCTTGGGCCGTTGCGCGCGATCGCTGTGGATGGGGTACGTCCTTCATGCTGTCGTGCACGCCTACTAGTCATCCGTGGTGTTGCGTGCCTGCCGACCGGCGGCGGGCGTCGCCTACGCGGCGCTCAATGATGCCTCGAAGGCAGAAGGGTTCGTGATCTACGCGGAGCTGGGTAAATTGAGGTTGCGCGCGTGAAGCATGCGAGCGTTCGCGGCTCATCGCGTGTCGTGTCGACGTGCGTGTGGGCTGCGTTCTCAGCCGGGCTCGCCGGGCCGTCGTGGTCCGATGCGGCGCTCGACAGGCTGACGACCGGGAGCGGGGATCCCTATCTGGCCCAGCTCCAACCCGGCAACGCGCCGCCCACGTCGCCGATTCCAGAGCCGGCGCCCGGGCAAGCGGGACCGAAGGAGCCGGGGGCGCCCGCGCAACCGGTCCGGCCGGGCGAGCCCAAACCGTGGTACACACCGGTCACGCGTTGGTTCAATCCGAAGACTGCGCCCTTCATTCCCGTGCCGGAAATCGCCGTCGATCCCGATTCGGGCACGACCCTGGGTCTCATATTCACCGTGCTGGTCACGGACGAGAATGATGACATCCGCAAAATCATCGCCCCGGACTTGATCTACAACCCCTATTTTGGCTGGGGGGTGCACGGGCGCATCTTCAGCTTCGATTCCCAGGATGAACAATGGTCGATGGTCGCGGGCATTCAGGAGCGAGTGGAACGGCAATTCGACGGCGAGTATCAAATCGGGCGCGAGCGGCAGGATCGCTGGTCCTTCAACGGCAGCTTGATCTACGGCGTGGACGGAACACCACGGTTCTATGGGATAGGCAACGAATCGCCGGCCATCAACGAGACCGATTACACGGCGCAATCCGAATTGCTGCAGCTGCAACCCGGTTACAACATCAACCATGCATGGCAGCTGCAGTACACGGCACGCTTTCAGAACGTCGATGTGCTGCCGGGTACGCTGGCCAAAATCGCCTCGATAGGCACGCGCTTCAGCAAGATCCTGGGGGAGGGCACCAACCACAACTTCTTGAACCGGGTGTCGATCGTCTTCGATACGCGCGACGACATCATCATTCCGACCAAAGGCGCCCAAGTGGTGGTCTACGGCGGCATGGCGAGCCGCGATGGGGCGTTCAACGGCTCGCTGTACACCGAGACCGGATTCGACGGACGGGCCTTCGTTCCGCTGCAGGAGAAGACCGTGATCGCAATGCACATGTCGTTGCGATATCTGCCGACGGCGCACGACGTGCCGTTCTGGGCGCTCTCGAGCATCGGCGGAGCCGACACCGTGGTCGGCGGCGCGCAACCGTTGCGCGGCTTCGGAAGCGGGCGCTTCTACGATCGCGATTCATTTTCGTCGTCGGTGGAATTTCGCCGCAACGTGGCCACCTTCCAGGCAGTCGCAACCTCGGTGGAATTGGAGCTCGCTCCTTTCATCGACGTGGGCCGCGTCTTCGACCGAACGAGCACGCTGCCCTTCGATCAACTGCACAAGGTGGGTGGAATGGGATTTCGCGGCATCGCACGACCGTTCGTCGTGGGCTTCGTCGATATCGGCTACGGCAGCGAGGGCGTGGCGGTGTTCACGGGCTTGAACTACCCCTTCTGAGATCTGCGATCGTATGGTAGTGTTGCACCCGCCCTCCAGTCGGCCGGCCATCATTGTGTTTGTGAAAAAATTCTTTGCCCCGGTACTTGCGTTAGCTCTCTCTGGTTGCGGCGGCGTGCTCGATCCGCGCGGCCCCATTGGAGCTTCCGAGAAACTCATACTCATCGATTCGATGACGGTCATGCTGACGATCGTCGTGCCGGTGATCGTCGCAACTCTCGTGTTCGCGTGGTGGTTTCGCGCATCGAACACCCGGGCGATCTATCGGCCGAATTGGGATTTCTCCGGCGCCCTCGAGATCATCATCTGGGCCATACCGGCCTTGGTGATCACTTTCCTCGGCGGCATCGCCTGGTTCGGATCGCAGTCACTCGATCCGTTCCGACCGCTCGACAGCCCGGTGAGGCCCGTCGAGGTGGAGGCGGTCTCGCTCGACTGGAAATGGCTTTTCATCTACCCGGACGAGGGCATTGCCACCGTCAACCAACTGGTCGTCCCGGCCGGCACGCCGCTGCATTTCAAGATCACCTCCGCGAGCGTGTGGAACGCGTTTTTCGTGCCGCAACTCGGCAGCATGATCTATTCGATGGCGGGCATGACGACGCAGCTGAACCTGCAGGCCGACAAGCCGGGGACCTTCCCCGGTCTCTCAGCCCAGTTCAGCGGCGACAAATTCTCCGACATGCACTTCGACGTTCGGGCCGTGGAGGGCGACGCCTATCAGCAATGGGTCGCGGGCGTAAAGAATTCCGGCGGTGAGCTCGACGTGGCGGCCTACGCCCGGCTTGCGCAGACCGCGGATAGCGCGCCGCCGGCCACGTACAAAAGCGTCGACCCGACGCTGTTCGCGGCGATCGTCGCGGGCACCGCGCCCGAATCGGCCGGGGCGCCGCCGATTACGAATGCACCGTAGGTGGGCGGGGTGCTGATGCGACTTGAGGAACACGAATAATGTTGGGCAAGCTCAGCTGGTCTGCGATCCCTTTCAGCCAGCCCATCCCCATGGCCGCATCGGCCTTGATGATCGTGGGCATCATCGTGCTGCTCGCGTGGCTCACGTTCAAGGGTCATTGGCGCTATCTGTGGGATGAGTGGTTCACCTCGGTCGACCATAAGCGCATCGGGGTCATGTATTGCGTGTTGGCGCTCGTGATGCTCATCCGCGGCTTCACCGACGCGCTCATGATGCGTTCCCAGCAGGCCCTCGCGTTTCATTCGGCGGGGTACCTGCCGCCGGAGCACTACGATCAGGTGTTCACCGCGCACGGCACGATCATGATCTTCTTCGTGGCGATGACCTTCGTCATCGGCCTGATGAATTTCGCCGTGCCGCTGCAGCTCGGCGTGCGCGACGTGGCCTTCCCGACGCTCAACTCGGTCAGCCTTTGGCTCAACGCCGCCGCGATCCTGCTCATCAACATGTCGCTGGTGATCGGTGAGTTCGGCAGGGCGGGGTGGTTGGCGTTCCCGCCTCTGTCGGAGCTCAAGTATTCGCCGGGAGTGGGCATCGATTACTACCTGTGGGCCCTGCAGATCTCCGGCATCGGCACGCTTCTCACGGGCGTCAACTTCGTGACGACGATACTCAAGATCCGTGCGCCGGGCATGACGCTCATGCGCATGCCCATCTTTTGCTGGACGTCGCTCGCGTCGAGTCTTCTGATGGTCGCCGCCTTCCCGATTCTCACCGCGACCTTCGCCATGCTCCTGCTCGACCGCTACCTCGGGTTTCATTTCTTCACCGATACGGCCGGCGGCAATTCGATGATGTACATGAACCTCATCTGGGCGTGGGGTCATCCGGAGGTCTACATCCTCATCCTGCCGGCGTTCGGCGTCTTCTCCGAGGTCATCTCGACCTTCTCGGGCAAGCCGCTGTTCGGCTACCGCTCCATGGTCATTGCGACGATGGCGATCTGCATCCTGTCGTTCCTGGTGTGGCTGCACCATTTCTTCACGATGGGAGCCGGAGCCGACGTGAATGCCTTCTTCGGCATCATGTCGATGATCATCGCCGTCCCGACCGGTGTGAAGATCTTCAACTGGCTTTTCACCCTGTGGGGCGGCCGTGTGCGGTTCGAGGAGCCGCTGCTCTGGGCGCTCGCCTTCATGATCACCTTCGCCATCGGCGGCATGACGGGCGTACTTCTTGCCGTGCCGCCGGCCGATTTCGTGCTGCACAACTCGCTCTTCCTGGTCGCGCACTTCCATAACGTCGTCATCGGCGGGGTCTTGTTCGGCGCCTTCGCCGGATACTCGTATTGGTTCCCCAAGGCGTTCGGCTTCCGGCTGGATCCCCGCACCGGAAAAGCCGCCTTCTGGTGCTGGCTGATCGGGTTCTATGTCGCGTTCATGCCGTTGTACATCGTCGGCCTCGAGGGCATGACGCGCCGCATGCAGCATTACGATGTCGCCGAGTGGCATCCCTGGCTCATCGTCGCCGCGGTGGGAGCCGGCATCATTGCCTGCGGCATAGCGTTCCAGATCGCCCAGCTCGTCGTCTCGATCCGCAACCGCGACAAGCTGCGTGACTTGACCGGCGATCCGTGGGACGGACGGACGCTCGAGTGGATCACCTTCTCGCCGCCGCCCCATTTCAATTTCGCCGTGATGCCGAACGTCACCGGCGCGGAAGCATATTGGGGCATCAAGCAGAAGGCGATCCAGCAGCGCCGGCTCATGGACCTGCCGGATTACCAGCCCATCGAGATGCCGCGCAACAGTCCCACCGGATTCATCGCCGCGTTCTTCGCGGTGGTCACGGGCTTCGCGCTGATCTGGCACATCTGGTGGATGGTGATCGTCGGCTTGGTCGGCGCCTTCGGAACCTTCATTGGTTTCGCCTGGCGCAATCGCTACGAGTACGAATTGCCGGCGGCGGAGCTCGCGCATATAGACGACGAGCGCCGCCAGGCCCGAATCGCGCTGGTGGAGGGCCGCGAGAAAGGCATCCACGCGGTCGGGTATTCGGCAACCAAGGCGCACGGTTCGCGCAAGGTGGGCTGGATCGAGGAGCCCCACGGCGGGCATCTCGGGCCGGCCACCAAGCGCATCATCACGGGCTACGGCTTTTGGATTTTCCTGCTCTCGGATTTCATCTTGTTTGCGGGGTTCTACGCGGCGTACGCGGTGCTGGCGCACGCCACCGCGGGAGGCCCGACGGCGATCAAGCTGTTCGATCTCAAGATTCTGGCCATCGAGACGGCGTGTCTGCTGCTCTCGAGCTTCGCCTGCGGTCTGGCGAGCATCGCGTCGAATGCGCGCAACATGCTGTGGACGCAGATCGGGTATGCCATCACCGGGCTGCTCGGGGTGGCGTTCATCGGCCTCGAGGTCAGCGAGTTCGCCAAAATGATCGCGATGGATGCGGGGCCCACCCGCAGTGCCTTTCTCTCCGCGTTCTTCGCGCTGGTCGGCTTGCATGGGGTGCATGTGACCATCGGTCTCATATGGCTCGCAACCATGATGGGGCAGTTCTGGGCCAAGGGATTTCGACGCCGACATCCTGCGGCGAGGATTGTGCTTCGCGCTGTTCTGGCATGCCCTGGACATCATCTGGGTCGGCATCTTCACCAACGTCTATCTTCTGGGGATCAGCCCATGAGCGAACACGAGACCGAGTCAGCCGGCGGCAGCCACGGCGTCGACGCCGCGCCGGGCGACGAGGAGTCCGTCGGCGAGGGGATCCGCAACTATCTGATCGGACTCGGGCTCGCCGCGGTCCTCACCATTGCATCGTTCTGGGTGGTGAGCGGTACGCCGCTGCTCTACGCGCCCGGAATTCCCATGGCCCTCGCGGCGCTTGCGATCGCGCAAATGGGTGTGCATCTCGTGTTTTTTCTGCACCTCACCACGGGCCCCGACAACATGAACAATTCACTCGCACTCGCCCTCGGCGTGTTGATCGTGGGCATCGTCATCGCCGGATCGCTGTGGATCATGTATCACATGAACATGAACATGGGCATCATGCCGGCCAGCGATATGTGACAGGCGCTGCGGCTCCTCAGGCGAGCCGCTTCCTCACGATATCGGCGACGCGCAGCGCGTTGGCGATGATGGTCAGCGTCGGGTTGACCGCCCCGATGGAGGGAAAGAAACTGGCATCCGACAGGTAGAGATTGTCGAGCTCGTGCGCCTTGCAGTCGGTGTCGAGCACCGAGTCGGCGGGGTCCGTTCCAAAGCGCGCCGTGCCCGCCTGGTGTGCGGTGCCGCCGATGGGGATCTGCTTCCCGAGGTACAGGTTCCGTTCGAGCAGCACGGGATGCGCGCCGACACGGGTCAGGATCTGCTCCAGCTTTTTCTTGAGCCGACGGTGCGCCTCCATGTTGTTCTCCTTGATGTCGAGAATCACGCGGTCGCCGTCGTAAAAAATCCGGTTCTCCGGCCGGGGCAGATCCTCGCTGGAGAGCCAGAAATCCATGGAATGGCGCGCCATTTCCTCGAAGGGGGCTTTTGGCAGCCACTCGAGCCACGCCGGCAGCACCTCGCCGCGAACCTGTGCCCCGTGTGAGGTTGCGCACATCTGGATGAGCCCCAACGGGTATTCCCAGTCGTCGGCGCCAAAGTAAAAATCGCTGATCGCGAGCGTCTTTTGAAAAACGGTGTCGTTCGGATCGCGCATCCAGGCCATCAGCACCGACTGGTTGTGGCGCATGTAGTTGCGCCCCACCTGGCCGGAGCCGTTGGCGAGTCCGCGCGGATGGGCCTCGTTCGCCGAGCGCAGCAGCAGCAGCGCCGACGACAGTGCGCCGCAAGCGACGACCACGATGTCCGCCGAGTACTGCTCGGTGCGTCTTGCGCATTCCACCTGCA
This sequence comes from uncultured Gammaproteobacteria bacterium, assembly GCA_963748995.1. Taxonomy (GTDB): domain Bacteria; phylum Pseudomonadota; class Gammaproteobacteria; order Steroidobacterales; family Steroidobacteraceae; genus Bog-1198. The sequence continues at coordinate 5,381 of CAVVKU010000011.1, read as the reverse complement.
CGCCGTTGACGATGCGCCCGGAAGCGTCGGTGTGCAGTTTCGATACATAGGCGTTGGTTTTGAGGGTGACATTGGCGTGGGCCCGAAGGGTGGGGTCCACGCACATCACTTGAGCATCCGCCTTGCCGTTCAATGGACACGGAAAGCCGTCGAAGGTATCGCAGCGGATGCAGGTGCTGGTGGGCGTCGCCTTGCCGTCCTTCTCGTCGAGCAGGATGCCGAGGGGCAGATGAAAAGGCTGCAGACCTTCCCCACGAAGCCCCTCATTCAGTGTTTGGATGGCGGGCTCGTGCGATACCGGGGGAAACGGGAACGGCTCATCCGAGGGCGGCTCGGTCGGGTCCTCGCCGCGCAGACCGTGCACGTGGAACAGTCGCTCGGCCTCGGCGTAATAGGGCTCGAAAACCTCGTACGGCAGCGGCCATGCGGGCGAGATCCCGTCCGCGTGCCGCACCTCCCCGAAATCGCGTTCGCGCAAGCGCAGCAACGCGGCGCCATAGACCTTGGAGTTGCCGCCGACGTAGTAATGAAGCCCGGGGTGAAATTCACGCCCGTCGCCTCCGTACCAGGTTTCCTTGGCCTGGTACACGCCGTCCACGAATACCGCCTGCGAATCCCAGTTCGCGCGGGAGCGCGGAAGGTAATCCCCGCGTTCGAGAATCAGGATCCGCTTGCCGGTCGAGGCGAGCTTGTGCGCCAGGGAGGCCCCGCCCGGACCGGAGCCGATGACGATGACATCGTAGTGGGAGTCCGACATGGATGCGCTCATCCGCCGGTCGCGAAGCCGGGGTACAGCGTCATGCCGCCGTCCACGAACAGCGTCGTCCCCACCACGTAATCCGAATGGTCCGAGGCGAGCCACACCGCCGCGCGTGCGATGTCCTCGGGCTCGCCGATCCTTCCATAGGGCACCAGCGTCATCAGGGAGTCGTAGGCCTCCTTGGTGTTCCAAGCGCTGGTGTTGATCGGCGTGCGGATGGCGCCCGGAGCGATGCCATTGACACGGATGCGATGCGGCGCGAATTCCTGAGCCATGCTCTCCATCAGCAGCTTGATGCCTCCTTTGGAGGTCGCATAGTTCGCATGCCCGGCCCAGGGAATCTGCTGATGCACCGAGCTCATGCAGATGATCTTGCCCGCCGCGCACGACACCGCCGGCACCACCCCCCGGCGCAGGAACTCCGCCACCGCCTGGCGCGAGCAGAGGAACTGGCCGGTGAGATTGACGCCGAGCACGGTGCTCCACTGCGCCAGGGTCATGTCCTTGAACGCCGAATCCCGCTGCAGGCCCGCATTGTTGACCAGAATGTCGATGGTGCCGAAGCGCTTCATCATCTCGGCAAACATGGCCGCGACCTCACTCTCGGACGACACGTCGGCCTTGACGGCGTGCGCCTCGGAGCCGGCGGAGCGGATCTCACCAACCACGGCTTCGGCCGCCTCGTCGCCGGATACATAGTTCACGATCACGTCCGCGCCCGCCTGTCCGAGGGCGATTGCAACGCCGCGGCCGATGCCGGAATTGGCGCCGGTCACGAGGGCTTTTTGTCCGGCGAGTATCCGCTGGGGAGGCACGGGAGGGGCGGTTGTCATGACGGGATCGACTCCTTCGGGTTGGATTCAAGGGCGCGCGGCTCCGCGCTGGTTGGTGTAAATCGCATAGAGAGTGTGAGAGGCGCAGATGAACAGGCGGGAGCGGTTGCGCCCGCCGAACGTGAGGTTGGAGACCGGGTAGGGAATTTTGATCCTGCCCAGCATCGCCCCCTCGGGCGAGATGCAGTGCACGCCATCGGCGGCGCTCACCCAGAGATTGCCGTCCTCGTCCGCACGAAAGCCGTCGGTATAGCCGGGCGTGGTCTTGTGGAAGATGCGGCCCGTCCCAAGAGGCGCGCGCGCCGCCGCGTCGGCTCGTACATCGAACACCCGGATGTATTGCCTCGGATCGGCATCGAATTGCCGCCCGGTCTCCGCAATGTAGAGCAGGCGCTCGTCCGGCGAGAATGCCAGCCCGTTCGGGCCCTGGAAGTCGTCGGCGACGAGCGCAATATCGCCATCCTCGCCGAGCCGATAGACCGATGGCGGCAACTCCGGCCTCTGCTTGCCGCCTTCATAGTCGGTGCTGATGCCATACGTCGGATCGGTGAACCACAGGCTTCCGTCCGAGCGGCAGACCACGTCGTTCGGCGAGTTGAGGCGCTTGCCTTCAAAGCGATCGGCGAGCACCTGCACCGTGCCGTCCCACTCGGTGCGAAAAATGCAGCGATGTCGATGCGAACAGCTCACGAGCCGCCCCATCCGGTCGCGCGTGTTGCCGTTGGTGAACCCCGAGGGAGCGCGAAACACCGTGACTCCCGAATTTGCGCTCCAGCGCATCAACCGGTCGTTCGGAATGTCGCTCACGATCAGACAGTCGTGATCCGCGAACCAGGCCGGCCCCTCGAGCCAGCCGAAGCCGTCCGCCAGCTTCTCGAGCGGCGCGTTCGGCAGCACGTAGTGGCGAAATCGGGGCTCGACGATGTCGAAGTCGCTCATGGTGATCTCGAGTCACTTCAAGTGACAGGGGACACCCTGCGGTGCAACGTGCAGCTGCACCGTCATGAGCACCGCAGGTTCGGCGCCCACGGTGCCGGAGCGATGCCCTTTGCGGCCCCCGGTGAGGAGCGAGCCTTGATCCTCACCGAGGGAGAATTCGCCGGGCCCCTGCTCGATGCGCGTGCCATCCATGGACTCGATCCACCAACGCCCGGACAGCACCACGATCCATTGCGGCGCCGGATTCTCGTGCCAATCGCCGACCCATCCGACCGGTTGTACGGTGAATACCACGGTCGAGTCGCCGCGCCGCTGTGCATCGTTCCACTGCGGAGCGGCGGCGCCCACTCGCGCGATCTCGAATTCCCTCAGGCGGCATTCCGTTTGATGGGTGATGCCATCCTCGCCGGTCCAAAGATGCCAGTACGCGAGCTGCGGACGCGGTCCTATACTGTCGCTCATCGTAAATCTCCATGCGGGGAGCGGCTGAATTCGTGACGTTCATGAACGACTACGCACCGACGGTGCTTCGGCTCTTCCTGGTGATCCTGTTTCCGTTCAGCGGCCTGGACAAGATCCTCAATTGGCCCTCGGCCATGAAGCAGGCGGGCAGCGTGTTCTGGCCCCAGGGGATGCTCGTGATGTCGATCGCCGTCGAATTCCTCGCCCCGGTGTGCATCGTCTCGGGCTGGCACGATCGCTTCGCGGCGTTCGTCCTGGCGGGCTTCTGCGTCATCACCGCGATCCTGTTCCATCAGTTCTGGCGCTATCCGGACTTCTGGCGATTCAAGGAAGGCGAGGGACTGGAGCACTTCTGGGAGTTCCTCAAGAATTTCGGTTTGGTGGGCGGTCTCGGGCTCATCATGCTCGGGCCTCAGACATCGACGATCGGCGAGTTCGCGAGCCATCCGTTCGTCTCCACGCAGGTCGAGGGCCCTCACGCCGGCCGGCCCAACGATGCGCCGTGATTCACGAGCACGAAGCGATGCCCATCCGGGTCGCTCACCGCGGAGATTTTTTTCAGCAGCGGCGGTGCGCGTCCGCGGTCGTTGGCGGTCGCCGGGCCCGGCGCGACCGCGGAGAGTGTGGTCCATTGCAAGGGCAGGTCGCTGACGCTTGGATTCTCGCACGCGCGACCGGGGGGCCGATACGCGAGCAGTTCCAATGCCGGCCCTGCGGCGCCGGCGGGACGAAGTGTCGTCACGCGCACGTGCGCAGCGACAAGGCCATCCAGTCGTGACTGGGCCGGTCCCGAGTTCACGGTCTCCTCCGCAATGCTCAGCCCCAAAGACCGATAAAAGGCGAGGCTTCGACGGCTGGAGCTCACCGACAGAGCGGTATGGTCGATGCCGAGGAAGGGCTCATCCGAGGCAGACGCGCGCGTTCGATCCTGCCACTTGGGATCTCCATGGCGCGGCGGAAACCACAAGAGCTCCAGCGGATGGCCGTCCGGGTCGCGAAACTTGAATGCTCGCACGCCGCCGCTCGATGCCGGCAGAGTTTCAGGACCCTCGGTGCTGATCGGCTGCCATCCCGCACACGAGCGTAGCCGGGAATAGGCGGTGTCCATGTCGCTTACGACGATGGCGAGATGCTGAAACCACAAGTCGTCGCTGCGGCTGTCCGCCGGATAAGTTCGCCCCGCCGACTCGAATTGCACGAGCACGAGCTGCTCCTCGCCGAGTTGCAGTCGAAGCTCGCCGGCATCGCCCGCGAGCCCCAAGGCCTGCAAAACCTCCGGATCGGGTGGTGCGCGCGATGGGGCGTTGAACCCCAGCGCCGAGCGATAAAAGGACTCCGCGCGGCTCATATCGGACACCACACGGCTGATGCCGACGACCGATTGCGCCTGCACCCAGACATTGCGCGGCACGCGCACGGCGCTACCGCCTCTGCCGCGTCCGCTCAAAGGTTGCATCGCGCTTCTCCGGAGACCCAACGGCATATTGCGCACGCAGCCGTTCCCGGAGCGAACGGTGATCCGCGTCACCTCGTGTAGGATTTCACCGACTCGCGCAAGACGGCGCCCCGGACAGGGCGGCGCCGCCGGGATGACAGCGCGCATAATCGACACCGCACAGGAGGATCCTCATGCAGACACTCGATCAGTTCGCGATCACCCGCAAATGGCCCGCCAAGCATCCGGACCGCGTTCAGCTGTATTCCTTGCCGACACCCAATGGGGTGAAAGCTTCGATCATGCTGGAGGAGATCGGACTGCCCTATGAGCCCCATCTCGTCAGCTTCGCGACCAACGATCAATCGTCGCCGGAGTTCGAGTCCCTCAATCCGAACAAGAAGATCCCGGCAATCATCGACCCGAACGGCCCGGATGGCGTCCCGCTCGGGTTGTTCGAGTCTGGCGCCATCTTGATCTACCTGGCGGAAAAGGCCGGCTCGTTCCTCCCCCGGGGCGCCTCCGCACGGTACCAAACCATCCAGTGGCTGATGTTTCAGATGAGCGCGGTCGGTCCGATGTTCGGGCAGGTGGGTTTCTTTCACAAGTTCGCCGGCAAGGAGTTCGAGGACAAACGCCCGCGCGATCGATACGTGGCCGAATCCAGGCGGCTGTTGGCGGTGATGGACCGGCGGCTGGCCAAGGGTCCCTGGTTCATGGGTGAGACCTATACCATCGCGGATATCGCGACCTTCCCTTGGATCAACAACCTCATCGGGTTCTACGGCGCTGCGGAGCTCGTCGGCATCCAGGAATTCCCCCACGTGCAGCGCTCCCTCGAGGTGTTTCTGGCAAGGCCTGCGGTTGCACGAGGCCTGCAGATTCCGAAGGTCGATGGCTGATCCCAAGTCGAGCCCGATCTCACGCGACCGGAGCGTGCGATTGCACTCGG
>CAVVKU010000010.1:0-75489 GCA_963748995.1 uncultured Gammaproteobacteria bacterium | reverse complement strand
GACGCAAGGTCGCCTTCCGCCCCTTGCGCGCGTCCCGCTCGCCGCGCTCGCGCCGCTCGCCGCCGCGCTCAGCGGCTGTCGTGTCGGACCGAACTATCATGCCCCCGCACTGCCCGCGAAGGCGGAGGCGCCGCTGGTCTCCGTCAACCCATCAGCCGACACCGTGGAGCCCCCTCCCGACGCATGGTGGCGTCTGTACAACGATCCGCGATTGGAGCATCTGGTTGAGGAGGCGTTGCGGGCGAATTTCGATCTCGTGGCGGTGGACGCGAATCTGCGCGCGGCGCGCGCCATTCTCGCCTCCGTGCATGCCAATCGCTACCCGGCGACCGAGGCCGTCGCGGGCGGTGTCTACGGACGGGACGCGATCACCGACGAGATTCTCGAGCTGAACGGACATGCGCCGCAGACTTTCTGGCTGTTCGAGGATTTATTCCAGGCGTCCTACGAGGTCGACCTGTTCGGCCGGGTGCATCGCGCCATCGAGGCGGCCAATGCCAACGCGGATGCGGTGGCCGCGGCCCGCGACAGCGTCCGGGTGGTGGTGGTTGCCGAGACCACGCGCGCGTACGCGGCGATTTGTGCGCTGGGCGAGGAGCTTGACGCCGCGCACCATTCGCTCGATGTGGTGAGCCGCGAGCGGGACATCACCGTGCATCAACATGAGGCCGGAGCGAATTCCGATTTCAACGTCGCGCGGACCGAGGCGCTGGTGGCGCAGGTGCAATCCGCCATCCCACCGCTCGAGGGTCAGCGCCGCGCGGCGCTGTTCGAGCTGACGGCACTGCTCGGTCGAACGCCCGCGAATGCGCCGGTGGAGGTGGAAAGCTGCGAAACGCCGCCGCATCTGGATGCACTGATGCCCGTGGGGGATGGCGCCGCGCTCATCAAGCGGCGGCCCGACGTGCGCGAGGCGGAGAGAAAGCTTGCCGCTGCGACGGCCCAGCTCGGCGTCGCAACCGCCGATCTTTATCCAAAAATCCAGCTGGTCGGGCTGTATGGGGGCGCCGCGGACGAGCTGTCGCAGCTCAACACGAACATCGGGCGGACGTGGGGGATCGGTCCCTCGATCAGCTGGAACTTTCCGAACATGGCGGCGCCGCGAGCGCGCGTTCGCCAGGCCAAGGCGGGTGAGGCGGCCGCGCTCGCCGCCTTCGATGCGGTGGTGCTCAATGCGCTCAAGGAGGCCGAACAGGCGCTCGCCACCTATCACGCGGCCATCGACAATCGCCAGGCGCTAAGCAATGCGCAGGCCAGGATCCATTCGGCATTCGACATCGCCCATGACCAGCTTCGGGCCGGCGCGCTGAGCAACCTCGATCTGCTCACCACCGAGCAATTGCTGGTTACCATCGATTCGTCCGTCGCATCCTCCGACGCCGCGTTGATCCTCGATCAGATCGCCGTGTTCAAGGCGCTCGGCGGCGGCTGGCGGCCCGAGAGCGGCCGGGCGCCCTGAGCGGGCGAAGGAAGGAGACATGGCGAGATCCTGGCTTCATACGCTCATCGGCTGGCTGTTCGCGAGCCGCGACAACACCTACGTGGAGTACGGGCCCTTCGCCGCGGTCCTCAAATCTCCCGGCGAGCCGGCGCCGCTGATGCTCCTTTCCATGCGCGGCGCCGAGGCGGGCGCGGTGATCGGCCGGATCGAGCAGGCTCTCGCCGCCGAAGACGCGGTTCGAGCGGTCGGCGCCCTGTTCGCGAGCCCGGACTGGCGGCCTCATCTCATCGGTGCGGTGGCACTCATCCTCGACTCCGGGCAGGCGCCTCGATTCGACGGCGATGTGGCAGTCCATCGATGCCGGAAGCTGGGTCACGCCGCAACTCGTGACCACGGCCTATTTCGTCGATCCGTCGTTTGCCGAGCGGGTGAGGGAGCGAATCGATGCCAAATGCGCGGTGACAGTGCCCGCGAATCTGTCGCCCGGGGAGCGTCACCGTGCAACCGGTCCCGCCACTCCCGAGCAACGATCGGCAAAGCTCCTGGCCTCAATGATCAGGATCGGGATGCTCGCGCCGGGGCTCACCGGATGGCTGAGAACGGCGGCGAGCCGCCCCGAGCTTGCGGCCTTGCAAGCCGCCGACCGGGACAAGTCGGGCAACATCGCGGAGAACTGGCTCAAGAACCTCGAGAGGCAATTCAGCTCGCGGGGCCGCACGCTCGCGCCGGCGGGACGTACCCATTGAGGCGCCGTGGCGCAAGCGACGCTGCGGAGCCGATCGAGGGGCTCGCACCGTGTCCGCACCGGCCGCCTTGCTCGGCATGCCCCCGATTCGGCGAGCGGGGCATCGCGCCCGGCGCCGAGCGCGCGCTCGATGAGCTGGCGAAAGCTCACGGGTTGCCGAAGGTCGCAATCGTCTCGGGCTCGTATGCCGGATTTCGGCTGCGCGCGCGGCTCGCCATCCGCGGAAGGCTCGGCTCGCCGAAGCTGGGCCTTTTCGAGCTCGGATCCCACCGGGTGGTCCACATCCCGAATTGCCGGGTTCATCATCCCCTGATCAACCACGTCGCGAACGTGGTGCGCCGCGCGCTGGTCGAGGCGCGCATCACCTCTTATTCCGACAAGGCCCACGCGGGAATCGCCCGCTACCTGCAGGTCGTCGTGGAGCGCGCATCGCAGAGTGCTCAAGTGGTGATCGTCGCCCACAGTGCGTCCGTCGAACCCTTGGCGGGATGCTGCGCGCTGATCCGCGAGCGGCTTGGCGGCGATCTGCACAGCCTTTGGTTCAATTCGAACCTGGAGCCTACGAACATCATCATGGGCCCGGCATTCGAGAATCTGGGCGGACCGGCAGCCGTGGTCGAAAGCTTCGGCGGGCCCTCCGTTTACTATCCCCCCGGCGCCTTCGGTCAGAGCAATCCGGACATCGCGCAGCGGATCATCGAGCACGTGCGCGAGCGTATCCCCGCGCAGGCGCGTGTCGCCGAATTCTATGCCGGCGTCGGCGCCATTGGATTGTCGGTGCTGGACCGCGTGGCGAAATCCGCTTGAACGAACTGAGCCCGCACTCGCTGCAGGGACTCGCGCTCGGCATGGAGCATCTCGCGCCGGCCGATCGGGCCAAGGTGACGGTGGCGCCGGGCACCGCCGCCTCGGCGCTCGAGGCCGCGTGCGATTCCCAAGTCGTCATCGTCGACCCGCCGCGCAAGGGGCTCGAACCGGAGCTCACGGCCCACTTTCGCGATCATCCTCCCGAACGCCTGCTCTACATCAGCTGTGGGCTGGCCTCTTTGCTCGACGATATCGCGAGGCTCACCTCGGCGCGGGCGATGCGCCTGGCCGAGCTCACGGCGTTCAACCTGATGCCGTTCACGGACCATGTGGAAACGGTTGCGAGGCTGGAGCGTAGCTAGCGCGCCACGAATGCGCGCTCGATCACATAGTCTCCGGGCTCACCGACATGCGGTGAGATCCGAAAGCCGCGTGCGTCGAGCATGGCCGACAGATCGGTGAGCATCGCGGGACTGCCGCAAATCATCACCCGATCTTCGGCGGGATCGAGCGCCGGAAGCTTTATGTTCTCGAACAGCTCGCCGGACTCGATCAGCGAGGTGACTCGTCCCTGGTAGCGGAATCGCTCGCGGGTCACGGTGGGAAAGTACACGAGCTGATTTCGGACCTGTTCGCCCAGATACTCGTGCTCGGTCAGATCCCATTCGATGAAATCCCGATAGGCGAGCTCGCTGCGGAAACGCACACCGTGCACCAGGATGATCTTCTCGAATCGCTCGTAGATGGCTGGATCCTTGATCAAACTCATGAAGGGCGCGAGCCCGGTGCCCGAGCTCAACAGATACAGGCGTTTACCCGGCTTGAGGTCATCGAGCAGCAGTGTCCCGGTCGGTTTCCTGCTGACCAGCACCTCATCGCCGGGCTTGATGTGTTGAAGGCGGGAGGTGAGGGGCCCCGATGCCACCTTGATGCTCAAGAACTCGAGGAAATCCTCATGGTTTGCGCTGGCGATGCTGTAAGCGCGCATCATCGGCTTGCCGTCGATCATCAAGCCCAGCATGAGGAAGTGGCCGTTCTGAAACCTGAGGCTCGGATCCCGGGACGTGGTGAAACTGAATACGGTTTCGTTCCAGTGACGGACCGACAACACCCGTTCGCTGCCGATCGCCGCCATCTAAAGCTGGCGTCGTTTCGCGACTTCCGCGGGTGTTACCGTGCCCTGCTTGCCGCCGAAATGCGCCACCACGTAATTCGCGAGCGCGGAAACTTCGGTGTCGGAGTAAGCGTCGCCGAATGCGGGCATGAACACCTCGTTGTCGCCCACCCGGTATTTCGCCCCCTGAAGGATGACCTGGGTGACATTCACCGCCGCGGCGTCGTTGACGCCGCGCGTGCCGCCCAACGATGCATAGGGGGATTCGCGCCCCGGGCCGTTCCATTGATGACAGCCGGCGCAAGCTCCCTCGAAGAGCTGCAATCCCTGCGTGTTCGCCTGGAGCTCGTCGGCACCCGGCAGCACGGCCGTGGAATTCGCCAGCCCGGCGGCCCCGGCGTCCGCCTCCACGGGGTGCTTGCCTTCGTGCGGGGGTATGGTGCGCAGGTACGCGACCAGCGCGGCCGCATCCTGCGCGTTCAGAAATTGCAGGCTGTGCGCAACGGCCTCGCCCATCGGACCGGCCGCGGAGTCATGACCGGGGGCGTGACCGGTGGCGAGATAGGCGAGGACGTCGGCGTCGGACCAGGCGCCGATGCCGTACTTGGTGTCCGCCGTGATGTTGTAGGCGCGCCATCCCTGAAGCTCCTGGCCCGCGAGCTCCCGGCCGTGCTCGAGTCCGAAGCCGAGGTTGCGCGGCGTGTGACATTCGCCGCAGTGACCGAGCGCGGTGGCGAGGTAGGCACCGCTGTTCCACTGTTCGGGCTTCGAGGCGTCCGGAACGAAGCGCGCGCTCTTGAAAAACGCCGCGTTCCAGAACGTCATGGCCCAGCGCTGGTTGAACGGGAAGCCGAGATCGTCGGGCCGATTGGGCTCCGCGATCGCCGGCAAGCTCATCAGATACGCCTTGATCGCGAGCGCATCGTCGCGGCTCAGGGCGGTATACGAGGTGTAGGGGAAGGCGGGGTACAAATGCTGCCCGTCCTTGCGAACTCCCTCGCGCACGGCACGCACGAATTCCTCGTCGCTGTAGCCGCCGATGCCATGGGTCGGATCCGACGTGATGTTGGTGGAATAGATGGTGCCGAACGGCAACTTGAACGCCACGCCTCCGGCGAACGGCTTGCCCGACTCCGGCACGGTGTGGCAGGCGACGCAGTCGGCCGCCTTGGTGAGGTACTCGCCGCGCGCCACGAGGGCCGCCGCAGCGGGCGCGCCGGCGATCGCGGGCGCGGCGCCGGCGGCGGAATCGGTTCGGTTCAGTGCCAGGACCGCGATGAGGCCGATGATCAGCAACGCGACAATGACGATGAAGATTCTTTTCATACAGGCACCCTCGTGTGCTCGCGATCGACCGGCGGCGGCGCATCCGCGGTCACGGACTTCAAGGCGGCGCCGTCTGCGATCAAGTGATGTTTGTCCACCGGCAAGGAGCGCAGCCTCACGCCGGTGGCCGCGAAAATCGCGTTGCAAAGCGCGGGCGCGGCGATGGCCGTGCCGACCTCGCCGAGGCCGCCCGGCGCCTCCGGGCTGTCGACGCGATACACCTCGACCTGCGGCACCTCGTTCATCCGGAGATTGCGATAGTCGTGGAAGTTGCTCTGCTCGAATGCGCCGTCCTTCAGGGTGATGGCGCTGTACAGAGCGGCGCTCAAGCCGAACAAGAGGCCTCCCTGGACCTGCGCCTCGACGGAGCTCGGATTGATGGCGATGCCGCAGTCGATCGCCGCGACCGCGCGGCGCAGCCGCACCTCACCCTGCGGCGTCACCTCGGCCTCGACGATGAGGCAGACATGGCTTCCGAACGGCGAGCCGAGGGCGACGCCGCGCCCGACTCGCGGGGGAAGGGCGCCCGAGCCCCATCCGATCTTGCGTGCGGCGAGCTCGAGCACTCCCAGGGCGCGTGAGTCCTTGGCGAGCAACACCCGGCGGTAGTCGATCGGATCCTTTCCCGCGGCATGGGCCAGCTCGTCCATGAAGCTTTCGATCACGAAGAGGTTGTGCGTAGGGCCGACACCGCGCCACCAGCCGAGCTCGAGGCCCGCGGGCATGTCATGCCGGACCCAATTCACGTCCAGGTTCGGAATGGCGTAAGGCGTCTCCGCGGCGCACTCGATGATGTCGTCGTCCATGCCGTCCTTGCCCATCGCCGCGGGCATCCAACGGGCAAGCACGGTGCCGGAGGTGATGTGATCGCCGTACCAGACCGGCCTGCCGTCCGACCCCAGCACCGCGGATATCCGGTCGTAGTACATCGGGCGCACGATGTCGTGTCGGATGTCCTCTTCGCGCGTCCAGATGATCTTCACGGGGTAGGGAACCTGCTTCGCAAAGCGCACCGCCTGTTCCACCGAATCGTGATCCAGGCGCCGGCCGAAGCCGCCGCCGATGTAGTGATTGTGCAGGATGATTTGGCTCTCGGGCAGTCCGGTGACCTGGGCGGCGGCGCTCACGCACCGCACCGGCACCTGGGTGCCCACCCAGATCTCGCAACGGTCGGCGCTGACCTGCACCGTGGTGTTCAACGGCTCCATGGGCGCATGCGCCAGCATGGGGAGTTGATACAGGGCCTCGACGGTCCTGCCGTCCGCGGGTTTCGAGCCGACCTTGCGCCCGGGAATGACGGGGCCATTCTGCGAGCGCTCGGCGAGCGCCTGCGTGAGCTTCGCGGTGGTGAGATCGGCGTTGACCCCCGGATCCCACACGATGTCGAGCGCCTCCAGTCCGCGCTTGGCGGCCCAGAAATGCTCGCCGACCACCGCGACGGCGTTGTCGATCTTGAGCACGTCGATGACGCCCGGCAGCGCCCGCGCACGCTGGTCGTCCACCGAACGCAGCGTGCCGCCATGGGTGGGACATGCCTTGACGGTGGCGATTTTCATGCCCGGCACCTTCACATCGATTCCGAACTCGGTGATGCCCGCCACCTTGGCGGGCGAATCGACGCGGCGCAGCGGCTTCCCGATGAGCGTGAATGCCGCCGGCTCCTTGAGCGCCACCTTGGCCGGAATCGGCAGTGCGCCCGCGGCCTTTGCGAGCGCCCCATAGGTGAGCTTGCGTCCGGTCTTGTCGTGTGTGACGACACCGCGCTTCACGGAACAACCCGAGGGATCCACGCTCCACCGCGCGGCGGCTGCGGCCACCAGCATGGAGCGGGCCACGGCGCCCGCTTCGCGCAGGACGCCCCAGTGCGAGCGCGTGCTGGTCGAGCCGCCGGTGACCTGGCCGCCCAGCAAGGGAATGCCGTAGAGCGCCTCGTTGGGCGGAGCGTGCTCGACGACGATCTGGTCCATGCCGACATCGAGCTCCTCGGCCAGCATCGCGCACGCGCCGGTGTAGATTCCCTGGCCCATCTCGACGTTCGGCATGACCAGACGCACCGGCCCCTCGGGCTCGATCCGGATGAACGCATTCGGCGCGAACGGCGGATTTCCGTCGGCGAGCGCAGCAGCGGCATCGCCATCCTGGCGTCGCGCACTGATGAAGGCGTTCGCCTTGCCCGATCCCAGCCAGAGAAAGGCGAGCGAGAGGCCGCCCGCCGTCAACCGCCGGCGCTCGAGATCGAGGGGGCGCTGCGCCTTCGAGCTCATGTCGCGTCCGCGGCGAGAGTTTGCAAAACCTCGGCGTTCCCGGTCGCGGCCTGCTTGATGGCGGCGCGGATGCGTACGTAGGTCCCGCAGCGGCAGATGTTGCCCGACATGGCGGCGTCGATGTCCCTGTCCGTGGGATTGGGCGTGTGTGCGAGCAGGGCGGCCGCCGACATGATCTGGCCCGACTGACAGTAGCCGCACTGGACCACATCGACGTCGAGCCACGCCTGCTGGACCTTCTTCCCGCTCGGCGTCGCCCCGATTCCCTCGACGGTGGTGATCGCCCTGCCGGCGACGGCGCTCACCGCGAGCACGCAGGAGCGGACCGGCTGACCGTCGAGATGCACGGTGCAGGCTCCGCATTGGGCGATACCGCAACCGAACTTCGTTCCCATGAGTCCGATCACGTCGCGCAGCACCCAAAGCAACGGCATGTCCGGCGGAACGTCGACCGAGTGTTTCCCGCCGTTGATGTCCAGTGAATACATAACCAAGTCCCGGTGGCTGATGCCGCGCCCCATTTTGCGAGATTGTGGGGAAAGGTCAACAGCGGCGGAGCCGATGCGTCGCGACAGCGGCGCCACGGAGCGGGTAAACTGGCGCGGTCGTACGAGGGGGGGCGTACCCACGTCGGTGGGATGATCATGGCGAACGACCGGCACGAATGGTTCCTGAAACAGATTTTCCGCCACGGGGCGGCGCTGCACCGGTATCTGCGCCGCTTCACGTCCGGGTCGGAAGACATCGAGGATTTGATCCAGGAGACCTACGTCCGCATTTATGCGATCGAGGATCGCGATGCGGTAGGCTCGCCGCGCGCGCTGCTGTTTCGCATTGCCCACAACCTTGCGGTGGAGCGGGCGCGCCGGCAGGCCTCGCGTGCCACCGATACGGTGGGGGATTTTGCGCCTCTGGACGTCGATGGTCAGGAGGTGCCGCCGGACGAACAGATCGATTCCAGCCGGCGCTTCGAGTCCTTTTGCGCTGCGGTGGACCGGCTGCCGCCGCTATGCCGCCGCGTTTTCGTGCTGCGCAAGGTTTACAAGCTGTCACATACGGAAATCGCGGAAGTATTGGGCGTGTCTCACAGTACCATCGAAAAGCACGTGGCGAAGGGACTGCTCCGATGCCGGGACTACCTGCGGGACCAGGGCATGCTCGACGCTTCCGAGCCCGTCGGTTCCGGCGATACACGCCGCCGCGCCCTTGACCGGGGGGACGGCGGATGAGCGGCATCGTCAAATTGCGCACTCGCGCCGAGATCGACGAAGAGGCCGCCCAATGGACCTGGCGCCTGGACGGCGAGGAGGTGGCGCCCGGGGATCGCGAAGCGTTCGAAACCTGGCTTCGGCAAGATGTCCGGCACCGGCGCGCCTTCGAGGAATTCTCCCGGGTCTGGCGGATGCTGGATGGATTGGGCACGGCCAAGCGCGATGAGAAATTGGCGACTTTCGCGGACCCTGCGCGGCGCGCGCCGGCGCATTCGTCGCCACGCCGGTGGCTCGGTGCCGCTGCGGCCGTTCTGCTCGGCGCGCTCGCCGCCGTATGGTGGATGAACGCGGGCAGCGAATTGCAGACATTCTCCACCGCAGTCGGCCAGCAGCGGGACGTGACGCTGGCGGACGGTTCCATCGTCAGTTTGAATACCAATTCCATCGTCGAGGTCGACCTGACCCGCCGCAACCGTCAGATCCACCTGCGCAAGGGGGAGGCGCACTTTCAAGTCGCGCACGATCGCTCGCGACCGTTCCTGGTGCATGCGGGCGATGCGGTGGTGCGTGCCGTGGGCACCGAGTTCGAGGTGCGCCTGCTCGCCGATCAACACGTCGACATCGTGGTCAACGAGGGACGGGTGGAGGTCCAGGCGACCCCGTCGGGATCGGGTCCGGACACCGGGTCCTCACCCGGGCGGCGTGCCCCGGCGGCGCTGCGGGCGGTCCATGCGGGGGAGAGGCTCTCGACCGCCAGCGCGGACTACCCGGTGTCCGAGATCACGCCCGAGCAGTTGTCGAGCGAGATGGCGTGGCGCGAGGGCGCCATCATTTTCGACGGCGAGCCGTTGTCGCAGGCCATTGCGGAGATCGAACGATACACGGATGCCCGCATCGTGATCAGCGATTCCGAAACCGCGGCGCTGCGCGTAGGCGGCCGCTTTCGCACCGACGATGTGCCGGATTTTTTCCGGGGCCTCGAGTCTGCCCTGCCGATCACCATCCGCCGGGCCCCGGACGGCGTGATCTATATCGATTCACGGCGCTGACGACCGATCTCGCGCCGAGCCTCCCATTTTGTTTGCTCCGGATAGCGGTTTTTTTCGAGCCGTGCGTCTAGTCCTTACAAAGCTCGTCCTGGATCGCCGCGCGGCGATGACGGGGCGGGCCCGGGGGAGTGTCATGCGCACGCGATGGATGATTCGCTGTCTGGCGCTGGCGTTGATCGGCGCGCAAGCGTACGCCGACGGTGCAGTGCGGCATTTCGACATCCAATCGCAGGCGGCCGCATCGGCTCTCAATGAGTTTGCAAGGCAGGCCGACATCACGCTGGTGTTCTCGTCGGCTCTTGTGGCCAGGCATCAAACCCCCGCAGTCCACGGTGACTTCACGGTCATCGATGGGCTGAAGCGATTGTTGGACGGCACCGGGCTGTCCTTCAATCAAGTGAGTGCGTCCACGATCGCCATCAGTGCGGCGAGCGATGCTGGAGGCCCCCACCAACCGCCGCCCAACGACACAGGGGCGGCAAGTGACCCGGCCGGCGGCGACAGTCAAAGCAAGGGGGACGGCAAAATGACTCATCGAGGATTGTTTACGCGCATCGCGGGGCTCTTCGCTCTCACCGGTGCGATGCTCTCCAGCGGTCACGCGGGGGCGCAGGATGCGGCAGGACAGGCGGCCCCCGCTGCGGGGGCCGCGGCCGAACCGAGCGCCGCGAATACCAACACCCTGGACGAGGTGGTGGTGACGGCGACGGCGCAATCGACCCGAAAACTCGATGCGAGCTTTCAGGTGACCACCGCGAGCCTCGAGGAAATCCACAACGTGAATCCGTCGAGCTCCGCGGATCTGCTCAAGATCGTGCCGAGCGTGTGGGCGGAGTCGGGCGGGGGCCAGGCCGGGCCCAACATCGAACTCGCGGGTTATCCGGGGGGCAGCGGCGCACCTTATGTGACTTACTCGATCAACGGCTCGCCGATCTATCCGTCGCATAACCTGTCGTTCCTGGACGACTCCTCCATGTTCCGGCTCGACGACACGGTCGAGCGTGCGGAAATGGTCCTGGGCGGCCCGGGCGTACTCTACTCCGACGGGCAGATGGGTCTCACCGCCAACTTCATACTCCGGGAGGGCTCCGAGGTCGAGCACGGCGATCTCGGTATCACCTACGGCTCGGAGGGCATGTACCGGGTCGACGGCTTCTACGGCGGTTCGCTGGCCAAGGACTGGTTCTTCAGCATCGGCGGCTTCTATCGCGAATCGGACGGCATTCGAAAATCGCAGTTCCCCGCCGATGACGGCGGACAGGTCACCGCGACCCTCTCGCACACCCTCGATCAGGGCAAGGTGATGTTTTATTTCCGCGAGCTGAACGACAAGAACCTGTTCATCGCGGACATTCCCCTGGTCGCGACCGGCACCGGCAAGAGCGTGTCGTACTCGGCGTTTCCCGGCTTCAACCCGATGACCGGCTGGTACGCCGGCACCGGGATCCAGGGTCTGTCCGTGCAGGAGTGTCCCGGGTGCGCGCCGTTGACCGCGAATCTCGCCAATGGGCGCGGCTCGAACCTGCACACCTTCGGCGGCGATTTCGACTTCGACGTGGCGGACGACGTGCACTTGTCGAACAAGGCGCAATTCACCGGGGGCGACATGCCGACCACCGGCATCTTCACGGGTTCGGCACCGCCCGAAACCATGTCCGCCTTCATCGCAAGCTCGATCACGTCGGCAAACGCCGCCCTTGCCGGGACGGGCATCAAGCCGGCGACCGGCGGCACTGCGACGTATGTGAACGGCGGCGGCCCGGTCAATCCGAATCAATACGTGATGACCAACGGCTATTGGGTCGTGGACAAGCAGCTGCAATCGTTCACCGACGATCTGCGCTTCACCTTCGATGTCGTGCCCGGCAACAAGCTCACCGTCGGCGGTTACCTCGCCGTATACCATTCGGATGACACCTGGTATCTCGGCAACAACGAGCTGATGACGGCGACGCCGAACTCCAGCCTCATCGACCTCACCCTGAGCAACGGCGCCATGATCTCCGCGAACGGCCTCACCAGCGCCTCGACCTTCACCTTGGTCGACAACTACTCGGGGCGCAATGTCGCGCTGTTCGCCACGGATAACTGGCGCATCAATCAGTGGGTGCTCGATGCCGGCTTGCGCGTCGAGCAGCAGCAGGTGAGCGGCACCATCGAGAACGACACGAACGAGGCGATCACCGCCAACCCGCTGAGCCTCTGGAACAGCTCCGTGAGCGTCCCGAACGGCACCTGGACCAGCTATGGCTGCGATCAGACCATCGCCCTCGCCAACTCGCATGAATGCACGGAATTCAAGAAGACCAAGCCCTCGGGCGCCATCGGCGCGACCTACGAGATCACCGATCACATGAGCGTCTATGGGCGCGGCGACTACGGCGTGCATTTTCCGAGCTTCGATGACCTGCGCTCAGGAACCCCGCAAACCGAGAATATCCGCAACGTGCAGCTCGGTTATCGCGTGCAAACGCCTACCCTGTACGCGGACGTCAACGTCTTCCGTCGTACGTTCTCGGGCGTGCCCTTCCAGCAGTTCGTGACCACATCGACCGGTCTGGAGAACATTGCCTTCTCCTACGGGACGAGCAGCACCGGCATCGACTTCAGCGAGGTCTGGCAGCCCATCGAGCACGTGAGCCTCGGTCTCACCGGCAACTGGCAGGATTCGGTCTACACGCACATCATCCTGGCGGGCAGCGAGGGCGCCGACGGCAACGTGCTGCAGCGTCAGCCGCGCTTCCAGGCGCGCCTGACTCCGGCCTACGACCTGCCGGTGCCGTGGGGGAACGTGCGCTTCCAGCTGACCTACAGCTATATCGGGCTGCGCTACTCCGATCCGGGCAATGCCCAGGTGCTGCCGTCCTATCAGACGCTCGATGCGGGCATCATCTCCGAGATCGGCGAGCACTTCGAAGTGCGGCTGCAGGGCTCGAACCTCACCAACGAGCTCGGCGTGACGGAACAGGACGCGCGTGCGCTGAGCGGCACCAGCGGGACATCGGGCGGCTTCGCGCTCGGGCGCCCGATTTTCGGACGCGAGGAGAACATCCAGCTGAAGTACAAATTCTGATCCTGGCGGATGCGCACGCGGCGGGGTGACCGATCGGGTCACGCGCCGCGCCTGCGCATGGCATCATCCGGCCATGAACACCTCGCACGCCCCTGACGGGCAATCGGCCAACGGCACCTACACCGACGCGCCGGACCTGCGCCTGGTCGTGTTCGCGCTGTTCTTCATCTTCGGCGGCATCACCAGCCTGAACGACGTGCTCATCCCGAAGCTCAAGGGCCTGTTCACGCTCACCAACGGCGATGTCATGCTGGTGCAATCGGCGTTCTTCGGCGCCTATTTCATCATCTCGCTTCCGGCCGCCTCGGTGGTGCGCAAGATCGGCTACATGCGCACGGCGGTGCTCGGCTTGTTATTGATGACGGCCGGGTGCCTTCTGTTCATCCCGGCGTCCTCATTCGGTGTTTTCGGCGTGTTCCTCGCCGCGCTGTTCGTCCTCGCGGCCGGCGTGACGGTGGTGCAGGTGGTTGCGAATCCATTGATCTCGATGCTCGGGCCGCCGCGCACGGCGCACAGCCGATTGACCTTCGCGCAGGCGTTCAATTCGTTGGGGACCACGATCTTTCCCTACGTCGGCTCGATAGTCATCCTGCGATCCTTGTCGAAGATCGATCCGGCGCAGCTCGGCGAGGCGGCGCGCAGCGCGCTCAGAAGCCAGGAGACTCCGGTAATCGCGAACAGCTACCTCGGCATCGCCGCCGCACTGGTGCTTCTGGCGGCGGTGGTCTGGCTGCGCAGAAACCGCTTGAAGGAGGTCTCCGACGAGGACCACTCGGTTCTCGGACATCCCTTCGCGTTGCTCCGGCAGCGGCGTTTCCGCTTCGGCGCGCTGTGCATTTTTTTGTACGTCGGCGCGGAAGTAGCGATCGGCTCCTCGATCGTCCTGTATCTGATGCAGAAATCCGTTCTCGGGCTGGACGCGGAGCAGGCGGGCAAGCACGTGCCATTCTATTGGGGCGGCGCCATGCTGGGGCGCTTCGCGGGCGCGTATCTGCTGCGGGTGTTTTCCCCGGGCAAAATCCTGGCTTGCGACGCCGCCGTGGTGATCGCGCTGCTGTTGATCTCCGCCACGACGCAGGGCGCCGTCTCGGGTTGGGCGTTGCTCGCCATCGGCTTGTTCAACTCCATCATGTTCCCCACGATCTTCTCGCTGGCCTGCGAGGGATTGGGGCCGAGGGCGGCCGAAGGGTCGGGAATCATCTGCATGGCCATCGTCGGCGGCGCCATCGTTCCGTGGATCACCGGCCACGCCGCGGATTGGCACGGATGGCAGTTCGCGCTTGCGGTGCCCGCGCTTTGCTACGCCGGCATCTTGAGCTTCGGTGTGTATGCGCGCAGGCCTCATTCGGCCCGCGAGAATTGAACTCCATGCGGTCGGGGCGTCGCCGCAATCGTCCAGCCGCCGCGCTCGCGGTAGCGTGGCTCACGATCCTGTCCGGGCACGCGCAATCGCCGCCGCCGCCCGAGCCGCCGCAGGCGCTTTTCAAGGACCTGTTCATCGCGGTTCAGACTGCGCGGATCTACACCGACGGCAAGACATTCGCCGACGCCACTCCGAAGGCGGCGCCTGAGCGGATCCTCGCGCGCTTTCACGCGCAGCGGCCGGCATCCGCGGCGGCGCTCAAAGCCTTCGTCGAGGCGAACTTCACGCTCCCCGCGCCGGTCATCGCCGCACCGGCCTCCGCGAGCATCGTGCCCATTGACGATCACATCGATCGGCTCTGGTCGCTGTTGACGCGCTCGACGCCGCGCGCGCCGGCCTACGGCTCGATCCTGCCGCTGCCGAAGCCCTACGTGGTCCCCGGCGGGCGCTTTCGGGAGATCTATTACTGGGATTCGTACTTCACCATGCTCGGCCTCATCGAAAGCGGCCGAGCCGATCTGGTGGCGGACATGGTGGACGATTTCGCGCACTTCATCGACACCTATGGCCATGTGCCCAACGGCGCGAGAACCTACTACCTGAGCCGCTCGCAGCCGCCGTTCTTTTTCGAGATGGTCGCCCTGACTTCATACACCGATCCTGCGGCAGCCTTTGCCCGCTTTCGTCCGCAGCTCGAGCGGGAGTACGCCTTCTGGATGCAAGGGGAGGCGGGACTTGCCGCCGGCAGCGCCCGCCGGCGCGTGGTGGCGCTGCCCGACGGCTCGATCCTCAATCGTTACTGGGACGATCGGGACACGCCTCGCGACGAAGCCTATGCCGAGGACCTGACACTGGCGCGCGCCAGCGGCCGGCCGGCCCGGACCGTGTATCGGGATATTCGTGCCGCGGCCGAGAGCGGTTGGGATTTCGGCTCGCGCTGGTTCGCGGATCCTCAAGACCGCTCCAGCATCGACACCACGGAGATCGTACCGGTCGATCTCAACAGTCTGCTGTACGGGCTTGGAAAATGCCATTCGCGCGGGCTGTGAGCGCGCGGGCGATGCGGCTTGTGTCCGCGACTTCAAGCGCCGCGCCAGTGCCCGGCGAGCCGCCATGGACCGCTATCTCTGGAATGCCGCGCACGGTATGTACTTCGATTACCGCTGGACGCTGCGCCAGCCCATCAAGCGCCTGTCCGCGGCCAGCCTGTACCCATTGTTCGTCTCGATCGCCTCCGATGCGCAGGCATCGGCGGTCTCGTCCGCCGTCCGCCGCGAGCTGCTCCAACCGGGGGGGCTGGTGACGACGCCGTTGCAAACCGGGCAGCAATGGGATGCTCCGAACGGATGGGCGCCCATCCAATGGATCGGCGTGGAGGGATTGCGCCGCTACCATGAGGACGGACTCGCCGAGACGATCGCGTGCCGCTGGATGGGCAATGTCAAGGCGGTATACCGGCAGAGCGGCAAGCTGGTCGAGAAATACGACGTGGTCCGCACCGACCGCAAGGGCGGAGGCGGCGAGTATCCGACGCAGGATGGTTTCGGATGGACCAACGGGGTCATGCGAAAGCTCGAGGCCCTGTATCCGGCGGACGCCGCCCTTGGAGCGAGCGGATCGATGTCCGGCGGGGGCCGCCATCGCTGATGGGCCGGCGCTCGGGCGCCCGGTGAACCGGCGCGGCCGCGCGCAATGTCCACCCGGCGGGGAGCGATGTCAGCGCAAGCCTACCCCGGTTCGCGCGCTTGGCGGCTGGGCGAAGCCGCGGTGCGTCACGTAGCTTAGCGGCGTGCGCTCGATCTTGCGGCTTAGATTCCGGAACCTCCGAAGCATCGTCGCAGAGTCCATCACCTGTTGGCTGGCGCACAATGCCTCGAGCTTGGGCGCGGCACTCGCGTTCTACACGCTCTTCTCGGTCGCTCCGATCCTGATCATCGCCTTGGCCATTGCGGGCTGGGTGTTCGGCCCGCATACCGCGGAGACGGAACTCCTGGGTCAGCTGCAGGCGCTCACGGGCAGCGCCGGCGGCGATGCGCTGCGCAATCTCTTGAACAGCGCGCACTACAGCGATAAAAAGGGCATGGCCGCTGTCGTGGGAATCGTCACCCTGGTGGTGGGCGCCACCAGCGTGTTTGGCGAGCTGCAGCATGCGCTCGATGTCATCTGGGAGACGGGCGCCCGCAAGAAGGAGTCCGGGTGGTGGAAGCTCATCCGGGCGCGGCTCCTCTCGTTCGGCATGGTGCTGGGTGTCGGCTTTTTGCTGCTGGTGTCTCTGATCGCGAGCGCCGTGCTGGCCGCATTCGGTGGCTGGCTGGAATCGAAGTTCGCGGGCCTGCAGATCGTGCTTCCGCTGCTCGACGTGGCGGTCAGCTTCGGCATGACCGTGGTCCTGTTCGCCATGATCTACAAGTACGTTCCCCATGCACAGATTGCCTGGCGGGACGTCTGGACCGGAGCCGTCGTCACCGCGTTCCTGTTCACCATCGGAAAATTCCTGATCGGCCTTTATCTCGGTCGCAGCTCCTTCAACGGAGCCTACGGCGCCGCGGGCTCGCTCATCGTCCTGCTGCTGTGGATCTACTACTCGGCGCAGATCTTCCTGCTGGGCGCCGAGTTCACGCGCGTGTTCGCGTACTCGCAGGGATCTCACGTTGCATCGGCAGGAACATTGCATGCCTCTACCCATTGAGCAATATGCCCTGATCGGGGACCTTCATACCGCGGCATTGGTCGGTCTCGACGGCTCGATCGATTGGCTGTGCTTTCCGCAGTTCGATTCGCCGGCGTGTTTCGCCGCGCTTCTCGGCCAGCCGGAGCACGGCCGCTGGCAGATCGCGCCGGTCGAAGACGATCATCGCGGTGAGGCGGCGGTATCGAACCAATACGCTGATTCTGGAGACCGAGTTCGACACGGCGCGCGGAAGCGTTCGCATCACGGATTTCATGCCGCTGTCCGACCATCGCTGGGACGCGGTGCGCGTGGTCGAGGGGCTGCGCGGCCGGGTCCCGATGCGCCTGGAGCTCATCGTGCGTTTCGACTACGGATGTGTCGTGCCGTGGGTGCGCAAGGTCGATGGCGTGCTGTTGATCACCGCAGGGCCCGACACGCTGGAGCTATCGGGTTCGGTTCCCGTGCAGGGCGAAGGCATGAAGACCGTGGCGGCGTTCACCGTGGATGCGGGTCAACGCGAGTCGTTCTCCCTGAATTACCGGCCCTCGCATCTGGACACCGTGCCGCGGCGGACGGCGCGGAGGAACTCGAGCGGACCGAGGCGCTTTGGAACGCTGGTGCGGACGTTGCAAGCTCAAGGGACGATGGGACGAGGCCGTGATGCGTTCGCTGATCACCTTGAAGGCGCTGATTTATCGGCCCACCGGCGGAATCATCGCGGCGCCGACGACGTCGCTCCCGGAAATGCCGGGTGGTGTGCGCAATTGGGATTACCGCTATTGCTGGCTGCGTGATGCCACCTTCACCCTGAACGCGCTGCTCATCGCCGGTTATGTGCGGGAGGCCACGGCGTGGCGCGAATGGCTGTTGCGCGCGGTCGCAGGGTCGCCGAATGCGTTGCAGATCCTGTACGGAATCACCGGGATACGCCGCCTCGACGAATACGAGATCGATTGGTTGCCCGGATACCAGGGCGCGGCGCCGGTGCGCATCGGCAACGCCGCGTCCCGCCAGTTTCAACTCGACGTGTTCGGCGAGGTCATGGACACCCTGCATTTGGCGCGCCTCAGCGGGTTGGACCCCGAGCCCGCGGCGTGGGATCTGCAGGTGGCGCTGCTCGAGTTTCTCGAGTCGCGATGGGCGCTTCCCGACGACGGGATCTGGGAGGTGCGCGGACCGCGGCAGCACTTCACCCATTCGAAAATCATGGCCTGGGTGGCCTTCGACCGCGTCATCAAGGATGCGGAGCGGGACGATCTCGAAGCTCCGCTCGAGCGCTGGCGCCGGTTGCGCGATCAGATTCACTCGGAGATCTGCGAGCGCGGTTTCGATGCCGGCCGCAACACCTTCGTGCAATCGTACGAGTCCTCCCATCTCGATGCGAGCCTGCTGCTCATTCCGCAAGTGGGGTTCCTGCCGCCCGACGATCCGCGGGTGCTCGGCACCATCGCGGCCATCGAGCAGGAATTGATCCTCGATGGATTGGTGCTGCGCTACTCGACGGAGACGAATGTCGATGCATTGCCGGCCGGCGAGGGCGCATTTCTGCCATGCTCATTCTGGCTGGCCGATTGCTATGCGCTCACCGGGCGCCGCGCGCAAGCCGAGGCGCTGTTCGAGCGCCTGCTGTCATTGCGCAACGACGTGGGGCTGCTGGCCGAGGAGTACGACCCGCGCATCGGGCGCATGCTTGGCAACTTTCCCCAGGCATTGACCCACATGGCGCTCGTCAATACCGCACGCTTGCTGTCGATGCCGGCCCACGAGGCACAAAGCGCGAGCGCGCAGGGCGAACGTCCGACCAGCTGCAAGCGCGCAGGCGGCAGCGGCCGGGGAGCGCAATGGAGCGGCGGATGATGCGATGTCGCCCAAGCAGACCAAGCTACCGGGGACCGCCGGCGCCCGTCGCCGCGACCCTGCGGACCTCAAATCGAATTGAGAATGCTTATCGGTCTGGGGTTATCGAAATTCTCTTGCCTGGAGCGGAAAAGCGCGCAAAATAAGCCCCCTTTTCATGATGGGGATTTGATTCCATGCAACACAAAATGTCGCGTCGCGCGATGGTCAAGCGCAGCCTGCTCGCTGGTGCGCTGATGCCTGCAATGGGTTTGATCGGCAACGGCGCCGAGGCTGTTGCACTGCCTCTGCTCGATCCGAATGACCCTCAGGCGAAATCGCTCGGTTACGCCCCCGACGGGAGCAAGGTCAATGCTGCGGCGAATCCGACCTTCAAGCCCAGCCAGAAGTGCAGCACCTGCGCGCAGTACCAGGGCAAGGCGACCGACGCCACGGCGGGCTGCAATATCTTTGCCGGCCACAGTGTACCGGCCGCCGGGTGGTGCAAGGTCTGGGCGCAGAAGCCGGCCTGATCCGTCATTCCCAGCGCATGCCGGGCACGAGTGATCGCGCCCGGCATGCTGGGGGAGCCTCGAATCCGATCCGCTCCTCGACGGGATCACGGAATCGGGCGGCTGCCTGCGTCACACTCTTGTCATGTGGCGCCATCCCTTCTTCAAAGTGCTGCTGGCCGTCTATGTCGCCTGGGGCGGCTGGAATTGGGTGCAGAACCGGCCGGTGCGGCCACCCGACGGCGTACTCGCCCCCGACAATCCGGTTCAGGTCGATATTTCCGACGGACCCCGGGCGCGCATTGGACACTGGACGCTGACGGTTCGCGCGCACTACCGCATCACCGCCCGGATCCTGAGTCTGGAACGTTACCGCTGGGATCCGTTGGCCTCGCTCGTGCCGGAAGATCTGGCGCTCGGGTGGGGCGACATGAGCGATAACCGGGCCTTGAAGAGCGTGGATATCTCACAATCCAACCGCTTTTATTATTGGCGCCTCCGGGCGGGTGCACCCCTGTCGCGCGAGGGCGTGATCGCCCACAGCGCAAACACCCACGCCATTCCGGCCGATGTGCTGGTGGCGCAACAGCTTCGCCGGCTGCGACCGGGCCAAACCGTGACGCTGACGGGAGACCTGGTCGATGGTGTACGCGACGACGGCGCCTCCATCCATACGTCGCTGTCGCGCACCGACACGGGTGCCGGAGCGTGCGAGATCATGCTCGTGCGGGAGATCGAGGTCGAGCGCTATCCCTGAAGTCTGAAGCGCGGGGCGCTCAGCGGCGCAACATCGATTTGATTCCCCGGATGGCCTGCCGGATGCGGCTCTCGTTCTCGATCAGCGCGAACCGCACGTAACCGTCGCCGTAATCGCCGAATCCGATTCCGGGCGACACCGACACCTTGGCCTGCGCCAACAGCTGCTTCGAGAACTCGAGTGACCCGAGCGCGCGATGGCGCTCCGGGATCCGCGCCCAGACGTACATCGACGCCTTCGGCACCTCCACCGGCCAGCCCGACTCGATGAGTCCCTTGACCAGCACGTCGCGGCGGCGCTGATACTGTGCGGCGATGTCCCTCACGCATTGCTGGTCGCCCTCCAGTGCGGCGATCGCAGCCACTTGGAGCGGCGTGAACGTGCCGTAATCGTGGTAGCTCTTGATGCGCGACAGCGCGCTCACGAGCTCGCGGTTTCCGACCATGAATCCGATCCGCCAGCCCGCCATGTTGTAGCTCTTCGAGAGCGTGAAGAACTCCACGGCAACTTCCTTGGCGCCTGCCACCTGCATGATGGAGGGTGCTTTCCATCCGTCGAACACGATGTCGGCATAGGCGAGGTCGTGCACGACGAGGATGTCGTATTGACGCGCGAGCGCGATCACCCGCTCGAAGAAATCGAGCTCGACGCACTGCGCGGTCGGATTGGACGGAAACCCGATCACCATCATCTTGGGTTTGGGGTAGCTGCCGCGGATCGCACGCTCGAGCTCGCTGAAAAAATCGATATCGGGAGCCATCGGCACCGAGCGGATATCGGCGCCCGCGATCACGGCCCCGTAGATATGAATGGGGTAGCTCGGATTGGGCACGAGGACCGTGTCCCCTCGCTCCAGCACGGCCAGCATGAGGTGCGCCAGGCCCTCCTTGGAGCCGATGGTGACGACGGCCTCATGGTCGGGGTCGATCGATGCGCCGTAGCGCTCCTCGTACCAGTGGGAGATGGCACGCCGCAATCTCGGAATGCCCTTCGAGGTCGAATAGCCGTGGGTATCCGGGCGCTGGGCGGCCTCCACGAGCTTCGCAACGATGTGCGCAGGCGTGCGCCCGTCGGGATTGCCCATGCTCATGTCGATGATGTCCTCGCCGCGCCGACGGGCCGCAAGCTTGAGCTCGGCGGTCACATTGAATACATACGGGGGCAGCCGTTCGATGCGCGGGAAGCGGCGCCTGCCGGCGGAAGGGTCGGACATATCAATGCTCCGTGTATACGACCTTGCCGCCGACCATGGTCATGGTCACGCGGGTCTTGCCGATGGTGTCGGGGCTCACGCTGAATATGTCCTGGGAAAGCACCGCGAGATCCGCGAATTTGCCGGCCTCGAGCGTGCCGAGTCGATCCTCCTCGCGCGCCGCGTAGGCCGAGCCCGAGGTGTATGCGCGCACCGCGTCCTCGACCGGGATGCGCTCGGCGGGCACGTAGATCGCGCCGGTCGGCTTGGCACCCCCCTGGGCGGCGCCGTCCATCGGTTGGCCGGCGACGCCGGCGGTATCGTCGGATTTCCACATCTGTCGCGTGGCGGTCTGCTGGATCGACACGAACGGGTCGGGCGGCCAGGTGCAAGGCCAGTCGCTCGAAAAGGCGAGCACGGCGCCTTGCTCCTCCAGGCTGTGCCACCGGTCCGAGGGGATGGATTGCGCGGGATCGAAGTTGGCGCCGTCGTCGCCGCAGCAAAAGGTGGGTTGCATGTCGGCGATCACCCCGAGCTCCTTGAAGCGGGGCAGGTCGGCCGCATCGACGAGATCGGCATGCTCGATGCGCAGACGCCGGTCACGCGCGCCGTGCGCCTTTTCCATGCGTTCGTAAGTATCCAACACCATGTGCACCGAATCGGCGCGCAGTGCATGCGTCATCAGCTGATAACCGCGCTGGTCGAGTGCCATGACCAGCGCATCGTAGTCCGCCGGCACATACACGAGGGGGGGTACGAGCCCCGTGCTGCCGTCGGCGAAGAACTTGACCAGATCGGCCGACACCCAATCGTCGTGATACCGCCGGCGCGCCTCCTCGAGATCGGCCAGGAACTGGGGGGTCAGATGATGTTGAACGGCGACCGCGCCGAACGCGGTGCGCGTGCGCACGGTCAAGGCGCCCCGATCGCGCAGCGTCGCATAGAGTTTGATTTCGGCCAGATCACCGCTCGCGTTGACGACGCTCGTGATGCCGAAGCTGTTGAGATAACGGGAGGCGGATTGGAGCATCGAGAGTTTTTCCTCGACCGGGATGCGCGCAAGCACGGCGCGGGCGGCGATTTGCATGGCCGCCTCGAGCAGCACGCCCGTCGGGTGACCGCTCGCATCGCGCACCACGCCACGCTCCTCGTCGGCGTCGCCCACCGGACGATCGGTGAGCCCCGCCATGTTCATCGCAGCGGTATTGAGCCAAAGCGCATGCTCGGAGGTGTTGTGTATCACGAGCGGCCGCTCGGGAACCGCGCGGTCGAGCAGCGCGCTGCGCGGGGTGGTGGGCGGCACCGTGCTGAAATCGGCCCGGCCGAACAGGACGGCATCCTTGGGATGTTCGGCCGCATAGGCGCGCACGCGCTCGATCAGCAGATCCGGCTTGTCGGGCGTGATGCTCGACTCCGGCGTCGAGAGGTTCAGCCCGTGCAGGGCGAAGGCGCCGTACAGCATGTGCATGTGGGAGTCGACGATGCCCGGAATGACCGTCTGCCCGTGCAAATCGATGACGCGCGCGCGGCTGCCACGATGCTTCAGGATGTCGGCATCCGAGCCGATCGCGCCGATGCGCGCATCCTTGACCGCGATGGCGGACGCCCAAGGCGCGCGGGCATTGCCCGTGTAAATGTGCCCGTGGACCAGCAGCGTATCTTGCGCGATGGCCGTGCTCATCCAGGCACACCCCGTGAGAAACGCACATGCGCCGATGCCGCGCTTGGTTTTCGGCCTTGTCATGAACAAACGGCTCCCGGTTCGTAAACGAGAGCGGAGTATGCGGCAAACGCGGGGCTCGTTGCCATGCCATAGCCGCCAGGATTGTCCGGCGGGGGCATGCCGCCTATCATGTCGTCCTTGGCGAACGACATGCACCAAACGGTATGCGCAGCGTGTCTCTGGCTCCCCGAGTCGGAGGAGTTCGTCTCGCACGGCTCGCCCAATTTTCGCGTTCGCGGCAAGACATTCGCGACCTATGTGGTGAATCACCATGGGGACGGCCGGGTGGGGCTGTGGTTGCCGGCGGCACGCGGAGCGCAGGAGCATCACCTGAGGGCGGACCCGGACAATTTTTTCGTGCCGCCCTATGTCGGCCCGCGCGGTTGGGTTGGCGTGCGGCTCGACCGCAACCTCGAGTGGCGCCGAATCGCCGCGCTGGTGCGGGAGGCCTATGAGCACGTTGCGCCCGCTGCGCTGTCGGCGCGGATCGGCAAGGCGCCCGCCCTCAAAGCCCCCCGGCCTCTGTCGCGCAGCGATATCGATCCGCTGGAGTCCGCGCGCGGCAGGCGCATGATCGGGATCATGCGCGGTATCTGCTTGAAATTTCCGGAGACGCGCGAGGCCGCGCAATTCGGTCATCCGGTGTGGCAGGCCGGCACCCGCAGCTTCGCGATGGTGAGGCAGGATGGCGAGCGCCTGACGTTGTGTTTTTGGGTGGGCGCGGATCGCCAGAATCTCATGACTGCCGACGCGCGCTTTCGCATCCCGCCGTACTTCGGTCACAACGGGTGGATCTCGCTCGACGTCTCGCGGCAGGGCGACAGAAACGAGATCGAAGCGCTCGCCCGGCAGAGCTACCGGCATTTCGCGCTCAAGCGGATGCTGAAGAAGCTTACGCCCGAGGCGGAAGACCTGCAGTGATCGGATACACTCCCGGATCGTCGGCACAAGGAGAATTGCATTCATGGCCAAGGCATATTTCATTTCCTGCTACCGGCAAGTCTCCGATCCCGCGAAGCTCGCGGCATACGCGCAACTCGCGGTCCCTGCCATCGAGGCGGGTGGCGGCCGGTTCCTGGCGCGCGGTGTGGCCGCGAAAGCCTATGAGGCCGGTCAGCTCGAGCGTATCGTCGTCATCGAGTTCGATTCGGTCGAGCAGGCCGTCGCCATGCACGACAGTGCGGCCTACCAGCAGGCACTGGCGGCGCTGGCAGGTGGTGCGGTGCGGGACGTGCGCATCATTTCCGGCGTGTGAGTAAAATATGCTGTGTTCCAACCCTCGAGGCCCGTCCGATGAATGATGCCGCCGAAACCTCGACTCCAAGCGCCGACGCGCGCGCCATGGTCGAGCGCCTGATCGCCTTCAACACCGTCTCGAGGGATTCGAACCTCGGGCTCATCGAGTGGACCCGGGATTACCTCGCCAAGCTGGGCGCTCGCACCCGGCTCACGCACGACGCGACCGGAAAAAAGGCGAATCTGTTCGCGACGCTCGGGGATTCCAACCGGCCGGGTCTGATCCTGTCCGGTCACACCGACGTGGTGCCGGTCGACGGTCAGAGTTGGGACACCGATCCATTCAAGGTGGTGGAGCGGGACGGCAAACTCTACGCGCGCGGGTCGGCCGACATGAAGGGATTCATCGGCGTCGCGCTCAGCCAGGCGCCCAGGTTCGTCGAGGCCCTGAATGCCGGGCGGCTCGATGCGCCGCTGCATTACGCGCTGAGCTATGACGAAGAGGTGGGCTGCATCGGCGTGCGCGGATTGATACGGGATCTCGAGGAGAATGACATCAAGCCGGCCGGATGCGTCGTGGGCGAGCCGACCTCGATGCAGCCGATCATCGCCCACAAGGGAATGAACCGGTTTCGCTGCACGGTCAGAGGCCGTGAGGCGCATTCGAGCTATGTCACCCACGGCGTCAACGCCATCGAATACGCCGCCCGGCTGGTGGTTTACATCCGCCAGATCGCCGATCGCCTGGCGGAGTTCGAGAAACGCGATTATGGCTTCACGGTCCCTTATACGACGATGTCCACGGGATTGATCCGCGGCGGCATCGCTTCCAACGTGATACCGAAGGAATGCGAGTTTCAGTTCGACATGCGCACGCTGCCGAATGCCTCGGCGGATGCGCTCTACCAGGAAATCCGTGCGCAGGCCGACACCCTGTCGCGCGAGATGCGCGCCCTCGATCCGCAATCGGGCATCGAGCTGGAATGGGTCAGCCAGACGCTCGGGCTCGCATCCTCGGAGAGCGATGCCATCGTGCAATGGGCCATGCGATTGGCGCGGTCGAACCAGACCGGCAAGGTGTCTTACGGAACCGAGGCCGGCCTGTTCCAGCAGATGGGCGTACCCACGGTCATTCTGGGACCCGGAGACATCGCCGAGGCGCATCGGCCGAACGAGTTCGTCGCACTCGATCAGCTGGCGAAATGCGAGAGCTTCGTGAAGCGCATTTTCTCGACGGGATACGCCGCATGATGCGTCGTCTCCGATACGATCATCGTCAAGGGCGCCTGCCCGCACGACTGCCCCGACACCTGCGCATTGGAGGTGCACGTCAAGAATGGCGTGGCGCTGAAAGTGACGGGATCCGCGGCGCACGCCCCCACGGCCGGGGTGCTTTGCACCAAGGTCGCACGCTACACCGAGCGGACCTACCATCCGGATCGATTGCTCCATCCGCTGCGCCGCATCGGCCGCAAAGGCGAGGGTCGTTTCGAGCGAATCACGTGGGATGAGGCGCTCGAAACCGTGGCCGCCCGGCTCTCCGAGTTGGCCGCGGAGGATCCCGAGCAGATTCTCCCCTACAGCTACGCGGGCACGATGGGATTGGTTCAGGGCGAATCCATGTCCCAGCGCTTCTTTCACCGCCTGGGCGCCAGTCTCCTGGATCGCACCATCTGCGCCTCCGCGGGAACGGCGGGTCACAAGATCACCCTGGGGCCGAGCGTGGGCGTGGACATCGAAGTTGCGGACGAGGCGAAGCTGATCATCTTTTGGGGCTGCAATGCCATCACCTCGAGCGTGCATTTTTGGGCCCGCGCGCAGCAGGCCAAACGGCGCGGCGCGACGCTGGTCGCCATCGATCCCTACCGCTCGCTGACCGCCGAGAAATGCCAGGAGCACATCGCCCTGCTGCCCGGCACCGATGGTGCGTTGGCGCTCGGATTGATGCACGTGATCATCCGCGACGATCTCGTCGACCGCGATTACGTCACCCGCCATACCGTCGGTTTCGATGAGCTATGCGAACGGACGAGCCTGTGGACGCCGCAGCGCGTGGCCGGCGTCTGCGGAATCCCCGAGCTCGATATCGAGCGCTTGGCGCGTCTTTACGCCACCACGCGGCCCGCATTGATTCGCGCGAATTACGGGCTGCAGCGGGTGAAGGGGGGCGGCATGGCCATGCGCAACATTGCCTGCCTGCCGGCGCTCACCGGTGCGTTTCGGGACGCCGCCGGGGGAATGTTCCTTTCAACTTCAGGCAATTTCAGCATCGACAACGCCGCGCTCTCGAAACCCGAGCTGTTGCGCGGACGAATGCCGCGCACGATCAACATGTCGAGCATCGGCCGCGCGCTCGGCGACGCGTCTGCGCCCATCCGCGCGATGGTGATCTACAACTCGAATCCGGTGGCGGTTGCACCGGACTCCGCGCGCGTCGCGGCGGGCTTCGCCCGCGAAGATCTGTTCACGGTGGTGCTCGAGCAATTTTCCACCGATACCGTCGACTACGCCGATATCGTGCTGCCCGCCACGACCCAGCTCGAGCACCTGGACGTGGTGCGTCCGTACGGCCACTACTACATGGTCGCGAACAACCCCGCCATTCGCCCGTTGGGGGAGGCGAAGCCCAACACGGAGATCTTTCGACTGCTGGCCGCTGCGATGGGGTACGGGGAGTCGTGCTTCCGGGACAGCGACGAAGTTCTCGCGCAATCGGCCATCGCGGACGGTTGGGATTTTGCCGAGGTGCGTGCAGAGGGTTGGAAGCGCATTGGCGCGCCCGCCGGCACGGCTCGCTTCGCTGAAGGCGGCTTCGGCACGCCGTCGGGCAAGGTCGAGTTTCGATCGGCCGCTGCCGCGGATGCCGGTTTCGATCCGCTGCCCGACTACATCGCACCCCTCGAGGATACCCGGAGCGAATTGGCCAAACGCTATCCGCTGGCGATGATCTCCCCGCCGGCGCGCCACTTCCTCAACTCGAGCTTCGTCAACGTCACCAGCCTGCGCGCATTCGAGGGGGAGCCGTGGCTGGACATCCATCCCGACGATGCCCGGGCTCGCGGGCTCGCGGACGGGATCTACGTGCGGGTGTTCAACGACCGGGGCAGTCTGACTCTTCGGGCGAGAGTGAGCGATCGGGCGAGGCGCGGGGTGGTCGTGGCGCTATCGGTCTGGTGGAAGAAACTCGCGCGCGACGGCAAGAATGCCAACGAGCTGACCCGTAGCGATGAGCTCACGGACATGGGCAGAGCGCCGCTGTTCTACGACTGCCTGGTGCAGGTCGAGGCGGAGTGCATGCCGCAGACGCTCGACACCGCGACATAGCGCTCATGCCGCGAACAGAGGCCGTCCGCCGCCTTGACCGCGGCATAGGCGGAGCTCAGGCTCGACAGCCCCGGAAACGCCGCCTCGACGGCGGCGGGGCGTGGATCGAAGTATGCGCAGGTCGAGCAGCTCATTGTCCGAGGCCGCTCCAGAACGCGCCGAACACGTGCGTCGAAAGGAATAATCCGAGCAGCACATTGACCGCCGCGCCCGCCGTGAAGGCGAAGAACGGCCGCGCGCCCACGGCGACGAGCTCACGCACTCGCGTGGTCAAACCGATGCTCAAGAACGCAAAGGTGAAAGCCCAGGTGCGAAGCGCCTGCAGCGGTGCGACCAGTCCGGGCAGCACGCTGGTCTTGTACTCTCCATAGGCGTAACCGCTCGCAAACCAGGTCACGAGCAGGGATGCGAGCAGAAATCCAACCACGAATTTTGGAAACCGCGTCCAGATCTGGACTGCGCCGCTGCGGCTTTCTATTCCGGTGCGTTCCCAGCGCGTTGCCGCGACGAGAGACAGCACGAAGGCCCATACGCCGATCCACACGTCGCGGCCGATCACCTTCATGAGCGTGAACGCCGTGACTGCGGCATCCGGGTGACCGGATATCCCCGCGACATTGCCCGCGTATCCGCCATAGGTCTGCGCGGCGGCGAGACCGGCGGCATCGGCGAACTCCGACGTGCCGATCCAGGCGCCCGCGACTCCGGTGGAGAGGCCGAGCGCCCGCGCTGCGAGCGGGAGCACGAAGATCATGACGATGGCCCACACGACGACGAGCGAAATCGCCACGGAGACGTCCTGCTTCTTGGCGCCCACGGCGCCGCCGATGGCGATTGCACCGGAGACGCCGCATACCGCGCCGCCGGTTCCCAGGGTGGCGGCGAGCCGCCGATCGAGACCGAGTCGGGTGGCCACCCCATAGATCACACCGAACGTGACCAGCGAGACGATCGCGGCCTGCAGGATCGCCACAGGGCCCGCCCAGGCGAGTAGCGTGAGGGGCAGGCTGGCTCCCAGGAGCACGATTCCCACCTTGATGTACAGCTCGACCCGAAGCCCGGCGTCCAGCCAGCGCGGAACACCGAATGAGTTGGAAAACAGCAATCCGAGTGCAAGCGCCACCAGCGGGGGCTCGAGGTTGTAGTGGGCCGCCTGGTCCCAAAGGCCCAGAAAGTAGATCGCGGCAGTGACGAGAAAGACCGGCACGAATGCCCGCCAGAATTTGACCGCGCCGAGGCCGAGCGCCGCGGCGGCCGCTCCGAGCAGTGACGCCCAGACCGCGAAAAGTGCTGCGTACCGCACACCATTGAGGCGCAGTTGCTGCAGGACGTCCGAGGCGTGACTCCATTTTTGCGGAGCGACGGCCAGCCACTTGATGCTGCCGCCGGCGGCAAAAAGCGACGCCGCGACGAGAATCAATGCCAGGCCAAGGAAGCTGCTCAGCCAGTCTTCATTGCGCAATAGGCGCGCGGTGGGCGCCGATGGGCGCAGGGCGTACGCCCTGCGCCGCGGGAGGGCTCGATGGCTCGATAATTTGCAAGTGGGGACGCTCCGATGAGGTCCCTGCAAGTTAGCCCGGCCCCCCAGGCCCGGTCGACTAGCAATTCGGTCATGAGCAAGTGCCGGCTGGTTATATCAGGGGCGGAATGGCACGCGATCCCGCCTCCGGGAGCGCTGCGCCTCAGCAACGTCGGGAGGTCGTTTTGTACAGAATGTTCTTGGTGTTGCTCATCGCCAGAATGCCGACATAGGTCTTGATGCGCGCTTGGGCGTGCAGGCGGCTGAATTCGTGCTTGAAGACTTCGACCACGGCGTCGGCAGGGACGTGAAGCTCCTCCGACAGCGCGGCAAGCGCCTTCGCGTCAAAGGTTTCCGAAGTTTGGTTCGGCATAAGCTGACCTTAACATTCCAGGGCGACGGGGTGAATAGGAAGATGGTGCATATTCTTGGATCTGCTTTTTCGCCTGGGATTGCCAGAATTTTCAAAGTCTTGCGCAAGTTTGAGCGCCCGCAGCATCGGACTTTTCTTGGATTGATTGGGATCCATGCGCTGCAAGATGTGATCCAACGTGCGCAGCGCCTCGATGATGTGCGGCCCTTTGTTGAGCATGACGCATTCGGCGCGCTGGCTCATCGCCGCGTCCGTCACTTCGGCGCGTGACGGGATGCCATTTTTCGCCAACGACGCGAGCACTTGTGTGGCCCAAATGGCCGGACAGTGGGCCGCCTCGCATATCCAGAGTATTTCCTCCTGGATCTCCGCGAGCCGCTCATAGCCGCATTCGACCGCGAGATCGCCGCGCGCAATCATGACCCCGACGCGCGGATAGCTCATGGCGGAAAGCAGGATGGCCGGCAAGCGTTCGAAGCCGCGGCGGGTTTCGATCTTGAGCACGACACCGGGCGGCTCGTCGGTCAATGCCTCGAGCCGATCGATGAGCGATTTCACGTCTCGCTCGTGATTGACGAACGACAGCCCGACCAGGTCGGCATGCTTGGCGACGAACGCGAGGTTCTTCGCATCCTCGTCGGTGATCGCCGGAAGCTCGATGGCGCTGTCCGGAAAATTGATTCCCTTGTCCGCCCTCAAATGCGCACCGCCGGGCGGAGTCTGCTCGATCCGCACCGATAGCTCGCCGCGATCCACGGCCTTTACCCGGCCGCTGATGAGGCCATCGTCGAAGCTGATGCGCTCGCCGACCTTCACCTGGCCGAGTGCGCTGGGAAGCGTGCAGGACACGCGCGCGACTCGCAGCACGCGGCCGGACAAATCGAGCCGGGGGGGAGTCCCGGCTGCGGGCTCGCAGGCAACGACCAACGTGTCGCCGACCGACAACTCGATGACGCCCGCGGCGGGCGCAATGCCGTGGACATCGCCCTTCATGCGCGAATGCCTGCCCGGCCCCGGCCGCGACAGCGTGGTGCCGTTGGTGATGTAGGCGGTTCGAAGCATCTCCGTCACGACACCGGCACGCGTGACGGCGACGACGTCGAGGCGTCGACGCCGCCCGCGCGTGTCGAGGAACCGCAGGCTGTCGCCGCGCCGCAAGCCGGCCAGCAGCTTCTCGTCGGCGAATAACACTGCGTCGGCGCCGGCGCCGGACTCCTTGGCGGATTGTTTCGCCGTCAGCAATATCCGCGCTGGTTTCGTGACCCGTCCATACGCGTCCCGAGAGGGTCGTATCTTGATGACCGCCGGCCCGGGCTCGATCGGCCCGGTCCTGATCTTTGGACCGGCCAGGTCCATCAGGAGCGGTGCAATCGCGTTTGCATGCGGCGCGGGCCCTGCGCAGGTTGCGGATCATCGCACTCCACAGGGCGGGGTCGTCGTGTGCGCAATTGATGCGCATGCAGTCCATGCCATTGCGCAGCAGATCGTGCACCAAACCATAATCGTGCGCCGCCTCGCTCGACATCGTGACCATGATCCGCACGGTTCGGTCGAGCCGCGGCGCACCCAGAAGCCGGCGGGTGTTGCGTTCGAGGAGTTTCGTGCCCAGGGCGTGGTCGCAAGGAGCGTCGATGTCTGCCGGGTGAAGGCCCAGCATTCGATCCGTCAACCCGATCACATTGTTGACCGAAGCCAACGCATAAGCCTCGGCCCGGCCCATCGACGACATGCCGAGCGTGGCAAGCTCGACTTGCAGCTCACGCAAGTCCTGACGCCGCATGGCGAGGTAGTGGAGAAGGTTGCGGGCGCTGATCCGATGCTGCGGCGCCACGGCACTCAGCGAGGGGGCGTTTCGCAGTTCGATGTCCAGCATCGCCTCCCGCAGGCTCAGCAGGGAACGACGGGCGCGGTGAAAATCTGACGAATCCATGCCGCACTGTAGCCGCCGGATTGTGACGGTTTCGTGTCGGGGGGCCGCCCGCCGTCGCCGCTGATCAGCGTTCGAGGAATTCCACGAGCTCTCGGGTGACGAATGCCGGCTGTTCCAAAGGGGTGGAATGACCGGACTGGGGCACCACGACGAGCCGCGCATCCGCAATGCCGTTCACGATCTCCTGCGGCGCGCTCGGGCGGGGTGAGCTCATCGGAATCGCCCACCAGAACCAGCGTCGGGCAACGTATGGCGCCGAGGTCGCGGGCGCGAGTCGGGCCGCGCAATGTTGGCCGCTTGTTGATGGGCGAAGCCCTCGACGCCCACCTCATCGGCCATCCGCTGCATCACTTGGCGTATTCGGTGATCGGAGCGGTGCTTGGGATGCACGAGGCGCGGGAATGCCGCGTCGCAGACTTCACGCAGCCGCCCGCTCCTGGCCAGCTCGATCTGAGCGCGGCGCGCCTCGCTTTGCTCCGGGAGGTCCGGGCGCGATGTGGTATCGAGCAGCACGAGCTTCGTCACCCGCTGGGGAGCCTGGCGCAGGATCTCGAATGAGATGTAGCCCCCCATCGACAGGCCGACCAATGCGAACCGCGGTGGCGCCGAGGACAGGATCCGCCGGGCAATCGCGCCGACGCTGTCGTCGCGGGTATGGTCTGCAATGGTGACCGGGCCCAGGCGCCAAAGTTGCGGGATCTGGTCCGCGTACAGCTGCGGCGAGCAAAGCAGACCCGGGACCAACAGGGTGGGGATTGGCTCGGTCATGAATCTTTCCAAGGTACGATTATCCGCCCGCGCAGTTTAGCGCGGTCGCATCCCTGACGGCGGGCGACCCGTTCGAATATACTGATCTCGGCGCCCAAGTCATCCGCGTCGGGAGAAATTTCATGAATGCAAGCTCGTCCAGGTTGGATCCCGCCTTCATAAAGCGGCAGCATCAGCGATTGGTGGAGCTCCGTGCCCAGCTGCGGCGCGCCACGCGGGCGGGCGAGGCCGAGGAGGGAGGGCTCAACGCCCAGTCTCAGAATGAGGCGCGCGAATTCGAGGAGGACGCTCAGAAGCTTGCAATGCTCGAGGTGGAGGGAACCCTGGTCGCTCACGATGTGCGTCGGCTGGCGCTGGTGGAGCGGGCATTGTCGAAAATCGAGGACGGAACGTACGGATTATCCGACGTAAGCGGACAGCCCATCGC
Source organism: uncultured Gammaproteobacteria bacterium (assembly GCA_963748995.1). Taxonomy (GTDB): domain Bacteria; phylum Pseudomonadota; class Gammaproteobacteria; order Steroidobacterales; family Steroidobacteraceae; genus Bog-1198. Next base: position 42,828 of record CAVVKU010000010.1, on the reverse strand, counting down.
GAAGGAACGCCTCGAAGCGATGCCTGAGGCCATCGACGCCGTCGAGGATACCGTCAAGAAATAGCGTGATCAGTCATTCGTCCTTATGGCGACGAATGGCCGATGCCCAGTTCGACAAGCGCGTCCAGTTAGACAAGCGTCGAATTATTTGGCCCGCCTGACGGCACGGATGCCCGAAACGGCGCAAACTACCGGCTCGCGCTCCTCCCGAGCGGATGATCTCACGCATTTCTCGTGGGTTTCCACCGAGGTTATCCCTATGGATCAGACCAAGAATGTCACTTCTCATGCCATCAAGAATGTCGTCGAGTCGATCATCGACGCCGGCGCTTTCGGCACGCTGGCCGCCGGTCTCAAGACAACTGGATTGATGCAGATCCTTGCAGGCAAGGGGCCCTTTACGGTTTTTGCCCCGTCCGACGATGCCTTTGAAAAGCTGCCCCGGGAGCAGCTCGAGACGCTGCTCAAAGATGACGCGCTCTTGAAATCCGTGCTGAGGTACCACGTGATCAGCGGTCATTGGCTGGTCAATGAATTCCGCTCCGGCGATGTCAGGACGATGCAGGGCGGACCGGTATACGTCAAGGTCTCCGGATCGAGAGTGCAGGTGAACGGCGCGCGCATCGTGCAGAGCGAGATCGTTGCCGCCAATGGCGTCATTCACTTCATCGATGCGGTGATGCTGCCGAAGAATGTCCGACTGGCGGACGCCGCCTGACGTTCAAATCGTCTGTGCGATGGCGGACAGACCTGCGCGAATCGGGATATATCGATAGAACAAAGTTGTGTTATTGCGATCGCGCGGATTGGGTATTCTATCCGCCGGATGCCGCGGTCCAGCGCATGAAGCGAACTGGTTAAATCCCCCTCGTTCCCCACGATTCTTCGTGTGCGGGCCGCGGACATCCACCACCACCCGGCGGGCTGCTCAGGCGACGGCGCTTCGCGCATGATCACCCGCGACTGAATCTCCGCTGCTGCCTCGAAGCCGTCGACGGCAAAATAGATCTTATAGGTCACCAGCGAGCCGTCGAATCCGCACGCGTAGACCATCGGCAAGTTGCCGGGTACGATTTCAGGATGCGGCGGCGGGGGAGACACATGTCGAATCGACATCTAGATTTCTGGCCGGACCATGCGATGCATCATCTCGATGCGCCCGCCACGAATGTGTTTTACAACCTGGAGGTGTCGGGGCGGCGCTATCCGGATAAGCCCTCCCTGGTGTTTTACGACAGCCCGGTCAGCTTTGCCGAGGTTCTGCGACAGGCGGAGCTGATCGCCGGCTACCTGCAGCATCGGTGCAAGGTGCGAAAGGGCGACCGCGTGCTGCTGTTCATGCAGAACTGCCCGCAATTCGTGATCGCCTATTATGGAATTCTGCGCGCCGATGCCGTCGTGGTGCCCCTCAATCCCATGTTCCTCACCGGTGAATTCTCCCGCTGTGCGAGCGATTCGGGCGCGACCGCCGTCATCGTGTCGCAGGAGCTGTATTCCCGCCTCGAACCGCTGGTCGACGCCGGCGATCTGAGTCACGTGATCGTGAGCGCCTATTCCGATTATCTCATGAACGCCACGGAGCTGCCGGTGCCCGAGTTCATTTCCGCGCCGCGTGCCGGGATCTTTCGGCGCGGCGTGACTCTCTGGCGCGATGCATTGGGAGAGGGTCTGTCACCCGCACCATTGACCGCCGGCCCGGACGATTTGTGCGTCATGCCGTACACCTCGGGCACCACCGGTGAAGCCAAGGGCTGCATGCACACCCATCGCAGCACCATGCATACGCTCGTTGCGAGCATGCGCTGGTTCGCGGTGCAACCGGAGCTGTCGCTCCTGGCTGTGGCGCCATTTTTTCATGTGACCGGCATGCAGGGCGGCATGAATGGCCCGTTGTACAACGGCAATACCCTGGTGCTGCTGCCGCGCTGGGATCGTACAGCCGCGGCGGAGTGCGTGCAGCGGTATCGTATCGCGAGCTGGACCGCCGTTCCGACCATGATCCAGGATTTCTTCATGAATCCGAATATCGAGCGATACGATTTGTCCTCGATCCGCAGATTGAGCGGCGGAGGCGCCGCCATGCCGGCGATCGTGGCGCGACGGCTCAAGAGCCGGGGCATCACGTTCTACGAGGGCTATGGTCTGACCGAGACGATGGCGGCCACGCACATCAATCCCCCCGGCCGCGCCAAGGAACAATGCCTGGGAATTCCGATCTATGGCGTGGATTCGCGCGTGATCGATCCTCTCACGCTGGACGAGCTGCCCGTCGGGGAGGTGGGTGAGATCGTCACGCACGGTCCGCAGGTGTTCCTGGGCTATTGGAACAGGCCTGAACAGAGCGCTCAGGCGTTCATCGAGATCGATGGCAAGCGATTTCTGCGCACCGGCGACCTCGGCAGGGTCGATGAGGACGGCTATTTCTTCATGGTCGACCGGCTCAAGCGGATGATCAACGCATCCGGCTTCAAGGTCTGGCCGAGCGAGGTCGAGTCCCTGATGTATGCGCATCCGGCGATTCTCGAAGCGTGCGTCATTGGTACGCGCGATTCCCATCGCGGCGAGACCGTCAAAGCGCTCGTCGTGTTGCGGCCGGAATGGCGCGGGCGGGTGGACGAACGCACGCTCATCGACTGGTGCCGCGGGGCCATGGCCGCTTATAAGGTGCCGAGAATCATCGCTTTCGCCGAGGAGCTGCCGAAATCCGGCAGCGGCAAGATCCAGTGGCGCGAGCTTCAAGAGCGCGAGGCCGCATCCTCGGTCGATTCGGCACCCTGAGAGGCGCCCGCCGACGGCTGCCACTCGCGTGTCAGCCTCCTTGCCGCCAGCGCGAACAATACGGCGCTGATCAAATAGAACCCCGTGCCCGTCAAAATGGCATAGCGCAGCGATTCGGGGCCGTAACGCGCAGTGAAGTGATCCGATAGCCGGCCGATCAGTAGCGCAGCGATTCAGCGCTGTAATGCGCAGGGAAGTGATCCGATAGCCGGCCGATCGGCAATGTGCCGAGACCAAGGCCGTTCTTTGCCTCATTCGAGTCCAACGCCCTCACGGGGCAATCGCTCGTGGTCAGCCACGGCTGGTTCATGCAGTGACGCGATGAATAACCGAGCAGGGCGCTTTAGCGCGACAAACCGGACAGAACGCTGACCACGCGGCGTTCGCCGGAACCCACGTAGATATCCTCTCGATAGACGATGGCGTCGTTCAACTTGATCTCGACCTTGTGAGGGCCGGGCGCCACATCCAAGATCTCCGATTGATCATTGCGCGTCACCGCTTGTCCGGTTTGCACGCCATCGACCAAAATCAGCGAGGCCCGGGGTGCTCCGGTAATGACGATTTCCGTCGGCGTCGGCGGTCTCGTGGATTTGTGCGAGCCAAACCAGCTGCACGCGGAAACGGAGGTCAATACGAGCAGTGCTACCAGGGCTCTCACTGTATGCGCTCGGCGTGATTGGTAAGCCACGAAGCCTATCATGCAGCGCAACGTCAAGGACGCGATAAACTGCCGCGCCAACCGCCGCCACCTCCACCGTTTGGCGCGGCCAGCTGCTGCCTTGACAATGACTGCCTAGGCAGGTAGTCTATCGCCATGGTAACGACTGCCCGCCCGGAATCCGAGGTTTACGACCTCGCCTCGTATCAGCCCTCCAATTGTGTCGGCCAGCTGATGTATCGAGTTCGCGCGGCCCACATGAGTGCCTTGGACGAAGCGATTGCCCGGGACCCCGATTTGAGGGCGCTCGAAATCAGTGCCGCGCAGTACGTGATCATCAGCGTGCTGGCCAAGCGCGGGGTGGATTCTGCCACCGAACTGTGCAAAGACCTGTCCTACGACGGCGGCGCGATGACCCGAATGATCGATCGCCTCGAGGCGAAAGGGTTGATCAGCCGACGCCGATGTCCCGAGGACAGGCGTTTGGTAAAGCTGGAATTGACTGAGGCGGGCCTCGCTGCGCTGCCGAAGCTGCGGGAGTGTTCGGTGCGGGTGTTGAACCACTTCATGCGCGGTTTCAGCCAGGCCGAAGCGCGCCAGTTGGAAGGCTACTTGGTTCGGATGTTACAAAATGCTTGATTTTTTTGGCTCTAAGGATTGCCTAGGCATATACAGCCGAGGCACACACAGCCAAGGCAATGATCTGCGGGAAGTTCTATGAATCACGTCAATTCGCTTTTGCAGCGTGGGCGCTTGGCGCTCCAGGAATTCGGACCCTCGATGGCCATGCTGACATTGCCGGGAGGCTACCTCGTCGCGTTGACGGGTTGGATCTATCGACGCTGGCCCCCGGGCTCGAGAACCGATCGAACGACGAATTCGTAGAGGAGTAAACCCGTGGCCAACAGTCGCACCGATACCATCCGCTCGCTGCCAGTGGCGAACTACAGTCCGGCCATTGCCAGGGCCCTGGACTGGCTGGGCGATCGCTATTTGCTCGCGAAGCCCATCAACGCCCCGCGCGTCCGCAGCCCGCGGATTGTGCCGGCGCCGAACAAACCTCAATGAGCGTTTGAAGGCGCCGCGATGGCATCCATGGTGGCGACCAGGGCAGACCGGATGCCCGCCTCGGTCGCGGAGTGACCGGCGTCTTCGACCAGCGTGAGCCGCGAACCGGGCCAGGCGCGATGCAACTCGAGCGCAGTGACGGGCGGACAAAGCAAGTCATAGCGACCCTGCACGATGGTGGCCTGCAAGTGGCGAATCCGGTCTACACGGCGCAGCAGCAGGTCCTCGGGTGAATAGCGGTTGTTGCGAAAGTAGTGAACCTCGATGCGAGCCATGGCATAGGCCGTCTGCTCATGGTTCGCGCCCGCGATTCTGGCGGGGTCCGGAATCAGGTTGGCCAAACGGGCCTCATAGACGCACCAGCGGCGGGCCGCCGACAGCCGAACCTCGCGATCGGGATGCTCCAGCAGTATCGCGTAACCCTCCATCGGGTCGCCGAGCTTGAGGTCGGGCGGAAGACCGTCCTTGAGGTCCTCCCAAGCCTCCGGTCGGAACAGCCTTCCCGCCTCGAATAGCCAGCGGATCTCCGATGAGCGCATCAGGAAGATTCCCCGCAGCGTCAGGCTCAGGCAGTTCTGCGGGAATTCCTGGGCGTAGGCGACGGCGAGCGTCGATCCCCACGAGCCGCCGAACAAATGCCATGCGTCGATTCCCCGGGCCCGGCGCAACGCGGTCATATCGGCGATGAGATGCGCCGTGGTGTTGTTGCGCAATTCGCCGTTGGGGGTGGATCGCCCTGCGCCGCGTTGATCGAAGAGGATGACCCGATATCGCCTGGGATCGAAATATCGTCGACTCATCGCCGAGCAACCGCCGCCGGGTCCGCCGTGGAGGAAGACCACGGGAATGCCCGCGGGGTTGCCGCATTCCTCCCAATAGAGCGAGTGCAGGTCATCGACGTCCAACCGTCCCGCCGCGTAGGGGTCGATGGGGGGATAGAGATCGCGGAGCTCGGGCATGTACGCATCGATTATAGGGCGCGGGATGTCGAAAGCGACCTCTGCCGTTCGTCGTCGGTGTCGACCGGGGCATCAATGATCGGGTGCCCCAGGGAGGAGTGCTCGATGAAGGTCATGATATTGGTCAAAGCCACCGCATCCAGTGAGGCGGGAGCGATGCCGGGGGCTGCGCTCTTGTCGGCGATGCATCGCTTCAACGAGGAGCTCGTGAACGCCGGCATCCTGCTCGCTGCGGACGGCCTCAGCCCCAGCGCCCGGGGCAAACGGGTACGGTTCTGCGGCGGCGAGCGTACCGTGGTGGACGGGCCGTTCACCGAGTCCGAGGAACTCGTGGCCGGCTTCTGGCTGTGGCAGGTGAAGTCCATCGACGAAGCCGTCGAATGGGTCAAGCGCTGCCCGAACCCGATGCCCGAGGACTCGGTCATCGAAATACGGCCGGTCTTGGGGCTGGAGGATTTACAAAGGCAGGGGGCGGCCCACGCCGCACTTCGTTCATAATCGAAGCAAGTCAAATCCGGGTGAGGTTGCCATGGCCTATGCGTTGATGATTCTGGAACCTGCGGGGCAACGGAAGTCTCGAACCGAGGAGGAGGGACGCGCGTTGTACGATCAGATGCTGCGATTCGGCGAGGAGCTCAAGCAGCAGGGATTGCTGACGCTGGCTCAGTCGCTCAAATCGGACGGGGAGGGCGCGCGGGTCAGGGTGCAGGGAGGCCAATCGAGCATCGTCGATGGCCCTTTCGCGGAGTCCAAGGAGATGATCGGCGGCTTTTTCCTGCTGACGTGCGAGGAGCGCGCACAAGCGCTTGCCATCGCCCAGGCATGTCCGGCGGCGCAGTGGGCCACCGTCGAGGTGCGGGAGATCGGCCCTTGCTTTGCGTGAGCTCGCGTCGGGGCAGCCGTGTCTGAGCCTGCCGTCCGCCGCACCCTCGAGGCGGTCTGGCATATGGAATCAGCCAAGATCATCGCGAAGCTTGCGCGGATGCTCGGCAATCTGGGACGCGCCGAGGAGATTGCACAGGACGCGTTCGTGACGGCACTCGAGCAGTGGCCGCTGAGCGGCGCGCCCTCCAACCCCGGCGCCTGGCTGATGACGACCGCGAAAAATCGCGCGCTCGATGAATTGCGGCATCGAAAGCTCGTGGAGCGAAATCAGCAGGCGCTCCTCAACGAGGCGCCGCTCATGGGTACGGTGGGCCCGGCGCCCGCCGAGGCGGCCGACGAGGACATCCCTGATGATTTCCTGCGCTTGACGTTCATTGCGTGCCACCCGGTGCTGTCCACCGAAGCACGCACCGCGCTGACGCTGCGGTTGCTCGCGGGTCTCACCACGGCGGAAATCGCGCGCGCCTTTCTGGTCCCCGAGGCGACGATTGGCCAGAGGATCGTTCGCGCCAAGCGCACACTCGCGGAAGCGCATATCCCGTTCGAGGTTCCGCCGGCCGAGGAGCGGGTCAGCCGGCTCGCCTCCGTTCTCGAGGTGATCTATCTCATCTTCAACGAAGGCTATGCGGCCACCGCCGGCGACGACTGGATGCGGCCCGGACTGTGCGAGGACGCCCTGCGGCTCGGGCGAATGCTGGCCGAGCTCATGCCCCGGGAGGCCGAGGTGCACGGCTTGGTGGCGTTGATGGAGCTGCAGGCTTCGCGCGTCGGCGCGCGGCTCGACGCGGCGGGGGATCCCATTCTCCTGCTGTCGCAAAATCGCGCCCGCTGGGATCAACTGCTGATCGGCCGCGGTCTCGCCGCGTTGGAGCGCGCCACTTCGTTGGGAGGCGCGCTCGGACCCTACGCCCTGCAGGCCTCCATAGCCGCCTGCCACGCCCGGGCACGCTCGTCGGCCGATACCGATTGGAACGCAATCGTCGCACTCTACGACGCATTGGCGCAGTTGTCGCCGTCGCCGATCATCGAGTTGAATCGAGCGGTGGCGGTGTCCATGGCGTTCGGGGCCGCCGCAGCGCTCGACATCGTCGATGCGATTGCGGCCGACGGGCGCCTCGGTGCGTACCACCTGCTGCCGAGCGTTCGCGGCGATCTGCTGGACAAACTCGGACGATTCGAGGAGGCGCGAGCCGAATTTTCGCGCGCGGCCTCGCTTGCGCGCAACGCGCGGGAGTGCTCGCTCTTGCTCGGACGCGCGGCCGCCTGCGGCGCGCGGGCCCAGTGACGGCGAGCGCCCGCTGCGCTCTGCAGCCGGGCGGGTCTCAGAGCGGCGCGTGCACCCGCGAGGCGCCGGCGAATTGTCCCAGATACCAGCGTTGAAAGGTCATGACGCGGCGCTCGTGCTCCGAATACCGCCCCGGCCGATACCGCGTCGACAAGATCCCGGACTGGTTGTTCTCGGTGATGATCTTGTCCTGCCGGGTGGTCTGATCCCATCCCCAGATCATCCTCTCCACATCCACCTCGCGCGCGCGTCCGTCGACCAGCCAGAATAGATCCACGTCCGTCTGCAGCGTGCTGCGCGGAGTGAAACGGAACAGCACCGCGAAATCGTTGGTGGCGACCAGCTGCGTGAACGGGCTGAACGACAGGTACATCCGGCCCTGGTCGAACGCGACGCGCTTGCCCATCAGCGAGGAGGCCGGCCGGCCGTCCTGGGTCTCGCTCTCGTAGCCCTCGCGGATCGTGCGCTGAAGCAGCAGCCGCAAGTGCGATGATTCCGGACCGTCGTCCACGGTGCCGATCGGGCGGCCGAGCGCCGCGGCGCGTTCCTCCCAGGCCCTGAGCGTCGGCAGGTACTGGTCCACCGCATCGGCCGGGCCCGAGCTCGGTCCGGCCCCGAAAGCCACCAGGGCCTGCGGCGGATGCATGGAGACGAATTCCGGATGTGACGGCGCGCAGTGGTAGCACTCCACGAAGTTCTCGACCACGAGCTTCCAATTCGCGTCGGTGGGATAGGAGCAGGTGTGGGCAATCCTCGCATCCGCCAGGCCGTGAAATTCGAGGTACGGGGAGAGGTCCGTGAAAGTCGCGTCGAAGTCCACCGGCTCCTCTTCGGACAGATTGATGAAGATCAAGCCGTGCAGCACCCGCACGTGACAGCGATGCAAGTCCGTTGTCCTCCTTCGCGAAGTCCACGGGCATCAAGCGGGCGGCGAGCAACGCGCCGTCGAGCCCGTAGGACCATGCGTGATAAGGACAGGTGAGCCGCGTCACCCGGCCCTTGGGTTCGGTGCAAATGACCGAGCCTCGATGCCGGCACACGTTATAGAAGGCGTTGATGGTGGCCTCGTCGCTGCGCACGACGATGATCGACTCCTGGCCGACTTTGAACAGGAAGTAGTCGCCTTTGCGCCGCACCTGATCCACATGCCCGGCGACGATCCATTTGCGCATCACGATCTCGCGCATGTCGGCGGCGAATACCTCATCGTCGCAGTAGAAACGCTGATCGAGGCTGTAGCCGCTTCGGCTCTGAGCGGTCAGGTCGGCAATCAGGTTCGCCGTGGGGCTTGCCGTGCGTGCGGCCCGGTTGGCTTGATTCTGCATTTGTCTCGTTCCTCAGCGCTTGATGCGCAGGTTCTTGGGATCGTAAAGGGGGCGCAAGGAGGCGATCGCGGGTTGCCGGACACCGGCGACCTCGATCTCGTAGGCGTCGGCATCGAGCGCACTGTCGGGACGCATGCAGGCGCCGCCGGGATCGGCGACGTAGCCGAGACCCACCGCGGCACCGAGGGTATGCGCGAACATTCCGGAGCGGATGTAGCCGACGAGGTTCTCGCCCTGCCAAACCGGCTCGTTGTGATAGAGCAACGGCTCGGGGGACTTGAGCTGGAACTGCAGGAGGCGCTTGCGCACGCCGGTGTCGCGCTGCTTCAGAAGCGCGTCCCGCCCGATGAAACCCCCGGCCTTGTCGAGCTTCACGGCGAAACCGAGCCCCGACTCCCAGGGGGTGTCCTCATCGGCGATGTCATGTCCGAAATGGCGGTAGGCCTTCTCGATGCGCAGCGAATTGAGCGCGTGGTAACCCGCATGCACCAGACCGAACCTGGGATCCCGCACCGACGATCTCCTCGTACACGCCGGCCATGAATTCGGTGGGGATGTAGATTTCCCAGCCCAATTCCCCGACGTACGTGATGCGCGAGGCGCGCACCAGGGCATACCCGAGCTCGATCGTGCGGCTCGTGCCGAACGGGAAGCCCCGATCCGACAGATCATCGGGCGTCAACGATTGCAACAGATCGCGCGATTGCGGGCCCATGATCGACAGCACGCCCATGCCGGAGGTGACGTTGGTGAGCACGCATCGCGCCTCGGCGTCGATGTGCCTGTGAAGCCAGTTGAAATCCTTGATTTCGGTTTCGGCGCCCGTGACGATGAGATAAGCGATCTCCGAGAGGCGCGTGACGGTCAGATCCGCCTCGATCCCGCCGCGCTCGTTCAGCCACTGGGTGTAGACGATCCTGCCGGGCGCCACGTCGACGTCATTCGCGCAGACGCGATTCAGCACGCGGGCGGCATCGGGCCCTTCGAGCCGGAATTTGGCAAAGGAGGATTGATCGAACAGCCCGACGGAGTCCCGAACGCTCCGGTGCTCGTGCGCGCTGGGCTCGAACCAGTTTTGCCTGCCGTAGCTGTACTCGTAGACCGCCTTGACCCCGACCGGCGCGTACCAGTTGGCCCGCTCCCAGCCGAATGCTTCGCCGAAACAGGCGCCCGCCGTTGCCAGCTGTTCGTGCACCGCCGAGCGTCGAACGCCGCGCGCGGTTGCGTATTGGCGGAAGGGATAGTGCGTCGCGTAAAGAAGTCCCAGACTCTCCTTCACCCGCGCTCGAAGATACTTGCGGTTGATCTGGAACGGCATGTTGCGCCGTACGTCGACTTCCCAGAGGTCCATCGGGGGATGCCCGTCGCGAATCCACTCGGAGATCACCTTGCCGATGCCGCCCGCGGATTGCAGGCCGATGGAGTTCAAGCCGGCCGCGACGAAGCAATTGGCGAGCTCGGCGCGACTCGCCGAGGTGATAGCGCACATCGGGGGTGAAGCTCTCGGGACCGCAGAAGAACTTCTGGATGCCGGCCTGTTCGAGGGCCGGAACGCGGCGCATCGCGTCGAGCAGCACAGGCTCGAAATGACTGAAGTCGCCCGAGATCTCGCCGAACGAAAAATCCTCCGGGATGCCGTCCATTCCCCACGGGCGTGCGTTCGGCTCGAAGGCGCCGACCAGGAGCTTCCCCGCGTCGTACTTGAAGTAGCTGCAGTGATCGTAGTCGCGCAGCACCGGAAGGCTCGGGTCGAGCCCCGGGACGTCCTTGAACAGCACGTAATAGTGCTCGCAGGCGTGCAGCGGGACGGTCACGCCGATGCTGGCCGCCAAATCGCGCGTCCACATGCCGCCGCAAAGCACGACATAGTCGGCATCGATGCGTCCCTGCTCGGTCTCAACGCCGCTCACCCGCGCGCCGTCGCGGTGGATCGCCGTGACCTTGAGGTCCTGAATGATCCGCGCGCCGCGGGCCCGGGCGCCCTTGGCGAGCGCCTGCGTGATGTCAACCGCATTGGCGTAGCCGTCGCTCGGAATGTGGATGCCGCCGAGCACATCGTCCAGATTGACGAGCGGGTAGAGCGATCGGATCTCGGCGAGGCTCACGACGTGAACGGGCAGGCCGAACGTCTTGGCCATGGAGGCATTGCGCTTGAGCTCTTCCATGCGATCCTTGGTGGTCGCGAGGGAGATCGAGCCGCACTGGCGGTAGCCGGTCGCCTGGCCGGTCTCCGCTTCGAGACCGCGATACAGCTCCGCGGTGTAGCGCGCGAGCTTGGTCATGTTGATGCTCTGGCGCAGTTGGCCGATCAGCCCCGCCGCATGCCAGGTGGTGCCGGAGGTGAGCTGCTTGCGCTCGATCAGCACGATGTCGCTCCAACCGAGCTTCGACAAGTGATAGGCAACGGAACAACCGATGACGCCGCCGCCGACGATGACGACGCGGGCGCGGGTGGGAAGATCGACGGCCATGAAGTTAAATCCTCATCCGCGAATTGTCGGCATCGAAAGCCGGGGCGGGCAGCACGGTCGCGCGCCGCGCTTCTCCCTGGAGCAGTATGTCGAAGGTGCTGCCGGCGGCCTCGAAGGCCGGCTCGACCGAGGCAAAGACGAGGCTCTTCTTCACGCGATGCCCATAGGCGCCCGACGTGGTCACCCCGATGCAGCGGCCGTCGGCCGCCAGCACGGGCTCGCCGCCGCGCGCATCGCTGTCGGCCGCATCCACCTCGGCATACACGATCTTGAACGGGCGCGGCGCCTGCTCGAGCGTCGCCGTCTTGCCGATGAAATCGTCCTTCTTGGCGGCGAAGAAGCGCGGCATGTCCGCCTCGAGCAGCGTGAGCTCGTTGGTGAGCTCCGTGGACCAGGCTTTGTAGCCCTTCTCGACGCGCATGCTGTTGACCGCATAAAGACCGTAGTTGGCGATGCCGAACTCACGGCCGCGCTCCCACAGCGCCTCATACAGCGCCGCCATCGAGCCGATCTTCGGATGCAGCTCCCACCCGAGCTCGCCGACGTAGCTCACCCGGAGCGCGCGCACGTCGTGGCCGGCCACACGGATCTCGCGGCCCGTGAGCCACGGGAACTCCGCCGTGGCGAGCGATGCGTCGGTCAATGCGGCGAGGATCTCGCGCGAGCGCGGCCCCGACAGAACGAGCACGCCGCGCTGCTCGGTGACGTTGTCGATCTCGACCCGCTCGCCGGCGCGCACGCTCTGCGAAAGCCAATCCCGATCCCGCAGCTCCGCGGCGGCGGCGGAGAGCGCGTAGAAGCGCTCTTCGGCCAGCTTGGTGACCGTCATCTCGCCGAGAATCCGGCCCTGGCGTGAGAGCATGTGCACGAGAGCGATGCCGCCCACCTTGCGCGGGATGCGGTTCGCGCACACGCGGTTCAGAAATCCCTCGGCATCCGGGCCGCTGATGTCGTATTTGGCAAAGCCGGTGAGATCGAGAACACCCGCCCGCTCGTGCACCGCGGCGACCTCATCGCGCACCACCTCGAATACGTTGTTGCGGCGATACCCGGAATTCTCGACGCGGCCGTCGGGAGAGAACCATTTGGGGCGCTCCCAGCCGAATGTTTCCGTGTACACGCAGCCCTGCGATTTCAAGCGCTCGTACAGCGGGCTCACCTTGTTGGGCCGCGCGTCGGGCTCCTCTTCGCCCGGCAGGCGGGTGGTGAAGGTCGTGCGGTAATCCAGGAAGACCTTCTCGTGCACGTACTTCAGATCCGCATACGGCCCGAAACGCCGTGGATCGAACTCCGTCATGTTGATCTCGGCATCGCCCTGGATCATCCATTGCGCAAGGAACTTGCCGCAGCCGCCGCCCTGCGCAATGCCGAAGGACGTGCCGCAGCACATCCAGAAATTACGCAGCCCGGGTGCGGGCCCGAGGAGCGGAGCGCCGTCCGGCGTGTGCGGAATGGCGCCGTTGATGACGCGGCGGATGCCTACGTCGCCGAAAATGGGCATGCGCTCGATCGCGCGCTCCAGCCAGGGTGCGATGCGGTCGAGATCGTCCGGGAAGAGCTCATTCGAGGATTCCCATTCCGGAAATCCTTTCGGCGCCCACGCTTCGGTGAGTCCGGTGTTCTCGTAAATCCCCATGAGCCCGGATTTCTGCTCCTGGCGGAAATAACCGGACATGTAGGAGTCGCGCATCACCGGAATTTCGCCGCTGCGCTCGAGGAATGCCGGCACCGGATGCGTGATCACATAGTGGTGCTGCATGTTGGTGATCGGGGCGTCGGCGCCGACCATCTGCGCCACCTGCCGCGCGTAGCACCCGGCCGCGTTCACCACCATCTCGGCGACGACGGTGCCCTTGTCGGTCACGACCTCCCATTCGCCGCTCGCGCGCGGGCGTATGTCCGTCACGCGGGTATGGCGCACCACGGTGGCGCCCAAATCCCGCGCCGCCTTGGCCAGCGCGTTGCAGATGCCGGAAGGGTCGCCATGGCCGTCGTCGCGCGTCCAGGCGGCCGCGATCACGTTCTCGGTGGTCAGGAAGGGGTTCAGCCGCCGGATCTCGTCGAGGCCGACGATGTCCATGCTGAAGCCGATGCTCTTGGAATACCCATACACGTACTTGAGCCAGGCCAGTTCGCGCTCGTCGTTGGCGAGGCGCAGTCCGCCGCTTGCGTGCCAGCTCGTGTACTGGCCGGTCAAGGCCTCGAGCCGCGGATACAGTTGATTGCTGTAGGCGTGAATCTTGGCGAGATTGTAGCTGCCCGTGATGCTCGGGCACTGACCCGCGGCATGCCAGGTCGAGCCGGAGGTCAGCTCGTCCTTCTCGATCAGTAGCGTGTCGGTGCAGCCCTCGAGGGCGAGGTGGTACAGGAGGCTTGCGCCCATCATCCCGCCGCCGACGATGACGACGCGTGCGTTGCTTTTCATGGAGTCCTGATCAGGTGTTCAAGTAGGCAGGAGGCCACAATAAATTGCCCCTTCGGCCCATACAAGCGAGTATTTTACTACCTTTGACCCCAATTAATTCATAGGTCGGTCCGTGACCCGAAATCGTCCCGTGGTGGGGCTGCCCACGCTCACCTGGCTTCGCGCTTTCGAAGCCGCTGCGCGAACCTCGAGCTTCAGCGCGGCCGCGGCCGAGCTGCGGCTGACCTCGGGGGCCATCAGTTATCAAATCCGCGCGCTCGAGGCGCATCTGGGGTTCGCGCTTTTCGAGCGCCTGCCGCGGGGCGTGCGGCTGACCGCCATGGGCGTCGCCTATCTGCCGCCCGTGCGGCGCGCCTTCGAGCAGCTCGCGGACTCGACTGCGGGATTGTTCGGGGGATCGGAGCGGGGCGCCATTACCGTGCACGCACCGGTGTCGCTGGCGGCGCTGTGGTTGGCGCCCAAACTGCCGTCGTTCATCGGCGCACATCCCTCGATCGATGTGCGTTTATCTTCGGTGATCTGGGACAATCCCGGCCCGGACGAATCGACCGACCTGGAAATCCGATATGGCAACGGGCATTGGCACGGCTATCGAGCCGAGCGGCTGATGACCCAACGCATCGTCGCGGTGGGCAGTCCGGCGATGCTCGAGCGGGCGCGGTCTCTCGGGGAGGCGGCGGGATGGCTGCCGCAACATCTGATCCACATCATGGGACACGAGGACCATTGGCTGCAGGTGCGCCAGTCCCTGCAGCTCACCGTCGATCCGCCGGCGAAGTCGGGCCCGATCGTGGATACGACCATCGCCGCGTTGGAGCTGGCGGCCAACGGCGCCGGATGCGCGCTGGCGCATGGCATTTTCCTCGGACTCGTACCTGGCGACGGGCCGCCTGGTCAGAGTGTTGGAGGCCGACTTCGAGGATGGGAGCGCGTATTTCGTGGTGACGCCCGAGCGCCCCCAGCGACTGCGCCGGGAGGTGGCGCAATTTCAATGACTGGCTGCTGGCGGCGGGGCGGGCCGACGGCCATGCCCACGCTCTCACGGCCGTCGGGTGCGCATCTCGATCCGTGAGCTCGAGCCGCGGTCGGTACGGTTGTTCGCCTGCATCACGCCATCGCCCAGCTTGATCTCCCCATCGGGCATGGGCACGGCGATCGGCGCCACCTTGACCTGTGTGATCCCGGTGCGCTTGTCCAAACCGATTTCACGGGCGGTGGCCGGGGAGAGGTCGACGATTCGACCGGCCACGTACGGACCCCGGTCGCGAATCGTCACCACCGCCGTCTTTCCGGTCTCGAGATTGGTGACCTTGGCGGTGGTCCCGAGCGGCAGCGTGCGGCTCGCCGCGTTGTTGGCGGTCGGCTCCATTCTCGTGCCATCGGCCATGGTGCGCCCGTTGAACATCTTGGCGTAGAAGGAGGCCTTGCCGATGCGAGTGTGGCCCGAGCGGTCAAGGATCGGTCTGGCGACCGGCGTGAGCCTGACCGCGGCGTGCGCGCTTTCTGCCGCTCCGGCGGAGCCCCAACAACCGGCGGCCAGCACCATCAGCGTGCAGGTTAAAAGTGGGATTTTAGCTGTTGATTTCATGGGACTCACTATCCACGCCCAGGGAGGGTCGGGTCTGTAAGCCCAACCTAGTGATCCAGGTGAGAAACGGCGACACGTCCGCGATTCCCGACAGCGGCATTTCCCTACGCAAATCAAGGGATTGGTGCGCCGTTGGGCGCTTTGCGCCGTATCGGACAAAGTACGTGTCGATTATGGCGTACACGGCTGTAAGATAAAGACTTATGTCCCCGCCCGATGCGGCGGCGCAGGATTTGGGTACACTGCGGGGCCTCCAACCCAGGGGGATTCATGGCCAGAGGCGGTGGCAGTGGTTTCGGTCTCGAAGATCTTCCGCGGATAGACCGCGGACAAGGTTCTTATCTCTACGACGCCTCCGGCAAAGCCTATCTGGACGGCTCCGGCGGCCCCGCCGTCTTTTGCCTCGGCCATGCGCATCCCGAAGTCAATGCCGCCATCATCGAGCAGCTCGAGTCGGTGGCTTACGCCTACCGATACCTGTTCACCAGCGCAGCGCTCGAATCGCTGACGGATCTGGTGAAACGGGTCTCGGGCGGCTGTTTCAAGGACATCGTGTATTCGGGCGACGGCTCGGAGGCGGTGGAGTCCGCGTTGAAGGTGGCCCTGCAATATTTCGCCGCACGTGGGTTGATGAAAAAGCGGCGCTTCATCGCCCGCGAGCGCTCCTGGCACGGCAATACCCTGGGCGCCTTGTCGGTCTCCGGTTTCGCCGCCCGGCGCCGAGCCTTCGAGGGAAGCCTGCTGGACGTGGCCTTCGTATCCGCTGCCAACGCCTATCGGCCCGCCGGCGGCTGCGCGCCGGCCGAGTTGGTGGACTTCCTGGCGAGCGAGCTCGAACAAAGAATTCTCTCCCTGGGCCCCGAGACGGTGGCGGCCTTCATCTTCGAGCCCATCGTGGGGGCGGCCGGCGGCGTCGTTCCCGCACCCGCGGGATACGCGGCGGCCATACAAGCGGTGTGCCGCAAGTACGACGTGCTGTTGATCGCCGACGAGGTGATGTGCGGCGCCGGGCGCAGCGGCACCTGGCGCGCCACCGAGTACGATGGGGTGGTCCCGGATATCATGAGCATCGCCAAGGGATTGGCCGGCGGCTACATTCCGCTCGGCGCCACCCTCGTCGCGCCGGAGGTGTCGGCCCCCATTCTGGCGGAGCATGGCGCTTACCTCACGGGACACACGTTCTCCGGACACACCGCGGCCTGCGCGGCGGGGCTCGCCGTTCAGCGCATCATCGAGCGCGACCGGCTGCTCGAGCGGGTGCGCAACACCGGCGCGGCGTTCCAGGAATCATTGCGCACGTCCCTGGCCCGCTTCGAGGAGGTGGGCGATGTCCGCGGTCGGGGCTACTTCATCGGCATCGAATTGGTTCGCGACCGCGCCGCCAGGACGCCTTTCGCCGCGGACCGCCGCCTGAGCTACGCCGTCGGACAACGGGCCTTCGCAGACGGACTCATCTGTTACCCCTGCTCTGGAAACGTCGACGGCGTCGCCGGCGACACCATCATCCTCGCGCCCCCCTACAACGCGACCGACGGCGAGCTGGAGGAGATCGCGACCAAGCTCACCACGGCCATCGCAGGGGGCGCTCTGTGCGGCGAGCTTTGCGCCTACGGGCGCAACAACATGAATAGCGATATCAAAGTCGGCGAGCACGACCTCTTGTCGTTCATCAGACCGGATACGCTGATCGGGGCCTTGGCGTATCTGGTGATCTTCGTGGCGCTGGCGCTGACATTGTCGCGCGCCGTGCGCTCGGCGGTTCACGCCGCCATGACGCGAAGCGGTCACATCGACCGCACCACGTTGAGTTTTCTCCAGCAGATGATGGGCGCCCTGATCTGGGTGGTGATGCTCATTCTTTATGCGCACCTCATCCCCGTCCTGCACTCGATGGGCACGGCGCTGCTGGCCGGCGCGAGCGTCGCCTCGGTCGTCATCGGCCTCGCCGCGCAGAGCACGCTCGGCAATCTCGTGGCGGGCGTGTCGATCACCATCTACCGGCCCTTTCGTCTTGGCGACACCTTGCAATTGGCCGCGCCGACGGGCACCGAGGTGGGCGTCGTCGAGCTGATCTCCTTGGGATATACGACGCTGCGCGCGCCGGCGGGACACCTCATCGTGGTGCCAAACAGCGTGGCCGCGAGCCAGGTGACCATCAATTTGAACGCCGACGCGAGCTTCGCAGCCTTTCCCTTGGTGATCACCATTCGCGTCGGCCGCGATACCGACATCGAGGCGGCCCGCGAGCTGGCGCTGCAAGTCGTGAAAGAGAACGGTGAGGAGAAGGCCATCGCAGGGTGCTTCCTCACCAAGGTCGAAGCGACCGCCATGACGCTCGAGCTCAGGCTGCGCGCGAACGATTCGGCGCATCGGGATGCGCTGCGATCGAAACTGCTCGCGGAACTCGCACGCCGATTCGCCGATGCGCATCTGGGTGCGGTCGGCGCGGAGGCAGCCACCTTCGCCTGAGACGCGGCACTGCAGGGGCATGCGGGCTCCCTTATACTGCGCCATGCGTCGATGGGTGCTGTTTTTCATGCTGTTCCTCGCCGCCCGAGAGGCGGCCGACGCGACGGAGCCGATGCCTCCCACGCAGTCCGCCCGTTCCTCGCCGCTCGATGAGCCGGCCGCCGCGCGTTTCGCCGCGCTCGCTCTGAAGTGCCTGCATGAGGAGTACCCGAACCACATCTCCCACACGCTTTCGAGCGACGTGGACGCCAGGCCTCCGCACGAGCTCACGCCGGCATTCTACGGATGCTACGACTGGCACTCGGACGTGCACGCGCACTGGCTGCTGGTGCGCCTGGTTCGCCTCTTCCCCGATGCGGACTTCGTGCCCGCCGCCCGTGCCGCCATCGGGCAGAGCCTCACGCCCGAGCACATCGCCGGCGAGGTTGCCTACCTGAGGCACGTCGATCGGGCCTCCTTCGAGCGCCCGTACGGCCTCGCCTGGCTCCTCGCGCTTGCTGCGGAGCTGCGCCGCTGCGATGACCGCGAGGCGCAGGAATGGGCCTCGACCCTGCGGCCGTTGGAGACCGAAGCCGCAACCCGGGTGGAAAATTGGGCGGGGAGGCTGCACTACGCCATCCGGGTGGGAGAGCACGAGCAGACCGCCTTTTCCTTCGCACTGGTCTGGGATTGGGCCACGGTAGCGAACAACGCGCAGATGCAGAGCGTACTGGCCTACGCCGCGCGGCGGTTCTATTACGCGGACCGAAATTGTCCCTTGGATTACGAGCCGTCGGGGGAGGATTTCCTGTCCCCCTGCCTGGGCGAGGCGGACTTCATGCGCCGCGTGCTCGATCCGGAAAATTACGCTCGCTGGCTGGCGGGGTTCCTGCCGCAGATTCCGAGAAATGCGCGCCATCCCTGGTTGATGCCGGCGGTGGTGATCGATCGGGCCGATCCGAAGCTCGCACACACCGATGGCTTGAATTTGAGCCGCGCATGGATGCTGGAAGGGATCGCGCGCGGATTACCGCCCTCGGACCGGCGCATCGCGGCGCTTAAGGCGGCCGCGCAATTGCATCGCGACGCCGCGCTTCCCAATATCACCGGCGAAGATTATATGGGCGGTCACTGGCTGGGCACGTTTGCCGTGTACTTCACGAGCGAGGCGGGTCTCCCATGAGGGCGGCGTCGACCGCGAGCTCCGCCGCCACCAAGTCCTCCAAGGCGGTGCCGACGCTCTTGAACAGCGTGACCGCCGACGGGTGAGAGCGGGCGGCCCGGCCCGACACGAGGTCCGACAGCTCGCCGCGCACGCTGCTCGCGTCGATCGCGCCGCGCCGTATCGCGCCGATGATCTCCCCGGACTCGCTCATGGCTCCCTGAAAGGTATCGACGAACAGCTCGCTGCGCGCCAGGGCCGCGTCGTCGGCCTCGCACATCTCGGGCGTGAAGGCCCCGACCAGATCGAGATGCTGCCCGGGAGCGAGCCACGAACCCAGCACCAAGGCTTCACGGGATAGCGTGGCGCAGCTCACGACATGGGCCCAGCGCACCGCGCTCTCCAGATCCTCCGTGGCGTCGACGATCCATCCGGGTCGTTCCAACGAACGCGCCAGCGAACGCGCGTGCAACGCGTTGCGTCCCCAGATCCTGATCTCCCGAATCGGGCGCACGAGGGCGTGACTTTCGATGAGGTGCGGAGCCAATCGCCCGGTGCCCACCATCAGCAGGCGCGAGGCCTCCGGCGCGCAGAGCAAGCGCGCGGCCAGCGCGGAGGCCGCGCCGGTACGCCGCAGCGTGAGCTCGCCGCCGTCGAGCAGCGCCTTCGGCCGCCCCGTCTCCGCATCGAGCAGCACGTAGGTTGCCGCCACCGCCGGTAGGCTGCGCAACGCGTTGTCCGGATAGATGGTCACCAATTTGATGCCCAGCGCCGCGCCGACGCGCCAGGCCGGCATGACCAGAAGCGTCCCGGCCCGCTGCGCGGGATTCGATGACGCTATCTCGTAGTGCTGCCGATGGGGCACGACGGCGGAAGTGCGAAACGCCTGTTCGAGCGCATCGATGAGCGCCCGCCGGTCGAGTCGCACCGCGAGCGCTTCAGCGTCGAGTTGCAGCATGGGCGTCGAATGGAAGCATGGGGTATCCGTCAGCTCTCAGATGACATTGAGCTCGCGCAGCGGCTCATTCGACAGATAGCGCGCGTAGCCGAGCGGAGTCAAATCGATGGATCGATAGCCGCCGAAGCGGATGAATTCGGCGAGCCCGCGACCGACGCCGGGCGCCTGCTGCAGCCCGTGACCGCTGAAGCCGCTGGCCAGGAGAAGATTGCCGATTCCCGGAACGGGGCCGACAAAGGCATTCTGATCGAAGGTGTTGTAGTCGTAGTGACCGGCCCAGGCGGAGCTCATGCGGATGGCCTCGAACGCGGGTACGCGATGCGCGAGCGCCGGCCATGCGGCATGCTCGAACAGCGCCGCATCGACCTCGAAATCATCGGGCGCCACGTCGGGGTCGGGCTCACTGGGAGGGCCGCACAGGAACCGATCCCGCTCCGACCGAAACCACAGCCCCGAGGGGTCCACCACCAGGGGACAGCCGGGGAGCGGCGTCTCGCAGGTGAACACGAAGACATTGCGCTTGCGCGGGCGCACCGGCAGATCGACGCCGGCCGCGGCCGCGAGGTCGGCGGACCTCGTGCCCGACGCGTTCACGGCGAAGCCGCAGCTCACCGAGCCGCGCTGTTCGAGGCGCACGGCCGCGATCCTGCCGTCGCGGGATTTCTCGAAGCCCACGGCGCGGTCGCGGATGTAGACCGCGCCCGCCGCCTGCGCCGCGGCGCGCAGCGACGCGAGCAGCGCATACCCGTCGAACCAGCCTTCACCCGCGGTGGTGTCGCAACCCGCCGCGAGGTCGGCGGTGTTCAGCCAGGGATAGCGTTTCGCGAGGCCGGCGGGGTCGTGCAACGTCACCGGCACGGAGTGCGCCCGCTGTATTGCCGCGCGCTCCTCGAGCGAGGGCCGCCCGCCCGGCGTTGCGAGATAGAGATAAGTCGACGCGACCAGGCCGAGATCCACGGCACCCGCTCCCTGCAGTCGGGCGGGAGCATCGCGCAGAAACTCGAGCCCGTACTCCGACAAGGCGATGTTGATCGGCGTGGAGAATTGCAGCCTGATGGAGCTCGCCGAGCGCGTGCTTGCCGCGGCGCTGTAGGTGGGGTCCGGCTCCACGACCAGCACCGAGCCGGGAAAATCCACCGTGTATTTCAAGTGGTAGGCGCAGGACGAGCCGATGACTCCGCCGCCCGCGATCACCACGTCGAATTCCGGACTCATCCCGATTCAGGAGCGCACCCGGGCGCTTTTGGGATCGTACAGGGGGGTGAGCGAGGCCGTGGCCGCGACCTTGCGCGCCGCTATCTCGATTTCGTATCGACCGCTCAACACGTACTGGTCGGTGCAGCCATGCGCATGGGCCACGTAGCCGAGCGCCACCGCCGCGCCGAGCGTATGTCCGTACATGCCGGAGGTGACGAAGCCGACCCGCTCGCCGTCCCGATAGATCGGCTCGTTGTGGTACAGCAGCGGCTCCGGATCCGCCAGTAGGAACTGAACCAGCCGGCGCTTCGGAACGCCGACTCGCTTGAGGTGCTCCAGCGCGTCGCGACCGATGAAGCCGCCGGGCTTGTTCCAGTCGCAGGTGAAGGCAAGGCCAGCCTCCAATGGCGTGTCCGCCGGGCCGATGTCGTGGGGCCAATCGCGATATGCCTTCTCCATGCGCAGCGAATTGAGCGTGTGGTAGCCGCAATGACGCAGGCCATGCGCCGCGCCGGCCTCGATCAACGCGTCGTACACCGGCAGCGCGAAAGAAGTGGGAACATACAGCTCCCAGCCGAGCTCGCCGACGAAGGTCAGCCGCAGCGCCAATAGCGTCTGATATCCGATCCTGACCTCGCGGCAGGTGGCGAAGGGAAAAGCGCCCGCAGAGAAGTCGTCGCCCGACAACTCCTGAAGCAGCGCCCGCGACGAGGGTCCTTGGACGTTCAACATGGCGTAGGCGTCGGAGACATCGACCACCGCGCAAAAGGAATCCGCGGAAATCGAGTTCCGGATCCACGATTCGACGTGCGTCTGGGTGAACGCCGCGGTCACCACCAGAAAGCGATCCGGCGCGAGCCGCGTCACGGTGAGATCGGCCT
Organism: uncultured Gammaproteobacteria bacterium; assembly: GCA_963748995.1. GTDB lineage: Bacteria > Pseudomonadota > Gammaproteobacteria > Steroidobacterales > Steroidobacteraceae > Bog-1198. Next base: position 20,737 of record CAVVKU010000010.1, on the reverse strand, counting down.
CGATCCCGGCCGCCGCGTTCAGAAACTGGGTGTACACGCAACGCCCCAGCGCGACATCGACGTTGGCGGTCGCGATCCTGTTGAGGATCTTTACCGCGTCCCGTCCCACGACCATCAACTTGGCGAAGGAGGACTGCTCGAAAAGGCCGACCCGCTCGCGCACCGCGCGGTGCTCCTCCTGGTTGTTGGCGAACCAGTTCTGCCGACCCCAACCGTAGGTGTAAGAGGGCGCCTGCCCGGGCCGCGCATACCAGTTCGGCCGCTCCCATCCGGCCGACTCGCCGAAACACGCGCCCGCCGCGGCCACCCGTTCGTGCAGCACGCTCTTCTTCACCCCACGCGCGCTCGTGGCCTGGCGGAAAGGCCAATGATCCTGGTAGCCGATGCCGAGGGTCTCGACCACGCGGTCCTCGAGATATCGGTCGTTGTTCTGCCAGGCGTGCGCTGCGGCGCAGGTTCACCGTCCATACATCCATGGGGGGGCGTCCCTCCGTGATCCAATGCGACATCACGTGGCCCACCCCGCCTCCTGAGAGAATGCCGAGCGAATTGAAACCCGCGGCGACGTAGAAGTTCTTGAGATTCGGCGCTTCGCCCATCAGATAATTATGATCGGGCGTAAACGATTCCGGCCCGCAGAACAGCAGCTTGATGCCGGTGTCGAGGAGGCAGGGGACACGCCGCATCGCCTTGTCGATATGGGGATACATGCGCTCCCAGTCGGGCGCAATTTCGCCGAAGCGGAAGTCCTCCGGAATGCCCTTCGTCCCCCACGGCCTCGCCTCGGCTTCGAACAAGCCCACCATGATCTTGCCCGCCTCCTCGCGGATGTAGGCCGAGTTGCCGGGATCGCGCAGGATCGGCAGCAACGGATGCACGCCGGGCACGGGCTCGGAGATCAGGTAATAATGCTCGGCCGCCTGCAGCGGCACGTTCACGCCGGCCATCCGCCCGACGGCGCGCGCCCACATGCCGGCGCAGTTGACGACGATCTCCGCGCGTACATCGCCCGAGTCGGTACGCACGCCCGTCGCGCGTCCGTGCTCGCGGAGGATCCCGATCACCGGTGTGTTCTCGAATATGCGCGCGCCGCCCTGGCGCGCGCCCTTCGCCAGAGCCTGGGTCACGTCGGTCGGATTCACCCGCGCATCGTCCGGAAAGTAAAACGCCGCCTTCAAATCGCGCACATCCGCAAGCGGCCACATGCGCTGCACTTCGGCGGGCGAAATCTCGTGCGCATCGACGCCGAAGCAATGCGCCATGTGGACGCCCCGCCGCATCTCCTCCGCCTTGTCCGAGGTCATCGCCAATTGGATCGACCCGCAATCGATGACGCCGGTTGCCTGGCCGGTCTCCGCCTCGAGCCGCCGGTACAGGTCCTGCGAATATTTCGCAAGCTTGGTCTGCGTCTCCGTGTCGCGCAGCGAGGTCAACAGTCCCGCGGCGTGCCAGGTGGTTCCCGAGGTGAGTTGCGCGCGCTCGAGGAGCACGACGTCGCGCCAGCCGAGCTGGGTGAGGTGATAGGCGATCGAGCAGCCGATCACGCCGCCACCGATGATCACCACGCGCGCTTGCTTTGGTAGCGTCTTGTCGTTCATGTCCTGTATCCGCCGCGGCCCGCACGCTTCACCAGCGAGCCCGCCATGAAATATACCAGAGCGGCTGAGCCAGCCGCGGGTAGCGAGGCTGTGAGATGGGGATACCAGCCGCTCGACCGCAGGTTGAGCGGGTTGAGCAGCAGCACGTATGTCGCGCAGCCCGCCGCCAGCGCCGCGAGCGCCGCCGGATTGACGCCGCCCCAGAACGAATAGGGTTGTCCGGCTCCCTGCGTATACAGTGCCCGAACATCGAGGCGGCGCCGGCGCAGCAGGAAGTAATCCGTGATCTGGATACCGCAGAGCGGCGCGAACGCGACGCCGATCAGCGCGAGAAAATTGCCGAATTTCGCGAAGAACAGCTCCGGGATGAGGATGCCGACGCAGGCCACCGGCATGATGGTCAAGAGCAGCAACGTGGTCCAGGATCGGCGCTGCAAAGCTTGAAAATTCCGAAGTCCCACCGCCGAGGCATATATGCCCGCCGTGGTCGTTCCGAAATTCGCGGCGGTGACGAACGCGAGCGATACCACCGCATAGGTGGGGCCGCCGACCGTGCGCAGCCATTCCGACGGGTCCGAGGTCTTCAATACGAGCACGCCGGCGAGGCCGATGAGGCTGAGCAGGGGCACGGGCAGGCACATGCCCAGCATCACCGGCAGGACGGCGGTGCGGCCGTTCGGAACCATGCGGATCATCGCTCCGATGTAAGGCCACCAGGAGAGGGTGGTGCCGATGCCGAGCTCGACGCCCGTGGTGTAATTCCACAGGTGCTGCGAGGCCGCAAGCGCGGGCCGCGCAGCAATGAGCTCGGGCCAGCGGCGCGTCACGATCAGATACAGCATCCACATCCCGACGAATACGTGTACGAAAAGAATGTTCGACACCATCGAGACGCCGGTCGCGCCCCGCCGCAAGGCGGTGAAGATCACCGCGCACGCGAACAGCGTCAGGAGCGGGATCAATGTGGCGCCGCCCGTGCCGGGGGCCAGCAATCCCAACGCCACCGCCAGCTGCACCGCCGACTTGGCGAAAAAGATGATCAACAAGGAGTTCCAGCCGATGATCGACACCGCCTGCAGAGCCGCGGGAACCACCCAGCCGCGCGATCCGAATTGCGGCTTGGTGGCCGCCACCGAGTCGATTCCGAAGCGCACGCAGGCCGGACCGGCTGCCATCAGCACCAGCAGCATGCCGATGAAGCAGCCGGCGGTGAGCGCCATCGCGCCCTGCATGAAACCCAAATAGCTGCCGACGGACTCTCCGATCAGGTAGCACCAGGTCGCCGCTGCGGTGGTGGCGAGCGTCAGCGTCAGCCGCGCGGCGCCCCACGTTCGCTCTGCGGGTAACAGCGGCCATGCGCTCTCGTCGGCCGCCGCGGCGGCACGCTCGGTGACGTTCACCAACCTAGCACGATCAGCGCTGCAGGCAGCACGATGCCGAACAGCACCATCCAGAACCAGCCCAGTGCGTCGAAATCCTGATCCGACGCCGACGATTCGAGCGCCTCGATACGCGCCTCGAGCTCGGGCGGCAGGGCTGGATGCTCCTCATTCACGCGGCTTGCCCGGGTAGGCCTCCGCCTCGGAGTAGGGAAACCACCAAAAATCATGCGGCTGGGCCGCGTGGTCGATCATCGACAGCTTGGTGTGCCGGAACATATCGAGGCCCTCGGAACCCAGTTGGCGACCCATCCCGGACTGCTTGCGGCCGCCAAACGGTCCCGCATCATTGTCCAGAAGCGGGGCGTTCACCCACACCATCCCGGCCTCCAACTCGTTCACTGCGCGCATCGACTCATCGAGGTCGAGCGTGTACACGGTGGCGCCCAAACCGTAGCGCGAGCGGTTGGCGAGCGTCAGCGCCTCGTCGAAACTTCTCACGACGCAGAGCGGAGCCACCGGCCCGAAGGTCTCGTCGTTCATGATCGGAGCGTCCGCCGACACGTCCCCGAGCACGGTCGGCTCCACGAACCAGCCCTTCTTCAAATGCGCCGGCCGCCCGCCGCCGGCGAGTGTGGTCGCGCCCCCGTCATTCGCGCCCTCCAAGATACGAAGGTAGCGTGCGAGCTCGCGCTGCGAGGCGAGCGGTCCCATGTCGACCTGATCGAGGCCGTTGCCCACCCGGATCTTGGCGGTGTGGTGCACCAGTCGTTCGGCGAACTCGGTGTAGATGCGTTCATGAACGTAGAAGCGCTCCGCCGCCGCGCAGACTTGGCCGCAATTCAAGAATGCGCCGAACGCCGCTCCCCGGGCCGCGACGTCGAGCGGGGCGGACGGCATCACGATGAATGGATCATTGCCGGAGGTCTCGATCAGGCTACGCTTGTACAACCGGCCGCAGGTCTCGGCGATGCGCCGTCCGGTCTCGATGCCGCCCGTGAAGGCCACCATGTGGGTATCGGGATGCTCCACCAGCTGCCTGCCGGCGGCGCCCCCACCCGTGATCACCTGCACCAGGCCGCTCGGCAGGGCATCGAACGCCGCGACGAATCGCAGCGTGGTGAGCGTCGTGAGCTCGGACGGCTTGATGATCACGGCGTTGCCGCTGGCGAGCGCCGCCGCCGCCTGCCAGCACAGCAGGCAGAGCGGGTAGTTGAACGGCAGGATGATCACCACCACGCCGAGCGGGTCCTTGGTGGTGAAATGGAATTGGCCGTCCACCGCCGGCCCGAGCACCTTGCCGTTCTCGTGGCGCGCGATTTCAGCGTAGTAATCGACCGCGCTCGCCGACCAGCTGACCTCGTCGAAGGATTCCTTGTAGGGCTTGCCCATTTCGCGCGTGAGCATCTCGGCAACCAGGGGCCGATCCGCGATCATCCGCCGGGACACCTCGTGCAGCAGTTCCGCGCGGCGGTGATGGTTGACCTTGCGCCATGCGCGCTGAGCCGCATTGCCGGCGGCGATCGAGTGGGCAACGTCCCCCGCACCGGCCTCGGAAATCTCGCCGATGAGTTCCTCCGTCGCGGGATTGACGACGGGAATGGCCGCGCCGCCCGCGCGCACCAGTTGCCCGTCGATGCGCTGATGCCCGCTCAATTGGCCAAATACCGCTGTCGCGCCCATGAGTCTCCCCGCGTGTTGGATCTGCGAGCCTAGTATAGGACATGGCGGGAAGCTTTTCGGGACACCTTCCTACAGCGATGAGGCGGCGCACCGGAGCTTAATGAAGCCTGCGCGGTGAGTGGCTGAGGAGAACCGTCATGGCAGGAAAAAACACATCGGTCTTCGGAATCTACCGGACGGGCGATGCCGCGGAAGGCGCGGTGGACGCCTTGATCGCTGCCGGATTTTCGAGCGGAGACATCTCGGTGCTGCTTCCCGACACCCGCAGCAGCCGGGAATTTGCGCATGAGACCGATGCGCAGGACATTGCGGCAGCGGGCGAGAGTGCCGCGGCCGATCCAGCGGATCGGCGCGGCTCGGTGGATTCCCGCTATACGTCGGATCCGTGGGTCGTGCGCGATCCGCGATCTGCGTCGAATGTCCGGGATCCGTTGGGAGATCCCTCGGATCCTGCGGATCCGTCGCACCCGCGCATCTATCGATAGCGGCCTGCCCGTCCCGCGGCCGTGCACCGCCCTGCCATCTGCCTCAGCGGAGCGCCGCGGTCACGGCGCCGAAGAAATCGAGATCATCGACGATATCCATGCCCTCGGGCTTCGATCGCGCGCTCCACTCGGCTACAACCACCTGCTCCTTGGGATTGAGGTAGATGAACTGGCCGAAGATGCCGTCGGCATAAAATGCGCCCTCCGGGTCGGGCGTCGCGGGGGTGGGCGTGGCAACCCACCAGTAATATCCATAGTCGAGCCGCTTGCCGCCCTTGAGGCGCTGCGGAGCCCCGGCCTCCTGAACCCATCCGGGCGGCAGGACTTCCCGACCGTCGACCCGTCCACCGCCCAACACGAACTGTCCGAAGCGCGCGTAGTCGCGCAACGTGGCGCTGATTCCGCTGCCCGCGATCTCGATTCCGTCGGGCGATGCCAGCCACCAGGTCGCATCCGACTCCATCCCGACCGGCTTCCAGATTCGCTCGCTCAAATATTCCGATAGCGTCCGCTTCGTCGCCTGGTGCAGCACCTCGCCCGCGACCAGAGTCTCGCCGGTGTTGTAGTTGTTCACGGTCCCGGACGGCGCCGCGCGCGGAAGGCGCGCCATCAGATCGAGCGCCGCGCCCGGCTGCTGAGCGATCTGAACGTCGAGCAATCGGCGCCGATCGGACTTTGGGTCGGTGTACGTTTCGTTCCACCGCACTCCCGAGGACATTCTCAGGAGGTCGCGGATGGAGACGCCTTCGTACGCACTGCCCGCGAGGCTGGGAACGTATCGCGTAACCGGGTCATCGACGGACCCGATATATCCGTCCCGGATGGCCGCGCCGATCAAGGTGGAGGTGATCGATTTGGCGACCGACATCGACATCCAGCGCGTGCCCGGTGTATTGCCGTACTGATAGATTTCGAGCGCCACCCGTCCATTCTTCAGCACCAAGAGACCCGCGACGCGGTTCACCGCGAGATAATCGTTCAGGTCCCAGTGTTTTCCGCGAGACACGAATTCGAGGCGGGTCAGCGCTCGATCCGCGGGCGGCAGCGGCGACACCTGCTTGCCGCGTGCGATCGTTCGCGTCGGGAACAACCGGTCGATGTGACGAAACGTGCTCACCGCGAGATCGGGCATCAGCGCGCCATCGTACATTTGCCGCACCGAGCCGATGGATTCCGCGTCGGCGCCGGATTCCGTGTCCGCGTGCGCGTGGGTCACAAGAACGGCGACGAGTGCGAGGGCAACCGCGGAGTGCAACCGCCTCATGACCGGGGCCGCGCACATTGCTGCGGGTGAACGCCCGGCAGCAGCCGCTTGACCACATCGAACTCGATCGAGGCATCGTCGAGGATGTGCCAGGCGGTGGAGGTCACGATCAGCTGCTCGTCGGGAAAAACGATGAGCCGCTGCCCACCGAAGCCGCGTGCCACCCAGGCCGTTTGGCCGGGCTTTCCATACGGCAGGAGCCACCAGAAATAACCGTACTGAAAGCCCTCGCCGGCTGCGATCCTCGGCGTGAGCGACTCCTTGATCCACTCGGAGGACACGATGCGCGCTCCCTTCCAACGGCCCTCCTGCAGGAACAACTGCCCCAGCTTGGTCAGATCCTCGGTCCGCAGGTAGAGGCCCCCCTCGGTGTCGACGACGCCGAGGGGCGTGCGTTTCCAGTGGTAGTTGACGATGCCGAGCGGCGCGAACAGATGACGTCTCGCGTACTCCTCGATGTCGGACCCCGTCTCCTTTTTGAAAATGTGGGCGAACAACTCCGTCACTCCGCTGGAATAGGCAAAGACGGTCCCGGGCTCGGTGGCCATCGGCCGATCGATGACGAACTGCACCCAATCGTCGGTCGCTTCCATCAGATCTGAAGGATTCGCGGGATCGTCGTAGGCCACTTCCTCGTTCCAATCGAGTCCGCTGGTCATGGTCAAAAGGTTCTCGAGCGTCATGCGACGCTTGCGCGGATCGAGGTTCTTGACCCGCGCCTCGTCGAAATAATGCAGCACGGGTGTGGACAGCGGAGCCTTGAAGTCGCCGCGTGTGATGGCGATGCCGATCAAAATGGAGGTGACGGTCTTGGACACCGATTGCATGCTGTGCTCATCGGTGCCGTGATAATAGGGATGCCAGGCGGGATCGAAGTAGTTGTAGGGACCGGTGAGCCGGGCGTTCAGGGGGCCCTTGCTGTGCGCCTCCTTGAAATAGAGACGCGCGTAATCGTGGGTGTATTTTCGATCGAAGACCACCTGCCCGCATCGCATGACGAGCAGGCTGTCGACCAGCTTCAGCGCGCCCGTATCGATGTCGCGGTCGAGTGCTGCGATCGGCGCCGAATCGATTCCGAGCGAGGCGGTGGGCACCGGTTTCGCCGTCGCGGCGCCGATGGCGAACCACGCCGCGACGGCCGGCACCGCCCACGCGAACCTGGGCCGACGCAATGCCGGGCGTTGTGCAAGGTGCTTCAAGATGATCTCCTCGGGGGCGCGGCGTTAAAGTGCCTGCCTTTAATAAATGACATTAATTGGGTATTGTAACTATTAGATTATTAAGGAGAATCAACAGAGTACCCCTGCGATTGAAGACTGTCGAGCAGGCCACCCTTGCCGAGCAGCAGATCCATGTTCACCACCGCCAAGGTCACTGAACCGCTTTGCAGATATTTGTCGGCCGCGGCGAGCCAGGATTGGCGCACGCGAGCCACCAGATCTCCCTTGGAGGCGCCGGTGTCGAGCGCCGCCACACACGCATCCACCTCCGCCGGCTGCGGTAATTGTTGAATGCGCTCGACGTTGCCGGTGGACCAGGCGCGTGCACGCTCGATCAACCGGGGCAACCCTGTCTCGATCGTCACCAACGAGGCGTCGACGCAGGCATTCTCGGTGGCGGGAGGCATCGCCTTCAGGGTGTCGAGGAAATCGCCCACGCCCGCGATTTTGACCTCCTCGACCGGCACGTCCTGCTTCTTCGCCAGCGCGCGCACGGCTGCTCCCAAATCGAGTCGAGCGGACAGCCCGAACCGATGGAAGGCGTCCTGCTCGAGAAAGGCTGCGGCGACGATGGGTCGATAGCGCTCCCATTTACCGGCATCGGTGGTGAAGCGGGCGCGCTGGGTGGAGAACCTGAGATAGAGATTTTGCGGCAAGACATCCTTCAGCCGCTTGCCGCCCCGGATCATGAGGACATCGCGTTCGGTGATCAACAGCCACAAGATGCGCACGATGCCGATCTCCAGCGGTTTCGGGACGAGCACCCGCTGAGTTTTGGCCAGCACTTGCTCGACCTGTTTGGAGCGCCAGGTGATGCCCTTGGGCAAAGGCGAGATGCTTCCCAGGATCCATAATTGCGAATCCCCGCGATGCACGCGCCACATGCCCGGCCCGGTACGCTCGCCGGTGACCGTGAGCTCGTCGAGCTGCGTGGGCGGTGGAGGGGGCGCAGATGCGGATGGCGCGCCATTCTCCCGCGGGGTCGCGGCGCCCCAGCGGGGGACGAGCAGGGCGGCTGCGACGATCAGGAGGGTCGTGGTTCGCATGACCCTTAGTCCGTCGCGCGGCGCGCAAATTCCCGGAGCTTCTTTTCGCGCTCCATGACCGCCTGGTTGGGCCCGAGGAATTTGAGCAGGGCGCCGCCGCGCGCGGAATGCTCGGCAATCACCTTGATGGCGACCAGCAACGGTGTCGACAGCAGGATGCCCGGGATGCCCCAGAACATCCCGCCGAACCACAGCGCCAGGAACACCACCAACGGGTTCACCGCGAGCCGACGGCCGACGAGCAGCGGCTGGACGATTTGACCCTCGATGGTCGCGAGCAACACGTAGCTTCCCGCAACGCCTAAGATTCGTCCCAGGTTCGTGAAAGAGACCACGGCGACCACTGAGATGACCAGCAGCGTGGTTCCCGAACCCACGTATGGAATGTAATTGAGAAGCGCCGCCATGGCGCCCCACAGGTAGGGATTGGGCATGCCCCAAGCCATCATGACGCCTGCGGTGGCGCATCCCAGCCCGAGGTTGATGAGTGTCGTCGTGAGGTAGAACTTCGCGACTTCCGCGCGCACCTTCTCGATGAGATCGAGGACGTGCCCTGCGTGCAGATGGTCCACGAAGGCTGCGGTCATTCTCGCCATCATCGGAGGTCCGCCCGCAAGCAGGAACAGGGTCACGATCACGAACGTCACCGACCCCACGAGCGCATCACGGGTCGCGCCGAGCAGCACTTCCGGGCCTTCCGGTGCGGGGGCCGCGACGGCGGGCCGAGTGGAAGCGTGGGGGGCGCCGAGCGTATCCGCGCTCCCGCGCAGCTCGTCGATGTGCTGCATGAAGCGGGCGACCGGCGTGATCCGCTGCTTGATGGTCTGCAGAGTTTGCGGTGCGGACGCGAACCAGTGCTGGGCCGGCGTCGACAACAGATCGATCGCACCGCCGATGAGGGCGAGCGCCGAGACCAGGATCAACAAAGCGCTGGCGCCCCGAGGGATGTGCCAGCGATGCAGCGCCTCGACCGGGCTCGACAGGATCAGTGCGAACAGCAGGGCCAGCGCAATGGGCACGAAGGCGATATGCGCCTCGAACAACAGAAGTCCGAAAGCACCCCACGCCAGGGCCTTGACCGCGGTCACGGCGCCCCGGGAAACGCCGGGCCCGGGTGGGACGTTGTAAGCTTCTACTGACATGGGGTTCGTCGTTTAAGGAGGTGTTCGCAAGTTTTTGATATCGATAGACTCGCGTGCATTATTTCACCAATCAGCCACCGTATCCATGCGGCTCAGCTCGGGAGATCGACATGTTGCATTACGCAGTAGTATTTCTGGTCATCGCATTGATTGCGGCCGTTTTCGGATTTGGTGGAATAGCGGCGGGCGCTGCGGGAATCGCGAAGATCCTGTTCGTCGTCTTTCTCATCGGCGCCATCGTGTCATTTCTGATGCACGGTCGGAGCCGCATCTAGCGTCGACCCGACACGGCGGCGAGGCCATCCGAATGCTCGAGGCGCGGCCTCGACCATGGAAAATCCGCGACGACGAACACGGCGATGAGCGAAGTTAAAACCCACGGGGACCTCCGCACCCTGGCGACCCCCCGAAAGTTGGCAACCGGAGTCACGGGCCTCGACATGATCCTTCATGGAGGCCTGCCCGCGAGCCGGCTCTATCTGCTGGAGGGCGAGCCCGGCTCGGGCAAGACGACGCTCGGGCTGCAGTTCCTGCTCGAGGGCGCGCGGCGCGGCGAGAAGGTGCTCTACGTGACCTTGTCCGAGACCCGCGAGGAAATCGAGGCCGTCGCCGCATCCCACGGCTGGTCGCTCGACGCGCTCGAGCTTTTCGAGCTCGCGACGGCGGCCGAAGTCCTCGGCGAGGCGCGCGAACAGTCGATACTGCATCCCTGGGAAATGGAGCTCGGCGCCACGGTCAAGCTGATTCAGGAAAAGGTGGCGGCCTCCAGTCCCACCCGCATCGTGTTCGACAGCCTGTCCGAAATGCGCCTCCTCGCGCAGAACCCGCTGCGCTATCGGCGGCAGGTGCTGGCGATGAAGCAGTTTTTCAGCGGTCTGTCCTCCACCGTGGTTTTGATCGACGACCTCACCGCGGAGCGCGGGCAGCGTGACTCCCACCTGCACAGTCTCTGCCACGGTGTCGTGACCCTGGAGCGCACCACGCTGCAATTCGGCGCCGCGCGACGCCGTGTACAGATCCAAAAGTTGCGCGGCGTGGATTTCGTCGCCGGTTATCACGATCTCACGATTCGAAGGGGCGGTCTCGAGGTGTATCCGCGGCTGATCGCCGCCCATCACCACAAACCTTTTCTGGGCGATCCCACCCCGAGCGGAGTGCCCGAGATGGATGCGCTCCTGGCCGGGGGCCCGATGCGCGGGACCAGCACGCTCATCTCGGGCCCCGCCGGCGCCGGCAAGACCACGCTGGCGCTGCAGTACGTGCATGCGGCCTGCGAGCGCGGCGAGGCGTGCACGATCCTTGAATTCGACGAGCGCGTCGGCACCCTCCTGGTCAGGGCCAGGCAGATGGGATTGGATCTGCAGCGGCACCTCGACAGCGAGCGCCTGGTCATCATGCAAGTGGACCCCGCAGAGGTCGCCCCCGGGGAATTTGCGTGGCGCATCCGCCGTCAGGTCGAGGAGCGTAACGTTCGGATCATGGTCATCGACAGTTTCAATGGCTATGTGGCGGCCATGCCCCAGGAGCAATATGTGGCGCTGCAGCTCCACGAGCTCCTGTCGTATCTCAATCAGCGCGGCGTCACCACTTTCCTCATCAACCCGCAAAGCGGTTTGGTGGGTAGCATGGCGACCAGCTCGATCAACATATCGTATGTCGCCGATACGGTGATCCTGATCAGATTCTTCGAGGCCGATGGCCGCATACGCAAGGCGCTGTCCATCATCAAGAATCGCGGAGGGCCGCACGAGGATGCGATTCGCGAGCTGCGCATCGACCGCCGGGGCTTGAGGATCGGCGAGCCGCTCACGGAATTTCACGGCGTGATGACGGGAAATCCGCAGTACGTCGGCTCTTCCACGCCCCTGATGGAAGCTAGGGACAGTGGAGCCTAAGCAAGCCCCGGAGGCGCGCCGCATTCTCATCTGCGCGCCGTTCGGTCGTGATGCCTCGAGCGTTGCGGCCCGGCTGGGCGCATCGGGCTACGATGCGCGGGTGTGCGAAGATCTCGGCGAGGTGGCCGCGTTTTTCACCCACCGCACCGGCGCCATCCTCATCACGGACGAAGCGTTGAACGGCGCTGTGGATGCGCTCGCGAACGCCGTGGCCGCACAGCCTCCCTGGTCGGACGTGCCGTTCATCCTGCTGACCTCGCGCCATCCGGACGGCGTGCTGCTTCCGGAGCAGGCGGCGCGGCAGTTGCTCAGCATGGTCACCAACGTCATGGTGCTGGAGCGTCCGCTCGGGACGCGGTCGCTATTGAGCGCCATCGACACGGCGCTGCGCAACCGGCAGCGCCAATTCGATCTTCGGGACCGCATCCAGGAGCTTCGCGAAAGCCGCGAGGCGCTCGAGATCAAAGTAGCGGAGCGGACCGCCGAGCTCAAGACGGAAATGATCAATCGAGCGCAGGCCGAGGCCGCCCTGCGTCAAAGCCAGAAAATGGAGGCGGTCGGGCAGCTGACCGGCGGAATTGCGCACGACTTCAACAATATGCTGTCGGGAATCATCGGGTCATTGGAAATACTCAAGCGCCGGATCGCCGCCGGGCGGCTCGACGATGTTCAACGTTTCATGGACGCGGCGTGCACGTCGGCGATGCGTGCAGCATCCCTCACGCAGCGATTGCTTGCTTTCTCGAGGCGGCAGTCTCTCGATGCGAGAATCGTCGATCTCAACAGTCTGTTGAGCTCGTTCGAGGTTCTGTTGCGCAGGACCATCAACGAGCAGATCGTGCTGACGATCGACCTCGCAACCGACATGCCCTCCGGAATCGTCGACGTGAACCAGCTCGAGAGCGCGCTCTTGAATCTCGCGATCAATGCCCGCGATGCCATGCCCGACGGCGGTGAGATCAGGGTGGCGACCGGATCGATCGATTTGGATGACGTGGCCGCTGCCGCTTCGCTCGGCCTTGCCAGAGGTCGATATGTCACCATTTCGGTGTCCGACACGGGTGTCGGCATGGCCCCGGAGCTTCTCGAGCGCGCGTTCGAGCCGTTCTTCACCACCAAGCCGTTGGGTCAGGGCACGGGCCTCGGGCTGTCGATGGTGTATGGCTTCGCCAAGCAGAGCGGAGGCCAGGTTCGGATCCAGAGCAAGCCCGGGAACGGCACATCGGTCACGCTGTATCTACCGGCGACCGACAGCGTACCCGCCAACGATCGGCGGCCGCCGGAGACCGAGATCGACGTGGGAGACGGCGAGTCGGTGCTGTTCGTGGAGGACGATGCGTCGGTTCGCATGCTCATCCGCGACGTGTTGCAGGAGCTCGGGTATTTTCCCATTGAGGCGGCGGAGCCGGAATCGGCACTCCCGATTCTGGCCTCCGATCAGCGAATCGATCTGATGATATCGGATGTGGGCCTGCCCGGCATGAACGGACGGCAGCTCGCGGAAGTGGCGCGAAAGCATCGTCCGAAATTACCCATTCTCTTCATCACGGGCTACGCGGAGAACGCCGCCATCCGGGCCGGCTTTCTCGGCTCGAACATGGCGATGATCATGAAGCCGTTCGCCATCGACAGCCTGGCGGCGAAAATCGGGGAAATGACGCGCTCACAGGTGCATTGACAAGATTGCGAACTTGTACACCTCGGGCGGCCATGATCGGTGCACCATTGCCGGACATATGATGAACGAGCGCCGCGAACATTCCGTCCCGCCGTCGGCCAAGGTCCCGGCAGTCACCCTGGGATTCTGGGTGATCAAGATCCTGGCAACGACGCTGGGTGAAACGGGCGGCGACACCGTCACGATGACGATGAAACTCGGATATCTGGCCGGCACCGCGATCTTCCTGTCGTTGCTCATCGTGCTGGTCACCTGCCAGATACGCGCGCGATCGTTTCATCCCGCCTTGTATTGGTCGACGATCGTGGCCTCCACCACCGCCGGCACGACGTTGGCCGACTTTGCCGACCGCTCGCTCGGCATCGGGTATCTCGGCGGCTCGACGCTCCTCGTGATCTGCGTTCTCGGCACGCTGGGGTTGTGGTATCGATCGCAAGGCACGGTGTCGGTGGCCACCCTCCACGGCCCGAAGGCGGAGGCCTTCTATTGGGCGACGATCACGTTCTCGCAGACGCTCGGCACCGCGCTCGGCGATTGGATGGCGGATGACACGGGACTCGGATATCTCGGCGGCGCGCTGGTCTTCGGCGCGGCCCTGGCGTTGATCGCGGCGCTGTACTTCCGGACGCGGATTTCGCGCGTCGTCCTGTTCTGGGCCGCATTCATTCTGACCCGCCCGTTGGGGGCGACCTTGGGCGACTTTCTGGACAAGCCGGTGAGTGAGGGCGGGCTGGCGCTCAGCCGGCCCATCGCGACGGCGGTGTTGGCCGGCGCCATCATCGTCTGTGTCTGGGCTATCGGCTTCCGCCGCAAAAGTGCAGTTCGATGATGGTCGGTTGATTGGGCATCCGGTACAACGCGACGTAATCCACGCCTAAAACCAGTTTGATTCCAGCAAGCATCGGGTATCCCTTGAAACGCTCATCCCGCGTCAAGTCGAGCTCGCTGGCCCGGTACAACGTCCGGCGATACCAGTCTTCCACCGCGTCCAGCGAATCGCTCGTCACGCCCGTGAATTTGGCGCACCAGCGGCCCAGGCTCTCGGTGCGCCAGGTATCGTCCATGGCGGCCTTGTCCAGATGCGGATAGGTGGGCAGACCGGTGAGGTTGTAGGTCACTGCGGGGTACGCGGCCGCCAGGGCGCACAGATACACCACGGCCACCGCAGCGGCGAATCTCGACAGGGGCCCAAAGTTGACGCGCATCAGGCATCATATCGGCGCAGTATTCAATCTCTTGAGCACACATGTCCGAAGCCCGGAAAATCCGCGTCGCAATCATATTCGGGGGGCGATCCGCGGAGCACGAGATATCGATCCTCTCGGCCCGTAACGTGCTCGCGGCGCTCGACACGGAGCGCTTCGAGCCGGTTTTGATCGGCATCGACAAAGCCGGTCGATGGCTCCTGCAGGATGCCGGCAAACTCCTGGCCAGCGCTCGCGATCCGCGGCTCGTGCGGATCGAGGAAGGACGGGCCGCCGAGCTTCCGTGCGCCGTCGCGCCGTCCTCCGCCGACGCTTCGCCGTCCGCGGCGGGGCGGCTGGATGTGGTGTTTCCGGTGCTGCACGGAACCCTCGGCGAGGATGGCGCCGTTCAGGGGCTCCTCGAGGTGGCCGGCATTCCCTACGTCGGCGCCGGCGTCCTGGGGTCGGCCATTGGAATGGATAAGGACGTGATGAAGCGCCTGCTGCGAGACGCGGGTATCCCGGTCACCCCTTTTCGGACGGTGCGTCGCGACCGGTTCGACAACGAGCCGCTCGAGGTCTGCCGCGATTTGGCCGCCTTGGGGTTTCCATTGTTCGTGAAGCCCGCCAACGCGGGGTCCTCAGTCGGAATCACCAAGGTCGCGCGCGCGGAGGATATCCGGGGCGCCGTGCAGCAGGCATTCGAATTCGACTCCAAGGTGTTGGGCGAGGCCGGTGTCATCGGGCGCGAAATCGAGCTCGCGGTGCTCGGCGGACATCCACCGACGGTCTCCGGTGCGGGTGAAATCATCGTCGAGCACCCGGATGGATTTTATTCGTATGATGCCAAGTACCTCGATGAGCAGGGAGTGCGCTTCGATCTGCCCGCACGCCTCTCGGCGGCGCAGCTGAGCGACGCTCAAGCGATGGCGCTGAAGACATTCGAAGTCCTCGAGTGCGACGGGCTCGCGCGAGTCGACCTGTTCCTGACGGCCGCTGGGCGGTTCCTGGTCAACGAGATCAACACGTTGCCCGGATTCACCGCGATTTCGATGTATCCGAAGCTCTGGGCGCTGTCGGGACTGTCGCAAAAACAATTGGTGTCGCGGCTGCTCGATCTGGCGCTCGAGCGCGCGCAGCGGCGCGGGCGGTTGCGCCGATCGCTCGGGGCGGACGTCTAACGTCGGCCGGCCGATTCGGCCAGGTAAGCGCGCCAGCCACCGAGAGCCGTGATTTCCCTGGCGGAGCCGGTCGCATGGGATTCGCAAACGAAACCGGTGACCGTCTCGCCGCCGTCCAGCTCGATTTTCCCCAGTCCGAGCGGCGCGGGAATGGCTTCCACGAGGGAGCCGAGGTCGACGGACCTGAGCGCCCAGACCTCGATCTCGATCGATCCGCCGCCCATCACGTCGCGAACCAGTCCCGGACGCGCCGGCTCACCGGGTAACGCAAACAGCCGATAGCGTGCGGCGGTCCTTGCGTGTTTGATCAGATGACCCCCTCTTTCGAGCAGCTGGTGATTCAACGCCATGCCCTGCATGTGCGCGCCGCAGACGGCGATCGGCATGAAACCTCCGCGCAGCAGCAAATCGAGGGAGTTCGTTTGCGTCCCGTCGACAGGCATCCGCGGCTGGGTCAGGTCCAAAGCGCCGAGCCGCTGCACCGAGGCGCGATGCAGCCGGCCGGCCCACTCGAGGAGGGATGCATCGACGCCGCATCGACCCACGAGAGTGACTCCGAACGGCAGGCCGTCGGTGCGGAAGCCGGTCGGTACGGCCACCCCGGCAAGATCCATCAAATTCATGAAATTGGTGTAGTAACCCAGGTTCGTGTTCAGGCGGATCGGATCCGCTTCCACTCGTCCGATTTCATAGACGGTTCCGGCCGTGGGCGTCAGCAACACGTCCGCCACGTCCCACACGCGCTCGCTCGCGCGTTTGAGCGCTGCCAATCGGTACAGACCCTTGAACGCATCGACGGCTGAGAAGTTGCTGCTGCCCTCGATGACCTCGCGGGTCACGGGATGCATCGATTCAGGGCGGCGGCGAATGAAGTCCTCGAGCGCCGCGTAGCGCTCCGCGATCCACGGTCCGCCGTACAGCAGCCGCGCGGCATCGAGGAACGGAGCGAAATCGATCCGCACGACCGAGCCCCCGAGCGATTCGACTCGTCCGATGGCCTGATCGAACAACCGGGCGTAATCCTCGTCGCCGAAAAAATGCAGCTGATCGCCATGCGGTATGCCGAATCGGCACCCGACCAGCGGCCGGTCGGCGAGGCGGCGCGAGAAGGGATCCTCGGCATCGAAGCCCTGAGCGACCGTCAATACCGCGGCCGCGTCCTCGGCGGTGAGCGCAAAGATCGACACGCAATCGAGCGATCGGCACGCCGGCACCACGCCTCGCGTGCTCAGGCGGCCCACGCTCGGCTTCAGGCCGATGATGTTGTTGAATGCGGCCGGCACGCGGCCCGAACCCGCGGTGTCCGTGCCGAGACTGAAGCTCGCGAGCCCCGTGGCGACGGCCACCGCGGAGCCCGAGCTCGAGCCGCCCGAAATGAAGTCGGGATGGAAGCTGTTGCGGCAGGCGCCATACGGCGAGCGCGTACCGACGAGGCCGGTGGCGAATTGGTCGAGATTGGTTTTCCCGAGGGCGATGGCGCCCGCGTCCAACAGCCGCTGCACGACGCGCGCAGAGCGGGCGGGCGTGTACGAATAGGCCGGGCAACCTGCGGTGGTGGGCACGTCGGCCAGGTCGATGTTGTCTTTGATGACGAACGGAACGCCGTACAGCGGAAGCTCCTCCACTGAGCGCTCCTCGAGCTCGCGGGCGCGATGCAACAGTACCTCGCGGCCGTGTCGGGTGATCCAGACATGCCGCTCGGGCGTGCGGTCGGCCCGCGCCTGCGCCTCTTCCACCACCTGCGTCGGCTTGAGCGTACCTGCGCGGTACGCGTGCAGCAGATCGGAGATCAGGAAACTTTGCGCAGCGGTCATGGCCCGACTATACCGCGAGGCGCGCCCGATACACACCACACGCGGATGGCGTGAAGCACGCGGTCGATTCGCGCGATCCTGGGGCGCGCGCGGACGCCATTGCACGTTTGCAGTGCAGACACGATGCAGGGCTCCCGGCCCGCGGAGCGGCCGATGCTCGTAACGCCGCGAATTTTCATGGCAAATGCGTGACACCGGCGGATTCCTCGCGACGTTGGCACAACACTTGCTCCGTTCCCCGGCAAATGTGCGTCTAGGGTTCCGGCCTGTGTCATGACCACGCCCGGCCCTTGCAGCACGTCGTAGTAGTCGAGCCTTTGGAGATGGCCTTGCTTCGCCAGATCAATCGCCAATTCGCGGTTCCCGGAACGCAGGATGTTCTCGCGCAGTTGCACCTTGTCGCCAGTGAAAATCTGAATCCCTTTGCGCCCCCGGGAAATGGTCACGTACCACTGTTGCTGGTTCGTGGCCGCTTTGATGGCGGAATCGGAGAACAAGACATGATCGACCGTCTTGCCCTGCGACGCATAGGACGTGATGGCAAAGCCGCGCACGAATTGCCGGTAATCTTTCCGCAGAACCCGTCCGTCCGTCAGTCTGATTCGCCCGTCGGCGCCGACCTTCTTCACCGTGACCAGTTCGCCATTGGCAAGGCGCTGGCCTGCTCGTGTCTTCGCGTTGGCCTTCAGTTGCAGACGGTCGCCGGCCGCCAACATGAGTTCCTTGGGCTGGCACACGGTGAGCCGCTCCACAAACCGGAACGGGACGGTGCGAGTCTTGTCCGCATTCTTCAGAAGAAAGCCCTTGTCGGTGATGTCCACGAGTTGACAAACCTGGCCCCTGTCCAATCCGGCTGCGCTGCGGTTCAACACGATCACAGTATCCTCTTTGTAGAACCGCCGATCCCGTTTTTGGGCGTCGGTCAAATCGACCGTCTCCAGCGTGGTCACCGCCCGGTCTTCGGCACCGAGAAGGCCGCGCGATTTCAGCGCGGCGCGCACTTGCTCATTGACCCGGTGAATCTCCGACCAGGTCTGTGAGACCACGACCACAGACGAACGCTGCTCGGCCAACGCAAGGTAGCTTTGAGCAAGACGCTGTTCCTGGTCGGATGGCGAACACACCACGATGGCTCCCTGGCGGTCCAACCGATTGAATGATGCGTCGAGGTTGCCTGCCGACGCCTCTTTGACGGCTTCCTTGTACTGCGCAATCTGCTCGCGTTCGGCGCGTGTCTTCGCCCGGGCCGGGTCTTGGCGCCGAATCTCGGTGAGTTCGATGGCCCGCAATGTTGAATACTTCTCGATGGCGCGCAACGCATCCGACGCTTCCACCGCGCCGTGCTGGCGGGTGTCGCCGGAGAGGATCACCCGGCCCTGGTTGGCTTGCGCCAAGCTCAAGAGCTGGTGCATTTGCCGACCACCGATCTGTCCGGCTTCATCGACCAATACCACGCCGCCTCGGGAGAGGATTCCGCGCGCCAAAAAGCCGCTGACAGTCTGTGCACCATGAAAGCCGTCCTTTTCCAGGTCCATGACCTGTTGCCGTTGCGGGGCGATGACCGTGACCGTGCGCCCGGCCTGTTGAAGTGCGCCATACACTTCACGCAACGTGTAACTCTTGCCCGTGCCGGCCCCGCCGCGAAACAGGGTGACAAAGTCGCGCGACCGGAGGATTCGCTCGACAGCTTGGCGTTGCTCGGCGTCCAGATTGGCATTGTGGATCGAATGGCCGGAGCAGTACGGGCCGAACCGGCCAATGCCGTCTTTGGCCATGCACACGATGTCCCATTCCCGTCGCAGCAGTTCCTTCGTTGTGACCTTCCCTGGATGCTTTTCATCGCGCAGATAGCCGCGTTGACGGGTCACGGCCTGAACGTCGGCCAGCCCGATGCTCTGCCCGCGCACGTGCTCCAGCGCGTGCCGCCACAGTTCGTGCTCATGCACCACTGACCGGCGTTCCAGCAAGTGTTCCTCAGCCCAGGAGACAGCCTGCTTGGCGAGAGTCTCGCTGGATACGGCCGGTGCAGGTTGCCCGGTAGTCAGATGACGCAGGGATGTTTTCTCCTCTGGAGTCAATTGCGCGTCCCAAGTGGCTTGGAGTTCAGGCAGACTGATGTTCCGAATCTTGCGGGCGCGCTCTTTGTGGGCGATGTGCTCGCGGATCGCCGCGATGTTGCCGTTGGCCTTCTGCGGTTCCCGTTCCAACAGTTCGCGCGTCTTCTGGTCGATCTCCTGGTGCCGTTTGGAAAACTTCTCGATCAATGAGGGGGCAACCCCCTTGATTTCAAAATCCCCCCGAGGCTTGTTGTCGATCTCGTAGCCAAACCGGCGCAGCGCACGGGCCAACTCGTGGTAGTACAGACCCTCGATGAACTTGATGGCCACCAACATCTCGTAATTCTCCAGGGCCTTCCACTGGTTCTCGACCGGGTCGTGGGTGGCATTGAACAGGATGCAGTGACTGTGCAAATGCGGGTCCAGAGCGCGCGAGGTCTCGTGCCGGAACACGGCGGCGACGATATTTCCCGTGGTGCGGGCGGTGCACTGCCCGTTCTTGCGCACGCGCGTTGCGGCGAACGACTCCAATTGACTGAGCGCGACAGTCACCGCTTGCTCGTGCGCCTCGACAATGCGCGCGATCATGGCCCACCAGGGCGGCGATGGACACAGACTTGGGCGGGGAGAATGTGAAATCGTAGAACACGCGGCGATTGGCGCTTTGATGTTCGGCGCCATCCGCTCCCACCTCGCGGCGGGTGGTTTTGTGCCGCAACGTGAGTCGTTGGCCGGTCTGCGGATGGAGATTCTCGCACAGGCGCACGAACTCGTCTTTGTGGGTGTCGCCAGACAATCCGAGAGCCTCGGCACCTTTGCCGATCCACTGGCCCGCGACGGCTTGGCTCTCCGAGTAGTAATCGCCAACGGAGAGGTGCTCTTGGAAATACCTCTCGGCATCCTGCAAACTGTATTGTGCTTTGGTCACGAGCATGACAGGGAGATTACGGTGGCCGGGGCAGACTGCGTTAGCGAGCAGCGGGCGGGTACGACCGTGGTACGCGCAAATAGTGGACAGTCCAAAGCAGGCGATGAGAGGGCGAGCGTGAACTGTTAAGCGCCAACCGGTGGCGAAACGAGCGCGGTCACAGGTGGAAGCGTAAGGGCAACA
>CAVVKU010000009.1:0-10687 GCA_963748995.1 uncultured Gammaproteobacteria bacterium | reverse complement strand
GTCGGGCTCCGGCCGCGGGTCCGGGCATCACTCGTCAGCTCGAGCCTAACGCGCATCACGCTCGGCCGCGAGGGCCCGGTCCAAGGCGCGGCAAATGCTGCGCGGGCATTGATCGGGGCCTACACGAACTGAGGCCGGCTAGCGTCCCTTGCGAGCCGGCGCCGCAGTCGACTGGGACGAACTTGCGGCGGGCGCCAACGGGGTAACCGTCGCGATGCGAGGGCGGTTGTCGCGGATATGCCGCTCCCCGGTGATCTCGATGATGGCATGCCTTCCGGTTGCACCGATGTCCTTCCGCGCCTCCACCCGCTGATCCCGAAACCGCTCCCGTTCGGCGACGCTGATCCGCTTGACCGTGGGCTTGTCGTAGAACGCCGCGAGGTAGCTCGCCACCGCCCCGGCCGCCACCTCGTCGGCGAAAAACCCGAGCCGCAGCGAATGCACGATGCGCCCCTGGTCCATACCCGCCACGGAGTACAGCCGATATTCATTGAAAATATCGAGATTCGGCAGGCTGTCCGGATCAAAGCTTTCGCCCGAGATCGACAGCTGGATCACATACCAACGCGCCGCCGAGTCTTGCAGTTCCGATGTCGTCAATGCGCGCAGAGTCTGCGTCGACTCGAGGCTCGGTGGCCGCGCGTCGCGCACCACGGGGCGCTGCGCCGGAGAGGCGACATCCGTGACCACGGGCACCATCGGCTTGACCGCAGACGCTGCTGGTCTTGGCGCAGGGCGAATGCCCCCAAGCGGGGATACCGGAGCTCGCACAGGGGCAGGTGGTGATTTAGCCGGCGATGCCACGGTGACCGGCGACGCTGGGGCAGGCGACGCTGCGACCGGCGACGTTGAGGCAGGAGACGCTGGGGCAGCGGACGCTGCGACCGACGATGCCGGGGCAGGCGATACGGCGGCCGGCGGCGGTCGGCGCACCACTTCGACGGAATCCGAGAGCACAGGGATCGAAATCGAGGCGGGCGGGAATTGCGCACGCGCAACGGCCGGCTGCGGCGGCGCGGACTTCATCGGCGCCGGCGCAGTCCCTCGCAGCTGCGTGCCCTGGGAGGCGAGGGTCGATACCGCTGGCCGTGGAACACTGGGAGCTGGCGCCACGACAGGCGCCATCACGGCCGGCGCCATCACGGCCGGCGCCATCACGGCCGGCGCCACCACGACAGGCGCCATCACGGCCGGCGCCATCACGGCCGGCGCCACCACGGCCGGCGCCACCACGACAGGCGCCACCACGGCGGCGGTGGGTACGGACGCGGCAACCGCCGCAGGTCGTGGCGTTGGGGCGGCATGCGCGCCGGCGGCCGGCGCATGGACAGGCGCCGGTGCACTCGCTGGTTTCGGCTGAAGCGCGGCGATCGCCCTCAGATCATCGGATTCGGCGGTGGCGGTCAGCGCGCTGGGATAGACATCGCGCACGATGCCCAGCATGGCATCGGCCTCGTCCTCGGTCGCGAACGGGCCGAGCCGCAACCGGTAACGCGGGCGCCGGTCTTCCATGCGCTGAATTTGGTACACGTGCGCTGCGCCGGGGGGAAGGAACGATTTCGCGGGTTGGCTGAGCGGGGCGCTGGACGCGCTCAAGTTGATCACGAAGGGCCCCGGGCCGCCCAGGCGCGGTGATTCGCAGATGGGCTCGAGCAGATCTTCGATGCTCAGATGCCAAATTTCACTCGTCAATGGAGCATTGATCGGTGTCGCCATCAGTGCATTTCCGTGAAGTAGCTTCGGTGTTGGCGACGATAGTGGCGAACCACGTCAAAGGAAACTGTGATGAGCGTCTCTGAGCCACGACAAAAGGACGGAATTCATTTTATGTCAACGAAGTGCCCGGGTTCGCGGGTCGGACATCGCCTACAACGCCCGCCTCCCGCCTCGACTCGAATAGCCGGCGCGCCCGGCGGAAGATTATGTAGCACGGCGCGCGGTCGCCCCGATCGGCGCAGCGGTCCCCATAACCCATTTCGAGGAGCAGTTATCATGGATAAAAAACCCACCAACCATGGCGAGGGAAATCCGCAGGCGGCGGAGGAATTCAACAAGGCTGAGCGCGAATTCGTGGCGTCCGACAAGGGGCAGCGGAAAATCAAGGAAGGGCCGCACGTCAAGCCCGACGAGGAGGCAGCTTTGCAGCAAGCCGAGCAGCGCGGGAAAGCGCGTGCCAAGAACGACGACTCCCGCACCGAGCAGATGAAATCGAAACACTGACGTTTCCGCCGGCTCGTGCCGCATACTTGGGAGGTGAACCCCGCGGCGGCGCAGCCAGTCATTCTCTCCGTCGGAGATGATCTCCGAGTCTGCGGCCTGCTGGAGCGCCCGCCGGACGCGCGGGCGCTTTTCGTGCTCGGACCCGGGGCCGGCGCGAATATGCGCCACCGCTTCCTTTCCGATCTTTCGGCAGCCCTCGCTGCGCGGGGCATCGCGAGCCTTCGCTACCAATTTCCCTACATGGAACGAAACTCCCGGCGTCCCGACACGCCGGCGGTGTGCCACGCGACGATTCGAGCAGCGATCGCCTGGGCCGGCGAATTCGAGCCCGCCCTTCCGCTCATCGCAGGTGGCAAGTCCTTCGGGGGCCGGATGACTTCCCAGGCACAAGCGCTCGCGCCTCTTCCGGGTGTCCGCGGGCTCGTGTTCCTGGGATTTCCGCTGCATCCTCCCAAGAAACCCTCGACCGCCAGGGCCGACCATCTGGCGAAGATCGCCGTCCCACTGTTGTTCGTGCAAGGCACGCGCGATGCCCTCGCGGAAGTGCAGCTGATTCACCGGGTCATCGAGGCGCTCGGAGACCGTGCGAAGCTGGCAATGATCGATGGGGCGGACCATACGTTTCACGTGCCTGCGCGGTCGGGAAGAACCGATGCGGACGCGCTGCACGCCATTGCCGACGTCATCGAAACGTGGGTGACGTCAGCCCTTCGACAATAAGAATTCGAGCACGGGCGCGGAAACCTCGTCCGGCGCCTCCAGCAGGATGGCATGCCGCAAGTTCGGCAGGATCACGAGCTTCGATGCCGGCAACGCCGCCGCAATCTGGCGGTTCAGCCGCGGATTGCAACCGCCGTCGTTCTCGCCCGTGAGCACCAGGCAGGGATGAGGAATCTCGGAGAGCCAGGGGCTCATCTCGGTTTGCGCGTATATGTCGAAAACGCTCAGGAACACCTCTGCATCGGTATCGATCACCTGCTGCATGCGCCGCTCGATCACATCGGGACGGCGCGCCGCGAACTCCGGCGTGAACCAGCGCTCCTTGAGCGTCTGGAGCACCGGGGCGATCCCCTGGGTGCGCATGGCGTGAACCACCCCGCGGACCTTGGTGGCGTCATCGGCCGTCCGGAACGCCGCCGTGCTGAACAGGCCGAGCGACAGCACCCGTTGCGGATATCGACGGGCATACGCCGGCCCGATCATGCCGCCGAGCGAATGGCCGGCGAAATGGGCACGCTCGATCCCGAGCTCCGCTCTGAGCGTCTCGAGATCCTCGACCAGGTCCTCGAGCACGTAGGGAGGGGGCGGCAGCGGTGACAGGCCGTGTCCCCGAAGATCGTAGCTGATGCATCGAAAATGGGCCTTGAGCCTGCTCACGACCCCGTCCCAGCTGTGCCTCGATGCGCCAATGCCATGAATGAGAAACAAGGGCGGCCCCTCGCCCTCGACGGAAAAAGCGGACTTCACCGGACGCAGAGCCATCACGATGCCGCCCGTCGCGCGTTGCCGCCGCTCGCGGGGCGGAACCACGGCATCACATCGGCGGCGAACCGTTGGATGCTTTCCAGGGATTCCTCCTGGCTGTGACCGATGTTGACGTTCATGATGAAATCGTCGACGCCCAGCTCCTCATAGAGCTTCAACCGGTCCACCATCTCGGCCGCGCCGCAAACGATGATGTTCTGCTTGAACTGCTCCATGGTCTGATTGAGCGGGAGCGGTGCGATGGAACCGCGCTCGACGATTCCCGGGTCCCGTGAATACGTTGTGGAACCGGCCGTAGTACTGATAGGCGAGCTCGAGCTTGCGGTTTGCATCGGCCGCGTTCCTCGCCACGCAGCAGACCCTGGACAGCGCCAGGCGCAGATGCTTGCCGGCCTCGCCGAGAGAGGCCTTGCCGGACATGAATGCGTCCACCTGCTGCTTCATCCTCTCCACGGTTGCATCGAGCGGCGTCGTTTGAATGTGAAAACCCCGTTTCACCGACGCTTCAATCGATTCCGGCGCCAGCGCGGCCACCATGATCTTGGGCGCGGCGCCGCCCACCGGGCGGGGCATGACCGTGAGCGGACCGAAGCGGTAGTACTTTCCCTCCCACTCCACGTTCTCGCGCGCAAACAGCGCGAGCAGCACGTTCAACGACTCGTCGAATCGCTCGCGCGACTCCTCGATGGGCTTGCCCATGAGCGCGAGCTCGTACGCGAAGGCGCCCCGCCCGACGCCGAGCAGCAGGCGCCCGTCGCAAAGGATGTCGGCTTGTATCGCCTGACCGGCGAACACCCGCATGTCGTGCAGCGGCAGAACGCAGACCGACGTGACGACCTCGATGCGGCTCGTCAGCGTCGCGACTTTGACCGCGAGCTGCAGCGGATCGGGAACCAGCAGGATGTTGATGAGATGATGCTCGGGGATCGTGACGCCCCGGTAGCCGAGCTGATCGACGAGCTTCGCCTGGCTGATCATGTCCGCATAAAGCCTGTCCCCACCATAGGCGGTATCGGGGTAATAGGCGGAGAGAAAGTGATTGAATTCCATGTGGAAACCCTTCGACGGCCGCTTCGGAACGGGACTAGGCTGCCAGGAAGATCATTATTTTAAAATCAAATAAATTTCGCCGATAAGTTCGATAAACTCGAATTATGAACCTCGAGGCGCTGCGCACGTTCCTTCAAGTGGTCGAAACGAGAAGCTTGGTCGCCGCCTCGCGGCGGCTTCACGTGACCCAATCGACGGTGACCGCGCGGCTGAATGCGCTGGAGAAGGAAATCGGCCAGAAGCTGCTCCATCGCGGCAAGGCAGGAGCGGAGCTCACCTCGGCCGGCTTCAAGTTCGAGCGCTATGCCCAGGTGATGACGCAGCTCTGGCGCCAGGCCCGCTACGAGGTGTCGCTTCCCGAAGGCTTCGAGGGCACGTGCAACGTGGGCCTGGAATTCGACCTCTGGCGCGGTGTCGGACAGCGCTTCCTGGATCATCTTCGGCGTCACCGTCCCAAGGTCGCACTCGCCTTGTGGCCGGGCGAACGGCGTCAGGTGGACCGCTGGCTCAAGACCGGACTCATCGACCTGGCGTTCTGCTACCTGCCGCCGTCCGCGGAGGGCTTTGCGAGCAGAGTGCTGTTCGACGATGAATTGATCCTGGTCTCGAGCACGCGACGAGCCCCGGCCGTTCTCGGCGCGGGTTACGTCTACGTCGATCACGGTGACGAATTCCGCCGCCAGCACGCGGCCGCATTCCCGGGCGAGAAGACTTCCGCGCTCACCATCGCCTCCTCCGACTGGGCCGTGGATCATCTGATGAGCAATGGCGGCAGCGGCTATTTGCCCCGCCGTCACGTCAGCGAGCTCATGCGGCGGGGACGCCTTCATGCCGTGAAAGGAGTCCCCTCCTTCAAGCGCCGCGTCTACCTGGTCGAGGCCACGCAAACCGTGGCGCGATGGGCGTGGTACGAGGCGGCCATCGACGCGGTCACTGCCGCCGCCTATTCGAAGATCGGCTGAACGCGGCGGTATGCCGGCATCAATTCTGCCGGCCCGACGATGCTGCCCGCTTCGACGATGGGCTCTTCATCGACCCAGAGCGACTGGTCGAGTACCACGCCATCCGGATGATTTTCGCCGCCGCCCTCCTCCCACCAGGGCAACCCCATGCCGATCGCGTTGGCCCCGAGGGCGCGGATGTCCTCGATGAAATGGCGACCGGTGATGCGCGCCGCCGGGTGAAACGCCATCGTGAAATGGATCATGAATCCAAAATCACCTCCTCCGGCGGCGCGGCGCAGCGCACGCTCGAAGCTCGGGCCGTCCTCGGCGGCCGTGCAATTCATCGATCGAATCGATCCGTCCACCTCGACGATCGCTGGACGGCGCAACAGCCGATAATGCTCGTCGAACAGCGCGCCGAGCACAACCCGGCCGCGCACCGATCCCTTCACGGGGTACAAACTTTGCGCGCCGGGTACGGTATGCACGCCGGCCGAGCGCGCCACCCGCTCGCGTTTCAACTTAACCGCATCCAACACGAACTCCACGCCCGTTCCGGCGGGACAGCTGAAGCGCACGCGCGAGCCGGCCTTCCGATCCAGGTACTCGACGATGGCCATCTGATAATCCATCAACGAGGCGAAGTCGACCCCGCCGTAGAGCCGCCCGAAGCTTTCCACCCCGGAGGTCGCGAGCAGTGCATAGCGTGTTCGGCCCGCTTTCATGGCGGCATCGTGCATCTTCGATCCGGCAAGATACGGGAAACAGCAATCGATCCAGAACGTCCGATGCGGCGGCGGCGGCGGCCAGCGTATCGGGTATATACGGATCCGCGAGGCCTCCCTGAAAAGGCAACTGCGCAATGGCCGCGATCAGCGGCCGGCCGTTGCGGTCCATGACGGCGGCGGCGATCGCCTCCGCCAACGCCGCCGAGGTGTGCGTGTCGCGGGTGATCAGAACGCCCTCTCCCGGCTGAACGTCGAATTGGCCGGCGATCAGCGTGCGCGCCGCCTTCATCAACCGATGATCCGCGCTCAAGGTGCCGCCCCTGGGCGGGCCATGCTGGGACGCGGCGACACGCGGGGATCGGGGCGATCGAAATGGTAGAACATGGTCACGCTTCTCCTTGGGGGCCGCCGCCGCGCGAAATTTCGCCGCCCTCGACGCACTCCGGCGGCAGCGGCTCCAGACGCAGGTGGCGCGACAGCGCCCACGTCACGGCGTCCGGGCGTTCGAGGTGCGGCACGTGACGGGTGCGCTCCAGCGCAAACAAAGTGCATCCGGGCAAACGCCGCGCGGCCGCGACGGCACCCGGATACGCAACGGTCGCATCATCTTTGCCCCACAGCAGCAGCAGCCGGCGGCCGAGTGCGGACTTCGCCAGCCGTTCGAGTTGAATATCCTGATTGAGCCGGTCGAGATAGTAGCGACCGAGGCGGGCAAACGACTCGGCCGCACCCGCGGAGTTGTTCATCCGGTAGGTCTCCTCGATGAATGAATCGTCGATGACGCCCCGATCCGACACGGCCCGGCGCAGTCGATCCGCGATCGAGTCGCGGTCCATTCGGCCGAGGTAATCGGACGTCCATCTCAGGCGCTCCGGCGTCAGCGGCTCGAGTCCGACGGCACCCACCAGGGTGAGGCTAGCGATTCGCTCGGGAAATCGCACGGCGAAGCCCGCGGCCCACAGGCCTCCCAACGAAGAGGCCACCAGATGGAACTCAGGCTCGCCAAGCGCGTCGGCAGCCGCGCCGAGCCATGCGGCGTGACCCTCGAGATCGTATGAAAAGCCGCCTCCCTTGCTCGACAGACCGTGCCCCGGCAAATCGAGCGCAACGCAGCGCCTCCCCTCCGCCGCGAGAGTCGGAGCAACCCGGGACCATACTTCCGCATGAGAGCCGAGACCATGCAGGAACACGACCGTCGCCCCCGATGCGCCCCACTGCACCACCCGTGTCGTGACACCCGCCGCATCCAGCGGGTATTGAATCGCACCGGACGGCACGGGTCAGCCGGTCTCGCCGCTCGCCCGCGCCCCGGGGAAGGCCTTCGGGGCGGTAGCGGGGCGCCCGAACAAGCGCTCGACGCTGTGCTTGACGAAGTGCTGAACGCCGCGCTCCAGGCGCGACATGCGGCCTGGCGCGAATCCGGCGGCCCCCGCGGTGTTCTGCAGCGACTCCACCATCGAGAAATCCTCGGCGAGCACCTTGTCGAGCATCACCTTGAATTCCTCGACCACGCGATCCCGATTGGGACCCTCCATGGTCTCGCGCGACCAGAGGATCATGCCGCTCATCCGCATGGTGTCGACGGTGAGGGGCCAGCTCGTGTACAGCGACACGTAGTCCGGGCGCACGAAAAAATTCAGGTTGGGGGGCAGCACCGCCGTCTGGGAGAAGCGCTCCGACTTTCCCTCGAGCGCCGTGATGCGTTTGGCCGTCAAATCCCCGCTCTTGGAGAGCGTTCCGGCATCGTACTCGTCGACGTAAACCTGGCCGCCCGGCTTGAGGTCGTAGGTCAAATCCACGGTCTTCATGAAGCGTGCGATGGAATCCCGATGAAGCACGTTCACATGATAGAAGTCGATGAAATTCTCGACCATCAGCTTCCAGTTGCACTTGAGTGTCACGTCGACCCGCAGGCCAACCCTGAGCGTGTCGAGCGCCAGATAGCCGAATTTTCGCGAGAACTCCGCCAGATAATCGGCAAAGGGCACAGGATCGGGATTGAGCGTGACGAATACCCATCCTCCCCAGACGCCGACGTGCAGCTCCGGCAGGCGGCACCGGTGCCGGTCGAAGCCGAGCGAGTCCGCCATGAAGCCCGCACCTTTCAGGCGCCCGTCGAGATCGTAGGTCCAGCCGTGATAGGGACACACGAACTGGGCGGTGCGACCCTTGCCGGCGGCGATCTCGACGCCGCGGTGGCGGCACATGTTCGAGTAGGCGCGGAAGCGTCCCTCGCGGTCCCGGCACAGCAAGACGGGCTCCTTGACGATGCGCAGGGCGAGGTAATCGCCGGATTCGGGCAGCTCCTCCGCGCGCGCGACGCAGAACCAGTCCTTGCGGAAGATTTCGCGTATCTCGAGCTCGAGCACCCGCGGATCGCTGTAAAGAAAGCCGGGCGCGTGGCTGGCCTCGGTCACGTCGCGAAACACCTCGTCCCACGCGCTGCGTGCCGGCATGTCTTCAATGCTCATTCCACCTCCGACAAATGACGCGCCTCGAAACCAGACAGAAACGCCGCGAGATTGCGGCCGAGGTCGGGGCAATAGTAACCCCCCTCCTGCACCAGCACGGTCGGCAGTCCCAGGCCCGCCACCGCCGATGCCATGCGCCTGAAGCCCTCCGTGGTGATCTCGAGCCAGCTGAGTGGATCGCGCTCATAGGCGTCGAAGCCGAGCGAGACGACCAGCGCCGAGGCGCCGGAAGCGCGAATCTTCTGCAATGCCACCTCGAGGTGCTCGAGATACTCCTCGTCGCCGGCGCCGCGCGGCAGCGGCAGATTGAAGTTGGCGCCCCGCCCGTCCCCCGCCCCGCTTTCGCCGGCATAACCCCAGTAAAACGGATAAAAGGATTGCGGCTCGCCGTGCAGCGACACGACCACGACGTCCGAGCGCTCGTAGAAGATATCCTGCGTGCCGTTGCCATGATGGACGTTGACGTTGAGCACGGCGACACGGGCGAATCCCTGGCGCAGAATCGAGGCCGCGATCGCCGCGTTGTTGAGGTAGCAAAAACCTCCCGCATAGTCGGCGCCCGCGTGATGGCCCGGGGGCCGGCACATCGCGTAGGCGCTGGCCGATGAGCCTTCCACAACGCGCAAGGCGGCTTCGGCTGCGCAATGCGAGTTCCAGAGCACCGCGGGCCAGGTCGCCTCCATGATCGGGCACGACATGTCGTACAAATGGTAACCCGCGCGGCCCACGATCGAGCTCGGATAGTTGTCCTTCGTCAGACGCCGAGGGTGCACATTGGGGATCACCGCCTCCGAGCCCGCCGCAAGCCGCCTCCATGCCGCATGCGCTTCGCGCAGGAACTCGAGGTAGCGCTCCGTGTGCACCAGGCGCACGTAACGCTCGCCGTGGTCGCGCGGCTCGATCATCGCGTGGCGGTTCGTGTCGACTCCCGACTTGAGCGCATCGAGCCGCTCGGGTATGTCGGGGTGAGCGCGCGGCGAGCCGGCGGACAGGAAGCTGCCCGGACGGTGCGCTAGCTGATGCTGCGAATGAACGATGAGCATGCCTGGAACAGAGCTTAACGCTCGGCGGCCCGTTCGACGAGCTTCGGCGAAGCCGGTCGGGTCGCCAACCAGGATCCGATCAGGATGAGCGCAAACGCCAGCAGGCCGCTTGCGCCCAGGCGCTCATGCAGCAGCGCCACCCCGAGCACCGATGCGACCGCCGGATTCAGGTAGGTGATCAGAGTCGCCCGGGAGGCGCCCGCATGGTGGACGAGGTAGAACATCAGCATCATGGCGAGGGCCGTGCACACGATGCCGAGCGCCGCGATGCAGCCGACCGTGGCAGCCGGTGGAAGACGTCCGGGCATGACCCGAAGCGCGGGAATGAGCAAAACCGCGCTGGAGATCGCCAGCGATGCGGCCAGCGGACCGATCGCATCGAGCGTCTTCATGTGCCGCTGTATCACCAAGGGTCCCACCGCGTATCCCAGGGCGGAGATGAGCATGCAGGAGACCCCGGCCCAGCCCTGCAAGCCCGTTATCGACCCGAATCCGAGCAGTGCGACCACGCCCACGAACCCGAGCGTCAATCCCAGCGACCGGCGTGCGCCCAACCGCTCGTGCACGCCGAAGGAGCGCGACAGCAACACCACCCACATGGGCACCGTGGCGATGAGGATGCCGGTGACCGAAGAACCGATCCATTGCTCGCCGATCGATATCGCCGCGAAAGGAATCACGAACTCCGCAAATGCGAACGCCACGAGTGCCCCCGTGTGCCCGGTCAGCGAGGCGAGCGCCCCGCG
>CAVVKU010000008.1:0-61505 GCA_963748995.1 uncultured Gammaproteobacteria bacterium | reverse complement strand
CGACGCCGGGGAGGGCCGGCGATGGGGCCTCAGCCGCCTTTACTTAGCCCCTCAAAACCGTC
The DNA here is from genome assembly GCA_963748995.1 of uncultured Gammaproteobacteria bacterium. Lineage (GTDB taxonomy): Bacteria > Pseudomonadota > Gammaproteobacteria > Steroidobacterales > Steroidobacteraceae > Bog-1198. The sequence goes on along the minus strand of CAVVKU010000008.1, from coordinate 61,443 downwards.
TACGCTTTCAAATCTTTTCCCTGTTAAATCGGAATCTTACCGGATGCGTATCACCATCTTCGGCTCAGGCTACGTGGGCTTGGTCACGGGCGCCTGTCTGGCTGACGCCGGCAACCAGGTCGTTTGCGTGGACGTGGACCGGCGCAAAGTCGAGATGCTCAAGGCGAAGAGATGCCCATCCACGAACCGGGGCTCGACCAAGTGGGCATCTGCAACGCCGCGGCCGGGCGGCTGACCTTCACCACCGATGCCAAGGAAGGGGTGGGCACCAGGGCTGTTCCAGCTCATCGCGGTGGGCACGCCCCCGGACGAGGATGGCTCGGCGGATTTGCGCTATGTGCTCGCGGTCGCCCGCACCATCGGCGAGCACATGACCGAGTACAAGGTCGTGTCACCAAATCCACCGTGCCGGTGGGACCGCCAGCAAGGTCCAGCACACCGTCCTGGAGTCGCTGCAGGCGCGCGGCGCGGCCGTCGAATTCGACATGGTCCGAACCCTGAGTTTCTGAAGGAAGGCGCGGCGATCACGGATTTCATGAAGCCGGACCGCGTCGTGATCGGCACCTCGAGCGCCCGCGCCGCGGACCTGATGCACACCTTGTACGAGCCGTTCACGCGCAACCGCGACCGCATCATCGTCATGGACCTGCGCTCCTCCGAGCTCACCAAATACGCCGCGAACGCCATGCTCGCGACCAAGATCAGCTTCATGAACGAGCTCGCGAATCTCGCCGAGGAACTCGGCGCGGACATCGAGGTGGTGCGGGTCGGCATCGGCTCGGACCCGCGCATCGGCACGGCCTTCATCTATCCGGGCGTGGGCTATGGCGGGTCCTGTTTTCCCAAGGACGTGAAGGCGCTGAAGCGCTCGGCCGAGGAGGTCGGCTACCGGAGAGCCTGCTGACCGCGGTCGAGGCGGTCAACGAGCGCCAGAAGACCGTGCTGTTCGGCAAGATCAAAGCGCATTTCGGCGATCTTCGCGCAAGACGCTGGCTCTTTGGGGGCTCGCCTTCAAGCCCAATACCGACGACATGCGCGGCCTCGAGCCGCGTGCTGATGGAGGCGCTGTGGGCCGAGGGAGCCACGGTGCGCGCGTACGACCCCGTGGCGAACGCCGAATGCGCCCGAATCTACGGCGACCGCGCGGACCTCGTGCTCTGCAAGACCGGGCCCGAGGCGCTCGAGGGCGCGGACGCACTGGCGATCGTCACCGAATGGCGCGAGTTCCGCAGCCCCGACTTCGAGCACATGCGCGCGGCGCTGACGCACCCCGGTGATCTTCGACGGACGCAATCTTTACGATCCGGTGCACATGCAGCGCGCCGGGTTCAGCTACTATGCGATCGGCCGCGGCAAGCGGCCAGGATGAGCCCTATGAAATTGACTCCCGTCATTCTCTCCGGGGGCGCCGGCACCCGCCTTTGGCCCCTGTCCCGCGAGATGTACCCGAAGCAGCTCCTGGCGCTGACCGGCAAGCAAACCATGCTGCAGGAGACCGCCCTCAGGCTTGCGGGAGTCGAGGGCGCCGGTGACCCGGTGATCGTGTGCAATGAGGCGCATCGGTTCACGGTGGCCGAGCAGATCCGCACGCTGTCGATGCGCGCGGCCGCCATCCTCCTCGAGCCCGTCGGCCGCAACACCGCGCCCGCGGTGGCGCTCGCCGCCCTGCAGGCCCAGAAGGACGATCCCGATGCGGTGCTGCTGGTCGCTCCCGCCGACCACGTGGTGCGCGACGCGCGGATTTTCCAGCAGGCCGCGACCGTGGCCGCGGAGCTCGCGCTCAAGGGCAAACTGGTGACCTTCGGCATCGTCGCGCATGCGCCCGAGACCGGTTATGGCTACATCCGGCGCGGCGACGGCCCCGGCCCGTCCTACCCGGTGGCCGAGTTCATCGAGAAGCCGCCGCTCGACCTCGCGCGTCAGTTCGTCGCCTCCGGCGATTATTACTGGAATTCAGGCATGTTCGTGTTCAAGGCGAGCCGGTATCTTGCCGAGCTCGGCGCGTTCGCCCCCGACATCCTCGAGGCGAGCAAGGCGGCCTTCGAGGCGGCCACCACGGACCTCGACTTCGTGCGCATCGACAAGGCCGCGTTCGAGAAATGCCGCAGCGATTCCATCGACTATGCGGTGATGGAAAAGACCCGCGATGCGATCGTGCTGCCGCTCGATGCCGGCTGGAGCGACGTGGGTTCCTGGGCTTCCCTGTTCGATGCGCTGCCCGCGGACGAGGACGGCAACGTGCTGCGCGGCGACGTGCTGGTGCACGATACGCACGATTGCTACGTGCATTCGACCAGCCGTTTGGTGACCGCGGTCGGAATGGATGATCACGTCATCGTCGAGACCAAGGATGCGGTGCTGGTGGCGCCCAAGGAACGCGTGCAGGACGTGAAGGAGCTGGTGGCGAAGCTCAAGAAGTCGGGCCGCGGGGAGTCCTCGTTGCACCGCGAGGTGTTCAGGCCCTGGGGCAGCTATGACAGCCTCGATGCGGGCGAGCGCTTCCAGGTCAAGCGCCTGTCGGTCAAGCCGAACGGCGTGCTGTCGCTGCAGATGCATCATCATCGCGCCGAGCATTGGATCGTGGTGCAGGGGACGGCGCGCATCACCTGCAACGACAAGACGTTCCTCCTGTCGGAGAACGAGTCGACCTACATACCCATCGGCGCGAGCCATCGCATCGAGAATCCCGGCAAGATGGACCTGCACATCGTGGAAGTCCAGTCGGGGTCGTACCTCGGCGAGGACGACATCGTGCGCTTTCAGGACAATTACGGCCGCCAAGGGACCAACACTTGAGCGCGATCACCTGCTTCAAGGCCTACGATCTTCGCGGCCGCATCCCCTCCGAGCTCAATGACGATGTCGCCTACCGCGTGGGCCGCGCCTACGCGGAATTCCTGTCGCCGAAAAAGGTGGTGGTGGGGCGCGACATCCGGCTGTCGAGCGCGGGCCTCACCGATGCGCTCTGCCGCGGCCTGACCGAGGGCGGCGCGGACGTCTTCGACATCGGCATCTGCGGCACCGAAGGCGTGTATTTCGCGACCTTCGACGGGCATTTCGACGGCGGCATCATGGTCACCGCCAGCCACAATCCGCCGGACTACAACGGCATGAAATTCGTGCGCGAGCAATCCAAGCCCATCTCGAGCGACAACGGCTTGAAGGAAATCCGCGCGATCGCCGAGCGCGGCGGATTCAAGGACCCGCCTGCGCCCGGCCTGCGCCGGCAGATCGACACCACGTCCGCCTATGTCGAGCACCTGTTGTCGTACGTCGATGTGAAGAAATTGAAGCCCTTGAGGATCGTGGTGAACGCCGGCAACGGCGGCGCGGGGCTCATCGTGGACCGGCTCGAGCCGCATCTGCCGTTCGAGTTCATCAAGGTGCACCACGAGCCCGATGGCCACTTCCCCAACGGCATACCCAATCCGATGATCGAGGAGAATCGCGCCCCGACGGTGGCGGCGATCCGCGCCCATGGGGCGGATCTGGGCCTCGCCTGGGACGGCGACTTCGACCGCTGCTTCTTCTTCGACGAGCGCGGCGAATTCATCGAGGGCTATTACATCGTCGGGCTGCTCGCCTCGGTGCTCCTCAAGGGCGAGCGCGGCGGCAAGGTGGTGCACGATCCGAGGCTCACCTGGAACACCATCGAGATCGTCAAGTCCCTGGGCGGCGAGGCGGTCCAGTCCAAGTCCGGCCATGCCTTCATCAAGCAGCGCATGCGCGAGGTCGACGCCGTGTACGGCGGGGAGATGAGCGCGCACCACTACTTTCGCCGCTTCGCCTATTGCGACAGCGGCATGATTCCGTGGCTGCTGATGACGCAGATCCTCTCCGAGACGGGCCGTTCGCTGTCCTCGCTGGTCGGCGAGCGCATCGCCGCCTTTCCGGCGAGCGGCGAGCTCAATTACCGGGTGCCGGACTCGGCTGCCGCCATGGCGGCGATCGCGTCGCGCTACGCCGGCCAGGCGCTCGAGGTCGACCGCACCGACGGGCAGTCGTATGAATTCGCGGATTGGCGCTTCAATCTGCGCACCTCGAACACCGAGCCCTTGCTGCGGCTGAACGTCGAGGCACGCGGCTCGGAGGCGCTCATGCGCCAGCGCACCCGCGAGCTCTACGAGCTGTTGAAGTCGCACGGCGCCGTCCCCGCCGATCATTGAGCGATGAGTCCATGGTCAGCGCGCCCAAACTGAGCGTCGTCATCCCCGTTTACAACGAGGAACAGGTGCTCGACACCCTGTTCGCGCGGCTCTACCCCGCGCTCGACAAGCTCGGGATCCCCTACGAGTGCGTGTTCGTCAACGACGGCAGCAAGGACCGTTCGGCAGCGATGCTGCGGGTGCAATTTCAGCGCCGCCCGCACGAGACCCGGGTGGTGCTGTTCCATGCCAACTTCGGGCAGCATTCCGCGGTCATGGCCGGTCTTGCGCACGCGCGCGGCGACTACGTGATCACCCTGGACGCGGATCTGCAAAATCCCCCCGAGGAGATCGGCAAGCTGGTCGAGATGATGGACAAGGGCTACGACTACGTCGGCACCATCCGCATCAAGCGCCAGGACAGCTTCTGGCGGCGGTGGCTCTCGAAGGGCGTCAACAAGCTGCGCGAGTGGATCACCCCGGTGAGGATCACCGACCAGGGCTGCATGATGCGCGGCTACTCGCGCCTGATCGTGGCCGCGCTCAACGAGACGCGCGAGGTCAACACCTTCATTCCCGCGCTGGCCTCGCTCTATGCGATGAACCCCATCGAGGTGCCGATCGCCCACGAGGAGCGCCATGCGGGAAAATCGAAGTACTCGCTCTACAGCCTGATCCGGCTCAATTTCGACCTGATCACGGGTTTTTCCGTGGTGCCGCTGCAGCTTTTTTCCATGGTCGGGATGGCGATGTCGGCGTTGTCGGCGATTCTGGTGATCGTGCTGTTCGTGCGCCGCCTGATCATCGGCTCGGAAGCCGAAGGGCTGTTCACGCTGTTCGGCCTCGTCTTCTTCTTCATCGGCCTGGCGCTGTTCGGCATCGGGCTGCTGGGCGAGTACGTCGGGCGCATCTACGCGCAGGTGCGCGAGCGGCCGCGCTACATCATCGAGGCGGTGCTCGAAGAGGGCGGCGCCGAAGAGAAGCGGCGGGCCTACGAACAACGGCTGCCGGCCGTGGATCCCGTCCCGGGCGCCCGGCAGTGACCCGTGCGGTGGTATTCGCCTACAGCGAGGTCGGGGTTCGCTGCGTGCGCGAGCTTTTGGCGCAGGAGATGCAGATCCCGCTGCTGTTCACGCACGCCGACGATCCCGGCGAGAACCGCTGGTTCGCAAGCGTGCGCGAACTCGGCGAGGCGAATCGCCTGCGGGTCGAGACGCCCGAGGATCCCAACACCCTGGAGTGGATCGCCGAGGGCCGCCGCGCGCGCCCCGATTTCGTATTCTCGTTCTACTACCGCCACATGCTCGGTCCGGCGTGGCTCGACATGCCCAAGCGCGGTGCGCTGAACATGCACGGCTCGCTGCTGCCGAAGTATCGCGGGCGCGCGCCGATCCATTGGGCCATCATCCACGGCGAGACCGTCCACCGGGGCGAGCCTTCATTACATGCTCGAGAAGCCGGACGCGGGGGCGCTGGTCGATCAGCAGCCGGTCCCGATCCTCGAGAACGACACGGCGCTCGAGGTCTCGATGAAGGTCGCGGACGCCGCGCAGCAGGTGCTCGCGCGCAGCCTTCCCAAGCTGATCGCCGGGAGCGCGGCGGCGCGGGCGCTCGACCTCGCGCAGGGCTCTTATTTCGGCCGCCGCCGTCCCGAGGACGGGCGCATCGATTGGCGCGCCGGCGCGCGCCGCATCCACGATCTGGTCCGCGCGGTCGCGCCGCCCTTCCCGGGAGCATTCACCGAGGTCAACGGCCTGCAGGCTCGAGGTGCTCGAAACCCGCGTCGAGCCGGGTCCGCTGCGTCATCCCGCTCGCGCTCCCTGCCTGTACGCCGACGGCGGCGACTGGTACGCCGATTGCACCGACGGGCGCCGCCTGAGGATTCCAAAGCTCGCGATCGGCGGCCGGCCGATCGCACCGAACGCCGCACCCGCGGCCTTGTCGAACCAACCGCTCGCGCTCACGTAATTTCGCACGGACGGCAACCTAGGGGCTCATCTTGAAAAACGTTCTCATTCTCGGGGTCAACGGCTTCATCGGCCACCACCTGAGCAAGTACATCCTGAAAAATACGGACTGGTCGATCTACGGCATGGACCTGCAGTCCGAGCGGGTGGGGACGCTCCTCGGCCACGAACGCTTTCACTTCGTCGAGGGCGACATCACCATCAACAAGGAGTGGGTCGAGTACCACGTGCGCAAGTGCGACGTGATCCTGCCGCTGGTGGCGATCGCGACGCCCGCAACCTACGTGCGCGAGCCGCTGCGCGTGTTCGAGCTCGACTTCGAGGCGAATCTTCCCATCATCCGCCATTGCGTCAAATACAAGAAGCGGGTGGTGTTTCCGTCGACCTCCGAGGTCTATGGCGCCTGCCGCGACAAGGAATTCGATCCCGAGACCTCGGAGCTCGTGCTCGGCCCCATCCACAAGCAGCGCTGGATCTATTCCTGCGTCAAGCAGCTGCTCGATCGGATCATCTGGGGCTACGGGGAGCAGGGCCTGCAGTTCACGCTGTTCCGGCCGTTCAACTGGGTGGGCTCGGGTCTGGACAGCATGGATGACCCGAAGGAAGGGAGCTCGCGCGTGCTGACGCAGTTCCTCGGGCACATCGTGCGCGGCGAGCCCATCAAACTGGTCGACGGCGGCAGCCAGACCCGTGCGTTCACCTTCATCGACGACGCGGTCGAATGCCTGACCACGATCATCGACAATCCGGCCGGGATCGCCGACGGCAAGATCTACAACATCGGCAACCCGAAGAACCTCTATTCGATCCGGCAGCTCGCCGAGATGATGCTCGAGATCGCGCTGTCGCGAGCCGAATACGCGCCGACCGCGCGCAACACGAAGCTGATCGACATCTCCGCGCTCGATTACTACGGCAAGGGATACGCGGACATCCCGGCCCGGCTGCCGTCGATCAAGAACACCACCGCCGAGCTCGGATGGAAGCCGCGCACCGACATGCGCACGGCGCTGAATGCGATATTCGACTCCTATGCGCACAGTCTCCCGTCCGCCTCCGCGCTGCTTGTCGAGTCATGCGTAGCGCCCATGCTTGACGGCGCCTCGATCGGCCTGAAGGTCGACGTCGACACGCTGCGCGGCACGCGCGAGGGGGTGCCGAGGCTCGCCGCGCTGCTGAAGCAGCATGGGGTCGGCGCGACCTTCTACTTCTCCGTGGGACCCGATCATACGGGGCGCGCCATGAAGCGCGTGTTCCGCAAAGGCTTCGCCCAGAAGGTCGCCCGCACCTCGGTGCTCAAGCACTACGGCCTGAAGACCCTGATGTACGGCGTGCTGCTGCCCGGGCCCGACATCGGCCGCGAGGCGGCGGAGCCGATGCGCCGGGTGCGCGACATGGGGTTCGAGGTGGGCCTTCATACCTACGATCACGTGCGCTGGCAGGACGGAGTGGCGCGGGCCGATGCGCGCTGGACACGGACCGAGCTCGACCGCGGCATCGCGGCGTTCGAGCGCGTATTCGGCGCGCCTCCGGCCTCCCACGCCGCGGCCGGCTGGCAGATCAACGCCCACGCGCTCGGGCTCGAGAACGAGTATGGATTCAAGTACGCGAGCGATACGCGCGGGGGCGGCGCGTTCCTGCCCCGGCTCGGCTCCGGGGCGAGCAGCTGCCCGCAGATTCCGACCACGCTGCCGACCTTCGACGAGCTGTTGGGAAGGGACGGCGTCGATGAATCGAATATCGCGGACGCCGTGTTCAGGCTTTCCGCCGACGCTTGCGGCGGCGCCGGAGAAGGTCCCGCAGGTATTCACGCTGCATGCCGAGCTCGAAGGCATGCTGCTGCGCGACTGCTTCGAATCGCTGCTGAAGAAGTGGCGCGAGGCCGGTGCATCCGTCGTCGACATGGCCTCGATCCACGCGCAGGTGAGGCAGCGGCCGCTGCCCATCCGCAGCGTCGTCATGGGCGAGATCGCCGGGCGTTCGGGCACCCTCGCCATCCAGGCCCCCGAGGGCGCCGCCCGGGCTGCGCGGTGAGCGCAGGACGCGGATACCAGCCGCCAGCGCTCGATCTACCTCGGATTATCGGGGCTGATCGCCGTCCTCTGGCTCGCGATGCTGCCGCTCAGGCCGCTGTTCAATCCGGACGAGGGCCGCTACGCCGAGATTCCGCGCGAGATGGTCGCGAGCGGCGACTGGATCGTGCCGCATCTGAACGGCCTCGTGTACATCGAAAAGCCCCCGCTCCAGTACTGGGCGACGGCGCTCTCCCTCGAGCTGCTCGGGAACAACGAATTCGCAGCCCGCCTGTACACCGCGCTCTCGGCGTTGGGCTCGATCCTCGCCGTCGCGCTCGCCGCCCGACGCCTGTGGGGCGGCGCGGCGGGGTTTCGGGCCGCGGCGATTCTCGCCGGGATGCTGCTGTTCGTGATTCTGGGGCAGCTGTTGACCCTGGACATGAGCTTGACCCTGTACCTCACCGTGGCGCTGTGCGCCTTCCTCGCAGCGCAGCGCAGCGCCGAGGAGGGAAGCTCCCCGCGCGGCTGGATGCTGCTCGCGTGGGCCGCCACAGGCCTCGGGATGCTCACCAAGGGCTTGGTAGCGGCGGCCATCCCCGGGGCGGTCCTGGTGCTCTACAGCGCCTATACGCGCGATTTCAAGCCGTGGCGACGATTGCATGCGCTGGCCGGCGTGCCGCTGTTTCTCGTGATCACGGCGCCGTGGTATGTGCTCGCCGCCCGCAGGATTCCGGACTTTCTCGAGTTTTTCTTCGTGCACGAGCACTTTGCGCGCTACCTGACGCCGAGTGCCGACCGGCAGGAGGTCTGGTGGTTCTTCGGCGTGGTGTTCCTGCTGGGAAGCCTGCCTTGGACGCTGTCGGCGCTCAAGGTGCTGTTTCTCGACTGGCCGCGGCCCGGGGCACGCGGCGATTTCGATGCCGCCCTGTTCCTCAAGATCTGGGTGTGGTTCGTGTGCGTGTTCTTTTCGTTGTCCGACTCCAAGCTGATACCGTACATCCTGCCCGCGATGCCGGCGCTCGCGCTCGCGATCGCCTCGCTCCCCGAGGGCTTTCTGCGGCGCGATCTGTCACGCACGGCGTTGGGTACGGTGGGGCTCGCGCTCGGCCTTGCGCTCGTCTGCCTGTTCGCACCGGCTCACGTTGCCCCGACGGAGCGCAACGGCTACTTTCTCGCCCTGCGGGGGCCGCTGGCCGAGGTCGCTGCACTGCTCGCCGTGTCGGGCCTGTACGTCCTCTCGCGACGGCGCCGCGAAGCCACGGGAGGAGCCCTGTTCCTGGGGGCCGGCTGGTGCCTGGCCGGCTTGCTCGCGATGCGCGCCGCCGCGGCGGTCGCGCCCATCTATTCGGGCGTCACGCTGGCGCGGGCATTTCCCGAGATACCGCGCGAGGCTCCCCTCTACAGCGTGGCGACGTATGATCAGACGCTGCCGTTCTACTGGCGGCGCACGGTGGAGCTCGTGTCCTTCCGGGGGGAGCTCGATTACGGGCTGAAACGCGACCCCGGCGCCGAGATACCGACGGTGGATGAATTCGTGCAGCGTTGGACCCTCGGGTCGAACGCGTTCGCAATCATGGAGAAACCGATGTTCGAGGAGCTCTCGAGGCGCCAAGTACCGATGCGTGAAATCGCCCGCGACGCGGGCCGCGTGCTGGCGGCACGCCAATGACGGCGCCGTTCCTGCCGTTCACCCGGCCTGCGATCGATGCCGAGAGCATCGCGGCGGTTGCGGAGGTGTTGCGCTCCGGCCAGCTCGCGAGCGGCCCCAAGGTGCTGACCTTCGAGGCGGCCTTGGCCGCCTACCTGGGCGCCGGCCGCCACGTGCGCGTCATGACCTCCGCGACCGCCGGGCTCGAGATCGCGCTCGAAATCGCCGGCATCGGCGAGGGCGACGAGGTGATCGTGCCGGCGATGAGCTTTGCAGCCAGCGCGAACGTCGTGGCGCGGGTGCGCGCGAAGCCCGTATTCGTCGACATCGAGCTCGCCTCCCGCAACATCGACGTTGCACGGATCGAGGCCGCGATCGGCCCCAGGACCCGCGCCATCATGCCGGTGCATTTCTCGGGTCTCGCGGTGGACATGGATGCCGTGCTGTCGATCGCCGCCAAGCACGGCCTGCGGGTGATCGAGGACGCCGCGCATGCGATCGGGACGCGGCATCGCGGACGGCTCATCGGCAGCTTCGGCGATCTCACCGTGTTCAGCTTCCACCCGAACAAGAACATGACCTCGATCGAGGGGGGCGCGATCGCCACCGGCGACGAGAAGGCCGCCCGTCTGGTCGAGCAGTACCGCTTTCACGGCATCAAGCGCACCGCCGAGGGCGAGGTCGACGTGATGTTTCCGGGGGCGAAGAGCAATCTGACGGATGTGGCGGCGCAGATCGGCATCGACCAGCTGCAGCGGCTGGACGGCTTCAACGAGCGGCGCCGTGCGCTCGCGGAGCGCTATTTCGCCGAGCTCGAGGGCTTCCAAGGCGCCGTGCTGCCCGCGCGCGGCGACTCGGGGCATGCATGGCACATGTTTCAGCTGTTGATCGACTTCGATGCGCGCGGCATCGCGCGCACGGAATTTCAGAAACGCATGGCGGAGCGGGGCATCGGCACCGGGGTGCATTACCCCTGCATCCCGGGGCTTACCTACTACCGTCAGCAGGGCTACCGGCCGGAGGACACCCCGGTTGCGGCGCGCGTCGGCCGCGAGACGGTGACGCTGCCGCTGTTTCCGGCGATGCAGGACGAGGACGTGCCGCGCGTGTGCCGGGCGGTGCGGGAGGTGCTCGGGCGTTGACGGGCCTAACAATCTAGCTATAATAGCTATATGGAAAAGGCTAGTATCTCGAAACTGAAGAACAATCTGAGCGCGTACTTGCGCAAGGTCAGGTCGGGGCAGCCCGTGGTGATCTACGATCGGGACGTTCCGATCGCGCGCATCGAGAGAATCGAAACCAAGAGCCGAGGATCCGATGGACTTGCACTGCTGCATGCCCAGGGAGCCGTGAGGCCGCCACTGCGGCCGGCCTCTGCAGCTGCCCTTCGCTCCATACTCGCTCAGCCGCTCGCGCGCCCCGTGATGCTCGCCGAGGCTGTGCAGGAGGATCGAGAGGAAGATCGTTGAGATTTTGGGACTCATCCGCGATTGCTGCGCTTTTCGCCGCGGAAGGCACCCGCGAGCGATTGTTAAAGCTCTTGGACGAGGACGCCGGCATCGTGGCGTGGTGGGGAACACCGGTGGAGATTGCGTCGGCGCTGGCAAGGCGCGAACGAGGGGGGCTGATGACGGCCGACGAAGTGGCGGCTTCGCTCACAGCCGCGCGGGCGCTCGCCCTCACTTGGAATGAGGTCGCACCGTCCGATTCCCTGCGTCGGTCCGCTGAACGTTTGTTGCGGGTGCACGCACTGCGCGCGGCCGACAGTCTGCAACTGGCAGCGGCGCTGATTGCCGCCAACCACGACCCTCATTCACTCGACTTCGTCTGCCTCGATACGCGCCTGGCGGCCGCCGCTCAACGCGAGGGGTTTGCCGTGCTCGGGAGTGTGGCCTGAGGCCGTCTTGCGAGCCCGCGGCGGACGGCGCAAACTTCCGGCGCGTTCCCGGATACTCATTCATCGAGGTACTGGCATGAACCGTCAATTGGCTCTCGCTCTTTCGTTCGGTTTGGCGGCTCCCGTGTTCGCGGCGCTGCAGCCCGGCGCACAAGCCCCGGTTTTCACGACCCAGGCGACTCTCGCCGGCAAGCCGTTCTCGTTTTCGCTCGCGGACGCGCTCAAGAAAGGGCCCGTCGTGCTGTATTTCTATCCGGCCGCGTTCACGCCCGGATGCACGGTGGAGGCGCACGAGTTCGCCGAGGCCACGGCGAAATTCCAGGCGCTGGGTGCGACCGTCATCGGCGTCTCGCACGACCCCATCGACAAGCTCAACAAGTTCTCCGTGACCGAATGCCGCAATAAATTCGCGGTGGCCTCGGATGCCGATCAAAGCATCACCAAGTCCTACGACGCGGTGCTCGCGGCCAAGCCCGAGTATGCGAACCGCACCTCGTACGTCATCGCACCGACCGGCAAGATCATCTACGAGTACACCGCGATGAGCCCCGACAAGCATGTCGAGAACACCCTCGCGGCCGTGCAGAAGTGGCAGGACCAGCACAAGAGCGGAACGTAGAAAGAACGTTTCCGCGGAAACGTCTGTGGATAAGTTCGACCGCGGGATAGATTCAGAGATTCCTTAGACGCAAAAAGCCCCGGGTTCGATATCAACCCGGGGCTTTTTTGACGATTGCGGCTACCAGATAGCCCGCCTAACAGCCCCCTAGATATGCTCGTCCCGCAGCCGCCCGCCGAGGGCTGCCGAGATGGACGCGATGAACGCACCCACGAGCATGGACAGCGCCAGGTAGATCGACGCCTCGGCCGCGGCCTTGCGTGCCTTGTCGGCCGCCGCCTTGGCCTTGGTCTGGGCGGCCTGGATTTCTGAGACGAATGTATCCACCCGGGCTTGGGCCTCCGATTGCGGAATGCCGGATTGAGCGGCCACGCGACCGGCGAGGTAGCTGCGATCCGCAGAAGAAACATCGCCGGTGGTCATGGCATGAAACGCGATGTATACCGCCTCGACCCGGGGATCACTGTCGGTGTCGACGCCCCCCGAACCGGGACTGGGCTGAGGAGAAGGGGCCATCGCGCCGCTCATCGCGCCGCTCATGGAACCCGTGGGTGCGGATGCCGTTCCGGGCCGGAACAGCTTGTCGATGTCATACGTCAACGCCGCAGGCGGCCCACCAGGCAGGGAACCCGGCTCCGCGCCGGCGCCCCCCGGCATCGCACCGGCGCCCGGGCCGCTCATCTGAGCACCCGCCGCGGCCGCGCCGCCGAGCGCATGCAAACCGCCGCCCACCAGCGAGGTCACCGATCCGGCCAGAACCGCCGCGACGAACACCGTGGCCACGGACCAGGTCACGAACCCGTGCGCCGTGTCCCGGAAGAACACCTCGTGCGTATGGGTGCCCACCCACTTGGTGCGCAGTCGTCCCGCGATGTAGCCGCCGAGGCACGCCGAGATCCACTGCGTCACGATCAGCCAGATCGCGGTCGTGACGGTGAACGTGGTGGCCGATACGCCATGGCCCCGCCACGGCGAAACCTCCGCGAAGCCCAAGCCGGATCCCAATGCGACCAGCACCAGGGAGATCGATACCGCGACGAAGGCGCCCGCGAAGATGGCCGGCCACGAGGCCGCCGATTTGCCCGAAAAATGCGCAAGGTCAGCGCGCGATTCGTCCGCGCGAACGGTGGTCAGCCGGGCGCCGCCCGAGTCGATTACCTGTTCCATTGGAATTCTCCTTCGCGGCGCGTCTAGCGATGCGAGCACATCGCCAACAGCAGGATGATCGGAAGGGGAACGCCCAGCAACCAGAGAAGAATTCCGCGACCCATGATGGAGCCCTCGTTGTTATGGTGTCGCGGAGCGTACCGACGGCCGGTGACGGCTTGTATCCCTGTTTCCGTGCGAGTGTTTGTCAGCCCTCTCTGACGCGGCTCCGATTATGCGCGGCGCGCGGCCCACGCCCTGGTGAGGAAGGTCGTGTCGATGGAGGCGAGGCCCGCGGTGCGTTCGGTCACGTAGTCCAGGAATTTCTTGAACAGCTCAGGACCGAGCTGAACCTGCAGATCATTGACCGAGCGCCACGCGCCGAGATATTCGGCGGGAGTCTGCTTCGAGGTATGGCGACCCTCGAGGTACAGCACATCGGTGAACAGCGCCTTGCCGTGAAGCAGGTCGGTCAAGCGCTCGGTGAGCCCCGAGCGGCCGGACGAAACGCGCTTGATGTCCGGCTTCAGCTTGGTGATCTCGGCCTCGATCTCGACCAGCAAGGGATTCGCCTCGATGTAGCGCGGATTCCAGAGGGCGACGAACACGCCGTTCGGTCGCAGTGCGCGGTGAAATTCGGCGCAGGCCTTGTCGAAGTCGGCCCAGTGGAACGAGGACGCCATGGTCAACAAGTCGACAGACCCGTCGGCGAGCCCGGTGGCCTCGGCCGAGCCCTTCTTCCAGGAGATGCCGGTGGTCTTCGAGGTCTCGACGCCCTGGCCGCGCATGTCATCGTTCGGCTCCACCGCCGTGACGGAGTGCAGGCCGCGCGCGGCGAGAATGCGGGTCCAGATGCCCGTGCCGGCGCCCACGTCGGCCGCATCGACTTTCGCGGGATCCTTGCCGATGAATCCCAGGATGGCGGTGGCGACTTGCGGCGCGTAGCCCGGTCGAAATTTGGCGTAGTCGCCGGCCAAGCCCGTAAAATCTCCGTGTTTCATAAAAATAACCCCAGCGGTCTAGTTGTTCATAAAAAGGCGTTCAGCCCGCGCCCGTCGCAGGTGCGACCGGCTCGAGGGCAAGCGTTTTGTCGGCGAGCATCGTCTCGTAGAGCGCGACGTCGCCTGCATTGTCGATTTCGCCCCACTGCCCATCGGTCGCGCAGGTCGAGATGGTGACGCCCGCGGCGAGCAGCCGTCGTATCAAACCGGTCATGTCCAGCCGGTCGCGCACGGCCGGCTCGAGCGAGGAGAGCAGCTGTTCAATCGCAGCCCAGGCCGGCGGCGTGAACTTGAGCAAGCCCATGTACTGTCCCTGGATGTCATCGATGTTGGCGGTCTTGCCGCCGATCTCGATGAGCCTGCCCGACGCGTCGATGCGAAAGGTCTCCGCATCCGAGAGCGGATCCGCGAAGCGCCGCGTCCAGAGCTCGCGCCAGCGGCGGTCATAGCTGATCACGAGTTCGCCGGGCGCGGCTGCGAGCCCGCGGATCAGATCGCCGCGATAGAAGATGTCGGCGTAGCTCACGATGACGGGCTCCGCGCGCAGCCACTTCGCGGCGCAGGCGAGCGACATGACCATGTTGGTCTCCGACCAGCGATCATTGTCGAAGCAGGTGAGCGCGGGACGCTCAAGCATGTCCTTGCGATAGCCGCGCACGATCCCGATGTCGCGCGCCCCGCCGGCGCGCAATGCCGCGAGCTGACGGTCGAGCAGCGGCCGCCCGTCGAGCTCCACCAGGCATTTGGGCCGGACATCGCCCAAGGCGCCCATGCGGCTGCCGCGGCCGGCGGCGAGAATGAGGGCGCGCATCAGGCCGCCCCGAACACGCCGCGAAACAGCGCCATGTCATCCGCCGCGAACGGCGAATTTCTTTCCGGGTGCCACATGATGCCGGTGATCGGGCGCGAGGCATGCCGAATCGCCTTGACCACCCCGTCCGGCGCCACGGCCCATACCTCGAGCGGCGGGCGCGAGTCGTGCGCGCCGAAGCAGTGATAGCTGTTGCGTTCGGCGGGGCGGCCCCGGATGGCGATGGTCTGCCGGGCGGTGACGTGTCCCTCGACGCGTGACAGCGCAACGCCGTGGCGGTGCTGAATGAGCTGCATGCCGCGGCACACGGCGAGCACCGGCAGGCCGCGCGATTCGGCCGCATCGATGAGCGCGTTCTCGGTCGCGTCGCGCTCCGGTGCGTTCCCGCCGACGGCCACGAGGTCGTTGCCGCCCGTCAGCACGAGGCCCGCAAGATCGGTCCCGCGGAACAGCTCGAGCGCCACGTCCGCCACGTTCGGCATGGGCAGCGGCAAAAGCCCGCAGGCGTGCAGGAACCGGGGCCACGCCTGATCGAGGCAATCGCGGCGCTCGCCGTATTCGGGGATCACGGCAACCCGCTGGGTGATCGCAACGGTCCTCATGCTATCTGGAGGACCTTCTGATTGGTGCAATCGAGGCACAGCTTGTGCGCGCTTTGCCAGCGATTGAACAAGGTCTCGCCGGCGCCAATCACCGCGGGGATGCCGAGCTCGCCCGCGCGGATGGCCATGTGCGAGTTGGCTCCGCCGAACTGCGTGACGAATCCCGAGATGCCGCGGGTGAAGATCCAATCGAAGCCGGGATCCGCGCTCGGCACGAACAGGATGCGACCGGCGAAGCTTTCGGGCGGATCGGTGACCGAGGCGACCGGTGCCGTGACGCTCTTGCGCGTGATGAAATTCGGCTGGCTCGGCGGCAGATGAAAAGCAAACACTTCTTCGGGCGAGGCGATGACCGGCGGCAGCACGAGATTGCGGGTGAGCGCATGCCGCTCCCGGCCGCGCGCGATGCTCTCGAGCAGCCGCTCACGCACCGAGCCCGACTCGCTGTAGAGGGTGCGGATGGAATCGTAATCAAGGTAGGCGCAATCCTCGAGTGACAGGCCGTATTCCTCGCCGAGCTGGCGGATCAACGACAAGGCATCGCTCAGGCTCTTGGTGAAGACGAATTTCGCGTACTCGCGCCCCTCGATCCCGGCCTTTACGAATTCGATCAAGCCGAGCACGTCGATCTCGAGCTGGTGCTCCTTCAGGAGCTTTTCGATATGCCGCAGCTGCTCGATCGAAAGCGCGAATCGCGGCTGTCCCGCGGAATCGGCGCGCGCTCCGGTCCAATCGAAGTACAGATCCGGGGCCTCGTCGTAGCGCGGCGACAGGATATCGTAGGTGCCCGGCCGCAGGTGGCCGTAACGCGCCAGAAACTCGGCCTTGGTCTTGTGGGAAAAATCGTGGCCGATGCGCGAGCCGACGGTGTCGACGCTCGCCATGAAGGTGGCGTGCTCCTCGGGGCTCAGCACGCCCACCGCGACGAAGGATTGCAGCAGCTGCACCGCGATGAAGCCGGCGCGCGCGAGGCCCGCGAAGGGCAGGGTGCCGTAGCGTTTGCAGTCCTCGAGCAGCCAGTAGATGCGGCTGATCTTGTCGATCTTCGCATTGCCGATCACCGGGAGGCGCTGCGCGAGCAGATCGATCTTGGCCCGATCGCGCCGCCAGAGCGCCGACTCGCCGTGAATGATGCGATTGGTCAGGCGGCGCAGCGCGCCGGTGAGCTCGGCGATGTCCGAGGAGGAAAAGCCGTTCGCCGAGAGCTTCTCCAGGCGTTGCGGCAGATCCAGGGTGTAGCACGAAAAGATGATCTCGAATTCCACCTTGTCGTGCAGCTGCGGCTCGGCGAGCAGGCGGTCGATGTAATAGTTGACCAGCCGCGAGGCGAGATCGCTCGGCACATCGCGCGGAACGAAGGAATTGAAGCTCACGCGCACATCGATATACGGCAGCCCGTGAAAGCTCACCAGCAGCGGGAAGCTGCGCAGGTTCTGGTAGCCGTAGTTGTCGCGCTGGTAGGCCCAGATGGCGTCGGTGATGAGCTCGCGATACAGCGACAGCGACAACGGCCACGGCCGCAAGCCGATGATCTCCGCCGGGTTCCAGTCGGGCATGACGCCGAAGATCGAGCGGCTGCCGTGCAGGAAGGGATGCGGCCGGCTCAACAGCTCGACCTTGCGCGCGACGTCGGCGAGCGCGTCGCTGACCTCAACGTCGGCGACCATGCCCTGGCGCTCCACCGAGAGCTGGCGGACCTGCAGAAGATACAGCTGGCCGTCGCCGTCGATCGCGAATTCCACGTCGATGGCGTCGCAGCCGAAGGAGCTCTCGAGCTCGGCCATGAGCGCAATCACCGGGGCGAGCGCGGCGGGACAGGCGTCGGTGCGCGAGCGAAGGCAGAGGAAGGTCTCGAGATTGTCGCCGGTGCCGGCGGTGACCACGTCGGTGCGGCCGGAGCGATCGTCGTAGTTCACCACATAGTAGGGGCCACCGCCGCTCGGCAGGCGCGAGAAGGCGACGCCCGCCACCGCGACGCGCTCGAGCATGGGCTGCACGAAAATCTGGTCTTGCGAGCTGCCGGCCGCGCCGAACGAGGCGATGACTTCCCCGATCGCCTGAATCAGCCGTTCCTCGCCGAGCACACCGAGCACCGAATCGTATTTTCCCGCCTGCGAACTGACCGCGCCATCCTCGTTCTGCGAGCTCGAGCGCACGATCACGGCCTTCGTGCTCCAGCGCTCGGCCTGGATCGAGGCGAGCACGCGCGCACGATCGGCGCGCCATTCCCCGACCGTGAAGCGGATCTGCGGCAGCACCCGCGCGGTTCGCAGGCGCGGCGCGAGCGTCTCGAGCGTCTCCGCCTTGGTCGCGAATCGCACCGGACCGGCCGGTGCCTTGCGCAGCGCGTGCGCCGGCCCGACGCATTCGGCCCAGATGCGCTCGACCGCGGCCGCGCTGTCGAGCGCGCCGAAATTGTCGAGGATGAGGTCAGGAGCCTCCGGAAGCTCGGCGGCCACGTCCAGCCCGACCACGTCGCAGAGCTCGCCGCGTTTCGCGGCAGCGTAAATCCCCTTGGCGTCCCGGCGCTGCAGCTCGTCCATCGGCACGCGCAGGTAGATCTCGCGGTAGTTCGGAATGTTCTCGCGATTCCAGCGCTGCACTTCGTGAAACATCGAGATGGTCGGGCAGACCACATCGCCGCCCTGGCTCGCGAGCATGCGGCAGAGGCGCGCATTGCGCATCGCGGACTTGCGCCGATTGGCGAGGTTGTGCCCCAGGTCCTCGGCGATCACCTCGCGCAGCATGTCGCCGTCGAGGAAAATGGCGGAACGGCCGGCGGCACGCAGCCGCTGCCAGAGCTCGCGCCCGAGCGTCGTCTTGCCGGCGCCCGACAGTCCGGTGATCCAGTACACGCATCCCGCGGGAACCTCAGGTTCTTTCGCTGACACCATGGACTGTCGATTGGCGGACATTTCTACCTGCATTGATCTCCTTGCGCCTGCATACTCAGGCAACTGTCCTCTATAGTTCAACATGGTTGTAACATAAGCGAAACATGTAAGATCTACACTGAAGCGGGTGCGCGCGTGGGCAGTCTGCGCAGATGTCGTCATTGGCCGTGGATTCTCGGGCTGCTAACCGCGCTCTCGGGCTGCGCTTCGCACCCGCCCGAGCCGCCGGGCATGAGCCCCGCCGAGAGCCGCGCCGTGATCGATCGATCGCTGCCCCGCGATGTGAGCGATCGCACCGGCTGGGTGAACGACATCTACAACGCGTTCGCGGCGCTCGATCTCACGCCGAGCCGCGAGAACGTCTGTGCAGTCGCGGCGGTCACGGCACAGGAATCGGGGTTTCGCGTGGATCCCGTGGTGCCCGATCTCGGCGTCATTGCCTGGCGCGAGATCGACCGGCGCGCCGCCCATGCGGGCATCCCCGCCGGCATCGTGCACGAAGTGCTGAAGCTCGATTCGCCGACCGGCCAAAGCTATGGCGATCGAATCGAGCATGCCCGCACCGAAAAGGAATTGAGCGACATCTTCGAGGACTTCACCGGCTCTTTGCCGCTCGGCCGCAGGCTGTTCGCCAGCTGGAACCCGATCAGGACCCGCGGGCCCATGCAGGTCAACGTGGCGTTCGCGGACCAATTTGCTGCGACGCACACCTACCCTTATCCGGTCAACGTCAGCATCGACGAGGAGCTGTTCTCGCGGCGCGGGAGTCTGTACTTCGGCACCGCCCATCTTTTGGCCTACTCCGCGCCCTACGACCGGTACCTTTATCGGTTCGCCGACTTCAACGCGGGCCAATACTCGAGCCGCAATGCGGCCTTCCAACAGGCGCTCAAGATCGTGTCGGCCAAGCCGCTTGCCGCGGACGGCGCGCTGTTGCCGCATGACGGGGGCAACAACGCGGGCGATACCGAGCTCGCGGTGCGCTCCCTGTCCGCGCGATTGCATCTGGACGACGGCGCCATCCACGCGGCGCTCGAGGAAGGGCGCAGCGCCAGGTTCGAGCAAAGCGCCGTGTATCGAGAGGTGTTCCGCCTCGCGGAGCAGAGGGTGCATCATCCCCTGCCGCGCGCCGCGATCCCTCAGATCGAGCTCGAGGGCCCCAAAATCGAGCGACGACTCACGACGGAATGGTACGCGCGCCGGGTCGACGGTCGCTTTCAGGCCTGCCTCGCCCGATGAGCTAATCGCGCATTCGCGGCATGAGAAGCTTGGCGATGAGCGCCGTCCAGCCCGTTTGATGAGACGCGCCGACGCCGCGGCCATTGTCGCCGTCGAAGTATTCGTAGAACGGAATGCAGTCGCTGTAATGCGGATCGGACTGCAGCTCCGGCGTGTGGCGCAGCACCGGCCGGTTGCCGTCGTCGTCCTTCAAGAAGATGCGCGACAGGCGCCGCGACAGCTCCTCGGAGACCTGCTCGATGGTGAGCAGCGTACCGGAGCCGGTCGGGCATTCGACCTTGAAATCCTCGCCGTAGTAATGATGGAATTTCTGCAGCGACTCGATGATCAGGAAGTTGAGCGGGAACCAGATCGGCCCGCGCCAGTTGGAATTGCCGCCGAAGTGGCGCGTCTCGGATTCGGCGGGCGTGTAGCGGACCGTGAGATCGCTGCCGTCGCAGCGAAACACGTAGGGCCGCTCGAGGTGCGCGCGCGAGAGCGCCCGCACGCCGTAGTCGGACAGGAATTCCGATTCGTCCAGCATGCGCTGCAGTAGCCGCTTCATGCGGTGCCCGCGCAGCAGCGACAACAGGCGCCGCTCGCCGCGGCCCGGCGACTGCCAATGCGACACCAGCGAGGCCAGATGCGGGCGGTGCTCGAGGAACCATTCGAGGCGTTTGCGAAATCCCGGCAGCTTCTCGAGCATCTCGGGTTCCAGCGTTTCGACCGCGAACAGCGGGATCAACCCCACCATGGAGCGGATCCGCAGGCGCACCCGTGCATCGTCGGGCAGGTTCAGCACGTCGTAGAAGAACTTGTCCTCCTCGTCCCAGAGGCCGCCCTCGGCCATGCTGCTCATCGCCTCGGCGATGCCGAGAAAATGCTCGAAGAACTTGCTCGCGATGTCCTCGTAGACATGATTGTGCTGCGCGAGCTCGAGGGCGATGCGCATCAGGTTGAGCGCATACATCGCCATCCAGCTCGTGCCGTCGGATTGATTGATATATCCGCCGGTCGGGAGCCGGGAGCTGCGGTCGAACACCCCGATGTTGTCGAGCCCGAGGAAGCCGCCCTGGAAAATGTTGCGGCCGAGCGCGTCCTTGCGATTCACCCACCAGGTGAAGTTGAGCATCAGCTTGTGAAACACGCGCTCGAGGAACTCGAGATCGCCGTTGCCGCCGTTGAGCTTGCGGTCGATCTGGAACACGCGCCAGGCGGCCCAGGCATGCACCGGGGGATTCACGTCGCTGAACGCCCATTCGTAGGCGGGGATCTGGCCGTTCGGATGCATGTACCACTCGCGCGTCAGCAGCACCAGCTGGTGCTTGGCGAAGGCCGAGTCGATCATGGCGAGGGGGATGCAGTGAAACGCCAGATCCCAGGACGCGTACCAGGGGTACTCCCACTTATCGGGCATGGACAGCACGTCGGCGTTGGTGAGGTTGCGCCACTCGGCGTTGCGCCCCTGCCGGCGCGCCTCAGGCGGCGGCGTCTGACCGGGATCGCCGTTGAGCCAGAGCGGGATGTCGAATTGGTAGAACTGCTTGCTCCAGATGAGCCCGGCGAATGCCTGGCGCTGCACGATGCGGGCGTCCTGCGAGGCGATGTCCTTCTGCAGGTGCCGATAGAATTCATCGGCTTCCCCCCGGCGCGCCTCGAGCACCCGCTCGAAGTCTCCGAAGGGATCATTCGTGGGGCGCCGCACCAGGCGAACCTTGAGCTCCACCTTGGCCCCGGGCGCGACGCGGTACTCGCGCCAGATCGCGGCCTTGGTGCCCGCATTCAGAGGATTCACACTCGTTTCGCGCCCCTCGACGATCCGGTCGTGAAACCCATCCTTGAAGAATCCGGGGCCGCCGAGACTCCAGAGCCGCGGCGCGTTCGATTCATTCTCCGTGAACAGAAGCTCTGCGGGGCCTTCGGCGTAGAGGCGCGACATGCCGAGCTCGTCGGCGGGCTCGATCGCGATCACGTGCTCGCCGACGGCGCGCAGCGCCGGTTTGGCGGCTCCCGGCTTCCAGCTCCAGGTATTTCGCAGGATCAGCTGCGGCACCAGATGCAGGGGCGCCTCGTCCGGCCCCCGATTCCAGGCGGTGACCTTCATCAACACGTCGCCGGGCTCCGCCTGGGCGTACTCGACGTACACGTCGAAGTAGCGATTGCCGGCGAACACACCGGTGTCGCGCAGCTCGTATTCGGGGTGGCCCGTATCACGCTGGGCATTCTCGGCCACGAGATCCGCGTAGGGGAACGCGCGCTGCGGATACTTGTAGAGCATCTTGAGGTAGGAGTGCGAGGGCGTCGCATCGAGGTAGAAATACTCCTCCTTCACATCCTCGCCGTGATTGCCCTGCGAGTTGGTGAGCCCGAACAGCCGCTCCTTGAGAATCGAGTCATTCCCATTCCAGAGGGCGAGCGACAGGCACACGCGCTGCTCCGCATCGGACATGCCGGCAATGCCGTCCTCCCCCCAGCGATAGGCGCGGCTGCGCGCGTGGTCGTGCGGGAAATACTCCCACGCGGTGCCGCCGGCACTGTAGTCCTCCCGCACCGTGCCCCATTGACGCTCGCTCAAGTAGGGACCCCAGTGCTTCCAGCCCTGGCGGCCGGGCAGATGGGCGGACAGACGCTCGCGCTCGCGCGTCATCGCATCGGGCGATGCGCCTTCTAGGTCTTTCGAATCTCGTTTTCGAGCTGTATCCACGACCGTAGTATCTCAGCCACGCTCCAGGCTTGCGCGAAGCAGCCGCACGCATTGTGAGGCGCATCACCCTCGAAAATCTCGCCGATCGAGCCCAAGCAGCCACTTTCGAGATGTTCTGCGAACGGGTTCAAGAATGACTGGGCGAGCGCCGCATCGCCATGAGTGCGGTAATGAGCGCGCGCGAAGGGCCCGAGGAGCCAGGCCCAGGCTGTCCCCTGATGGTAGGCCGAGTCGCGCTGCCAGGGGTCGCCGCGGTAGCGGCCGATGTAGCGGGGATCCTTGGGGCTCAAGCTGCGCAGACCGTAGCTCGTCAACAGCTCGCGTGCGCAAACATCGACCACCGCGCGCATTTCATCGGCGGCCAGCGCCGTGTAGGGGAGCGACACCGCGAACAGCTGATTGGGGCGGATCGCGGCATCGTTGCCGGACCCGCCGTCGACATCGATCACGTCGTACAGGCAGTTCCCGTCCGGGTTCCAGAAGCGGCGAAAGCTCAAGGCGGCACGCGCCAGCAGAGCCTCGCAGGAGCGCTTCTCATCGGCGTCGCCGACGCGATCCGCCAGACGTGCGGCGACGTGCAGGGCATTCAACCAGAGCGCATTGATCTCGACCGGCTTGCCGATGCGCGGCGTAAACACGTGGTCGCCGTGCTTCGCATCCATCCAGGTCAGCTGAATGCCCGGCTCCCCGGCGCGCAGCAGCCCGTCGGCGGGGTCCACGCCGATTCCGTAGCGGGTGCCCTGCACGTGCGCGTGGATGATGGACTTCACGACCGGGAAGAGCTCCCGCGTGAGCTCCGGATCGCGTTTCGCCGCGAGATAGTCGCTGAGCGCCTGGAACAGCCAGAGCGTGGCATCGGCCGTGTTGTACTCGGGAGCCGTGCCCTGGTCCGGGAAGCGGTTCGGCAGCATTCCTCCATCCACGAATCCGGCAAACGTGCGCAGAATGCCCGCAGCGATCTCGAAGCGCCCGAGGATGGTGGCGAGACCGGGCAACGCGATCATGGTGTCGCGCCCCCAATCGGCGAACCACGGGTACCCGGCGATGACGCTGTAGGAGCCGGCCGCGTCGCCGCGCCGCACGAGGAATTGATCCGCGGCCGTGGCCAGGGTCTGGATCCAGGCGGGCGAGCCGGTGGGCAGCGCCGCCCTCGAGGCCTTCGAGCGCTCGAGCAGCGCGCCGGCCACCCGGGCCGGCGCCGGCGGCGCGGCCGCTTCCGCGCTCGCGGTGAAGGTGAGCGGCGCCCCCAAGGCGATCTCGGCGTGGAACATGCCCGGCACGAACAGATCCTCCAGCGCATCGAGCCCGCGGGCCGCTTCCTCGCGGTGGAAAAAATTCCAATACCACTCGCCGCCTGGGGCGAAGCGCCCGCGATCCATCTCCAGATGAAACGGCCGTGCGCCCTCGAAGGCGCGCAGCGTGCAGCCCGCGTGGCGCGCATCGACCGCGAATCGCTTCCCACCCTGCTCGTGGCCATGGAAGTCGCGATAGGCGGTGAGCGGCTTCAACTCGATTCGAGCCGGCGCCGAGGCGCGCTTGAGCTCGAGCGTGAGGTAGCTCACGTTCGCACCCGGCGCCATGAAGATCCGTTGTTCCAAGAGGGCGTCCGCCAGCGCATAGCGCCAGACGGGGATGCCATCGATGACGGCGAACGATTCGATCTCGACGAAGCCGCGCGGATCGACCGTGCCATCGGCGAATTCGTTCGACGCGAGAGCGTAGCGGTGCCCGAGATAGTCGACGCTCACATCGACCTTGGCGACGAGCAGGGTGCGCTCCACCGGAGGGGCGAGGCTCGCCATGAGGAAGGCGTGATAGCGGCGGGTGTTGGCGAGCGCGACGGTGCCGCAGGCGTATCCGCCGAGCCCGTTGGTGACCAGCCATTCGCGGCGCACGGCCGTCGCCCAGTGACCGCAGAGCTCGCGCCCGAGCGCTGGGCGCGCTGTCATGCGCCCGCCGTCATCGGGTGCACCGGTAGAGCATCACCGCACCCACGCCGGCAAGGCACATGATCCCCGCCATGGCATGGGCGGTGCCGTCATAGAGCGCGCTCACGGCCGCCCCGGCGAGGCCTGCGAAGACGAACTGCAGCGTGCCGAAGAGCGCCGAGGCCGTCCCGGCCGAGCTTCCGAATTGAGCCAGCGCGAGGGCGAAGCCGTTCGAGAAGTTGAACCCCAGGAGCGCGATGAACACGAACTGCGGAATAGCCAGGGCCCACAGGCCACCGAAACGCAGGAACGAGGCGACGAACAGGATGACGCCCGCCGCCGCCGTGCCGAGCATCGCACGCCGGAAAATCAGCTCCGGGCCGAAGCGCGACACGATATGCGCGTTGATGCGCCCGACGATCAAGAGGCCCACCGCATTGGCGCCGAACATCCAGGCGAACTCGAGCGGAGAGAGCTTGAAGTGATCGATATAAACGAAGGACGCCCCGGCGATGTACGCAAACACACCCGATTGCATCAGATTGGCGGAGGCCGCATAGCGGATGTAGCGGCGGTCGGTCAGCAGCTTGAGCCAGAGCTTGGGCCCCATCACGCTCGCCCGCTGCGCGGGGATGGACTCGCGCAGGGTGAGGAACGCGATGGACAGGCAAACGAGGCCGAGCCCGGCCAGGAGCCAAAACTCCATGCGCCACCCGGTAAACAACAAGATGGCGCCGCCCACCTGCGGGGCCAGGATCGGGCCGAGTCCGGTGATGAGGCCGAGCAGCGAGAGTGCCCGAGCGGTATGCGCGACATCGAAACGGTCGCGGATGACGGCGCGCGGGATCACGGTCGCGCTGCCCACCCCGAGCGCCTGCACCACCCGCCACACGGTCAGAGAGGCGACGCCCCCGGAGAGTGCACAGCCCACCGACCCGACCACCGACAGGGCGAGACCGCAGAGCAGCGGCGGGCGCCGGCCGAGGTGGTCGGCCAGGGAGCCGAACAGAAGCTGGCTCACGGCCAAACCCGCGAAAAAGGACGGCAGGGTGAGCTCCACGGCGCTCGCGTTCGCCTTCAGGTCCGCGGCGATCGCCGGCAGGGCCGGCAGGTACATGTCCAGTGAAAAGGGGGACAGGATCGAGATGGCGCCCAGGAGAATCAACAGCTTCGAGAACCCCGGCTGCTTCGACACAGCGCCGGGTTCGACATTGGACAGGGCAGTGGACATGGGTTGCCTGTAGAATAGCCCTTTAATCCAAGACGGGTGGTGAATGGTTCAAGAAGTGCGCGGCGGGAAGGCCGCCTTGATTTGCGGCTCCGTGGCCTACGATACGATCCTGGTTTTTCCCGACCAATTCAAAACCCACATCCTCCCCGACAAGATCCATATCTTGAACGTGGCCTTTCTCGTTCCCGAGATGCGCCGCGAGTACGGCGGTTGCGCGGCCAACATCGCGTACGGCGTGACGCTTTTGGGCGATACGGCGCTGCCGATGGCGACGGCGGGCCATGATTTCGGACCGTACCGGGAGCGGATGGTCTCGAAGGGCATCAACGTCGAGCACATCAAGGTGATCGACGAGGCGTTCACCGCGCAGGCCTTCATCACCACGGACTTGGACGACAATCAGATCACCGCCTTCCACCCGGGCGCGATGCAATACGCGCATCTGAACAAGGTGGCCGACGTGCGCGCGAAGGTCGGCCTCGGGATCGTCGCCCCGGATGGCCGCCAGGCGATGATCGAACATGCCGCGCAATT
Source organism: uncultured Gammaproteobacteria bacterium (assembly GCA_963748995.1). GTDB lineage: Bacteria > Pseudomonadota > Gammaproteobacteria > Steroidobacterales > Steroidobacteraceae > Bog-1198. Next base: position 35,083 of record CAVVKU010000008.1, on the reverse strand, counting down.
CGAGTCCGCCGGAATCCCGTTCATTTTCGACCCGGGGCAGGGGCTGCCCATGTTCTCCGGCGAGGAACTCGTGCAATTCATTGAACGAGCCACCTGGATGGCGGTCAACGATTACGAATGGGGCCTGGTGCAGCAAAAGACGGGCTTGACCCAGGCTCAAGTCACCGACAAGGTGCAGGCCTTGGTGGTGACCCGGGGCGCCGAGGGCTCGGTGATCTACACCAAGGACCGAACCTGGACCATCCCCTGCGCCAAACCCAAGGCCGTGGTCGATCCGACGGGTTGCGGGGACGCCTACCGCGCTGGTTTAATCCATGGACTGCTGCACGGTCTCAATTGGGAAACCACCGGCCGCCTGGCCTCCCTGATGGGGGCGATCAAGATCGAATCGCGCGGGCCGCAGAATCACGAATTTTCGCGCCCGCAATTGCTGCGGCGCTACGCCGATAGTTTTGGCCAAGTACCTGAAGGGATCTGACACATGAGCAAGAGTTTTTCATTCACGTCGGAGTCGGTCTCCGAGGGACATCCGGACAAGGTGGCGGATCAGATATCCGATGCCGTGCTCGACGCCATCCTGGCGGTCGATCCGCGCGGCCGGGTGGCCTGCGAGACCCTGGTGAAGACCGGCGTCGTCATCGTGGCGGGCGAGGTCACCACGAGCGCCTGGGTCGACGTGGAGGCGCTGGTGCGAAAGACCGTGCTCGACATCGGCTACAACACCTCCGACATGGGCTTCGACGGCGCGAGCTGCGGCGTGCTCAACATCATCGGCAAGCAATCGGCCGACATCGCCCAGGGTGTCGACCGCAAGGATGAGCGCAAGCAGGGCGCGGGCGACCAGGGCCTCATGTTCGGCTACGCCACCAACGAGACCGACGTGCTGATGCCCGCCGCCATCACGCTGGCGCATCGGCTGGTGAAGCGCCAGGCGCAGGTGCGCAAGAACGGCAAGCTCCCGTGGCTGCGGCCCGACGCGAAAAGCCAGATGACCCTGCGCTACGAGGACGACAAGCCGGTGGGCATCGAGGCGGTGGTGCTGTCGACGCAGCACTCCGACGACATCAGCACCAAGGCGCTGCGCGAGGGCGTCATGGAAGAGATCTTGAAGCCGGTGCTGCCCGCCAAGTGGGTGGACAAGCGCACCAAGTACCACATCAATCCGACCGGACGTTTCGTCATCGGCGGCCCGGTCGGCGACTGCGGCCTCACCGGCCGCAAGATCATCGTCGATACTTACGGCGGCTTCGCGCGTCATGGCGGCGGGGCCTTCTCGGGCAAGGATCCGTCCAAGGTGGACCGCTCGGCCGCCTATGCGGCGCGCTACGTGGCCAAGAACATCGTGGCCGCGGGCCTGGCCGCCCGCTGCGAGGTCCAGGTGTCCTATGCGATCGGGGTGGCCGAACCGACCTCCATCATGGTCGAGACTTTCGGCACCGGGAAGCTGCCGGATGCGCGGCTGACGCAGATCGTGCGTACGCACTTCGATCTGACGCCGTTCGGCCTGCGCGAGATGCTCAATCTCGCCCGGCCGATCTATCAGAAGACCGCGGCCTACGGCCATTTCGGCCGCAAGGAAGAAGAATTCACCTGGGAGCGCACCGACAAGGCCGAAATCCTTGCCGATGAGCTTCCGTCAACGCGCGCCGCTTGAGCTGCGCCCTAGGAGTCATGTCATGAATGCAGCGATGAAAGTCAAAACGGATTATCTGGTCAAGGATCTCGGGCTCGCGGAATGGGGCCGCAAGGAGATCAAGATCGCCGAGACCGAGATGCCGGGCCTCATGGCCATCCGGCAGGAGTTCTCGAAAGCACAGCCGCTGCGCGGCGCGCGCATCGCGGGATCGTTGCACATGACGATCCAGACCGCGGTGCTGATCGAGACGCTGAACGCGCTGGGCGCCGAAGTGCGCTGGGCGTCGTGCAACATCTATTCGACCCAGGACCATGCCGCGGCGGCGATCGCCGAGGGCGGCACACCGGTGTTCGCGGTCAAGGGCGAGACCCTGGCGGAGTACTGGGATTACACGCACCGCATCTTCGAGTGGCCGGACGGCCAGTACGCCAACATGATCCTGGACGACGGCGGCGACGCGACGCTCCTGCTGCATCTCGGCGCGCGCGCCGAGAAGGACGCCTCGGTGGTCGGCAAACCCTCGAACGAGGAGGAGGAGTGCCTGTACGCCGCCATCAAGGCCAAGCTCAAGACGGATCCGAAGTGGTACACCACCCGCCTCGCGAAGATCAAGGGCGTGACCGAGGAGACCACCACCGGCGTGAAGCGCCTCTATCAGATGGCGCAGGAGGGTCTGCTGTCGTTCCCCGCCTTCAACGTGAACGATTCGGTGACCAAGTCGAAATTCGACAACCTCTACGGCTGCCGCGAATCGCTGGTCGACGCCATCAAGCGCGCCACGGATGTGATGATCGCCGGCAAGGTCGCCGTGGTCGCGGGCTACGGCGACGTGGGCAAGGGCTCGGCGCAGGCGCTCAGGGCCCTGTCGGCGCAAGTGTGGATCACCGAGATCGATCCCATCTGCGCGCTGCAGGCCTCGATGGAAGGCTATCGGGTGGTCACCATGGACTACGCCGCGGACAAGGCGGACATCTTCGTCTCCGCGACCGGCAACTACCACGTCATCACCCACGACCACATGAAGCGCATGAAGGATCAGGCCATCGTGTGCAACATCGGGCATTTCGACAATGAGATCGAAGTGGCGTCGCTCCGCCAGCACACCTGGGAGAACATCAAGCCGCAGGTCGATCATGTGATCTTCCCCGACGGCAAGCGCATCATTCTCCTGGCCGAAGGCCGCCTGGTGAATCTCGGCTGCGGCACCGGACATCCCTCCTACGTGATGAGCTCCTCGTTCGCGAACCAGGTGCTGGCGCAGATCGAGCTCTACACGCAGACGGCGAACTACCCGGTCGGCGTGTACGTGTTGCCGAAGCACCTGGACGAGAAGGTGGCGCGGCTGCAGCTCTCGAAGCTCGGGGCGCAGCTCACCGAGCTCACCGACGCGCAGGCGAAGTACATCGGCGTGAACAAACAGGGGCCGTACAAGGCGGATCAGTACCGCTACTGACGCGGACCGCGATTATCTCGGCACAACCACCTCGGGCGCGGCCTTCAACCGCCGCGCCCGACGACCGAACCTGCGGTCGTCGAAGCTCAGCAGCTGCGTGCAGGCCCTGCTCGTGCTCAAATGAAGGGCGTCGGCGAAGTCCATCCCACGCCGGTGAAGGTCCACGGCGTCGCTGACAGCCTCCCAACGCTCCACCGTCACGTGGGGCATACCGAGCAGGTGCCCGACGACCTCGCAGAAGGCGGCTGGAGTTGCCTCGTAGAACCCCCGCATGACCCATTCGAACTCGAGGATCACCGTCAGCGGCACGAAAATCGATTTCGACTCGACCATGACCCGCCGCGCCGCGGGCTGCTGCCGCCTGGCTTCGGGGTCGTCCGGGTCGTCGCAGTAAAAACGCGCGAGAATATTGGTATCGACGGCAATCACGGCTTGTTTCGGGTCCGGCGCGCCACGAGAGCGGCGTCGAAATCCGAGAGCCGTCGCGGCACCCCCGATCGAGCGGGCTTCACCCGGACGAGCCCGAAACCAGCCTCGGGGTCCGTTCGGGCCACTCGACGCCTGACCACCAGGCGGATCACGCCGCCCTCATCGACGAACTCGACCTGGGTGCCGGCGGTCAATTCGTAGCGCGCCCTGATATCGGCGGGGATGACGATTTGGCCTTTCTTGGTGAGGGTGGCGGCGGACATGGCGATCCTGGGGGATGATGACCCAATTTTAGCATATGGCTTACCGGGTAAGCGAAAACGGAGCGTCGCGCCCGCGCCGGCGTCCGTCTCATTTTGAACAGGCGATTCGCGGACCGTCTCCGTATAATGGCGCGCGGTTACGAGCCGGCAGCCAGGTGTCGCGACGGGGGTGCGTTCAGATGGGCAAGGTGACGGGTTCCAAGGTCTTCCCGGACGCGGCGAGCGCCCTCGAGGGTGTCGTCAAGGACGGCATCACGCTGATGTGCGGCGGATTCGGCTTGTGCGGCATCCCGGAACGACTGATCACCGCGCTGCACGACTCGGGCGTGCGAAACCTGACCGTGGTGTCCAACAATGCCGGCGTCGACGGTGCCGGTCTCGGACTCCTGCTCAAGACCCGTCAGATCCGCAAGATGATTTCCTCCTACGTGGGCGAGAACAAGGAGTTCGAGCGCCAATACCTCGCCGGCGAGCTCGAGCTCGAGTTCAATCCGCAGGGCACCATGGCCGAGCGCATCCGGGCGGGCGGGGCGGGCATCTATGCCTTCTTCACCAAGACGGGCGCCGGAACCGTGGTCGCTGACGGCAAGGAACAGCGCGTCGTCGACGGCGAGACCTACGTGCTCGAGAAAGGCCTGGTCGCCGACGTGTCGCTGGTCAAGGCCTGGAAGGGCGACACCGAGGGCAACCTCGTCTATCGCAAGACCGCCCGCAACTTCAATCCGAACATGGCGACGGCCGGCCGGGTGACGCTGGCCGAGGTCGAGATCCTGGTCGAGGCGGGCGAGCTCGATCCCGATCAGATTCACACCCCCGGCATCTTCGTCACCCGCATCATCGACGGAAGCCCGTATCACAAGCCGATCGAAAAGCGCACCAACCGCAAGCGAACGGAGGGATCCCATGCCGTGGTCTCGTGAGGACATGGCCGCGCGGGCGGCCCGGGAGCTGCAAGACGGCTTCTATGTGAATTTGGGCATCGGCATTCCGACCCTGGTCGCGAATTACATCCCGCCGGGCGTGAAGGTCGTCCTTCAATCGGAGAACGGCATGCTCGGCATCGGCCCTTTCCCTTACGAGGGCGAGGAGGATCCGGACCTGATCAATGCGGGCAAGCAGACCGTGACAGCGTTGCCGATGAGCTCCTATTTTTCATCCGCCGACAGCTTCGCCATGATCCGCGGCGGACACATCGACATGGCGGTCCTGGGCGCGATGGAAGTGGCGGAGAACGGCGATCTTGCCAACTGGATGGTGCCCGGCAAGATGGTCAAGGGCATGGGCGGCGCGATGGATCTGGTCGCCGGCGTGAAGCGCATCGTCGTGGTGATGGAGCATACCTCCAAGGACGGCGACTCGAAGTTCAAGAAGCGCTGCGAGCTGCCGCTCACCGGGGTCAACGTGGTCGACATGGTGATCACGGACCTTGCGGTGTTCTCGCGCGCGACGCGCAAGGACAAATTCCAGTTGATCGAAACGGCGCCGGGAATCAGCCGGGCCGATGTGCGCCGCTGTACCGTCGCGGAGTACCTCGACTAGGCGCGATTGCGCAGGCGGGTCGTTCTCAGCACGAGCAGGCCGCCCAGCGCGAGCGTCAGGGCCGCGATCGCGGGGGTGGGCGCAATCGCCTGCGAAACCGCCGGAGCGGATCGGCTGATCCCGTTGTCGGTGGTGCAGACCCGGTAGGAGTAGCCCATGGTCCGCTCTATCCGGCAGTAGTCGCGTGCCGAGGCGACGCCCGACAGCGCGGCGAGCAACACGACGATTCCTATTTTCTTTAACACGGCGAGCACCTCACTTGTGATGGGGCCATGCTAAGAAATGGGGTCGGCAACGGGTAGTGAACCATTGCCGCATTTGCAGAGGAGCGATCAACTATCGGCGGGGCTCGCGAGCCAGGTCACATTAGACCGGGCGATCGAGAAACAGCGTGAGAACGCTTTGAGACGTGAGTCAGTGCGTTAAGTCGAATCGATCCGCGTGCGCTCGTTGGCGCACGCGGATTCGAGAGCCGAAGTCTCAGCTATCTTTGCGACGGCCGGCGCGCAGGATGGTCAGGCCGCCGAGCAGCAGAGTGAGACCCGACATCACGGAACCGGGATCGAGCTCGGGAGCCGAGTGCGGGTTGCCCCAAAAGAAACCGCCTCGGTCGGGGGCAGACCTTGGTTCCGCCGATGCCACGCCGGCAGCCATGGAAATCGACAACAGAGCCAAAGCGACAGTGCGAATCATGGAACGTACTCCTGCAAGACCGAGACGACTTTCAGGCGTTTATCCTATCCAGGAACCGCTCACCAATCGTTAACACCGCTCACAGAGCCGTTGACGTTATGTCAAATCAAGGGGGTCGTTTCGCGTGAATCGGGGCGCGTTCAGCCGGGAGCCCGTTCGTACAGTTGCACGAACTCACCGAATGTTGCGGGCACCTGGACCTCATCGGCGGAATCAAAAGGATCAAAGCCCAGCTGCTCTTCCATGCGCAGGACGATCATGGCGAAACTCAAGGAGTTCAAGCCCGAGTTCAGCAGGTTGAGATCGTCCGTCAGGGGGGGGAGCGCAATTTTCTGCTCGAGCGCCGCTCTTTCAAATTGTGAAATTACCGTGGATCTCACCGACATCGGTTTTGGCTCATTGAAATTGATTCTGGAATTGGTGAGACCGTGATCATCGCCCCCGGTTCAATCGACAACTTCCGTCATTGCGGGCGTTTCGATTCGGGCGCCATGATGAAATCGTTGCGGCTCAACAAATTCACTCCGGCGATGATCTCGGGAGGCTTGATCGCTCGCGTAGCGCAGCCGCAGATTCGGGACCACGGTCATGAGATGCAGCTGCATTTCAACGCGGGCCAGGAACTCTCCGATACAGTTCCTCGGCCCCGCGGAGAAGGGAATCATCGCAAGAGCGTGTCTGCCGTTGGCCGTTTCGTCCAGAAACCGATCGGGATTGAACAGGTGGGGTTGGCTCCAAAGCCCGGGATGTCGTTGAATCAAATAAGGTGCTATGTAGATCTCGGTACCGGCCGGGACGAAATAGTCGGCCAGGCGGTCGTCGCTCAATGCCTTTCGGGTCATCAGCCAGCCCGGCGGATACAGGCGCATGGCTTCGTCAATGACCGCGCGAGTCTGTCGATATCGGGGCAGCTCATCCAAAGGGACAGGGTCGGTCACGCCCGGTCGGCCCCAGCTCACTCTCGAGTTTGCGCTCGATGGCCGGATGCTGCGACAACAGATACCAGGTCCAATTCAACACGCTCGCCGTGGTCTCGTGACCGGCGACCACGAGGGTCATGACTTCGCGGCACAGCTGTCGATCCGACATCGGCTCACCTGTATCCCGCTCCCGAGCCTGCAACAAGACCCCGAGTATGTCGGCCGATGCCCGATTTGCCTTGCGTCGCCGGCTTGCCACCCGATCGACGACCTCGGCGAGCGGCCGAAAGGCGTCCGCGAATTCCAGACTGCGCTCCGGCCGCTCGGAAAGGATGCGAAACTCGGTTGCGCACTGGTCGTAGTCGTCACCGAAGATGGCTCTCAGCACGATCTCAAGCGTCATTCGGCTCACATCGCGCGTGACATTGACGCTCCGTCCTGCGCGCGCCGCTGTTTCCCACTCAGCCAATAGGGCCTTATTGCAGTCGGTAATCATTCCGGTCAATTCGCCCACGGAGGCTCGAAGGAAAGCCGGCTGAATCATCCTGCGCTGGCTGATCCAGAAATCCCCTTCGCTCACCATGATGCCCTTGCCAAGAAGAAGCGCGATGCGCTTGATCGCCCGTCCCTTGACGTAGTTGCGCCAGTTCTTCAGCAACACATGCTCGACGCTGTCGGGAGCGCTCACGACATAGACGTTGGTGCCGTAAATCGATGCTTTGTAGAGGTCGCCGTAGCGATCGAACTGCTCACTCAGCCAGACAAGCAGATCCCGGCTCGGAGGGTACGGCTCTTGGGGGCCTGACGGTACGCGGTGGGTATTCACCCTATTTGAGCCACATCCCTGAGCTTATGGTCGATGGGCCTCGTACAGTTTCACGAATTCGCCAAACGTAACCGGAAATTGCAGGTCGTCGGATTCGTCGAAAGGGTCGAACCCGAGCGTTTCCTCCAAGCGCGTCACGAGCAAGGCGAAACTCAGCGAGTCGAGGCCGGAATCGAGGAGCTTGAGATCGTCGGACAGACGGCTGAGCTTGCGGTTCTGCTCGACCGCGATTTGCTCGAACTGCGAGGCGATCGTTGATTTAATCGACACTCGTACCGTCTCCTTGGTCTTTAAAATGCCTGCCGGCCACGATCTTCACGCGCTCAATCGTATCGCCCGTACCGCCAATTGGCAACGCGCCGGGCTCAAACATGCGCAATGAGTCGCATCCCGGGCGCAAATCAGGGCGGGACAGTGCGCGCCGGCTCCGTACTGCGCCAACTGAGTTTGAGATTCATCCAGTAATTCCAACCGGTGACGACGGCGATCGCAACGGCATTGGCGATGTAGCGGTTGATGTGCAGATAATTGAACTGAAGATTGAGCAAGGTCACGTTGAGGGCGACGCCCGCAAGACAGATCAGCTGGAACTTACAGAAGCGCCGCAGTCGCTGGGTGAACCCGGGTTGATTGGCCGACAGGTCGGCAAAGGTCCACAGATCGTTCCAGAGGAAATTGTTGACGATGGCCAATTCGGAAGCGATCACCTTGCTGCGTGTGAGCCCCCAGCCGAGGGTGCTGGGGTCGCTGAGCAGGAAGAGAATCCCCATGTCCACGACTACGCCGGAAAGACCCACCGATGCAAAACGGACGAACCGCTTGAGCGGCAGCACCGAGGTTCGCAACCGGATGAGATGGCGCAGGTAATCCAGATAGACGCCTGCGGTGGCTTTGCTTCCACCCTGCGTGCGCTCGTTGAATACGTAGGGTACTTCCCCGATCCAGGGCAGCCTGCCGCGCGCCATGACTTCAATCAGGATCTTGTATCCGAGCGGATTCAGCTCGATGCCTTCAATGGCTGATCGGCGAATCATGAAGAACCCACTCAGGGGGTCGCTCACCCGACCGACGACGCTCGGCAATATGAGCAGGCCGATCAATTGAGCCGTGCGAGAGACGATGCGGCGCGCCCAGCTCCAGTCGCTCACCCCTCCACCTGGTATGTGCCTGCTCGCCACCGCCAAGTCAGCGCCCCGCGACATCAGGCGAAACAGATCGGGAGCCACGGCGGGTGGATGCTGCAGGTCGGCATCGATCGCGCACAGGACCTCGCCGCGCGCGGCCTGCCAGCCCCGGATGATGGCGCTCGCCAGGCCGCGTTCGTTCATCCGCCGTATGACCCGCACGCTGGGGTATTGCGCTGCAAGTCCCGCGGCCAGCTGCCAGGTTTGGTCGGGGCTGTCGTCATCGACCACGATGAGCTCGTAGCGGTGTGCCAGTACCGGGTCGAGCGCGTGCGTCAGACCCCGCACGAGTTGCTCGATGTTGAGTGCCTCGTTGTACGTTGGAATGACCACCGACAGCGACAAAGGCTCGCCATCGTCAGGGTCGGGGGGGCCAACGATCAATGCACCTTGGGGAGCCGGGATGAGGGCCTTGGCAGCTGCGGGATTTTGCACCGGCGCATGTTAACAGCGAAACGATTGAGGCGAGTAATCCCCATATAGAGGCGGATTAACGCCCAACCGGCCAGAAAACAAAAAAATCCGGCCGATCTAGTCTGAGAACGCCGTCACAACTCTGACAATCTTCACCAGGCTTACCTGGGTAGCCACGTTGTTACCAAGCCTTCAGCCTGCGAGAATGAAACTCCGGCATCAGCGCCCGATATAGGCGTTCTGGAGACCCTCCATCAGTATCTTGACCGATGTCGCCATAATCGGGGCCGGCCCGTATGGTTTGTCGATTGCCGCCCACCTCCAATCGTATGGAGTGACCTTCCGGATATTCGGCGCGCCCATGCAGAATTGGCGCTCACGTATGCCCAAAGGCATGCACTTGAAGTCGGACGGATTTGCTTCCAGTCTATTCGAGCCGAAAGGGCGCCTCACCCTGCGTAACTATTGCGCAGAGAAAAGCATTCCGTACGCGGATCTCAGCCTGCCCGTCGCACTCGAGACGTTCTGGGCCTACGGAATGGACTTTCAGAGGCGGGCAGTTCCCTCCCTGGACCTCCGGACGGTGGAGAAGTTGGAGCAGAGCGGGGCCGGGTTTTCTCTGACCTTGAGCGATGGCGAATCCGTCAATGCGCAGCGAGTCGTCATCGCGACAGGCATCAGCTACTTCGAATACTTGCCCCAAGAGCTGCGTTCATTGCCATCCACCCATTGTTCTCACTCCGCAGATAACGACGATTTGAGCAAATTTGCCGGTCGCCGGATCCTGGTGATTGGCGGCGGCGCCTCGGCTACGGATGTCGCGGCCTTGTTGGTAGATCACGGTGCTACGGTGGAAATCGTCTCACGAGCTCCGATCATTTTTCACGATGGGCCCGGCGCCAAGCCACCTTCTCTATGGTGGCGTATCCGCAATCCAAATTTCGGCTTGGGACCGAATAGGCGGTCGGCTGCGTACACTTTATTCCCGAAATTATTTCGCTTGTTGCCAGCGCATCTGCGGCACCGCATCGTGAAGAACCACCTCGGGCCCGCTGCGGTCTGGTATATACGGGAAAAAATGGAAGGTCGGGTGCCTATGCGATCCGGCTATGCGTTGAAGAGCGCCGAGGTGCGAGGCGAAGTCGTCAAACTGCAATTCATCCATGAAGATGATGGTGGCATCTTAGAGACCGAGGCCGACCATGTCATAGCCGGCACTGGCTATCGAGTTGATCTTGCTCGATTGCCCTTCTTGAATGATGCGCTTCGCTCCAAGTTGTTGCTGGATGGAACATCCCCGGCTTTGTCGGCCCATTTCGAATCCTCGGTCCCTGGTCTTTATTTCGTGGGACTCGCATCAGCCGCCACGTTCGGACCATTGACCCGGTTTGCGCATGGAGCAGGTTTCACGGCGCGTAACCTCAGTGCTCATTTACGTCGCCGACAGCCCCGGCCGACCGTTGCCGGACTTGCCAATGCGCATACTTGATGCCGCTTACTCGCGCTCCTGCATACCGGCTGAGCGCCTGAGGGTATCCGTGCGCAGTCCAACTGGATGCGGTGTACCCGCCGTCTCCATATTCGACAACTACTGGGCTACCACGCTCGCCTTCGCGCGATCATTGGGCAGAAAGGGCGTGCCCTTACATTTTTATGGCAGCGGTGCCGGGCGTTGGTCTCGTTATCGGTCCCAACGTATGCGCTGTCCACCGATCGAAAACGCTTCGGAATTTCAGCCCTGGCTGTGCGAGAAGGTGCGCAAAGGCGAGATCGAACGAGTGGCCCCAACCACCGACTTGGTCGCTTTTTATGTGTCGAAACTGCGCGCTGAATTCGCGACCGGAAGTGCAGCGCACGATCGCCCCCCTTGAAGAGATTGAGAATTGTCTCATCAAGACCCGCTTCGCTGGCATCACCGCGGCGTCGGGCTGTCCGGCGCCCGCCGCCGCCGCGCCTAATTCGTTGAAGGAAGCATTGATCGCCGCAGCCGTCCTGGGCTATCCAGTGGTCATGAAGCCCAAATCACATCTGGTCGTGGGCTTTGAAGAGCGCGGGCATGTCTTGTTCAACGAGGCCGATGTCACCCGCCTCTATCGTCGCTATGCCGTCGCCCCGGGGCAGGAAATCATCGCCACCGCATATCCAGAACTGACTCAACCTCTGATGCAACGATACGTCCCATCGGCGCGCAACCGTGTTTATAGCGTCAGCGGGATCAAGGATGCGGACGGTGGAGTGATAATCGCCACGGTATCCTACAAGAAAGAACAATGGCCTCCCGACGTGGGGGTGAGCACGGTACAGATTGCATACGAGAACTCACAAATACTCGAAGCGGGGCTGCGGGTGGTCAACACAGTATTGTCCCGCGGCATTTTCGAGGTCGAGCTTTTGGCAGAGGACGGGATGCTCTACGCCATCGATCTGAATCCACGCTCATTCGGCTTCATGGAATTGGACATTGCGCGCGGAGCGGATCTGCCCTGGCTCTGGTATCGATCGACCTTTGAGCGGCTCGAGCCGGCGACCAAGCCGCTGGCAGCGGTGTCCTTGGAGGCGCGGCATAGGTTCATGCATTTGTTGAAGGCGGTTGTCTGCCGGCGCAGCGGTAGGGGTGCTTCGCTGGAACTGCGGGCGGGGGAGGTCGCTGCCCCGCATTCCTCGGTCTCGATGCTCGGGCATTGGAGCGATCCGCTACCGATGGTCATCAGCAACCTGAGGTTATTGCGACATCCGAGAAGTCTGCTGCGTTCGCAGCTCGGCGCACTTCAAACCGCGAGGATCCCGGAGGCCGTATGAACTCCGTGAACGCCCGGTACGCATCCCGAACTCGTTACGGGCGGCCTTTCCGGGGGTGGGCTATAATGCAAGCCGAAATCATAATGGGATGTCCGATGCTCGCGCTCGAGAGACGCCTTCGTATGCCGCTGCTGGCGCTCGCCGCCTGCCTCGCCTCCGGCGCCGCCTGGTGCCAATCGATTTTCCTGCCTTACGGCAGCACCCAGTACGAGCATAGCAACAACATTTTCTACCTGCCGAATTCGAGTGCTCTGTATCTCGTGAGCGGCGATTCCGCGCTCGGCGACTCAGATTTGAAAACCGTAGGAGGCGTGGACGTCAACTACCTCTGGGGGCGGCAGCGGTTCTACGGGACGATCGAGGGCCGCAATTTCGAATACGACCACTACACCGAGTTGAACCACGATGAGTACCTGGTGAAGGCGGGTCTCGATTGGAAATTGTTCAGCGAGTTCGACGGCACGCTCCTTTCCACCACGCAGCGATACATGGCGCCATTCGCCAATCGCGATACATTCACTCAGCTGGCGATCGACCTGGATCGCGACGATATCGCCAAATTCAACTTTCGATTGGCACCGGAGTGGCGTCTGGAAACGAGCGAGGAATATCACAATCTAGACGCGCCAATCCAGGATTATCCGGCCTATGGCCTGACCGAGACGACGACTCATCTGGCACTCAAGTATCTCGGGTGGCGAAGCTCACCTATGGTGTGGCGGTCGACTACTTGGATGGCAAGTATCGGAACGCACCGATCGATGGGACTTACACCCAAACAGTCGTCAATCTAACCATGACCTACGCGGTGACGCGGCTTTCCTCATTTCATGGGGCCGTCGGACACACCGAGCGTGACCAGGGTGAGAATCAGGGAAACCTGTCCGAGATAACCGGCAACCTAGGCTACACCAGAGCCGTCAGCGGAAAGACTTCGCTATCACTCGACTTTACGCGCGCAGTCAACAGCTACATTGCCGCCGGAGGATCGGAACTGGATACCACCGTCGCATTGAAGGTCAATTATCAGGCGACTTTCAAGATCGGGATCAGCGCGAGCTATCAGCAGATCTGGTCGGATTTCCTGGCTGAGACCATTCCCGGCACGGACGGTATTGGGGCGCAGAGACAGATTGCCGGGCGCGTTTCTCAATGTGAATTATCAGGCGCTGCGGTGGTTGTCGATTCAACCTTACGCTTATTATCAACGGCGCACTTCCACCCAGGAATTCTACGAGTTCTCAAATACGACCGTCGGTCTACGGATCCTCGCGAAGATGCAGCCCCCGCCTCAGCGCTGACAGCGCAAGCGGCTGTAATCGCGTCTTGAGATGTTCCGCCAGGCGCAGGGACAGAGCGACCACCGTCAAGGTCGGGTTGGCCTGGCTCGAGGTCGGAAACGTGGCTGCGCCGTTCACGAATAGATTGGCGATGCCATGCACCCGGCAGTCCGCGTCGACGACGCTGGTCCGCGGATCGTTTCCCATGCGCGCGGTGCCGATGTGGTGCCCGCCGTAGGCGCCGTAACGCGTCATTTCGAATTCCACCGTGGCGGGATCGTAGTCGAAGACGCCGACGCCGGATTGATGAAAGTCTTCGCTCAAAAGCCTCAGCGAGCGCTGCACGGTATCGACATCGCCCTCGGTGTAGCGCCAGTCGATGTGGATTCGCGGCATCCCAAGGGCATCGGCCTCCGCGCCCAAGCTCACGCGGCTCGACGGATTCGGCTCCTGTTCCGCATGGAAATCGAGGCTATAGAGGTTCGCCTTGGACTTGATGATGATGGACGGGAATTTGCGTGCGGCGAACTTGCGGTCGCGGAGCATGTGCCAGGCGAAAGCTGCGACGTCGGGCAATCCGGTCGACACGTTGCGCAGGTGCTTCAGGCGCGACGACCAGCTCAGATTCTCCCCGCCATGCAGCCGTTTTCCGTACTCGTAGGAAATGAATGGCTTCCCAAAATACAGGGCAGATAGAATCGCGTTGCGATGCGCTGGGTCCGTGATGCGAGGATGGTGCAGACGCGCGATGAAATTCCCGATCCGCTGCGCACGCTGTACGTCCGGCTTGAGTGCCAGACGGCGACGGCAATAGATGCCTTCCTCGGAAATCAGATACGCATGATTCACCGCATCAAGAGGGCGCGAGATCGAGATCGCTCCGATGGTGCCCGCCAGGTGGCACATGTAATAGCGGCCCACCAGATCGTGCTCATTGCCGATGCCTTGCGAATGGACATCGCGGCTCGCGAGCATCAGACGCGCGGTCTCGAGTCCACCTGCCGCGAGCACGAAGTGCTTTGCGCGCGCCGTCAGGCGCTTGCCGCTCAGCGTTTGAACTCGAAGTGATTCCACTTGAGTTCCGTCCGCTGTCGCACAGATGGAGGTGACGTTGGCATGCAGCAGCACAGTGATGTTACGGGCACTTTGCAGGCGGTGGCCGTAGCGCGCCCCGAAATCGGTGGGGCAACTGAAACGCTCCAAGGTGTCGCTGGTGAAATAGCTGCCTTCAAAGCCGTCAATCATCGGCCGATCGGCACCTCGCAGCGCATCATGCGCCAGGTAGCTGAACTCCCCAGCCTCGCAGAGGCGGTTGGCCCGGACATAATATGGGTGAAGCGACTCGTAGGCGATCGGCCAACCGCTGTTCTCGACGTATTCGCGGGGTTCGAAATCGATCGGGTCGAAGGGCATGCAGCGGCCGCCCCAAATCGTCGTAGTGCCCCCAAAACGCCTCTCGCGATAACGATTTGGTGCACTGTGGAGCTTCTCATCCGCCACCGTGCCCTCGTTGAGGGCAGTCGTGTCCGGCTCGGCACGCAAACCCCCGGATTCGAGCAGCAGCACCGTCGTCGCGGAGTCCGCGAACTGTAATGCAAATGCAATACCCGCGGCGCCCGCCCCCACGATGCAAATATCAACCAATAGCGTTTGGTTATCGGCCCCCTCGCGGGCGTCAATGATCAAGATGAAGCTCCTCCGGGCGCGGGGGCTGGAACCGTGACGCGGCTCTCAGTTTCCCGACTCGGGTACATGCACGCTCCCGGGCATGGTGGGACTGTAGATATGCGTAGGAATTATCTTACAGTTTAGATTATAATTTTTACCAATTCGAAGAGCCTTCCAATGCAATCGCTCCGCCCGGGATGGTGATTTTATGACGCTCCCCACGTCGCTACCGCCCTCTATGATCGTCCGACTGGACGATCATAACGTCAGCTCATTCTCTCGCGTCGCGGCTGCGTTTGGTACCGATCGCTTCGGATTCGTGATCACGCCCAACGTCGATCATTTGATCCGCTACTGCGATGATGAGTCGTTTCGTGAACTTTACAGCGGCGCGGACTATGTTCTTCTGGACAGCCGCTTCTTGTCGCGCCTTTTGTTCATGACGAAGCGCCTCCGCATGCGCGTGTGCCCGGGAAGCGATTTGACCGCCGAGCTGTTCCAGAAGGTCATCGCGCCGACGGATGGAGTTGTCCTGGTGGGTGGCAGCGACGAGCAGGCTCAGTGGCTCACGCAGCGCTACGGGCTCAAGGATCTGCGTCACTACAACCCGCCGATGGGATTCATTCGCGATCCGAACGCCCTGGAGGCCTGCCTGCAGTTCATCGAGGCTCAGAGTCCGTTCCGCTTCTGCTTCCTGGCGGTGGGATGTCCGCAGCAGGAGATGATCGCGCAGGCGCTGAAAACGCGAGGCCGCGCGAAGGGACTCGCGCTTTGCATCGGCGCTTCGATCAATTTCCTCACCGGTGAGGAGCGCCGAGCGCCGCTTTGGGCGCAGCGACTCGGGATCGAATGGCTGTTCCGACTCGCATACAGCCCGAGCCGGCTTGCCAATCGCTACCTCGTTCGCGGACCGAGAATATTTATGCTCCTGCCGCAGATGCGATTCGACTTCAGTCCCCGCAACCTCGCTTAGCGACCGGCGGGGGTTGCGTCCGACCGCTTACGGCGCAATCAACGTCTCCGTGAACCAGTGCGCCGTCTGTTCCAACGCCGCCTGAGTATCCCTAAATCGCAAACCCAGTTCGGACTCCGCGCGCCTCGGGTCGAGTCTGATGTCCTGTCCCATCAGGCGGATCAGCGACGGCGGAATCGGCGGGGGAATGCGGCGCGCATCGATCTTGCAAATGCGGGCGAGGATCTCCGCGATCTTCAAGGGAGGCGCCAAAAACTTGCCCTCGATGCGAAGCCGCTTGCCGGATATCCGGCTGACGGGCACGGCGCGAAGAGCGATCGCATATTTGATCAGGAATTCGTTCCAGGTCGGAGGCGCGGGCGTCGCCAAGTTGAATGCGCGCCCGTCCATGCGAGGGTCTTCGAGAGCGCGCACAACGGCGAGCGCTACATCCGAGACGTGCACCAGATTGCAGCAACCGTCACCGGCTGCCCCAAGATCTCCCAAGCGATGCGCCAAGAGGAGGCGGGCGAACCTGACGCTCCACTGCTCACTTCCCGGACCGAACACGCAACCGGGCCGGAAGATGACGCTCTGGGGATAGGCCGACGCCACTTTTTCCGCGGTCACTTTGGCTTCGGAATAGGGGCCCAGGTCGCCGCGCAGCGAAGCGCTTTCGTCCACCAGCCCGACTGCGCTGCCGTAAACCGACATGGTGCTCAAGTGGATGATTCGCGGGGAGGGCGCCAAGGTCTTCGCCGCATCGAACAGCGCTGTCGCGTTGAGCACGATATGGGCGGCATCCCCGGCTACGCAATTCACGACACCGGCGACTCCCTTGCATGGCCGCGCGGAGCGAGTCAACTTGCGTTGCGTCGACGGAACGCTCCTCGAGGGAGCCTTGGGCAGCGGTAGTTGCCGCGCGAACGCCTCTTATGGGCATGGCCCAATCGGTCGATGCGAGCCCGCGAACGACTTCGCGGCCAATGAATCCGTTGGCGCCGAGCACCAGGATCGGTTGCTTCATCAAAGTCTCAACACGTTGAAGGTTCCATCCCGAAACGACCGAGGTCGACTATAATCCGCGCGGGATGAGCGTCATGGCTTTTCTTTATTTTCTCCCTCAACATCGACTATTACCTTGTCAGGAAACTACGTGGCCCAGGTCGTTATGTCAATTTCTCCCCGACTCGCCTGGAGCGCCACCCATGTGTTCAAGCGTCATGATACGCCGGATCGTCCTGGCGGTGGCGCTGGTTGCCGGACTCGCCGCCTGCGCACCAAAAGCCAAGGTGATGGTTCCGGCCCCCACCGGCAACTGGATCGCGATTTTCAACGGCAAGAATCTCGACGGTTGGACCGTAAAAATCGCGGGCGAGAACCTCAACGACAACTACCGAAACACCTATCGCGTGGAGGATGGATTGCTGAAGGTCTCCTATGATCAGTACGACAAGTTCGATAACCGATTCGGAAGCCTGTTCTACAACAAGAAGTTCTCGCATTATTGGATTCGAGCGGAATATCGCTTCGTCGGCTCCCTGGTCTCCGGCGCACCGCGCTGGGCGTACAAGAACAGCGGACTGCAACTGCATTGCCAGGCGCCCGAGACGATGCGCAAGGACCAACAGTTTCCCGTAACGGTGGAGTTCGACATCGTCGGGGGCTGGTATCTCGGCAGCAAGCCGACCGGCGATGTGTGCCAGAACGGCACGCACGTGTTGATCGATGGCCAACCGCTGAAGGGAAAGTGCTCCAAACTGAGCGATATCACCATACGCGACGACCGCTGGGTCACCGTGTGGGCTGAGGTCGATGGAGCGAAGCGAGTGCGGCAGATGGTCAATGGCGCCGAGGTGGTGGAGTACACCGATCTGACACTGGATGAGGGCGACCCGGATGCCCGGCGGTTGCTGGCGTCGGGAGCGGACAAGGTGCTGTCCTCCGGCTACATCTCGGTTCAATCGAATGGCGCCCCCATCGAGTTTCGCCGCATCGAGGTGTTGCCGCTCGACGATTCGACGCCTGCGGACGAAGCGAGACCGTAGCCAATGCGCGACAGTGTTTCATCGTTCAGCGATCTTTCATAATCGGCAGTATGCGCGCCTCAGATACGCAGGTTACCGTGTGCATGGCGACATTCCAGCGCAACGAGCGGCTGCGCGCCGTCCTCGGTGATCTGGCGCGGCAGGAACGACTTCCAAATCAGGTGGTGGTCGTCGACAACGACCCTGCTGGTGCGGCGAGGCCGGTCTTGGAGGAATTTCGAGCCTCCGGTGTACCGTTTCGGGTCGATTACGACGTACAGCCGGTACCCAACATTTCGATCACGCGAAACCGCACCGTAGAGCTCGCTTCGAGCGAATGGATCGCCTTCATCGACGATGACGAGCGTGCGCCACCGCAGTGGTTGCACGAGCTGCTCTCTGCGGCCGAGCGCTATGAAGCCGACGGGGTTCTGGGGCCCGTGGAACCCGAAGTTCCGAGCGACGCACCGCGCTGGATCCGCAGCGGCCGGTTCTACGACTTCCCACATCAGCCCGAGGGGGCCGTGGTGCCCCTCAATCGCATGCGATTCGGCAACGTCCTGCTGCGCGCCGATCTGTTACGCAAAGAAGTCGAGCCGTTCGATCCGCGCTATGGGCTGATGGCGGGGGAGGATATGGATTTGCTGGTCCGGCTCGCACGCAAAGGAGCTCGGATCGTATGGTCGGAGCGCGCGCCGGTTTCCGAGCCGGTGGAACCCAAGCGGCTTTCGCTCAAGTTCCTGGCGCTGCGAGCACTGGCCGGGGGGCAGGGATTCGCGCGGTACACGCTGGAGGGCCGCTACCGGCCGGTCGGGTGGATAGAACGGGTTCTTTTCGTATTGAAATGCTTTCTCCAACTGCTGGTGGCCGCAGTCGGCGTGGTGGTCTCGCTACCCTTCGGGCGTCACCACGTCGCTGCGTGGTTCATCAAGGCGTGCGCCAATTTCGGCAAGCTATCAGCGCTTTGGGGGTGGCACTACCGCCCCTATGCGCGAAAGGCCTGAGTCGACGGGTGTGGCAGTGCCCTGCGGGGACGGTGCGTCGGCGTGGCGTACATAGAGCTCCTCCGACAGCGCCCGCGCGAGAGCCGCGCGCGCGCCGCTGCGCGTGAAGTCGTGATCCGCCCCGTCCACTGCGCGCAGGCAGTAGCGCTTGCCGAGTTGCTCTTCGGAAAGGCCGGTCTGTAGCTGCAGCAGTCGCATGCCGACATCACCTTTCGAGAACACAAAGACGATGCGGATGGCCCGCGATTTCAGTGCGTTGAGCTCCCATCGCAGATCCTCCTTCAGGCGAATATGCAGGGCCCGGGCGAGGTTGCGCCGCGCGGACTGCATTGCCAAAAGCGGCCTGCTGAAATAGATCTGAGCTACTCGCCAGATGCTGACATCGCCGAACAAGAGTCTTCGCCATGCCGCGAGGGACAATGCCTGGCCGAGATAAGCCCTGGGCTTCTGAACGACTTCCCAGGTTTGGACGTCGGCTACGTTGACACCGTCCTTCCAGAAGAAGATCAGCGGATTGATGAGAAGGAGACGGTCGACGGCTACTCCAGTCATCGCTGTGCGGATTGCATGAGAGGCGCCCGAGCATACGCCGGCGAGTGTCACGTCGCGCACGTGGTAACGGGTGCGCATGATATCCACGGCGAGCTTGATGTCATCGATCGCGCTGCTCGGGAACATGTCGTTGACCGGTTTGCCAGGCTGGGGAGCGCTGTCGCCAATACCAGAAAGATCCATGCGCAGGACCACGTAGCCGTGCTTCGCCCACTCGCGCGCGAGCGACACATACAGGCGACGCGGCCCGATGTGATGATCGCCGCCTGAATTCAGTAATATCACGCCGCGGCGTCGAATTTCGCCCGGGCGTGGAAGCGTCACAATACCGAACAGCAACGGTTCCGACCGAAGCATCGCCGGCTGCTCCGTCAAGGTCGCCGCAGGATCGTCCCGCAGATACAGCACGGCCTCCCGCTCGACAGATCGAGGGTTAAGGTCCGAGGTTTCGCCCCCGCTCCAGCCGAAGTCTTGAGAGAGCCACCCCTGTGCCGCATCGATCATGGCCCGAGGAATCTCGGTCAAATTGGGCGCTCTCATCATCATCGGGACGAAGCCCGGGAGAGCACGGTATTGCGTCCGAATTGCGGCGGCGGAGAGGTGTTCACCCCATGTCTGGGCCCCGGGGAGGTCATCCCGGTCGATGATCAACGCGTCGGAAATCGGTGGCGCGGGCAGCGCCAGCAAATCCACCGCCTGCAGCGCGGTCATGGTCCTGGCGTTGAGGAAAAATCCACTCACCTCCATGTGCCCGGCACCCGCCAGATCGGCTTCGCGCGACGGCATCTGTGCAGCCTCGGCCGCATGAGTCGACAGCGCCGCGGCACGCTCGAACGTGCGCAGTTCCTTGAGGTAGCGGCGGCCGTTGATGATGGGCGCCACAGCAATAAGGGCGCGCACATTTGGGCTGCGTGCCGCCACGATGGTCGCAAGCGTGGCGCCGAGTCTGAATCCGAGCAGGCAGATACGGTGCACTCCGGCGCGCCGCCTCAATTCATCGATGGCTGCCAGGATGTCTTGCAGCCACGCATCCCACTGATCGGCTGCCGGGGGAAGGTCCTCGGAATCGCCGGCGCCGCTGTAATCGAAACGCAGTGTCGGTATTCCAAGATCTGCCGCGGAGTCGGCGAAAGAGCGAATGCTCAAATGCGCCGACATCGCTTCGAAGCCGAAGGGCTTGCAGATCACAAGCCCCATGGAAGCGGGGGGGCCGCCGGATCGCGCATGCAGCCAACCAAACAACTTGCGCTCGCCCGACGGGAAATAGAGCGGCTCCGACCCCGGGCAAACCGATTCGACCGCCCGATCGTCGTTGAGGTCGGTGCTCACGACGGGGTTGCTGGAGTCCAACGCATCATCACATTGAAGCATTCAAATGCCGGGGGGTCCGTCTACCGGATCGCATCTTTATGGGGCTGGCCTAGCTCCCGCCAGGGATGCGGGCTAGTCTACCAAAAATGCTGCGGCTGACCTTTGCATGGCCTCTTCCGACCGGCGCGCTTGCCAGGATAAAGTATTGAGAAATATAGAGTTAAATGCCTCGATTAAATTTTGCGCGGCAGTATTCAATGCGCCGACTGTGAGCGGGACGCACGGAATACGGGTGTTTTGCGTGTATCGTATGTGCGGGATGAAAAGCGTTAGCATTAGCATGTCCGAAGAGAGCGGGTTCGCTTGGCTTGCGTCATCGACGGCCTGGTCGGCCCACCCGATTATGGTAAATGCGCGTGGCTGAGCACTACGATGTGGTGGTTGTCGGCACGTCCTTTGCGTCGTCATTTTTTCTCCTGCGGTACCTAGAGCACGCACCGCCCGATGCAAAGATCCTGGTTCTCGAGCGCGGCAATGAAGATACAAAGGCCTGGCAACTCGCCAATCGTCGTCATTCGAGCATCGAGCCCGAAGAAGTTTTCGAGAACCAAAATCCGCTGAAAGAGTGGTGGACGAGTCCCGGATTTGGCGGCAATTCAAAGTGCTGGATGGGCGGCACCACCCGGATGATGCCTGGAGACTTCGAGCTGAAGTCTCGCTACGGGGTAGGAACAGACTGGCCTGTCTCTTACGATGATCTGGAGAAGCACTACTGTACGGTCGAGCAGACCATGTTGATCTCCGGACCCGCCGATAGTCCAATGCGTCGCTCGATCCCTTTCCCGCTGCCGCCTCATCGCTTCTCCGATCCCGATGTCCTTCTGAAGAGGCGCTTTCCTGATGGGTGGTACCAGATGACCACCTCGAGGGCGAGCGTGGCCACCGGTAAGCGTGGCATCTGCTGCGCGACCGGATTTTGTTCACTGTGTCCGGTCGATGCCAAATTCACCATCCAAAACGGACTTGCGTGGCTCTACAAGGATCCGCGCATCGCGCTTCGTTTGCGTTCCGAAGTGCAAACCATCGACACTGCCGCGGGTGTCGTGCAAGGGATCAATTACATCCAGGAAGGCACGCCCAAGCGCGATACCGGCGACCTGTTCGTTCTTGGGGCCAGCGCCCTGTTCAATCCGCATATTCTGCTGCGCTCAGGTTTCGACCATCCTCTCATCGGACGCCGGCTTCATGAACAAATGCCCGTCTATGTCACCCTCGATCTAAAAGGTGTCAAGTGCTACAACGGAAGCACGGTATTGTCCGGCCTCGGGTACCTGTTCTATGAGGGTGAGCATCGGAGGGACCATGCAGCGTGCATGATCGAGACGTGGAGCTCGCCGTTTGCCAACCGTCCCGACGACACCTTGCGGCTCGAATCCGGACGCTGGAACGAACGGATGATGCTCGGGTTCCTATTCGATGACATCCCCAGTGACTCAAATACCGTGACTGTCAGTCCGGACAATCCCAGATTGGCACGGGCGCAATTCACCAAGTACTCGGACTACGCGATGAAGGCCGCCGAACAGATTCCCCGTATGATCGACAAGCTCTCGGAGGCACTCCCCATCGAACGGTTGGTTTCAACCGCCCTGGGGACGAGCGCGGCGCACATTCAGGGCACGGTAGTAATGGGGAACGACCCGCAAACGAGCGTCGTGGATTCTCACCTCATCGACCACAAATATCGCAATCTGCTGGTCCTAGGTTCGAGCGCCTATCCGACAGCGAGTCCGGCATATCCGACTCTCACCGTGTCGGCGCTGTCGCTTCGGGCGGCGGATCATATTTTGGGACGGAGTTCCGCTTGATAAAGCGCCGTCGTATTTTGCTCGGGGCACTAGGCGTCGTGGCTACCGCGAGTCTCGGGCTGTGGGGAGCAGATGTATTTACGCAGTCCGAGATCGCTTCTTCGGTTCGACGCCGCCTCAGCTTCCTAAAATTGGATGAGGCTGGTCTGCACGCATTCGCCAGGGATCAAGTCGCGTCGGTCCTTGCGAAGCGCCCGACTTGGTATCGCATCAAATTCCACATTCGCATGATGTTCTCCAAATCCGGCCCGAATTGGGGGGTCTCGACGGACCACCGCTCCCGGAGGGAACACATCGTGGACAACTTAGCGACGATGTATCTGCTTTCAAGCGATTTTTTTCTGAATGGTGCCGACGAATCTCGGAGCGTACGGTACGTAGCGCTCTTCGATCCAATGCGCGCATGCGACAACCCATTTGCTCGTCCGGTCGTGGATCCGGCCGGAACGAGCTGAAACATCCCTTAAGTTCAGTCCGTCGTGAAGCCGATGTTGTTCAGGAAAAAAGCACCCGTGTTATCGGGGATGGATCCACCGGCCCATGTCCATCCGTGCTTATAGCAGGAAGTTGCTTGTATGACGTAAGTTCCCGAACCCGTTTCGGTGCCCACGATGTTGGGGCTCATGACGTGGAATACCCACGGACCGCCTCCAGTGTAAGGCGGCGTCGGGTCAGGCCAGCCGCCTTCGTTGTTGGCATTCGTGTAGGTATTGGTGGGGATTCCGGGGCCTATGATGGTGGCACAGCCATCGAGACCTGCGAAGGTCATCGAGTCCCAGCTGGTAACGGTAAATAGACCGTAGTTTTTCCCGGTTGCCGCAAATGATCCGTGTACATGCGCGAAGCCATAATTCAGCTTCGAGAAAGGAATCTTGCACGTCACCCACTCGCCTATTTTCGGGGTGCAATAATCAAAAACATTGACGGTGCACCAGTGTGCAGCATCCACTCCACCCTGAACGCCATAGGACCGCAGGATCGGGATATACGATAGGCCGCGCGATTCATACAGGTTGTCCATCACCTTGATATCGAAGGTCAGGAAGTTGAACGCGCCGCATTCGAAGTGCTGCACGGGACACAGGCACCCGTTGGTGTCCGGTCCGGCGCCTCCCCACACGGGCTGGAAGCCACCGCCACCCGCCGGAAAGGTGAGAGCGACATCGTACGGGCCATTGGCGGGCGCGCCCGCCGTATCGTGGAAGTTTTGAACGACGCCGCTGTAGCTGTATTGCGCGCTCTGCGTCTGACTGATCCCTTCGTACATGTAAGCGCTGGGATAAGCGCGCGGCCCTTCGTCACCCTGCGTGTCGACGGCGGCAACCGCATAGGCGTAAACCGTGCCCGGCGCAACGTAATTGTAGTGGTTACACCCCGTGGCCAGGGTGTCGTTGTAGGACCAACCGGTGAACGTCACGGGGGACCCCGCGCTACCGCACGTCTGGCTCCAGTTAACGGTGTAGGTTCCCGGTCCGCCGCCACCGGAATTTGCGGTCGTGTATTCGACGATTGTTGTGCCAGAGGCGAATCCACTGGCACTCGAGGTGAGTTTCAATCCTGGGCAGAATCTTGCCATCTGATGTTGCCGTTTTACCGCCAGACACGGCGGTCACTTTGAGAATTCCGCAAGGCAGCCCCGAACGAATTCGTTCCGGGCACGATGTAGCCCGTGATGGTGATTGGAGTCGCAATCGAATCGTAGAGCGTGCCGTTGCGGTAAATATTGTATTTCGCGATCGGATTGGTTCCGGGCGTTGCCGCAAGCCATGAGAGTCCCTGGTAGTCGGCATCCGCCTCAGTGGATGTGGAGTTCGACGATCCCAAAAAGGAATAAAAACCCTGGGGCCCGTTGTTTGGGCCGCCCTGGTTGATCACCCGCAGATTTGCCGGAGCCGTAAGCGCGCCGCCGCTGATCGTATACGAGGCTGTCCCGACCGCGCTTTGTTCATCGCCGGGTGCCGTCGCAATCGCCTTCAGCGTCTGGGTCGACGATACCGTAAGCGGAGAGCCATATTGCGCACTTGACGTCGTGGGAGTCGAGCCGTCGACGGTGTAGTAGATCGTGGCTCCCGAGGTCGCGCAGGAAATAGACACCGTCTGAGCGGAAGTGTACGCGCCGGCACCGGGTGAAAACGTTGGGGTCGCGACGACCGGCGGACCACCGGCGCTGATCGTGTAGGCGGCGCTCCCGACACCGCTTTGTTGAAACCCGCTCGCGGTGGCCATCGCACGCACGGTTGTTGAGCCGGTCACCGGAATCGCGCCACCGTAAATCGGACTGCCCGTGGTCGGTGTAGAGCCGTCTGCGGTGTAGTAGATCGTGGAGCCCGTGGTCGCGGAGGAGATCGTCACGCTTTGCGCGTTGGGGTAGGTCCCGGCGGCAGGCGTAAAAGCGGGCGTCGCAGCGGCGGGCAGGCCGGTCGATCCGCTTGTGCTCGAGCGCGTAGTCGCCGCTCCGCCACCACATCCCGTTAGGATGCCCGTAGTTGCGGTTCCGGCAAAGGCTAGGGAGCTGCTGATGAGGAAACGACGCTGGAGATCGGTCTTTGAGTCTTTTTCTTTGTCAATCGACATTGTGCCTCGCAATTCAATCCGTTTGTCTGCGCGACGCAATTACATTATGCAAAGCGCCCCTTGCGCAACTGTCGGCAATTACTGACGAAACAGAAGTAAAGCCGAGTGATTATACGCTAAGCCTATGAATTTAAAGC
This sequence comes from uncultured Gammaproteobacteria bacterium, assembly GCA_963748995.1. Classification (GTDB taxonomy): domain Bacteria; phylum Pseudomonadota; class Gammaproteobacteria; order Steroidobacterales; family Steroidobacteraceae; genus Bog-1198. Next base: position 9,554 of record CAVVKU010000008.1, on the reverse strand, counting down.
GCTATTGAATGCGATTGTTACGCCAGCGACGGTCGGTCGATAAACACTGCCCAATGAGACGCTATTACTCAAAACGAGCCACGCCATAAGCTGACCAGCAACTTGTTTGCAAGCAGCGAACTGGTATCTTGGCGGAGTCGACTTATGGTCATTGGAGCCGGGAAATTGCAATGGAGGCGCTAGTCAAAGTCCGTCGACGCATTGCCATGCGCCTGCGCGACCACCCGACGCTTTGGAATGCTCTCAATCCGCGCTACCGCGCCGCGAAGGACGCCATCAACGAGCTTCGGCTGCTGCGCTCCTTCCGGCACATGACCTACGATGCGTCGCGCGGCAACGATTTCGTTCGGCAGGCCATCGAACGCGGTCCTCCACTTGCCATAGGCAAGATCGGGTCGCTCGAAGCGGAAGCGTTGACCTGCTACCTGCGGGGAAGCGACTACCCGCCGGAGTTGCGCCAACAACTGCTTGTGAACGTGGGGATCCATCCCGCAGACCGCGCCCACCTCGATGCATTCTGCAAATTCTATCTCGAAGCGGTGGACACGTTCGACATCCTCGCCGCTTGGGGACACCCAGGCGAGACTGAAATCATCAGCCGCGTCGCGGATCGTCCGCTCGTGCGCCTGCGTTCTTTCGAGTCCTGGCGCCACCCGCGGCCCTGGTCCGCCGCTCTCGCCGGCAAGCGCGTACTGGTCGTCACGCCTTTTGCCCAGAGCGTGATGTCACAGTTCCGTCGCCGGGAGCAAATCTGGCGCGACCAGACCATCCTCCCGCCATGCGAGCTGCGTGCCGTGAAAATGCCGTTGAGCCCCGGGCTGGTTCCGCCCGCGCACCGTGATTGGCGCGAGCGTTACGACGCGGTTGTCAAGGAATGCGATGAGGCTCCCTATGACGTGATGTTGGTGGGTGCCGGGGGTCTTTCCGTCCCGCTGGCTGCCCACGCGAGAGCGAGCGGCCGCATTGGCTTCCATCTCGGTGGTCACACCCAGATATTCTTCGGAGTTTATGGCAAGCGCTGGGACCGCGACCGATTACTTGCCGACCTGCAGACCGCCGCGTGGGTACGTCCGAGCGGTGACGAAGCGCCACCTACCGTCGTCAAGGTGGAGCAAGGCTGCTATTGGTAGATGGCGGTGCTTGGCGCATGCATTTGCGCAGCAGGAGGATAATACCTGCAAGGTTGATGAGTTCGCCGACGATCATGCCTATCAGCACGCCGGGCGCTCCCCACCAGCCAACGCCAAACCACATGATGACGACCGCGATCGCGGTACTCACTCCGACCTGCCAAGCAAGCGATTTGAGGCGGCCCATCGCAACCAAGGCACATTGCAGTATGTCGCGACACAATCCGATGACGATCACGCAGACCCACAGTATGACCAGCCGATCGAGATCGTGAATATCCTTGTGTAGGATGTCCACGACAAGCCAATGCCGTCCAATCCATATGCTCAGGAAGTAGGTGAACTGCAATAGACCCACCACAAGCATGAACAAGAGCAAGCGGCGAACAAGTCTATGTAGGCCGATCTGGGCGTACCAGCCGGGAGCGGATGGGCTCAGCAAAGAACCTACACCCGTCGTCAGTATGACCGCGGGCATCAACAACAGACGCGTCGCATTCACATCGGCGACCGCAGTCAAATTCAGCCGGGTCGCCAGAAAGTAACTGTAGCTCTGACCGAGCACCCACCAAATGACAGAACCCGTCAATGACCAGACCCCGAGCGCATGAATCTGGGGCCAAATGGTCACCGCGCGTCCTTCGTCCCAGGCCTGGTCCTTGCCAAGTGCTCGATGAGCTTGGGCCGCACCCGCCCATCCCGCGACCGCCAACGCGAAGGTCGCACCAACCACGACGTTGGTACCAATGGATATGGCCGCAGCAACACCGGCGAGCAAAGTCACGGCATATGCGGCATCTGCGCCAAGCAATGCCTGTGGCCGGAAATACATCAACAGAACGCTGCGTAGATACTCGCGTCTCAGCGCCGCCCAAACCGCAAAGATTCCCGCCGCCACGACCCACGCCAGGAGTCCGTCCATAAGTCCCGATACATAGCCGAGGAGCGGCACGAGAATGAGCGGAACGGCTCCTGTCCGCAGCACACGACGCTGGACTCGCTTCACGGATCCGATGGTTTGCCAGCGTTGCTCCGTCGGTATCTTCGTCGCCAAGATGGTCAGCGGGCCCGTCAGATAAGAGTTATGCACCGAGACCATGAGGATCAAGGTCGACTGGACCAGTACGTACAGCGCGTAATCGTGATCGCTGGCATAACGAATCAAGCTGAAACCGATCAGGAAGTTCGTGATCGACAGCACAACCTGATCGAAGATCGCGATGCTGAAGGGTCGTAATGACCGGCGGCCGAAACTTGGACTCATCGATGCACTGTTCGAGGTACCGAAGGAGGAGGTGAATTTGCGTGCATGCAGCGGGCGTTATTCCGCAAACTTCGATAAAAGTTCGATATACGCCGATTGGTAGTAAATCCCGGGTTCAGTGATGGTCCACGAGCTTTCAGGCCATCCCACATTCCAATCTCGATACGATTTCTGCGCAGGCTGCCCGGCCGGCGGGGCCAGCGTGGCTGGAACGCCGTCGCGCACGGCAAACACATTGGGTCCAGCGGGTACATATCCGGGAGCCGGGCCGCAAGCCGAACTGCGCGCATCGCTCCATCGGGAGCCATGGGTGAACCAGGTGTGGTAGATCTCATCAGCTGATCGTGTCGCGCCATAGCGGGACATGTTGCTCAGGTAGACCATGCCGAGAGGATTGACGCCGTGGAAGTAGTGCAGTATTTCGAGGGCGCGGGTTTTGTAGGCCTCCGGATTGGCGACGTTGAGTTTGTAAGTAAGGACGTCCAAATTGGAATTTCCGTAGTTCGCGCGAGGATTGTTGCTTCCCCAATGATATTGGGCGTCGTGCATGTACGCCCGGTAGAGATCATCCTCGGGCGAAAAGCCATATACATGGTTTCCGGCACGTACATCGCTGAGCTTGTCGGATCGAATCGTCTGCCGCATTTTCGGGTCGACGTTCGGCAAGTTGGTGAAAAAAAGCAGCGCCTCCCCCTGCTCGGGGTTATAGCGAGACCACCCCATGTCGCGATAGGGCCTGAGCTCCCGGTAGTGAGCGGCGACGTAGTTTGCGTATTCGATCTCGTCGGTGATGGCGAATAGGTATACGGCCGCGACGACCGCCTCGGAATTCTGTTCCTGCTCGTTCCAGTCTGCATGCCCCGCGCGGACCGCTCCCGTGTCGCACTGGGTCTGCTTGCTTCCAATGCCCTGATAATTTTTCCAAGCCCCCTTGGCTCGAGCGCGAAGCATGGCCGATTCCGCAGACAGGGCCGGTATGGACCCGAATACGAAGGAAGCATGTGCGAACATTCCCGCAACCGCGATGGTCGCCGACGTGCAGCTCGGCACATAGAAGCGCGCATTTCTGTCGGAGCTCGGGGGGTCGGCAAGCGCATCGACGATCTCGCCAACTTTCAGTGCCGAGCTTCCGTCGGGATATTGCATTCTTTTGAGCCAGTCAGTTTCCCACCTGACCTCGTCGAGAACGTCCGGAATTCCATTGCCCGACTCCGGAATATTGAAATCATCAGTGAAGACGCCGGGGGTGTTCTGATATGCGGTCAATAGCTGGTGCACGGCGGGGGCCGCAAATGTGACGTATTTGTTGGTATCACCTGCATCGAACCAGCCGCCGGCCAGATTTCTGATCTTGCCGGCATTGTTCCGATCCGTGACATCGTGGGCCTCGGTGTCCTGCCCCGGACCTATGTACGCGGGCGCATCCTTCCAGCACTCATCCGCGTACGGCGGCTGCTTGGCGAATCCGCTGCGCTGGTAGAAATACATGCGCATGGCCGCCTTCAAGATATTCTTGTAGACCTGCTGCTCGATGCGAAAGACGGGCGATCGCGAGTTATTTTTCCCGTCGTAGATGAAATACGTTCCGGGCGTCACCACACTCGAAAAATCGAACCACCAACCGCTGTCCCCCGAAGATGCCTCGATGGCTCCGAGATTCCACTGCGTCAATGTCCCGGAAAACGCAACTCCTCCATCGCCCGCCCGCCGCACTTGGTAGGTGTTTCCGGGGTCAAATTTTTGCGCATTGTCATAACCCACGTGCGGGCTGCGTATCACCGCCACCTTGGGATCATTCGGCCGATAGCCAAATTGGTCCACCAGTATGTTCGTAACCGAATGGGATTCCAGCAGCCGCCCCGGCAGACGTGGAGGCTGGCAGGGTCTCGGCGGCATGGCCATCGAAGCCAACGATTATCTGCAATACTAAAGTGGCGATGTACTTTCTCGCGCCCATTTTTTCGCCTCTAGATCGCCCAGGTCCTGGCTATGTTATCGGCCGGTGCGGGCGGGAGAGCACGAGACACGATCTTTCGGCACGCTACAACGATTTGTGCAGTTTACACCTGCGACGGCGTTCGCATTGTCGGATCTGAATTCCAAAAACGCGACCTTCTCGACCCCTGCTTAGCGCAGGAATTGGGAGTGTGGCATGCTAGCGCGCCTTGGGAGTCGGTAAAATAACGGGCCACAATCGAAGGTGATTGCATCATGATGTCGCAGGAGTGTACCCCAACCAGGCGATTCGGCTAGCATCGGATGGCCTCGCTCTCAGGGCCCATGCCGATCCGCCGCGGCAACAGCAGCTCAAACGCTAACACCAGACAGTCCGGTAATCGCGCGCTGATTTGGCTCCTTGCCTTCGCCATCTGGGTTCGCATCGTCTTCTCCACGGTCGATTTCAATGGTCTGACGGCGCCGACGCCGGACCCCGGGGTGCAGGCTGCACTGGCGACTCTTGCGCCCGATCCCGGTGGGCAGAGCGATCAAGATTTCGCTGATTCTGATTGGCACGCTGGTCGCGCTGAGCCACATCGGTGAGGCCCGTGCGCTCTTTCGACGGATGAATGTGTTTTTCCTTCTCTTCATGGTGCTGGCACTGATCAGTGTCACTTGGTCATTTGACCCCGGCTCCACCATCGCCAGATTCGTATCGTTTGCGGCAACGGCATTGATTTGCTTTGCCTTCTGCCTCGTCGGGTGGCATCGCAATCGACTGCAAGAGGTGGTTCGTCCTGTCTTGACCATCCTTCTGATTGGGTCGCTCGCATACATCGTCATGGAGCCGAAGCTCGCGCTCGACTTCGACGGCGCCGGATACCACGGACTTTCGTCGCAAAAGAATCCATTCGGTGAGCTGTGCGCGTTTGGAACCCTATTTTGGATGCACGCGCTGATTGCCGGGGAATCGAAGATCTGGAAATCCATTCTGGGGGCGGCTCTGGGATGGACTTGCCTGTGGCTGTCGAAAAGTGCCACCTCCCTGCTGGCCACCGTGTTTGCTTCCTGTTTCATGTTGCTTTTATTGCGAACCTCGCCGGCGATACGTCGATATACCCCGTACCTCGTCACGATTTTCGGCTGCCTGGTGATTGCGTACGCACTCGCGGTTCTGCAATTGGTCCCGGGTCTCGCGACGATATTGCTGGGCCCAATCACGGCCGTGACGGGCAAGGATATGACGTTCACCAACCGCTCCATGATCTGGGACATCATCAAGGAGCATATCCAGTTTCATCCTCTGCTCGGGACAGGTTACGGCGCCTATTGGACTGGAGCCATCCCGAGTTCTCCATCGTATGTATTCTTGTCACGGATGTATTTTTGGCCGAGCGAGGCTCATAACGGCTATCTCGACATCGTGAACGATCTGGGTTTTGTCGGGTTGCTATGCCTGCTTGCCTATCTCATGGTTTACGTTCGGCAATCGCTGCAGCTGTTCAAGATCGATCGTCCTCAAAGCGCGCTCTATCTTGCGCTGTTCTTTCAACAGGCGATGACGAATCTGTCCGAAAGCTGCTGGTTTTCGCCCATGGGGATATTACCCATCGTCATGATGACGCTGGCGACCTGCACGCTGGCGCGCGCTTTGCTCGATCAGCGGGATGGACGCGCTCTTCGCAGCCCCGCGGTCGCCCAAGGTCGCAGCCCGGCCGATGACGGCACGACGCGGTCAGATGCGCGCGAGAAGATGACCACACTTAAAAAAAAGGCCGCGCCTTAGGCGCGGCCTCGAGTCGGGGTCCAATCCGGGAAGATCGGATGGGCCGGCTTTTCCATTCCCTCGTTAGTTGGTGGTCCACCCTAGATTGTTGACGTATATGGTCGTGCTGCTGGGCTGGTCGTGCATACCGAGATTGACCTTGTACAGGGCAGTTCGCTGTTCGACCATCGACTCGCTGGGCACATTGGTCGAGCCGGAGATCCCGGGGCCGGCCACCGTATAGGTTCCGAGACCGTTGCCTGGCGGCTGACCATTGTTGAAGGTGACGCCACCGGGCGTGCCGACAATGTAGGTACCCGCAGGTATGCCGGGACCGCTAATGAATCCGCCGGCATCCACCCCTACGCCGGATTGAATGCTGGTGACCGTGAGCTGGCTCCCGGACAGGGAGGCGGTGAAGTTAGTGTAACCCAGCGACAGTGCGGAGAGCGGGACTTTGCAGGTCACCCACTGTCCCACCACGGGCGTGCAATACGAAGATAGGTACACCCAAGCCCGTGGGTATACATCTCCCGGCGGCAGGCGCGAGATATGAGCGATGAAAAATGGGTGACTAGTGTCGCTCACCTTCACGTCGAGCGTGAGGTACTTGAAGCTGCCGAGCTCGAGGTCATAGACGGGCGCCAGCGGCGGAACGGTATAGGGCTGGAAGCCGCCTCCATTGGGATACGTCAGCGAAATGTCGTATGTCCCGCCCTGCGGATTTCCCGCGGTCGAGTGCCAATTCTCCATCGATCCCGTAGGAATAGTCGCTGTCGGTCTGGGTGGACACCCCGTCACGATAGAAGTACACCGTGGGATAGGCCATCGCGCTCTCGTTACCCAGAGTGTCGACCGAAGTGACTGCGTAGCTGTAGATGGTCGCGGGTGCAGTGAACGAGGGCACCGTCGCATTGTTGGCTGAGGCGTCGGTATAGGTGGTCCCAGTCACCGTTGCATGCAACGATCCGTTGCGATAGATGCGATAGGAAGCCACCGGAGCGGGGCCGGCGGATCCTTGCGACCACGAGAGCGAGATGCTGTTGGTGGTTTGTCCGGTCATTAACAGATTGGCAGGAACCCCGGGACCTGCGCCACCACCGGATCCGTCACCCGTCACCGTAACCGTTGCGCTGCTCGGAGTGCCGAGCACAATGCCATTGGTGGGCGCCGAGAGAGCGACATGGAAGGTCTTGGTTCCGTTGAACGGTGATGTGTTGCTTACGGGTACCGTAAAGCTCTTTGATGTAGCGTCACCGCTCTGCCATTGAAGCGTGCCGCTGGTCGACGTGTAATCGATCCCGGCAATGGCGCTGCCATCGCTCGTCCCATATGTCACGCTGAACGCCCCGCTCGAGCCGCCGCTGCGGTTGACCGTCACCGAAAGGGAGCCCGCACTCTGCAGCACGGTGTAGCTCGACTGTGACAGTTGCGGACTGCCGGCGGCAGCGGCTGCCGAGCCGACAATGTTGACCGTCGTGCTGCTCGGCGTACCCACGCTCGCGCCGCCGCTCGCGCTGGCCAACGACAGCACGAAAGATTTGTCACCCGCAAACGGAGTCGCATCGCTGACCGGCACGGCAAGCGTCTTGGGTGATTCATCGCCGCTTGCCCAGGTCAGCGTGCCACTCATGGAGGTGTACTGCTCGCCGGCAGCCGCGGTTCCGTTTGATGTCGCATACGAGACCGCGACCTCGCCGTTGCTACCGCCGGTGCGGTTGACGGTCAGCGTGGCGGAACCGGCCATTTGCGGGACGCTGGCGCTGGGTGCCGCCAGTGCAATGGTGCCCGACGGCGCATCGCCATTGATGCTCACGGTGGCCGTGCCCGGGTTGATGATGGTGGCCCCTCCCGTCGGATCGGACAGCAGGACACCGAAAGCCTTGGTGCCCGAGAAGGGCGTGGCGTTGCTGATGTCAACGGAGAACGTCTTCGGCGCGGCGTCCCCATCGGACCACTGCAACGTTCCTGTCGCCTTGGTGTAGTTCCCCGGGGCGGAGGCTGTGCTGTCGTCCGTAGCATAGGAAGCGGCGATGGCGCCGTGGCTGCCGTTTACTCGCTTGACGGTCACGACCACTGAGCCGGCCGCCTCACTGACGACATAGCCAGTTGCCGAAAACTCAAGATTTCCGGCGGGGAGGGACTCATCGCCGGTGATGGTAACGGTCGCCTTGTCCGGTGTGCCCAAAATAGCTCCGCCGGTGGCGTCAGACAGCAAGATTTCAAATTCCTTGGTGCCCGAGAAGGGCGTGGCGTTGCTGATGGGGATCGAGAACGTTTTCGTGGAAGTATCCCCGTCGGACCACTGCAGCGTGTGAGCTTCCGCGGTAAAGCTGGTGCCCGTGGCCGTTTCGGTGACCGTGGCGTATTTGGCGCTGACCGCGCCTGAGGCTCCGCCGGCTCTCGTGACCCCTACGGTCAATGTGCCGGCGTTCTGAGCTACCGTATAGCTGCCTTCTGTTAACTGCAGGGTTCCCGCAGACTCCGATTTGTCGCCGATGATCTCTGCCGTCGCACTGCCGGGGGTCGCGACCGCCAGACCAGCGCTAGGGGCCCATAATTGAACCGTAAATGACTTGGTCCCCGAGAAGGGCGTCACCTTACTGACCGGTACCGAAATGGTGCGCGGGGTCGAATCGTTTTCAGCCCAATTCAGGGTTCCTTTGGTGAACGTATAGTCGCTGCCGGCGACCGCCGTTCCCGTACCCGCGACGGTTCCGTAGACCACGCTTGCTGCCGCTGTCGCGGAGCCGGTGCGCTGGACGGTGAGTGATATTGAGCCCGAGGCCTGGCCTGCCGAGAACTGGGTCGATGAGAATTCGACGGCGGCCGGACCGGTGGGAGTAGTCGAACTATGCTGCGTCGCAGAAGCATTTGTGGAGGCCGCGGAGCTGGCCCCGCTGGCCGCTGTATTTGGCGCACTCCCGTTACAGGCTGTGATCAGTAACGAAAACGTCACCGCCAAGACCGCCGCAAAAGACTCTGATCGCATTGCTCGCATAGTCGCTCCGTCTCGTTTCAATAACTGAAATGGCGGCTCTGTCATCTGGCCAGAGCTCGCGGGATGAGCGTGATTGAAGCGCTATGCGGGCGGGTGAGTAAAATGTCGGTGATCAGCTACGTGCGGGTTGAGCGACACCTGTCAACCAGGAGCGCAGCATTATTTCCCGTTCGAAAGGTAATTTTTGCAATTGAACGGTGGGTTTAATCGAGGATTATCAATTTGTCGCGCAGTGTTTCGACCAAATTGCGCAATATGATCGCAGCGTTTCTAGCGCGCTCTTTACTTTTCTCGGTCCGTCCTGACCCAGCCCTGAGCGCGCGGCCGCAGCATCGAGAGAACTCTCCAGATGAGAAACAGCGGGGCCCGTGCGAGATCGAAAATTCCGCGTGCACCGATGCCGCTCAGTTGCCAGCCCCGAAGTACGTAAGCCAAGAGGCTGGCGGCGCAGGCCAG
>CAVVKU010000007.1:0-8667 GCA_963748995.1 uncultured Gammaproteobacteria bacterium | reverse complement strand
ACTACTTCTCGGACTTCGCCGTGGGCTCGGAACAGACCAGCGTCACCTTTGTCGAGCGGCGCGCGGAGCTTCTGTATTACGACGACATCTGGCGGATCCGGGCGCAGGCGCAAAACTTCCAGACCATCGACACGAGCATCGACGCCGGCGACCGTCCTTATTCGCGCGTGCCGCGCGTCGAGGCCTATGGTCTGTTCCCCCTGGTCGGGGGGCTCAACTTCGCCCTGTCGAGCGAGATCACGAATTTCCTGCGCGAAGTCGGGCCCACCGGCGTGCGCGCGGACCTGGCGCCCGAGCTTCGGTGGTCGGCCCGCGGAGCGGGGTATTTCTTCGAGCCCGTGGTCGGGTATCACTACACCCAGTACGACCTGCAGAATGCGGCCGTCGGGGATCCCAGCACCCCCACCCGGACGCTCCCCTACGCGAGCGTCGACACCGGCTTGATCTTCGAGCGCGACTCGGGGGCGCAGGGACAACGCACGCAGACGCTCGAGCCGCGCCTCATGTACAGCTACGTGCCCTACCGCAACCAGAACGAGCTGCCGATATTCGACACGGGGCTCCCGGACCTGAATCTGGTCGAGCTGTTCCGCACCAATCGATATGTCGGCGACGACCGCATCGGCGATGCCAACCAGCTGGCCATGGGGCTGACCACGCGACTTTTCAATGAATCGACGGGGGCCCAGTACCTGTCCGCAACCCTCGGTCAGATCCGCTATTTCTCGCTGCCCCGCGTCTTCCTGCCCGACGAGATCACCCAGACCTTGCCGGGACAGACGCTCCTGACCATACCCGGCCAGCCGACCCAGGTCATCCTTCCGGGGCAGAATCTGCCCACCCTCCCCGGCCAGACGCTCACCACGGCGCCGGGCCAGACCTTTCAACCCTATCGAGCCTCGGACATCATCGGCGAGGTGTCGGTGACGGCGTACAAGAACTGGAGCGTCAACCTCGACTATCAATGGAATCCCTACACCTCGCAGACCGACAAGTCCGAGGTTCTGCTCCAGTACCACCCGGACACCAACAAGGTGGTGAACGTCGGCTATCGCTTCCAGCAGGACATCTTGAAGCAATATGACGTGTCCTTCGCCTGGCCGATCGCCAGCCACTGGAACACGGTCGGACGCTATGTCTATTCCCTCCAGGACCGCCAGGTCATCGAGCAGCTGGCGGGTTTCGAGTACAAAAGCTGCTGCTGGCGGATCCAGGTGTTGCAGCGCCGCTACTTGACCAACCGGACTGGGGGACTCGACACCTCGATTGCATTACAATTGGAACTGACCGGCTTGAGTTCGGTCGGAAAGCGGTCGGACGCGTTCCTGCAGAAGGAGATCAGCGGCTACTCGTCACACGACCCCGCCGACGAGCCCTAGCCGCGAACCAGTCGGGACCGCCCTGTAACGGTCCGCCGCCCAAGGGGGCGGCCCTGTCGGGAACCTCATCGGAGACTTATGCGATACCTTTCGATTTTATGCGGACTCGCGATTGCCGCGCTGCTCACCGTGCCGCCGGCCGGCGCTCAGACGCGCGATATCGGCGTGCACGGCGAACTGTTGGACCGCATCGCGGCCATCGTCAACGACGGCATCGTCTTGAAGAGCGAGCTCGATGAGCAGATGGTGGCGGTCACCAAGCGCCTCCAGGAACAGAAGGTCGATCTCCCCCCGGAGAGCGTGCTCAAGCAACAGGTGCTCGAGCGACTGATCCTCCAGGAGATCCAGACTCAGCGCGCCAAGCACGTCGGCCTGACCATTTCCGACGAGCAGCTGAATGGCGCCCTCCAGGAGATTGCCCAGCGCAACAAGATCCCATTCGACCAGTTGCCGACCGCGCTTGCGGCCCAGGGCGTGGACTACAAGCAGTACCGCGAAAGCATGCGCAAGGAGCTCACCTTGAGCACACTGCGGCAGCGCGACGTGATCGCACACATCAACGTGTCCCCGCATGAGCTCGAACAGTTCCTGGCCCGCCAGCAGAGCCAGGCGGCGAACGATGAGTTCAACGTTTCCCACATCCTCCTATCGCTGCCCCAGGCCGCCACCCCGCAGCAGCTCGAGGAGATCACCAAGAAGGCCAACGACATCGCCGCCCGAGCCGCCAAGGGCGAGGATTTCGGACAGCTCGCCATCGCGAACTCGAACAGCCAGACCGCCCTCGACGGCGGCCAGCTCGGCTGGCGCAAAGGCACCCAGCTGCCGCAGTTCATCCTGGATCTCGTGACCAAGATGAAGCCGGGGGAGGTCAGCACGCCGGTTCGAACGCCGAGCGGCTTCCACATCGTGAGGCTCAACGAGCGGCGCAGCGGGCAGGCCCAGGTCATCGTGAATCAAATCCACGTGCGGCACATTCTGCTGAAGCCCAACGAGCTGGACGACGATGCCACGGTGCGGGAGAAGCTCACCAAGCTTCGCCAGCGCATCCTGAACGGCGAGGATTTCGCCGGCATCGCCTCGGCGACCTCCGAGGACCCCGGTTCGGCGCCGGACGGCGGCGACCTGGGATGGACGGGACCCGGCACATTCGTGCCCGAGTTCGACAAGGCGATCGCGGACCTCAAACCGAACGAGATCAGCGAGCCGTTCAAGACGCGTTATGGCTGGCACATCGTGCAGATGCTGGGCACCCGCACCTACGACAGCACGGATGACGTGCGCCGCCAGAAGGCTTTCGCCGCCATCCGCGAGAGCAAGGCGGACGAAGAGACCGAGCTTTGGCTGCGCCGGCTTCGCGACGAAGCCTTTGTCGAAGTCAAGATGTAGGGACCTCTGTACCTGCCTCGCATCGTCGTCACCTCGGGCGAGCCGGCGGGGATCGGGCCGGATGCCTGCGTGACGGTCGCCCAAAGCGACTGGCCGGCGGACCTCCTCGTCGTGGGCGACGCCTCGCTGCTGTCCTCCACGGCGGCGGCGCTCGGCCTGCCGCTGCGCCTCGAGACCTACGACTCCGCCAGGGGCGCAACCGCTCATCGCGCGGGCGTGCTCAAGGTGCTGCACGTGCCGACCGCCCGCCCGGTGAGGGCCGGTGTGCTCGATCCGGGCAATGCGGCCTACGTCATCGAGATGCTCGATCGCGCCTGCGACGGCTGCATGAACGGCGAGTTCGCCGCCATGGTGACGGCTCCCGTGCAGAAGAGCACCTTGATGGAGGCCGGCTTCGCGTTCACGGGACACACGGAATACCTCGCCCAGCGAACCCGCGCGGCGTTGCCGGTGATGCTGCTGCAGACCGGCACGCTGCGCGTGGCGCTGGTGACCACGCACCTGGCACTCGCCGAGGTGCCCAAAGCCATTACGCGGGACCGCGTGCGCGCAACCCTGAGAATCGTGGCCACTGATCTGGAACGGCACTTCGCATTGAGCTCGCCCCGGATCGGCGTTCTAGGCTTGAATCCGCACGCGGGAGAGTCCGGACATCTGGGCCGCGAAGAGATCGACGTGATCGCACCGGTGATCGAGGAGCTTTCCCGGCAGGGGCTCGACGTGCGCGGGCCGATTCCCGCGGACACCGCCTTTGCCCCGCAATTCTTGAGCTCGGTGGACGTCATCGTCGCCATGTACCACGACCAGGGGCTGCCCGTCGTCAAACACGACGGTTTCGGGCATGCCGTCAATGTCACGCTCGGGCTGCCCATTCTACGCACCAGCGTGGACCACGGCACCGCGCTCTCCCTGGCCCGCACGGGCAAAGCGGACGCCGGAAGCCTGCGCGCCGCATTGGCATTGGCGGTCGAACTGGCGGGCACGGGCAATGGTGATCCGTAAGCGCTTCGGGCAGCACTTCCTGCACGACCCCGCGGTGATCCGCCGCATCGTCGATTCGGTCGCGCCCTCCGCGGGCGAACGGATCGTCGAGATCGGTCCCGGCCGCGGCGCGCTCACGTGGGCACTGCTGGAGCGCGCAAAGAGCCTCGATGTGGTCGAGATCGACCGCGACCTCGCGGAGGGTCTGCGCGCCGACCCCCGGGGACAGGGCCGCCTTCGCGTGCATACCGGGGATGTGCTCGATATGGACTTCGAGAAGCTGCGCGGCGAGGGACCGCCTCTGCGCATCGTCGGGAATCTGCCCTACAACATCTCCACTCCCGTGCTGTTTCGCCTGTTGAGCCAGCGCAGCGCGGTCGCCGACATGCACTTCATGCTCCAGAAGGAGGTCGTGGATCGCATGACCGCCGCGTCGGGCGGCAAGGAATATGGCAGGCTCACGGTGATGCTCGGCGTGTACGCGGCGGTCGAGCGGCTGTTCGATGTGGGCCCCGGGGCATTCAAGCCTCCGCCCAAGGTGTGGTCCGCGGTGGTACGCTTGCGTCCCACTCCGGGACCGAGATTCGACATCGGCAGCGATGCGGCTCTGCGTACGCTGGTCACTGCGGCGTTCTCCCACCGGCGCAAGACCCTGCGCAACGGCTTGAAGAGCTTTCTTCGCGAGTCGGACTTCGAAGCCTGCGGGATCGATCCGGAACGGCGGCCCCAGACGCTCGACCCCGCGGAGTTCGGACGACTCGCCGCGCGTTACTGTCAAAACGCCGGCGCTGCCTGATACAAAGCGGTCGAATAGCCGCCGCACTCCGTTATACTGGCGCTCGGATGGCTGATTACCGAAAAGTGCTGGTGCTGTTGGATCTCTCCGAGGGCAGCGACAAGGTGTTCAACGCGGGCCGCGACATGGCTTCGCATTCAAATGCCGCTCTAGTCGCGCTCCACGTCGTCGACTATGCGCCGGTCGAGCCCATGGGCGAAACCCTGATGCCATCGATGGAGATCGAGCAGGAACTGGTGCGCCGCTCGCGCGCGAACATCGAGCAGCTGATCGCGGGCTCCGGCGCGGCAAACGCACGCGGGCGTGTCGAGATGGGCAACACCAAGGCGGAGATTCTGCGCGTGGCCGGCGAGGAGCGGGCGGACCTGATCGTGCTCGGAAGCCGGGAGCGCCACGGCCTCGCGATTCTCGTCAACTTCACCGAAGACACCGTTCTGCACGCCGCGCATTGCGACGTGCTCGCCGTGCGCTTGAGCTGACCCAACGCGAGCCATGACCTCCGAGCCCGGACAACACCGCATCAGCGTGGAAGTGGAAACCGCCTACATCGAGGATCAATCGGATCCGCGCGACAAGCGATTCGTGTTTTCCTACACGATCACGATCCGCAACGAAGGCCAGGTGCCCGCGCGCCTGCTGACGCGCCATTGGATCATCACCGATGCCAACGGCAACGTGAAGGAAACCCGCGGCGACGGCGTCGTGGGCGAACAACCGTACTTGAAGCCCGGCCAGGGATTTCGTTACTCGAGCGGCGCCGTCATCGAGACTCCGGTCGGCACCATGCAAGGGAGCTATCAGATGGTTGCCGACAACGGCCATCAGTTCGACGCCCCGATCGCGCCGTTCCGTTTGGCGATGCCCGGGGTGCTGCACTAGGGATGGCGCTCTACGCAATCGGCGACGTGCAGGGTTGCGACGCAGAGCTCGGACAGCTGCTGCAGGCGCTGCGCTTCTCGCCGGACAAGGACCGCGCCTGGTTCGTCGGCGACCTCGTGAATCGGGGCCCCGCCTCGCTCCAGGTGCTGCGCCGCGTCCGGGCGCTCGGCGGGGCCGCCGCCGTAACCCTGGGCAATCACGATTTGCATCTGCTGGCGTTGGCGCACGGATTCGGCCGGCAGAAACGCGACGACACCCTCTCGGAGGTCCTCGCCGCCCCCGATCGCGACAGCCTCCTGGACTGGCTCGCCCGGCTGCCGCTCTGCGTGGAGGACCGTGCGCTCAACCTGTGCATGCTGCATGCAGGACTGTCGCCCCAATGGGATATGCCGACGGCGCGCCGCTGCGCCCGGGAGTTCGAGCGCGCGCTGCGCCGGGAACCGTCCACGCTGTTCGAGAACATGTACGGCGATCAGCCGGATTGCTGGGACGAGGATCTGAAGGGCACCGAGCGTCTGCGGTATATCGTGAATTGCTTCACGCGCCTGCGTTACGTCGACGCCGAGGGGCGCCTGGAGCTTCACGCGAAGGGAGCCCCGAAGAAGGCGCAGCGCGGTTCGCTGATTCCATGGTACGAGGCGCCGCAGGCACGGTGGCGGGGGACGCGCCTGGTCGTGGGACACTGGTCCACACTGGGCTTTTTTCGAAACGCCGACGTGATCGCCCTCGATACGGGGTGCGTGTGGGGCGGAAGTTTGACCGCACTTCGGCTGGACGTGCCGGATGCGGCGCCGGTGCAGGTGGCTTGCACCTCGTCCCACCTCGCTCCGGGTGAGTGAATCGGGGGTCGGCCGCCGGGCGGCGGCGCGCTCCGAAGTTCCCGCCCTCGCTATAATGGGCTCATGCACATTTTTCCGCCTTTCGACCTGCGCGCCTGGATCGATCAAAATCGGGATCTGCTCAAGCCCCCGGTGGGCAACAAGCTCTTGTTCGAGGACAGCGAATTCATCGTGATGGCGGTGGGTGGTCCGAACGCCCGCAAGGATTTTCACCACGATCCGGGTCCGGAATTCTTCTTCCAGATCGAAGGCGACATGGTGCTCAGGACCATTCAGTCGGGCCGGATGATCGATGTACCCATCCGCGCCGGTGAGATCTTTCTGCTGCCGTCCGAGGTTGCGCATTCACCGCAGCGGCCCGCGGGAAGCGTCGGCATCGTCGTGGAGCGGCGGCGCGGACCGGATGAGCTGGACGGCTTCTCCTGGTATTGCGAGAACTGCGGCAATTGCCTGTATCTGGAGCGCGTGGCGGTCCAGGACATCGTGACCCAGCTGCCCGGCATCTTCTCGCGATTTTTCTCGAGCATCGAGCGCCGCACCTGCAAGGTGTGCGGCACGGTGCTGCCGGCGCCGTCTGCGGGCGGATCGAGCTCCTCCTGAGTTCCCATCCCGAATTGAGCCCGGCGGGTGCGGCGGAGCTCGATGCGCTCGACCCCTTGAACACCCTGTCTTCCGAATTTCATCATCCGCACGACCGCGCGGGCAGGAGGCTGACCTATCTGTGCGGCCACTCGCTCGGACTGCAGCATGAGTCCACGGAGTCCTACGTAGGGCAGGAGCTCGCCGACTGGCGCCGCCTCGCGGTCCTGGGGCACCACGCCGCCGAGCGCCCCTGGATCCCGTATCAC
Source organism: uncultured Gammaproteobacteria bacterium (assembly GCA_963748995.1). GTDB lineage: Bacteria > Pseudomonadota > Gammaproteobacteria > Steroidobacterales > Steroidobacteraceae > Bog-1198. The sequence continues at coordinate 1,559 of CAVVKU010000007.1, read as the reverse complement.
GAGCGCGCGGCCGCGGGGCTGGCGTCGCTCGTCGGAGCCGGCCCCGCCGAAGTGGTGGCGATGAACTCGCTCACGGTCAATCTGCACTTGATGATGGTGAGCTTCTTCAGGCCCGCCGGCGAGCGCAATCGGATCCTGATCGAGAAATCCGCGTTCCCCTCGGACCGCTACGCCGTCGCCTCGCAGCTCGAGTTCCATGAACTTTCCGTCGACGAACACCTGATCGAAATCGCGCCCCGCCCGGGCGAACATACGCTGCGCACCGAGGACATCGCCGAGCACATCGGGCGTCAAGGACCCCGCCTGGCGCTCGTGCTGCTCCCCGGCGTGCAATATCTCTCCGGTCAGCTTCTCGAGCTTGCACCGCTCATCCTGGCGGCGCGGGCCGCCGGAGCCGCCGTCGGACTCGACTTGGCGCACGCAGTCGGCAACGTGCCGCTGGCCCTGCACGATTGGGGCGCCGATTTCGCGGTGTGGTGCAGCTACAAGTATCTCAACGCGGGGCCCGGCGCGGTGGGCGGCTGTTTCGTGCACGAGCGTCACGCCAACCGGCGCGATCTGCCCCGCTTCGCCGGATGGTGGGGTCATGCCAAGGCCGCGCGCTTCGAGATGGGGCCGCACTTCGACCCCATTCCAGGCGCGGAAGGCTGGCAGATCAGCAACCCCCCGGTGCTGTCCACCGCTCCCCTGCTCGCCTCGCTGGCCGTCTTCGACAGGGCCGGCATCGATCGGCTGCGCGCGAAGTCCCTGGCGCTGACGGCGTTCATGCGGCGCTTGATCGAGGCGCGCCTTCCGGGCGCGGTCGAGATCGTCACGCCACGGACCGATAGCGAACACGGCAGTCAACTGAGCCTGCGGTTGCTGCTGTCACGGCCGCACGCCAAATCGTGCTACGAGCGCCTGACCGATGAAGGCGTGGTCGGCGACTGGCGCGAACCGGATACCGTGCGCCTGTCGGCGGCGCCGCTTTACAACACGTTTCAGGATGTGTTCGTGGCCGTCGAGGCGCTTGCCCGTGCGGTCCGCCGATGAGCACGCCTGAGGGCCCGGTCAACATCGTCGGCGCCGGGCCGACCGGCGCGCTGCTCGCGGTTCTGCTGCAACGGCGCGGACTCAAGGTGACGCTCTACGACAGCCGTCCGGACCCCCGCGCGAGCTCGGGCGGATCGGGCCGATCCATCAATCTCGCCCTTGCGGACCGCGGCATGCACGCATTGCAGGCCTCGGGCTTGCTCGAGGGCATCAGAGATATGCTGATCCCGATGCGCGGACGATTCGTGCATCAGCCGGACGGATCTCAAGCGCTGCAGGCGTATGGAACCCGCCCCGGCGAGGTAATCTATTCGATTTCGCGGCATCGGCTGAACGCCGCGCTCCTCGATGCGGCATTGCGGCTGCCGGGCGTCGAAGCAAAGTTCGAGCATCGTCTGGTTCACGCGGATTTCGGCGCTGAAATCGCCCGATTCGAGGATTTGCGCGGTGCCCGCGAACTCGAGGTCCCGATGCGGCCGCTCCTGGCCGCGGACGGCGCCGGCTCGTTGACGCGCCGGCGTATGGCG
>CAVVKU010000006.1:0-14620 GCA_963748995.1 uncultured Gammaproteobacteria bacterium | reverse complement strand
CGTCACCGGCTCGGCGATCAGCGGCCGGGTTGGATCGGCGCTCAGTTTCGCTGTCGCGGCGACCGCTACCGATCCGCTCAGCTATGCACTCGCCGGCGCGCCGGCAGGCATGGCGATCAGCAGCGCCGGCGTGGTCAGCTGGTCGGTGCCTTCCGCGGGCGTTTACGCCGTGCGGGTCACTGCGACCGATACCAAGAGCGGCCTCAGCGGACAGGGCACGTACACGGTCACGATCTCCGCCGCGGGCCCCGTGCTCACGACCACCCCGATCACCGGAGTTGCGGGCCATCCGGTGTCCGGAACCATCCACGTTGCCGACGCGAGCTCGAACTCGGTTGCGCTGTCGATATCGGGTGTGCCGAGCGGCATGAGCTTCAGCGCGAATGGTGCGACGATCACGGCGAGCTGGGCGAACCCGGTCGCAGGCACCTACAGCCTGCAGATTGCAGCGACGGACGGCGCGGGGCTCAGCGCGAAAGCCAGCATGGCCGTCACGATCACCGCGCACTGATGCCGTCGAAGAAATCGAGGGTCAATTTCCACGACCAGCTGAAATCGTAGGTATGGCCCATCGGCGCTCGGCAGTCGAGTACCTTGGGCCAACCAACGCCCGCCGAGCCTCCCGACCAGCCTCGAGGGTTGACCCCGCAGTAGCTGCGGCACTGCGCTTGAGCAACTCCCGTGTCGAAGGAGGCTGCGGGTCGACCCCGGTACGGGCAACCATCCGCGGTTCCCCAGCGGCGGACGATCGCGGACGCCCCGGTATAGTAATAGGCATCACCGTCGCGGGTCGTCGTGTAATGCGCACTCTCCCAGTTGCCCGGCGGCACCGTCGTGTCTTGGGTGCCGGTGATCAGCAAGACGGGCAGGCCGCCCGCTTTGGCCGGCGGATCGAGAAAGCCTCGATGCGGCAACCCGATGAGCGATGCGATGGCCCGGAAGAGCGGCGCGCTTGCGGGGTTCTGGCCCAACTCCCAGGTAAACATCCCGCCGTTCGATCCTCCGGAAGCGAACACCCTGTCCGTATCCACGCACAGCTTGGATTCGATCTCGTGGACCAAGGCGAGCGTGAAAGCAACGTCATCGGCCTGACATTGCGTCCAAGAGCACGTGTTGCGTGCCGTGTTCTTGCATGAGGGATACGTGAAGTCCGGGGTGCGATTCGGATCGCAGATGGCCCCGCCTCCCCCGACGCCGGTCGTCGATCCGCGGAAAGACCAGGAGTTGCGATTCGAATCGGGTGCGGCCGAGCCGAGCCCGCGCGGAGCGACGACGATATAGCCGCGCTCCTCCGACAGGGTTCTGACCGTCTCGTCGCCGAGAAACTCGTTCTCATCGCCTCCCCAGCCGTGAAATACGACGACCAACGGGTACGCGGCGTCGGGTCGATAGCGAGCCGGCACGAAAACGCGGTACGTGCGGGTGACGGCCTGATCGGTCATTTGATACGTACCGCTGGCAAGCGCTTTTCCGCAGCCGACGGAGGCTCCGGCGGCGGCACTCCAGGGCGGCGCCAGCGCCGTCATGATCAGGCAGATTCCCGCCAGCGCCCGCGTCCTCCTCATGAGTGATACATCGCCAGCAACCGCCCGTAAGCCTGCGGATAGAGCAGCGCCACGAACAACAGGCCGGTCACGGCCCCATCGATGTGCGCGGTATGGTTGATGCCATCCCGTGCACGCCGCGCCAGATACCAGCTGTAGGCCAGATACCCGATCGCAAAGATCGGCGCGGGGATCGGCACTGGAAACGGCAGGATGAATATCGACTGTGTCGGGAAGAACACGATCGAAGCGAACAGCACGGCCGACACCGCTCCGGAAGCCCCCAAGGCGGCGTAGCGGGGGTCGTTGCGGTGCTGCAGGAAGGTGCGCGCTTCGCTCAGGATCAACCCGACCAGATAGAGCAGCACGAATTGCGTGGTGCCCACGACCCGTTCGAGCGGCGGCCCGAAGAAATAAAACGTCAGCATGTTGAACAACAGATGCGCGAAGCTGCCGTGCACCAGGCCGCTGGTCACCAAGGTGTAATAGTGGCTCTTGCGAACCACCTCGTAGGGACGGAACAGGCTCTTCTCGATCAGCTTCGGCCGCCCATACAGCCCGAGCAGGCTGACGATGCAGGTCAGAAGCAGGATGCCGACGGTGCCGGGTGCGGTCGAATTCAACAGGTTCTCCTCGGTTGCAGTTTAACGCCGAGCCATTCGTGGCCGCTGCGACGCGGTCATTGCAGGCGGATCTCGTCGTACGCTCGGGCCACTTCCTGCGTCTGGCCGGCGCGCGCGAGCAATCTCGCGAGCGAAGCCTGATGATAGCGCCAGTCCTTCCACTCACTGAGCGGCCAGTCCTCGAGCTCTGCGCGGTGCGCCGCCGCGGCATAGTATTTGAACGACTCCAGCAGGGAAACGCCGTTCACGTCGGTGCCGGCTTTTTCGGCAAAGCGGGCCAGTGAGTTCGGCTCTCGCGCGCTGGCCGCCTTGCGGTACCACGCCCAGGCCTTGACGCTGTCCGGGGTGATCATGGATCCGCCGGGGGCTGCCGGGGGCACACCCTGCTCGTAGAGGCTGCCGAGCGCAAAACCGGCGACCGTCACCCCCTCCGCCCACGCATGCTCGTAAAGCGCCACCGCGCGATTGAGGTCGAGCATCCCGGCCGACGGTTGCGAGAGAAGGCGGGCGAGATCGATCCCGGCGCTGCGATAGTTTGCGGCGACCGCAGCCTCGAGATCGCGCCGGGCACCGGCGACATCGCCGCTCGCCCAGAGAGCGCGGCCATGCTGGTACTGCGTCCGCGAACGTACTCCCGCAGCCCGGTCGGCGCAGGCCGCGACAGCCACATCGGCGACGATCTGCTCGAGCATCACGCCCGGAGCACGTCGATCAGGATCATAGGGCGCGGCAGCCGCTTGGTCGCAGGCGGACGGATCCGCGGGCCATCGCCGCGCATCGACGGGCACGGGCAGGCCGAGCTGATATCGCTCGGCGCTTTGCAGCGGATCGAATTGCGCCGCCCGGGCCCATCCGATCTGAACGTCGAGCGGCAATGCGGCCGAATCCCAGATCCGCGCGCTCATGTCTTCGGAAGCGGTGAGAATCCGCCGCCCGTCGGGCGAGAAGGCCGCGCTCGACAACGGGCCCGTATGTCCGTTCAACAGCAGAATCTGCTGCCCTGTCGCGGTGTCCCAGATGCGCGCGGTGCGGTCGCTCGACGCGGTGACGGCGCGCCGGCCGTCGGCGGAGAAGTCGGCAAAATTCACGGCCTCGCCGTGCCCGACGAGGCGCACGAGCTCGCGTCCGTTGGCGGCGTCCCAGATGCGGGCCGTCTTGTCCTCCGACGCCGTGATGATGCGGCGACCGTCGGCCGAGTAAACGGCCGACCCCAGCATGCGCGTGTGTCCTCGAAGGATCAGGAGCGTTCGGCCCGTGATGGCATCCCAGATACGCGCCGTTCCATCGTTCGATGCGGTCACGATACGCCGACCGTCGGGCGAGAACGCGGCCGCTTCGACCCGGTCCTTGTGTCCGCTGAGGACCTTGACGGTCTGTCCGGTTCGCGTGTCCCAGATGCGGGCGGTCGCATCGAGCGATGCCGTGACGACCCGTGTGCCATCCGGCGAAAACGCGGCGCCGCTGGTTCGATCGGTGTGACCGTTCAGCTGCATGAGTTCCTTGCCCGTGACGGCATCCCAAATGCGCACCGTCTTGTCGTCCGAGGCCGTCACCACCCGCCGGCCGTCGGCCGAGAAGGTGGCGCTGTTCAATGCCATGGTGTGTCCGGTCAGGCGCGCGAGCTCTTGACCCGAAGCGGTATCCCAGATGCGCCCCGTATGATCGTACGATGCGGTGACCGCGCGGCTGCCGTCGGGCGAATAGGCGGCGTACCAGATGCGGCCCTGATGGCCGCTGAGGCGCAGTACTTCGCGCGGGGCCACATCCCAGACGCGGGCCGTCTGGTCGGTCGAGGCCGACACCACGCGTGCGCCGTCCGCCGAGAATTGGGCCGACCATACCCGATCCGTGTGTCCGCTCAAACGCGCGAGCTGTTCGCCCGTCGTCGCGTCCCAGAGACGGATCGAGCGATCGTCCGACGCCGTGACCACGCGCGCGCCGTCGGGCGAGTAGGCCGCGCAATTGACCCGGTCCGCGTGCCCGCTCAAGCGCAGAAGCTCCTTGCCGGTTTCGGCATCCCAGATGCGCGCCGTACGGTCTTCGGAGGCGGTGACCACACGTTTGCCGTCCGGGGCGAATGCCGCGCCCCAGACCCGATCCGTGTGTCCGCTCAAGCGCATGAGCTCGCGGCCGGAAGCCACATCCCAGATGCGCGCCACGTTGTCGTCGCCCCCCGTCACGACACGCGCGCCGTCGGGAGAATAGGCGGCCGACGTGAGCCGGCCGGGTTGATCGTCCAGCACCCGCAGAATTGCGCCGGTTTCCGCATCCCAGATGCGAGCGGTCTTGTCGGTGGAGACCGTGGCAATCCGCCGTCCATCCGGCGAATAGATGGCGGACATCACCTGGCGCGAGTGGCCGACCAGACGCAATAGCTCCCGTCCGGTCGCGGCATCCCAAATGCGTGCGGTGTTGTCGTACGCGGCGGTCACGACGCGACGGCCGTCGGGCGAGAACTGGGCGTGAACCAGGCGGCCCGTATGACCGACCAGACGCACGAGCTCGCGGCTCGTCGCCATGTCCCAAATGCGGGCGGTCTCGTCCCATGACGAGGTCACCACGCGCCCGCCGTCCGCGGAGAATGCAGCGGACCACACCACGCCGCCGTGGCCGCTGAGCGCGAGGATCTGCGCGTCCGCCACACGGGCCTCATGGAACACGCTCAACGCTTCCGGCGTATAGGCGCCCCGCCGCCCACCCTGGGGCAACACCTCGAGGATGGCGTTCATGGCCCCGGCGACGTCCGCATCCCGCAGGCGGGCCGCCGCGGTCTGCGTCAGCGAACGCATCTGCGCCTGCAGTGCCGCGTCGCGCTCGGCCGACGCGAGACGCGCCTCGTAGGCGGTCGCGAGCAAGCCGGCGGCCAGCGAGAGCAGGAGCACCCCCGCGGCGGCGATTCCGACCCAGTGGCGCCGCATGAACTTCGCCGCCCGATACACCACACGGTCGCGCTGCGCGAGCACGACCTCCCCGCGCAGATAGCGCGCGATATCCGCCTCGAAGGCGTCCGCGGTGACATAGCGCTCGCCGGGCGGTTTCTTCAAAGCCTTCAATGCGATGGCGTCGAGATCCCCCTTCAGCAGACCGGCGAGCTTTCGAGCAGTCACGCCGCGCATCGCGGCCGCCATCCCGCCCGCCGCCATCCGGCTCGGCGCGAGCGGCTCCTCGTTCAGGATCGCCTCCTCGAGAGCACCGCGAGCCTCGCGCTTGAGACGGTACGGGCGCTCCGCCGTCAGCAGCGAGTAGAGAATCACGCCGAGCGAGTACACGTCCGTCGCGGTGGTGATCGGTGCGCCGGCGATCTGCTCCGGCGCGGCGTAATCGAGGGTCAGCGCCCGACCGCTCAGGCGCGTCAATTCCGTCTCGCGCGCTTCGCCATCGCTCAACAGTTTCGCGATCCCGAAGTCGAGCAACTGCACCCGCCCCTCCTCGGTCACGAGGATGTTGGAGGGCTTGAGATCCCGGTGAATGACGAGGTGCGTGTGCGCGTACTGCACGGCGCGCAATACCTGCTGAAACAGCTCCAGGCGCGCACGGATCGACAGCCCATGCTCGTCGCAGTGCGTGGTCAACGGCCTGCCGATGACGTACTCGAGGGCGAGGTACGGTTGCCCGCTCGATGCAAAGCCGGCGTCCAACAACAGGGCGATGTTCGGATGGCTCAAACTCGCGAGGATCTCGCGCTCGCGCGCAAAGCGCTGCTCCAGATCGCCGCGAAACGGCGCCAACAGCGGCAGCTTCAGCGCCACTTCCCGTTCGAACGCACCGTCGATGCGGCGGGCGAGCCACACCTCCGCCATGCCTCCCGTACCGAGAGGCCGGATCAGCTCGTACGGACCGAGACGCATTCCCGGCAACACGCCCGCGGCCCGCCCCTCGGGATCGAGCTGACTGAATTTCGGCAGGGTTCCCAGCGTGTCGTTGCCCGCGGCCTGCGGGGCTGAAGGCAGGAGCGCCTCCTCGAGGGCCGGAAGGAGATCGTGAAATTCCGGGGCCAGGGCGTCGAGCCAGGTACGGCGCTCGGGTGCGCTGAGCGGCAGCGACTCGTCGAGCAGCCGGCTCATGGTCATCATCTGGCGGATCGACAAAGCCATCGGCGGCTCCGCCCGCGGCCTACCGGATCGCCGCGGCCAGGATCAGCCGCGCCTTCTCCCAATCGCGCTGCACGGTGCGTTCGGTCACCTCGAGCGTCTCCGCAATCTCACGCTCGCTGTAACCGCCGAAGTAGCGCATCTGCGCAACCTGTGCCAATCGCGCATCCGCCGCCTCGAGCACCTCCATGGCCTCGTGTACCTTGAGCACGGTTTGCTCATCGCTGGTGATATTGTCCGCAAGATCCGTCGAGAGCGTGAGCCCGATCCAATCCCCGCCGCGCTTCGCCGCAATCCGGTCGCGCGCGCTGTTCACGATCACCGAGCGCATGACCTGCGAGGCATAGGCGAGGAACGCCCGCCGATCCTCCGCGCGCAATTCTCCGCTGCGAACGAAGCGCAAGTAGGCTTCGTGCACGAGCGACGTTGTGTCCAGCATGGTGTTGCGGCCGCCGTCGCGAAGGCGCGCATGCGCGAGACGATGCAACTCCGCATAGGCGGCGGCAAACAGGGCATCGCGCGCGCCCGTGTCTCCCTCGCGCGCCCGGCGCAGCAATGAAGTGAGCTCAGGCATCGGCTGCGATGAGGGCGGCACCGACTCCGGATGGCGCGCCGGGCCGTCCGGGCGACTGTCTGTCGCAAATTCCGCGCTCCATGTCGGGTCTCGCCGTCCAGCGGTGTCTTGATGACTGAGGGCCAGGATAACGCCCATCTTCGGGATGTTAAGTGACCGGCTAGGGTTTTCTTTCCCTCGAGTTTATAGCCTTTGTCTGCATCGTCTCAACCTCGAATCGGCGGAATATGACATATGCGTAACTTCATGGTGCTTGGACTCCTGCTCGCCCTGGGCGTCGCCGCCTGCTCCTCCGGCGGTTCCGGCGGATCGTCGGGGCAAACCAGCCCACCCCCGCCGCCGGCCGGCATCATCATCAAAGGGGTGGTGTCCGATGCCTTCGTCGATAACGCCACGCTGACGGCTTACGAGGTCAAGCCCAACGGCACGCTCGGCCCGTGCGTTCCGCCACCGTCGGGCAGCGGGTGCGCGACGGCGACCAGCAACGCCGACGGCAGCTACAGCCTGACCATCGGGACCGGCTGGACGGGGCCCGTATTGCTCGAGAGCACCGGCGGCAGCTACACCGATACCGTGACCGGACAGAGCGTGTCGATTCCGAGCGGACTCACCCTGTCGGCGTTCCTGCCGTCGGTCTCCGCAGGATCGAACCCGGTCGCCCAAGTGACGGGCTGGACCACGATGGCGGCGCAGCTCGCGCTGCAGGCGATGGCGTCGGGGTCGAGCGCATCCGCGGCCGCGACCGGCGCGAATTCAGCCGTGCAGAACAGTTTTGCCTTCGTCAATTCCGCCTCGCTCACCACGCAGCTGTTGAACCTCACCGCAGGCGAACTGCGGCACGGCGGCGCAAAATCAGGCGGGCTTCGACGTGTCGCTGCTCAGCGCGGGACTCGAGGAGCTGGCGTCCGAGAACAAGGTGACCTCGGCCGCTCTGCTGCTGGCCATGGTCGAGGATCTGGTGTCCGACGGCATGCTCGACGGACTCGAGGCGGGTGTGCCCATCAACGTGCCGCTCGCAAGCGGCTCCGGCAGCGTTGCCTTGACCACGATCTACGGCTCGAGTCTCGCCAAATCGCTCGAGGCCGGCATCGTCGCATTCCAGAGCTCCGTCCAGAACGTGTGCAAGGCAACCCAATCCCCTGCCATGGCCGCGAAGCTTCCCACGGTGTCGGCCACCGTCACGAACGCGACCTATAACTACACGTTCAACGGCAGTGTGCAGGGCCTGCCGTCGGGTCCGAATGTCTCGGTCACGCTCGAGTACCTGGTCAACCTGGTCTGCCCGAACGACATGCTCGTCGGAAGCGGCGAGATGCTGAAGCCGTTCCTCGCGCAGAACGGAACTTTCAGCGCCGGCATCGCCGGCTCGCCGAACAGCTATGCGCCGCTGAATTACAACAATGCGTGCGGCAGGAACACCGGCACGCTCAAGATCTATGCGGCCACCGGCGTCAGCTGTGGAATCGGCACGTCGGCGAGCGGCCCCTTCACCGACACGCTGACTCTCTCTTATTCGAGCAGCGACGGCGGCAATCACAACACGGCGACCGTCTCGCCCACCATTTCCTGCACGGCACTCACGCCGCCCACCTTCCGCGTCGGGGGCGTGGTCTCGGGCCTGCCTGCCGGCGCGAGCTTGGTGCTCAGCGACACGGTCAATGGCGACTCCGTCACGGTCACGGCCAACGGTGCCTTTACGCTGCCCGCCCTGATCGGCTCGGGTGCGAATTACAACGTCACGGCCTCGCTGTCGACTTGCACGGTCTCCAACGGCAGCGGCGCCATCAACGGCGCCAATGTCACGAACGTCAGCGTGTTCTGCACCAGCGGCGGCGGCGGGGGCGGCGGCATTACGTCCAGCCTGAACGCGCCGAAAGGCATCGTGTGGGGCAACAAACTGCTGTACGTGCCGAATTCCGGAGCGAACCAGGTGCTGGTGCTGTCGGAGGTCTTGAACGGATCCAACGCCGTCACCGGCTTCAAGCAGATGGCCACCATCACCCAGGACTTGAACGATCCGGTGAGCGCGGCGCTCGATTCGGCCGGCAATCTGTACGTCGCCAACCAGGGCAACAACACCGTGAGCGTCTACAACACGGCGAGCAGCTATCAGGAGATCACGGCGGGCGGGCACGCACTGATCAGCGGCGGGCATCTCGATCAGCCCTCCAGCGTGACGGTCGATTCGCTCGACAACGTCTACGTGACGAACAGCGCCGGCAACTCGATCTCGGTCTATCAACCGGTCACCGCCGGCAATCCCAGCGCCGGATTCAACGAGCCCGCCTTCAGCCCGTTGACCCGCGATGGGAACTCGAATGCGTTCACGGGGCCGCAGGTGATCGCCGATGCGAGCGTTCCTTCCGCGGCGGAATATATCGTGGTGGGACTGGCGGCGGGCAGCACCGATACGCTGCTCATCTACAAGTCGCCGCTCACGGATCTCACCCTGCCCGCGTTCGTGCTCGAGGCGGCCGGCTGCAACACCCCCTCCGGACCGACCGGCATCGGGCTCTTTGCCGACACCAGCTCGCCGCTGTCATCGGCGATCTACGTCTCGACTTCGAGCAACAACGATGTCTTCGATTACGGCGCGCTGACGCTGCTCGCGGGCCATGGCCTCTGCGTGGCACCGAACGTCACCAACGGCACGGCCATGAACCTGCCCTCCGGCGTTGCGGTCGACCCCTACGACAACGTGTTCGTCGCCAACGCCGGTACCACGGGAGCGAACGCCGAACACCATCGGGGTGTACGCAGGCGCGACCTTCGGCTCGAGCCAGGCTCCCTACTTCATCTATTCACCGACCGCGGGCCTCACCTGCGGTACCGCGCCCTCGCCGAAAGGCGGCGGAGCGCAGCCGTACGACAATGAAACCTATTGCGTCAGGTTCAGCGGCGCGACGGATACGCTGTTCACCTTCACGGGTACGCTGACATTCACGACCCCGCTGGTGCCGGGCGCCATCAGCAACTGCGCGTACTATGCGTCCGGAACCGTGTCGGTTGGCGGTACGGGCAATACGGGCGTCGTCACCTGCACCGGCACCACCGATGCCAGCGGCAACCTGCATGTCAGCGACAGTTTGGGGAACAGCTTCACGGGGACGTTCTCGACTCCGAGCGCCACGAGCGTGAGCGGCACCTACGCCTTCGGGGAGTTCGGGCCCGGGGCGGGCGCGGCGTCCGGGAACGTTCAGCGGCACGGAGCAGTAGCAGCAACGTGGCCCATGCGAAATGCGTGACCCATGCGAAACGCGTGACCCCTGCGAACCCCGCTACCGGTCGGGCGGCGCCCGCAGGCTCGCAAACAGTGAAAACACCCAGGGACGGACGGCCAGCAGCGCCGCCATGCTGCGCTTCTCCTTCGCGGGCACCGTGCGATCGAGCTCCGCCAGATCGCGAAACTCCCCCGCCATGCGCTCCATTTTCCGGAGCAGGACCTTGCTCGACGCCTCCGACAGCTCGGCGGACAGAAAATGCAGCGCTTCGCCCGCGAGCGCGAACGGCGCCTGCAGGAACTCCTGGCGCACCTGTTTTTCATACAGGAGCCTGAGCGGCCCATCCCGACGCCATGCGATCACGGAGGCGGCCCGCGTGCGGGCCCGCAGCTTGGAGCGCATCTCGATCAAGCGCAGCGCATCGAGCCGGACCATCCAGCGCCGCACGGCGCGCTCATCGACGCCGAGCTCCACGCTCACGTCACGACCGCTGCGCCCGTTCGCCAGCAGATAGAAGCAGGCCAGGAGATTGCGGTCGGCGGCGAGCGCCTTCTCCTGGTCCAGCGTCAGGGTTTCCGGGGCGTCGGTGGATTGCTCGCTCGAGATCCGCACCAATTCCCCCAGGCCGATGTCGAGCGCCTGACAGATGTCGTCGAGCCGGGCCAGCGTCAACGTCGCGCGCGAGAAGATTCGTTTGACCGACGCTTCGCTCAGGTGAATCCGTTGCGCGAGCTCCCGATAGGTGACCTGGCGGGATTTCATGACGCGCTTGAGGCTGTTGATGATCCGCGCCGGCATCAGACCTGATTTCGAAACTGGCATGTTTCGCCTCCGAATACGTGAGGTATCAGTTTACGCTACCTTTTAATCGGGTATTGATAAAGGTTATCTGGCGGCCGACTATCGAGCCATGCCAAACACACGCCTATCACGCCCGGCACGGGCCATGCGCCCTGCCACCTGGGTCAATGACATCCATTCGGGGATGAACCGAACTTCCGTCTCGCGTGTGTACGAACCGCGAAGTGTGGAGGACGTGATGCGGACCGTGCAGCGATGCCGCTCCGAGGCGCGACCATTGGCCGTGGCCGGCGGGCGGCACGCCATGGGCGGGCAACAATTCTTGAGCGCAGGCGCGCTGCTGGACATGCGTCGCCTCAATCGCGTCCGCAGCTTCGACGAGCATCGGGGGCTGCTCGAGGTCGAAGCCGGCATTCAATGGCCGGATGTCATCCGTGCCTATCTGACACGCCCGGGAGGGATGCAATCCCCGTGGGGAATTCGTCAGAAGCAGACCGGTGCGGACCGGCTGACGATCGGAGGTGCCGTGTCCGCCAACATTCACGGCCGCGGCCTCTCCTCACCGCCTTTCATCGACGACCTCCAGGCCCTCGAGATCGTCACCGCAGACGGGGAGGTCGTTATCTGCGACCGGGAACAACGTCCCGAGTTGTTCCGCCATGCCGTCGGGGGCTACGGACTATTCGGCGTCGTGACGGCGGCGACACTGCGTCTCGCTCCACGTCTGCAGGTCGTACGCGAAGTCGAGATGCTGGAAATCGACGGCTTGATCGAACGACTGGGCGAGCGCATCCGATCGGGCGCCCTCTACGGCGACTTCCAGTTTGCGATCGATCCCGTCAGCCCGAGTTTCCTGCGCCAGGGGATCTTGTCCTGCTACCTCCCGACCGGTGATTCGAAGCCCATTCCGACGCGGCAACGGCGCCTTTCACAAATCGATTGGAATTGGCTGATCGAGATGGCCCATCGGGACAAGACGCGGGCTTTTGACGAATTCTCGGAGTTCTACCTTGATACCTCCGGTCAGCGCTATTGGAGCGACACTCATCAGCTCAACATCTACCTCGAAAGCTATCACGCGGCGCTCGATCAGCGCCTGGGATGCGAGGTGCACGGCGGGGAAATGATCACCGAGCTGTATGTGCCGCGAGATCGTCTCCCGGTTTTCATGGATGATGTCCGCCGTGACTTTCTGCGCCATCGGGCCGACCTCATCTACGGCACCATTCGCCTGATCGAGGCGGATGCCGAAAGCGCGCTTCCCTGGGCGCGTGAGGCCTACGCCTGCGTGATCTTCAACCTGCACGTCGATCATCACGCTGCCGCGATCGAGAACGCCCGGGGAGCCCTCATCCGGCTGATCGACCATGCGATCGCGCATCGGGGCAGCTACTACCTCACCTACCATCGGTTTGCTCGGCGCGACCAGCTGCTCACATGTCATCCGCAAATTCGGGAATGTCTCGCCCACAAGGATCGTATCGACCCCAGCCGGTTGTTCCAGAGCGATTGGTATCACCACGTGTTGCGCGTCATCGGCGAGGAAGCCCCGTGATCACCACCACCCTCGGCAAGGCGCTCCAAGCGGTTGGCATCTGGATCCCGGTACTCCTGCTCCTTTCCGCCGCCTGGCCACCGGCGCTTCTTCTGCCGCAGATTTGGATGGTCGCGGGAGTCAGCGTCCTGGCGAACGCGCTGCAACCGGCATACCGGCCCTTTGAAGGCTCTCGAACTCCCGAGGACCGGGGAACCGCCGCGCAGATCCTGTGGACCGTGTATCTCACCCAGGGCGCCGCGCTCGTCGAGCTCGTGTGGCGACGGCGCGTGGGACTTCCCCTCGATCCGACTGCCTGGGCTGCATGCGGCGCCATGATCGCGGGCCTGGCGCTGCGAACCTGGGCCGTCGTTTCATTGGGGCCCTGGTTCACGTGGAATGTGGCGGTGCAGGCGGGGCAAACGCTCGTGACGCACGGACCCTATCGGGTCATACGGCATCCCAGTTACACAGGCGCACTGATCACCTTTGTCGCGAGCTGCATCCTGCTTCGGTCCTGGATCGCCGCGCTGCTGGCCGCCGTTGGACTGACCCTCGCTTTCGTGCGGCGAATCGGCTACGAGGAGACCTTGCTGGTCAGGACGCTGCCAGGATACGCGGCGTATACATCCGGCACGGGCGGACTACTCCCGCGCATCATCTGACGGCATTGGCGGGGGCCGGCACGGGTGCGGCGGACGCAGCGCCTCGCGGCGATGGCGATGGCGATGGCGATGGCGATGGGATGAGCGCGTTTGTATCCACGCGAGCAGCCCCACGGCAAGCAGCACGATGGGCAAACCGAGCAGCACGTTCGCGGAGAACGATTCGTGGCCCAGCCACCAACCGACGAGCAGCGCGACGGGCGGATTGACGTAGGCGTAGGTCGCGGCGAGAGTCGGAGATACCCGCTCGACGACGTAACGGTAAGCGGAGAACCCAATCAGCGAGCCGAACACGACCAGATAGGCCCAGGCCCACCAGACCTCGGGCGCGTGCGGCAGCGCCCAATGCTCGCCGAGCACCGCGCTGACGAAGAGCGCGATCACTCCGGCCGAGAGCATTTCCGCTCCAAAACCCAGGGGGCCGTGCGGAAGATCGAGTCGCCGCGAGAGCACCGTGCCGAGCGACCAGCACGTGGTACCGCAGAGAATCATGAGGGTGCCGGTGAGACTCCCTTGAAGGTCGCGCCCCATCAGCATCACGCCGGCGCCGACGGCGCCGATGGCGATGGCCACCCACTCCAGGCGCCGCGGCCAGTGGCCGAATGCCCCGGACCAGAGCGCCGTTGCGATCGGCATCACGCTGATCAGCGCCACCGTGGCGCCGGAGCTCACCCATCGCTCGGCAACGGCAACCCCGCCGTTTCCCACCACCAGCAGCAGAAATCCCAGAAGCGCGGCATTGCGCCATTGCCTGACCGTGGGCGCCCTGCGCCGATAGAGCAATTGCCAAAGGGTCAGCACGGCGCCGGCGACCAGGAAGCGCGTGCCGATCAAGAAGAACGGGGGCGAGCCTTGGACTCCCACCTTGATCGCGAAATACGTGGTGCCCCAAATGACATACACGGACAGCAGGCAACCCGCGATCAGCCAGGCGGACGGCCGGGGCGCGGGGGACGGATCGGGACTATGCGGCATGACGCGATACTCGGTGGCTCGCAGGGATGAATGATACCGTCGATGTATCGCGGAGGCATTATCTTGTATAAGGCAAATCGGCCCTCTAAGCTTGAGCTTCAAGCCATCCGTGCACGGGGAGTTTCATAATGGACGCACTCGACCTCAAGATCCTTGGAATCTTAGACTCAGATCCGCGCCGGCCGTATGCCGAGATCGCGCGCGAATTGGACGTGTCGCAGCCGACGGTCGCCGATCGTATGCGACGACTCGAGGGCCGCGGCATCGTGCGCGGCGCGATGCTGTGCATGGATCACGCCCGTCTCGGGTTCAACATCAGCGCGTTCGTCAGGCTACGGACGAAGCCCTCTCATAAGCGCAGCCTCGGAGAGACGGCCCGCGCCATTCCGCAGGTGATCGAAATGCACAGCGTCACCGGCGACGACTGCATGGTGGCGCGCGTCGTCGCGCGCTCGGTGGGTGAGCTTGCGGAAATACTGCAGCGGCTGACCGTGATGGCGGATTCCAGCACGTCCGTGTTGCTGGAGACGATCATCCCGCTGCGAAATCCCATCCCGACCCATGAGGCCGCCGCCACGAGCAAGCGTCCGCG
>CAVVKU010000005.1:0-73595 GCA_963748995.1 uncultured Gammaproteobacteria bacterium | reverse complement strand
TTGTCGCCTGCGTCGACCAACGCTTTCTCGACCGCGTGCACCGTGGCGTCCGCCTTGTTGCGCGCGCCGACCAGCTCGCGGAACTTCTTGTCCTCCTCGGCATGCGCCTCGGCGTCGGACACCATGCGCTTGATCTCGGCCTCGGACAAACCGCTCGAGGCCTTGATGACGATGCGCTGTTCCTTGCCGGTTTTCACGTCCTTCGCCGACACGTTCAGGATGCCGTTCGCGTCGATGTCGAAAGTCACCTCGATCTGCGGCATGCCGCGCGGCGCCGGCGGGATGTCGGTCAGGTCGAAGCGGCCGAGCGACTTGTTGTCGCTGGAGCGGTCGCGCTCGCCCTGCAGCACGTGAATGGTCACGCCGGTCTGGTTGTCGTCCGCGGTCGAGAAGGTCTGCGCCGCCTTGGTCGGGATGGTGGTGTTCTTCTCGATCACCTTGGTCATGACGCCGCCCAAGGTCTCGATGCCGAGCGACAGCGGGGTCACGTCGAGCAGCAGCACGTCCTTCACGTCGCCCGACAGCACGCCGCCCTGGATGGCCGCGCCCACCGCCACCGCCTCATCGGGGTTCACGTCCTTGCGCGGCTCGCGGCCGAACAAATCCTTGACCGCCCGCTGCACCATCGGCATGCGGGTCTGACCGCCGACCAGAATGACCTCGCCCACATCCTTCATGGAGAGCCCCGCATCCTTCAGCGCGATGCGGCAGGGCTCGATGGTCTTCTGCACGAGATCCTCGACCAGCGACTCGAGCTTGGCCCGGGTGAGCTTCATGTTCAGATGCTTCGGCCCCGCGGCGTCCGCGGTGATGTACGGCAGGTTGATTTCGGTCTGCTCGCTGAAGGACAGCTCGATCTTGGCCTTCTCGGAAGCCTCTTTCAGGCGCTGCATCGCGAGCGGGTCCTTGCGCACGTCGATGCCGCTCTCCTTCTTGAACTCGTCCGCGAGGTAATTGATCACCCGCAAATCGAAGTCCTCGCCGCCGAGGAACGTGTCGCCGTTGGTCGAGAGCACCTCGAACTGACGCTCGCCGTCCACCTCCGCGATCTCGATCACGGAAATGTCGAAGGTGCCGCCGCCCAGGTCGTACACGGCGATCTTGCGGTCGCCGCCGTCCTTGTCGAGGCCATAGGCCAGCGCCGCCGCGGTGGGCTCATTGATGATGCGCTTGACGTTCAAGCCCGCGATGCGGCCGGCGTCCTTGGTCGCCTGGCGCTGCGAATCGTTGAAATAGGCCGGCACGGTGATCACCGCCTCGGTGACCGGCTCGCCCAGGTAATCCTCGGCGGTCTTCTTCATCTTCATGAGCACGCGGGCCGACACCTCGGGGGGCGCCATCTTCTTGCCCTGCACGTCCACCCAAGCGTCGCCGTTGTCGGCCTTGACGATCTTGTAGGAAACCATGCTCATGTCGCGCTTGACGACTTCGTCGGTGAACTTCCGTCCGATCAGGCGCTTGACCGCCGCGACGGTGTTCTGGGGGTTGGTGACGGCCTGGCGCTTGGCGGACTGCCCCACCAGCACCTCGCCATCCTTGGTGAAGGCAACGATCGACGGCGTCGTCCGGTCACCTTCGCTGTTCTCGATAACCTTGGGCTTGCCGCCTTCCATGATCGCGACACAGGAATTGGTGGTGCCCAGATCGATGCCAATCAATTTTGCCATTTTGTATACCCTCTAAGAATTCGAACGTTGCCCGTTAAGTTGGGGGGTTCTCGAATGATTTCAATTGGATTCGGAGCCCGTTTTGCTGACGATGACGCGTGCCGGGCGCAGCAACCGGCCGTTCAGCGAATACCCCTTCTGGATCACCGACAGCACGGTGTTGGCGGGCACGTCGCGGCTCTCCTGAGCCACCATCGCCTCGTGCCAATTCGGGTCGAACGGCTGACCCGAGGGGTCGATGACCTTGATGCCCCCCTTGTCGAAGGCGCGGTTCAGCTCCTTGAGCGTCGCCTGGGCGCCCTCGAGCACGGGCCCCGGGCTGGCGGCCCCGGCCCGGATGCCGGCCTCCAGGGCATCCCCGACCGTGACCAGCTCCTGGGCAAAGCGCTCGATGGCGAACTTGCGGGCATTGTCGATCTCGCGCTCGGTGCGCTTGCGGTAGTTATCGAGCTCCGCAACCGCCCGCATGTAGCTGTTCCAGTTCTCCTGCGCCTTGGCCTCGGCCGCCGCCAGGGCGTCAGCGACAGCCGCCTCACGGGCCGCCGTCTCGGGGTGTACGCTCTCGCCCCCCGCTTGCTGGTTGGTCTCATTCACTGGCAATGCCCTCGAAGATGGCGGGTAAATCCCGCTCGAAGCGCTCAAGCTGGGGGCTATTTACGCGCGTTCAAGGCCGAGCCGAGGAGTTTTGCGGTCACATCGACGATCGGGATGACCCGCTCGTAGGCCATCCGGGTGGGGCCGATGATGCCCAGCACCCCCACCACCTGGTTGTTCAGGGTGTAGGGCGCCGTGACCACGCTGATGTCGTCGAGGATCCCGTAGCCCGACTCCTGGCCGATGAAGATCTGGATGCCGTCGGCCCGCAGGCAGTTGTCGAGGAGCCTCAGGATGTCGTGCTTCTCGTTGAAGGCCTCGAACAGCCGCTTCAGCCGGTCGACGTTCGACAGCTCGGCGAAACCCATGAGGTTGGTCTCCCCGGCGATGACATATTCGACCTGCCCCTCGGTCTTGGTCTCGAACACCTTCTGCGCGACCTGGATGGCGTCCTGCATGAGCTGATCCATGCTCTGGCGGGTCTCCTGGAGCTGCTTGAGCAGGAGCGACCGAACTTCGGGCAGGGAATGGCCCGAAAAGGCCTCGTTCAGGTAATTGGCGGCGCGCCTGAGCTCCTCCGATGAGTAATGGCGGTCGAGCTGCACCACCCGGTTCTCGACCTCGCGGTTGTTCATGACCATGATGGCGAGCGCCCGATTCTCGGAAAGCCCGATGAACTCGATCTGGGAGAGCGCCACGTAGTTGGGATTCGGGAGCGTGACCAGGCCCGCCATGTGGGTCACGCTCGACAGCATTTGCGAGACGCTCTGCACCAGCGCCCGCCCGTTCGAGGCATCGCTTCGCAGCCGCCGCTCGATGTCCTCGATCTCCTCGTTTTGCAGGGGCTTCAACTTGAGCAGGCTGTCGACGAACAGCCGGTACCCCTTGTCGGTGGGGATGCGCCCGGCCGAGGTGTGCGGGGATACGACGAAGCCGAGATCCTCGAGATCCGCCATGACGTTGCGGATGGTGGCCGACGACAGACTCAAGCCGGAGTCGCGCGACAAGGTTCGCGAGCCGACCGGCTGGCCGTCGCGAATATAGTTCTCGATGAGCGCCTTGAGCAGCAGTTGCGCCCGTTCACTGAGCGATTCGTCGGCACCCTCGTTCATCGTAGGATTCATATAACATGTTTGGGGCTTTGGGGAATACTCCGCGGCCCCTTCACCCCAGGGATCAGGTCGAGCCGCCGATAATCGGTCAAATCGCACGCCTCGCGCGAGTGACCGGCTTGCGGCGATCATGCTACAAGGGCAACGTGCCGCAATCATTCAAATCAATCGCCCTGGTCGGCAACGCCAAGGATCTGCGCGTCGCCGAGTGCATGCTGAGCCTGGCCGGATATTTCGCGGGCCGCGGCCAGCGCGCGCTGGTCGACCCGGGCATCGGCATCGAGTTCCCGGCGGGTACGGTGATGCGTTGCCCGCAGGATTCCTTCGCGGACAAGGCGGACCTGATCGTCGCGATCGGCGGCGACGGAACGCTGTTGTATGCGGCCCGGCTGCTCGCCGGGCGCCCCGTCCCTCTCCTGGGCGTCAATCGAGGCCGCCTCGGTTTTCTCACCGACGTGAGCCCCACCTCGATGCTCGAGGACATCGAAGCGGTCCTTGCCGGCCGCTACAGTGAGGATCGGCGCACGATGCTGTCGGCGCGCCTCGAGCGGCGCGGCGCGGCGCCGGTGCACGCGCTCGGGCTGAACGACGTGGTGCTCAACAAATGGGAGACCGGGCGCACCTTGGACTTCGAGACCTCGATCAACGGGCGCTTCGTGAACTCGCACGGCGGCGACGGAATCGTCATCGCGACGGCGACGGGGTCGACCGCCTACGCGCTCTCGTGCGGGGGCCCCATCGTCGAGCCGGATCTGGACGTGTGGGTGCTGGCGCCCATCTGCCCGCACACCCTGAGCGACCGGCCGATCGTGGTGCGCGCCGGCAGCACCATCAGGCTGCGGCTCTCGGATCGCCCGGAAGCGCGGGCCCAGGTCACCTGCGACGGGACCGCGCTCGGCGACATGGAGCGCGGCGACGAGCTGATCGTCGAGGGAGCGCAGGCGCAAATCACGCTGATCCATCCGCCGGCATACGATTTCTACCGGCTGCTGCGCTCGAAGCTCCATTGGGGCCGGGGCGGTCATAACGGACACAACGGCCACAACGGCGACTGACGGGCAGTACTCATGCTGACTCACCTGAAATTGCGCGATCTGGTGATCGTGGACGAGGCGGAGCTCGAGCTCGGCCCGGGACTTCTCGCGCTGACCGGCGAGACCGGGGCCGGCAAGTCCATCGTGGTGGACGCCTTGATGCTCATCGCCGGCGGCCGCGGCGCCGGCGACATCGTGCGCCACGGCGCCGAGCGCGCGGAGGTTGCGGCGGGCTTCTCGCGGCTCTCCGCCGGCGCGCGCGCGTGGCTGGATGCGCAATCGGTGGACCACGACGGCGAGGTCATCGTACGCCGCGTGATCGGCGCGGACGGACGCTCGCGTGCCTACGTCAACGGTCAGCTCGTCCCGCTGCAGTCGTTGCGCGAGCTGGCGGAATTTCTGATCGAGATTCACGGCCAGCAGGAATATCAGCACCTGGTCAAGCGCGGCGCCCAACGCGAGCTTCTCGATGAGCGTCTGCCCGACGCGGGCCTCGCCACCGCCGTCGCGGAAATTTACGAGCGCTTGCGCGCCCGCCGGCTCGAGCACGAGGCGCTGGCGGCGGCGGTCGAGAACCGCGACGCCCGCCTCGACCTGTTGCGCTACCAGCTGGCCGAGCTCAAGAGCGAGGTCACCACCGTGAGCGCCATCGAGGAGCTCTTCACGGAACAAAAGCGCATCGCCGGACGAGGCCGGCTCGCGGCCGCGGCGGGCGCGGCGCTCGCGGCCGTGTACGAAAACGACGACGCGAGCGCGCATGACCTGCTGGCCAAGGCATCCACGGCGCTGCGCGGCGCCGCGGAGACCGATCCGGGCCTCAAACAGCCCGCGGATCTCATCGGCGAAGCCGCCATCCTGGCGCGCGAGGCCGCCGAGTCGCTGCGGCATTACCTGGAGGCGCTCGAGGTCGATCCCGCGCGCCAGGAAGAGATCGAGCGCCAGGCCGCGGCGCTCGAGGCGCTCGCCCGCAAGCATCGCCTGAGCGTGACCGAGCTTCCGGCGCAGCTCGCGCGGACCGAGGACGAGATCGCAAAGCTCGCGCAGGCGCAGACCAGCTTGACGGCATTGGAGCAGGAGGTTGCGGCGCTGCGCCGCGAATTCGATGCGGCCGCGGAACGGCTGACGCAGGCGCGCAAGCTCGCGGCGGATGCGCTCGGAGCGGAGATCACCGCACTCATGCAGGAGCTCGGGATGGCGGGGGGCCGTTTCGCGGTCAGCGTCACCACGGGAAGCGACGCCATCGGCGCTCACGGCCGGGACGAGATCGAGTTCCTGGTGAGCGCCAATCCGGGCCAGCCGCTGAAGAGCCTGGCCAAAGTGGCTTCGGGCGGCGAGTTGTCGCGCATCAGTCTCGCCGTCCAGGTGGCCGCCGCCGCGCTCGCCGCGACCTCGCTCTGCATGGTTTTCGACGAGGTCGATTCGGGCATCGGCGGAGCGGTGGCCGAGATCGTCGGCCGCCAGCTGCGCTCGCTCGGCGAGCGCGGCCAGGTGCTGTGCGTGACGCACCTCGCGCAGGTCGCGGCGCAGGCGCACGGGCAGTTCCGTGTCACGAAACTGACCGATGGCAAGACCACCCGCACGGCGGTGAAGCCGCTCGGCGCCGAGGAGCGCGTGGATGAGATCGCGCGCATGTCGGGAGGGATCGACATCACCGAGCAGGCGCGCGCGCATGCGCGCGACATGCTCGCGCGGGCGGGCCGGGATTCCCAGCCGAAGAGAAGGCGCGCGCCCGCCGGGCGCCGATAGGACGGCCTACTTGGGCCGTTTCTGATTCGGACAGTTGAGCTTGCGGCAATGTCCGTAAAGGATGAGCGAGTGATCGCTGATCTCGAAACCGAGGCGCTTGGCGACCGCCTGCTGCCGCTCCTCGATTCCGCCGTCCATGAACTCCTCCACCCGTCCGCAGTCCACACAGACGATGTGGTCGTGATGGGCGCCGTGGTTCAGCTCGAACACCGCCATGCCGCCCTCGAAGTGATGGCGGGTCACGAGCCCGGCCGCCTCGAATTGAGTCAGCACGCGATACACCGTTGCAAGCCCGATGTCCTCGTTCGAGACCAGGAGCTTCTTGTAGATATCCTCGGCGCTCATGTGGCGGGCGGTGGAGTCCGCGAGGATGTCCAGTATCTTGAGCCGCGGCAGCGTGACCTTGAGGCCGGCATTGCGAAGGTCGTTGCCTTCGGTGGTGGGAGGAGGCTTAAGGCGCTGCGGCATGATGCGGCATCCAGTATGATAGAAGCGGATTATCGATCATTTGGGAGCGCTGCACCACCTTGATGAAGATTCTTCGGCCTTTACTCCTCGCGACGGGGCTCGCGTTCGCCGCATCGGGCTGTGTCTACCGCATCAACATCCAGCAGGGCAATTTCCTGGATCAAGCCGCCGTGGACCAGGTGAAAGACGGTATGACCCGAAGCCAGGTGCGCTATCTGCTCGGCACCCCCATGGTGGCGGATCCCTTCAACAAGGAGCGGTGGGACTACATCTACTACCTCAAGAAGGGCCGCACCCGCCACATCGACTCACGCCGCGTCACGGTGTACTTCGATGGCGAAAAAGTCGCCCGTCTGGACAAGCCGACCGACGCGGTTGCCGCCGAGCAAGCGGCTTCGGCCGCCAAGATCAAGAACGGCCGAACCTATTGATCCGACGGACTGAGGGCTAGCGCGGTCGCCGCGGCGCAACGGCACCGGGCAATTTGGGTCTTTGCGCCCGCGCCCGCTGCACCCGCTGGCGGCGTGCGTCCTTCGGGTCCGCCGGCAAGGTGCGGTACAGCTCCAGCCGGTCGCCCGGCTGCAAAATCCGCTCCGGAGGCACCGTCCTTCCGAATATTCCCACCGCGGACCGGGCGACGTCGATGCCTGCAAAATCGGGCTCCGCCGCCGCCAGCGCCAGCGCATCGGCGACGGTCGCCGGCGGCCTCAGCCGATAGGATTTGACGACCGCCCGGTCGGGCAGCGCGTAAATGACCTCGACGATGAAGGGGTCGGCGGTGCCCACGGAGATCCCCATCGGGGCTCAGCGATAAATGCTTTGGGCGCGCTGCACGAACGCATCCACGATGGAATCGCAGACCGACCGGAACATGGGATTGAACGCGGCGGCCATCATGCGGCTCTTGAATTCGAAATCGATGCGAAACAGCACGCGCGACCCCCGCTCCCCCACCGCCTCGAAGTTCCAACGGCCGGTGAGGCGGCTGAAGGGGCCCTCGGCGAGCTGCATGAGGATCTCGGCGTCCGGCTTGAGGCTGTTGCGCGTGGTGAATTGCATGTGCACCGGGCCCTTGGCCGCTTTGACGGCCGCCAGGGCTTCGACCGGCGAGACCCTCTCCACTTGAGCGCCCACGCACCACGGTAGAAACTCGGGATAGCGCTCGACCTCGTTCACCAGCGCGTACATCTGCGCAGGGGTGAAGGTCACTAATGCGCTGCGTTCGATGATCGGCAATCGGAGACTCCTCGACGGCGCGGTGGCGCCCGCCGGCGCCGGCGATTCTCGCACAGGACAACGGGTTAGCCCACGAATCGAGAGGCGCCGACCGTGGTGAGCTTGTAGACTTCGACGCCCAGCAAGGGATCCAGGGTACATGGCGAAAGATTCGGACAAACTGCCCCCGATCGCGGTAAACCGCAAAGCGCGTTTCGATTACTTCATCGAAGAGAGCTATGAGGCGGGCATCTCCCTGCTCGGCTGGGAGGTGAAGAGCATGCGCGCCGGCAAGGCGCAGGTCGCCGAAGCCTACGTCTATCTCAAGAACGGCGAGGCGTTCCTGTATGGCGCCCACATCAGCCCGTTGAATTCAGCCTCGACGCACGTGGATACGGATCCGACCCGGACCCGCAAGCTCCTGTTGAGCCGCCGTCAGCTCGACCATCTGGTGGGCGCGGTGGAGCGGCGCGGCTACACGTTGGTGCCGCTGCAACTCTATTGGAAGGACGGCCGGGCGAAGCTCGAAGTCGGACTCGCCAAGGGCAAGAAGCAGCACGACAAGCGTGCCACGGACAAGGATCGCGACTGGCAGCGCGACAAGAGCCGGATCATGAAAGCCAATCGGCGCTGAGCTGCGGGCGGCGCCGGCCGCGCGCTTCCTGCACCCGCTTACTCGGGGAGGGTTTGCCCCGAGCCGCCCATCTCGGCCGGCATGTCCTTGAACTTCGGCTTGCCGTCCTTGATCGGGAGCACGCTCTCCTGATAGTGAACGTGCACACGCCGGCTCGAACTTCCATTTCGGCAACATCGCCGCGTAGATATCGACCAATCCGAATCCGGGATGATCGGTGAACAGGTGGCCGCCGCATTGAGTGCACCACTTGCGGGTGCTGCCCGGGGTCTTGTTGAAGGAGCCGATGCTCGAGGCGCCCTGGGTGATCTTCAACGACCCGGGCTTCCAGAGAGTGAAGGCGTTGACCGGTCCTGCCGACCAGCTACGACACGAAGCGCAGTGGCAATAGCCCTGAGCTTCCGGCGTCCCGCTGACGGTGAACGCAACCGCTCCGCAAAAGCAGCTTGATTGGTGATCCACGAGCGTTTCTCCCCGAAATTAACAGCAGCACGCGCGGGAGCCCAGAATCGTTGTTCTGGGCCCCCTGATTGGTGGAGCCGGGGGGAATCGAACCCCCGTCCATAAGTCCTACGCCTCAAGACCTACGTACGTAGCCACAGTCTATTGGTCTCGCCGCTCACTACCCGACGGGCAGGGAAAGCGAACAGCCAGCCCGGTAACGATTCGCAAGATACACCCCAGACACGTGTATCCCGCTAGCTGATGAGCGCTACCCCTGAGCCGTTCGCACCAGCACAGGCCGGTCAGGGTTCAGCCGCGATTAGGCGGCTAGAGCGTAGTTGTCTTCGTTGGCAACTATAAGTTTGCAAGTAGTTTTACGAGGTAACTCGCACCTCGGTACGCACCTGAAGTTTCGCAACCCATGTCGAAACCGGTCGGCCCCGAAAAAGGCAACTCGAGGCGCTAGTGTACTCCCCCCTGCCCCGCGCTCCAAACCATGCGGCCCGGCCTGTTGGGCGGTGTTAGGCTGGCGCCGCGGGGCTGCCCGCGTGAGGAGCACGGCATGACTTCGCGTTCGCACGAGCTGATCACCGTTCTCTTGGTGGACGACCACGCGGTGGTGCGCGAGGGGTATCGTCGCCTGCTCGAGCGGCAGGGGGACATCGCGGTGATCGGCGAAGCCGGCACCGCTCTGCAGGCTCACGAGTCGTTCGTCGCCCTCGATCCCTCGATCGTGGTCATGGACATCACCCTGCCCGGGCCGAGCGGCATCGAGGCGATGCGCAGATTGCTGGCTCACGAGCCGCTCGCCCGCGTGCTGATCTTCAGCATGCACGAGGAGGCGATTTTTGCGAGACGCGCCCTGCAGGGCGGAGCCTTCGGCTACCTCACCAAGGCGAGCGCGCCCGAGGCGCTGGTCGAGGCCGTACGCAGCGTGGCGCGGGGCAGGAAATACTTGAGCGCCGACGTTGCGCGCAAGCTGGCGCTCGGCGATGAACAGCTTCCTCGGGATGCGGCATTGTCGGCGCGCGAATTCGAAGTATTGCGCCTGCTCGCCCGGGGCCGCTCCGTGAAGTGAGATCGCCGACACCCTGGGACTGAGCACGAAGACCGTCGCGAACCATCAGTCCTCGATCAAGCAGAAATTGGGCGCCGATACGGCGCTGCAGCTGTTGATCAAGGCGAATCAACTCGGCATGGAGGCCGGAGCCTGATGGCGCCGCGCCGGTGCGCGGTCTACCATGTGTGCCGGTCGCAACTAAAACGAAGGCCCCGCGCCATGACACGGCCCCGCACATGACTGAGATACGCATCGGCACCCCGTCCCGCAGGCGTGGCGGGCGCGGCGTGCTTTACCTGTTGATCCTGCTGCTCGTGATCCTGGCCGGAGCGTCGCTGTGGACCTGGCTCACGCTGTCCTGGGCATATTCGGACGGCACCCGCGCCGGCGTGCTCCAAAAATTCTCGCGCCGCGGCTGGCTCTGCAAGACTTCCGAGGGCGACCTGGCCCAGTACATCGTGCCCGGCATTTCACCGCAGATCTGGCAGTTCAGCGTGCGCGATCCGGCGGTTGCCGCGCAGCTGGACAAAATCGTGGGCCATCAGGTGCAGCTGCATTACACCGAGCACGCCGGCGTGCCGAGCGCATGCTTCGCCGACACGCGCTATTTCGTGGACAAGGTCACCGTGACGGATACGCCGAATGCGCCGGCCCCGGCGCCCGCCGCGCCAATCCCGGGCCCGCGGCGGCGGCGAGCGCCACCCCGAGCCGCTAGCAGCCCCGCCGCAGCGGTTTTGGAGGCTACTCGAAGCGCGACATCGAGGCGGCCACCTGTTCGGTGATCGTCAGGGCGACCTCGAGCGCCTTCAGACCCTCCTCGCCCGTGACCAGCGGCTCGCGTCCGGCCGCGGCGGCGGCTAAAAAGGCCTCTATCTCCGCCTTCAGCGCATCGCCCTGATCGTAGGTGGTCTCCTGGATGTCGACGAGCGGCATACCGTCCGCGCCGTTTCCCCCGGTCTTTCGAATCACCGTGAGGACCTTTTGCTGCAGATCGACCGACACATAGGCGTCGTCCTGGAACAGCCGGAGCCTGCGCTCGGTCTTCAGACTCACCCGGCTCGCGGTCGCGTTGGCAACGCATCCGTTGGCAAAGCGCAGGCGCGCATTGGCGATGTCGGTCTCCTTCGAGAACACGCTGCTGCCGATCGCATCGACCGACACGACCGGGGAACCCACGATGCTCAGGATCAGATCGATGTCGTGGATCATCAGGTCGAGCACGACGTTCACGTCGGTGCCGCGCTGCTTGAACGGCGCGAGCCTTGCCGACTCGATGAATCTCGGCACGGAGACGATGGGTTGCAGAGCCTGTACGGCCGCGTTGAAGCGCTCCAGGTGCCCGACCTGCAGAACGCGGTGCGCGCCCCGCGCCGCCGCGATCAGGCTCTCCCCCTCCGCCAGGGTGGCGGTCATCGGCTTCTCCACCAGCACATGCGCGCCGGATTCGAGGAATTCCCTGGCAATCGTGTAATGCAGCGGCGTCGGCGTCACGATGCTGACCGCATCGACGGCGCCCAAGAGCTCGCGGTAATCGGCGATCTCGCGCACGCCGAGCTCGGCCGCCACCGCCGCCCTCGCCTCGCGCGAGGGGTCGGCCACGGCGATCAGCTCCGAGCCCGCGAGGCTCTTGTACTTCTGTGCGTGAAATCGGCCGAGATATCCGACGCCGATGACGGCGGTGCGCATCAGGGCGGCGTCTCGCGCCGCCATTTGCTGGCGGCGCGGTAGTCCTGCCGCATCTGCAGCGTCGCGCCGCCGACGATCCCGATCGCCGCCCCCGCGAACACCGACAGACCCCGCCACCAGGTCCAATAGCCCGCCGCGAGCGACCAGCCGCTCATGCCGAGCACGAGCACCGCTCCGATGCCGATGAGCACCCAGGGTTTGGCATCGTACAAAGTATCGGGCATCCAGGAGCGCATGCCCGCTAGTTTACAGCCAGGGGCGGCGAAGCATGCATTTCGTTACAATGACGCGGTATGCGTTTTTCGCAAATATTCCGCCGGCTGCGGATGTTGCGGGGCTGGCCCCGCGAGTTGCTGCTGAGCGTGCTCGCCCTGGCCGTCGGCTTCGCCCTGATGCCCGTGCTCATTTTCCATGCCGGCTCCCTGCTCCTCGGGCGCTACGAGGGAGCGAGCGTCGCGCATCAGTTCCAGAGCATCTACGGCGGGCTGCAGGCCGGCTCAGCGGCTTCCTGGATCGTTCTGTTGGGGCCCTACGGGCTGTATCTGCTGTTCAGGGCGCTCGGGCTCTGGTGGCGGGCGAGCGCAAGGCTCGCCTGACCGCGGTGCAGGCCGTTAAGCGGTGCCAGGCCCCTTAAGTTATGTAGAACGCGGACGTTAACCTCATTGGGCCCAATGGCCCGTGATGGAGTGCCCGCGCTTGAATCCCGAGATCGAAGCCCACCTTCGCTCGCTGGTCAATTTCCCGTCTCCGCCGGGCGTGGCCACGCACATCATCGAGCTTGCCCGCGATCCCGAGATCGAGATGGGCAAGGTGGCCAAGGCGTTGAGCATGGATTCGGCGTTGTCGAGCAAGGTGCTGCGCATCGCCAATTCCGCGCTGTATGCGCAGCGCCGCAAAAGCGAGAATTTGCGGCAGGCTCTGGTCGTGCTCGGCCTGAATGCCACATTGACCCTGGCGCTGAGCTTCTCGCTGGTCAAGTCGTTGCGCACGGGCAAGCCGAACGGCATCGATTATCCCCGGTACTGGCGGCGCGCACTGGTGGCCGCCACGGCCGCTCGCGCGCTGGCCGATGCCATGCGCCAGCCGATGGCCGAGGAGATCTTTCTGGCGGGGCTGCTGCAGGACGTGGGCATGCTGGCGCTCGACCAGGCGGTGCCCGACCTGTATCGCGGCGGCGAGTCCCTCCAGCGCGATCACGCCGCGCTTGCGGCGCACGAGCGCAAGCGCCTGCAGGCCGATCATGCCGAGGTGGGCGGCTGGCTCATGCAGACCTGGAATCTGCCTCCCCGGCTGTACCGCGCGATCGAGCACAGTCATCACATGGACCTGCACGCGACCACCGATCCGCTGCAGATCTTCGAGCGCTGCGTCGCGCTGTCGGGGCCGGTCGCCGACCTGTTTCTGCGCGATCCCGCGGAGCGCCAGTTCGCCGAGACGGCCCTGTCCGCCGAGCGCGGCCTGGCGATGGACAAAGTGGCCTTCGGACAGGTGCTCGGAACGATCGGCTCGATGCTTCCCGAGACCGAGGCGATATTCGAGACCGATCTGTTGGCCAATCAGCATCCCGAACTGATCCTCGAACAGGCGCGCGAAGCGCTGATGCTGCGCAATCTGGTCGCGCTGCGCGAGATCAACACCTTGCGGGCGGTGGCCGAAATCTCCAGCAACCGCACGCAGGAGCTCGAAGAGGAAACGCGCCGCGATGCCATGACCGGTGTTTACAACCGCGCCTATCTCGACCAGGTCCTGGCGCGCGAGTTCGAGCATTCCACCCGGCACAGATGGCCGTTGAGCGTGGCGTTCGCGGACCTCGACAATTTCAAGGGCATCAACGACAAGTACGGGCATCAGGCCGGCGACCGGATCCTGCAGGCCACGGCCCGCATTCTGCGCGGCAACACGCGCGAGACCGATCTCATCGCCCGCTACGGCGGCGAGGAATTCGTCGTGATCCTGCCGGCGACCGACGCGGAAACGGCTCACGGCGTTTGCGAGCGCATCGTCGCCGCCTTCCAGAACACCGGCCACGTGATCGGCGCCGATCACGCCCGCGTGACGATCTCGATCGGCTGCGCCACCCACGGGGCCGACATGACCTTCGCCAACGTCGCCGAGTTCGTCAAGGCGGCGGATCAGGCGCTCTACACCGCGAAGCTGCGCGGCCGCAACCGCATCGTGCCGTTCGACCGGCAGCTGCCCAATGTGCTCGCCGGCAATTCTCCCAAGGCGGCTTCCTGGCACGTCTGAGGCGATCGCTCCCTCGGTCGGAGCGGATTAAGTCGCGTACCGGCCGCGTTAAGTCGCGAGCTCGGCCGCGTTAAGTCGCCTTCGATTTGAAGCACGTCACAGTTGGCAAATTTTCCCCGGGAGCGGCTGTCGCAATTTGGGAACATGTATCCGAAGGCCGCACCAAACATACGACGGCCTGATCGAAGACGATTTTTTTCGAGGGAAAGCACGATGGCGAATGGCAAGCCCGATGATCGAGATCCGAAATTCAGTTTCGGCACGCGCGAGTTGCGCGAGGCGCGCCGCGCCCAGCCTCTGACGCTGGCCGAGCCGCCGGCCAAATCCGCGGCGGCCGGTGCGGGTTTCGATCCCTACAATACGTCCGGCAGCTTCGACCGCCGCAAGCACTGGGAGCGCGTCGGCAAGCGATAGCGCGCAGGAGCGGCGCGCAGCTGCGCGCCCCGTCATCGATGCGGCCGCCTAATCGGGCGGCAGCGGATGCGCGCGGTTGCCGCTGAATTCGCTGTTCGGAAACCAGCGCGGAAAACGCCGCGAGTTCGCCAGCCGCTCGCCCACGGTGCGATAGAGCTCCAGATCCTCCACCGCACCGCGCACGTCCCAGTCCTCCGTGTACCGATCGGCCGCCTGCCGGTAGCGATGCGCGCGGTAATCCTCCAACTGCGACGCCCCCCACTGCGGCCCGCGCGCCTCATCGTCCACGCCCGATTTGACGTACAGGGTGGGGATGCCGTGCAGGGCGAAGCTCAACTGGTCGGAGTCGTAGTACCTGCCGAGCTCAGGCCGGTCGTCCGGCCGAACCTCGCGACCCTGCAGCAGGGCGACTCCGCGGACCGATTCCTCGAGCTCGGAATTGCCAGCGCCGAACACCATCACGTCCCGCGTCCGTCCGCCGATGTGCAGCCGGTCCAGATTGATCGCCCCGCTGGTCTGCTCCAGCGGAAACACCGGATGCTCGACATAGTAGCGCGAGCCCAAAAGACCCGACTCCCCGCCGGTGAACGCGATGAACACGATCGAGCGCTCCGGCGCGGGCTTGGTGCGGCTGAAGGATTGCGCGAGCGCCACGAGCCCGGCAACGCCGCTCGCGTTGTTCTCCGCCCCCCCGATCACCGCGCCGCTGGCATCGCGGCCCAATCCATCCCAGTGAGCGCAGTAAACGACGTATTCGTGCTTGCGCCCGACTCCCGGCAACAGCGCGATCACGTTGCGGGAATCAAAACGCCTGATCGCATTCTCGACCGCCGCATCGACCTTCAGCCCCATCGGCATCGCCTTGAAACCGGCTTGCGCCGCGGCGTGGATCGAGCGCTCGTAATCGAGTCCGGCGCTCGTGAACAGGCCGCGCGCCGCCCCGCCGGTCAGCCAGCCTTCGAGCATCGCGCGACCCGCGTGGGCGTCGGCGGCGGCAAGCTCGAGCTGCGGTCCGGTCCAGGTATTGACGACCGCGGGCCACCCGTATCCAAGAACCGACGCATCGTGGACCAGCAACACGGCGGCCGCGCCATGACGCGCGGCCTCGGCGACCTTGTACGCCCAGCGCCCGTAATAGCTCAGGGCATTGCCCTTGAAAGCCGTCGGATTCCCGCCGGCGGAACCGGGATCGCCGACGAGCACGAGGACCGTCTTGCCGTGCACGTCGATGGCCGCGTAGTCGTTCCAGTCGAATTCCGGAGCGACGATGCCGAAGCCCGCGAACACCAGCTCGCTCTGCGAGAGCGAGACGGCGGGCATCTCGCGCCCGGTCCAGACGACCATGTCCTTGCCGTAGTCGAGTGTCTCGATGCCGGCATGCCCTGCAATCGACAGCCTCGCGTTCCTGCCGGGCGTGATCTCGACCAGCGGCACCTGCTGCACCCAGCTGTCGCCGTTGCCGGGCTTCAACCCCAGCTTTTTGAACTGGTCCGTCAACAGCGAGACCGTCTTCTCCTCGCCCGCGGTTCCGGGTTTGCGCCCCTGATAGTCATCGGATGCCAGGACGCGAATGTCGTTCCTGACGAGCACCTCGTCGATGTCCGTCGAGGGGGGCGGCGGGCGGTGCGCGCTGCACGCGGCCAGGAGGGCGGCCAGGCACCCTCCGGTGAGAGTGCAAAGACCCCGGGTTGGCGTTGAAATCGAGCTTCTCCTTAGGATGGGGAACGGTCCTTCGGGCGTCCGGGGAAACTACCGGCGCCCGCCGCGGTCCAAATCGCGGACCCCGGCATACTCGGCGGCAAGCGGGGCAGTTCGCGCGACAGATCCGGATGTCGGAACCGTGAACGGACGCATATCTTCAGGCTCGTATACACTTGGCTTGGGACATCTGCTGGTCTAGCCTTGGACGGGTTGCGCGGCTCATTTTACAGGAGAACGGGAACGGTGATGACGGTCGTGACGAAACGGGGACCCCCGGGCAGGCGCCCGCGCTGGGTCACCGCGATTGCCGTGTGCTTGAGTGCCGTCGGACTTGCCGCCCTGTTGGGCGCCGCCATGACGCCATCGGCCCCTCCGGCGGCTCCTGCATCTTCCCAGGTCCTGCAGCCGACGGAGCAGGAAAACTACGTGGCGCGTCGCGTCAGCGACATCATCGCGCGCGAGCATTACCGCCGGGCGCCGCTCGACGATCATCTCTCGAGCCTGATCCTCGACCGCTACCTCGATGCGATCGACAGCCAGCGCAGTTACTTCTACGCGAGCGATATCGCGGAGTTCGAGAAGTATCGCTACGAGCTCGACGACGCCATCAAGGCGGGCGACGTGGAGCCTGCGTTCGTCATCTTCAGGCGTTTCCAGCAACGCAGCCGCGAACGCATGAATTACGCGGTGGAGCTCCTGCAGAAAAAACCCGATTTCGATCTCGACGAGTCGTTCACCTTCGACCGGGAAAAAGAGCCCTGGCCGGCGAACGCGGCCGAGATGAACGAGCTGTGGCGCAAACGCGTCAAGAATGACGCCCTGTCGCTGATCACCGCGGGCAAGCAATGGCCCGAGGCGGCGGACATCCTGCGCAAACGCTACGAGCACGTCGAGAAGCGCATGGATCAAAGCAAGCCGGAGGACGTGTTCGAGGCGTTCATGAACGCTTTCGTGCTGTCCCTCGACCCGCATTCCAATTATTTCTCGCCGCGCAATTCGGAGGAATACAACATCCAGATGAGCCTCTCCTACGAGGGCATCGGCGCCTCGCTCCAGCTCACCGACGACTACGTCACCGTGATCGATGTGATCGCGGGCGGCCCCGCCGCGGTTTCCGGCAAGCTCGCGGCGAACGATCGCATCACCGCGGTGGGCGAAGGCAAGACCGGCGATCTGATCGATGTGATCGGCTGGCGGCTCGATGACGTCGTCCAGAAAATTCGCGGTCCCGGCGGCACGACCGTGCGGCTGCAGCTGCTGCCGGCCGGCGCGGCGCCGGGATCGGCCCAGAAGGTGGTCGAGTTCACCCGCAACCGCGTCTCCCTGGAGGCACAGGCATCGCACAAGGCGATGAAGACGATCGTGCGCAACGGCCGCGATGTAAAAGTCGGCATCATCACCGTCCCGAGCTTTTATCAGGACTACGACGCGAGCCGCGCCGGCGCCAAGGACTTCCGCAGCACCACGCGCGACGTCCAGCGGCTGATCGGCGAGCTGCGCAAGGAAGGCGCCGAAGTGCTCATCATGGACCTGCGCGCGAATGGCGGCGGCTACCTGCCCGAGGCCGAATCGCTCGTGGGGCTGTTCATCGACCGCGGACCGGTGGTGCAGTTGCGCGACACCACCGGGCGCATCGAGGTGGACGACGATCCCGATCCGTCCGTTTTCTACAACGGACCGCTGGTGGTGCTCGTCGACCGCTTCAGCGCGTCGGCCTCCGAGATCTTTGCGGGTGCGATTCAGGACTACGGCCGGGGTTTGATCATCGGACAGACGACCTACGGCAAGGGCACGGTGCAAAACGCCCATCCGCTGAACTACACCATCTTCGGCCGCAAGCCCGAGCTCGGTCAGCTCAATGTGACCATCGGCAAGTACTATCGCATCACCGGCGAGAGCACTCAGGACCGCGGCGTGACGCCGGACATCACCATTCCCTCGCTCATCGATGCGAGCGAGGTGGGCGAGAGCACACGTGACCGCGCGCTGCCGTGGGATCACATCGAGCCGGCGGCCTTCAAGCCCGAAGGCGATCTCAAACCGCTTGCCTCGACGCTCACCAAACTGCACGAGGAGCGCACGGCCGGCAGCGCGGATTTCCGTTATCTACGGGCGGACATCAGCGCGCTCGACGCGATGCGCAGTCAAAAGACCGTGTCGCTCAACCTGAAGACCCGCGAGGCGGAGCGCAAGCGGCAGGACGATGATCGGCTCGCGCGCGAGAATGCCTTGCGCGCGGCCCGCAACGAGCCTCAGGTGAAGTCGCTCGAGGACATCAAGGACGACGCTTCCGCGGGGATCATCCTGGACGAGGCGACCCAGATCGCGGGCGACATGGCGGTGGCGACGGTCCACAAGAGCGGGCCCACGCAGGCACGCAGGATCGACGCTCACTAGCGCCGCCCGGGGCCGCTAGCGCAGCAACAAATTGTAGAGGTCCCAGTAGTCCTCGGCGAGGACGTTCCAGTTGGAGGCCGACGCGGCGGTTGCGGCCGCCAGCGAGTCCGCGGTGGGCACCGTGTCGGCCGTGTTGCGGTATTCCGAAATGCCGCGCAGGCGTTCGAGTTTCGCTCGCACGCCCGCCGTGATCTGCTTCTGATTGGCGATGGCGGCGTGCGCTTTTTGCACCCTTTGCATGTAGCCCTCGCAGTCTGCGCGCGAGCCGAAGCTCATCTCGTGGACCCGGCGAGCGACGGCTTCCTTGGCGCGCGCCGCCAATCCGAAGGCGTCCACGTGCTCGCACAGCGACTCGGCGTAGCTGATGATGGCGAGATTGATGTTGCGCCGCGCTCCGAGCGAGATGCCCGGAAATTCCGGCAACGCTTCGTTGTTGATGGCGCTGCGTTCGGCATGCAGGTCGCCGACGACGGCATCCGCGAGGACGACGCCCTGCTTCAGCACCTCGAGCGACTTCTGCAGGCGGCGGCGCCTGAAGTAATGCCAGAATGCCGTCAACCGCGTGAGCTCGTTTTGCGCCGCCGCCAGATGCTCGCGTTTGAGATCGGCGTCCGCGGCGGCCTCCTGGAGTCTTGTGTCCACGTCGCCGAGCCGGAGATTCCTCTCGGTCTCGCATTCGGATTTGTGCCGCGCCGTCTCTTTCGCCTCCTGCTGGCGGGTCAGATCCGTCGCGAACTGCGACAACTGCTGGTGACAGGTCTTCCAGAGTCCGCGCAGCTGGTAGAACACCAGCGCGGCGAATCCGGTGCGCGCGTCGGCGAGCAGATCGCCGAGCGCGTCGAGCTGCTCCTGAACGCGGATGGTTGCGCCCTCCTGCTGTTTCAGGCGGTCGCGCAGAAGATGGAATTCGTCCTTGAGATCGGCATAGGCCTTTTTCAGGCCCGCGCGATTTTGGAAGAGCTGCATGAGCCGCTCCTCGTCCGCGCTCACACTACTCCCCTCGGATCCTCCCTTGAGAAAGCTCAGCTTGTCGATCAATGTCCCGCCTCGAACCTGCCGCTAGCCTGCGGGACCTATGGGGCTGCGCCCGTCAAAACCGATGGCCCCGCTCGGCGCAATATTCCAGCCATTTGTTTAACATCATGTTCCGGGTCCAGCGCTGATCCAGTTCACGCTTGAGTCCCGATTCGACCCTCACGAGCTCGGAATGGCGCCGAAAGCCGCGAAAGCTGCGCACTTCCGCCAGGCGGGCGTCGTGGTATACGCACACTTCGAGATCCGGGTCACGAATGCACTCCCCCGCGAGCGGGAATTCGTATGTGAGGCGGAACACACTCGTGTAACGCGACAGCTCGAGCGGTGTGAGAAAGAGATCACAGTCGGAATCGACGCGCGAAACGCAGCGCTCCGAAATCGAGCGCAAGTCTCTCGTAAGCCAGCCCAGCCGTACGAAATTGCTCTCGTACAGCGTCATGAGGCTGACGAAGCTGCCGGGACGCGCCCGCCATGTGGTTTCACACCATTGGTCCGCGATCATGGCCCGACTATACCATGCGCCTGCGTCTTGCCAGCGACGCAGTATTCATCATCGACGTACTCTTAATTCAGGGACGCAGTCGGCGCTCGATGCCGGTGCGGTCGAGGATACGGCTCGAGATCTCCTCGATGGAACATTCGGTCGCGTCGATGAACGGAATTCCGTGGCGCTCGAACAGCGATTCGGCGGCCCGCACCTCGAAGGCCACTTGACGCGGCGATGCGTAGCGGCTGTCGGGGCGGCGCTCGTTGCGGATCTGCTGCAGCCGGTCGGGCTTGATGGTGAGGCCGAAGAGCTTGCGCGAATGCGCCTCGAGCCCGCGCGGCAATTTTCGGGATTCGAGATCGTCCTCGGTCAGCGGATAATTCGCCGCGAATATGCCGTATTGCATGGCCAGATACAGGCAGGTCGGCGTCTTTCCCGAACGCGACACCCCGATGAGTATCACATCGGCGCGCTCGTAATCCCGGATCACCGAGCCGTCGTCGTTCGCGAGCGCAAAATTGGTGGCGTCGATTCGCGTCGCGTAGGAATGCGTGTCGGCCATCCGATGAGTCCGACTCATGGCATGGGAGGATTGCGTCTTGAGTTCGTTCTCGAGCGGTGATAGGAACGCATCGAAAAAGTCCAGAAACAAGCCGGTGCTCCCGCGCACCACGTTGCGCACGTCCTCCTGCACCAGCGTCGAGAAAACGATGGGGCGAACCCCCTCCTGTTTGCCCACCAGATCGATCTTGCGCACCGCCTCTATCGCCTTGTCAACGGTGGAGATAAATGGCACAGTCACCTGCCTGAATTCTATGCCGTCGAACTGTGTCATGAGGCTGTGGCCCATCGTCTCGGCGGTGATGCCGGTCTGGTCCGATACAAAAAACACTGTTCTTTTGTTCACGGTCGTCCCATTAGGCCTCAATGGCCGGAAGTGTTTCACTTAACCCATGCGCGGACAAGCGGCGATTTACAACAAGACACGAATCATGCCGGCGCCGGAGAAGCGATGAATCCCTACGTCATTCCGTTCGAGAAGTTGAAGAGCAAGGATATCGAGGTCGTCGGCGGCAAGAATGCCTCGATCGGCGAGATGATCTCGCGCCTCGCGGGCCTCGGCGTGTCCGTCCCCGGCGGTTTCGCCACCACCTCGCAGGCCTACCGGGACTTCCTCTCGCAGAACGGCCTGGACGAGCGCATCCGCGAGGTTCTGGCGACGCTCGACGTGGACGACGTGGACCGCCTCGCCGCCGTCGGCAAGCAGATCCGCGGCTGGATGCTCGCCACGCCGTTTCCCGCGCGATTGCAGAGCGAGGTGACCGAGGCGTGGCGCAAGATGGGCCATGGCGAGGAGTTCGCCGTCGCGGTGCGCTCGTCGGCCACCGCCGAGGATCTGCCCGAGGCCTCCTTTGCCGGCCAGCAGGAGACTTTTCTCAACGTGCGCGGCGAGCAGCATCTGCTCACCGCCATGCACGAGGTCTATGCCTCCCTGTTCAACGACCGCGCGATCGCGTACCGCGTGCACAACAACTTCGATCACAACGCCGTCGCCTTGTCCGTCGGCGTGCAGCACATGGTGCGCAGCGATCTGGGCGCCGCGGGCGTCATGTTCACGCTCGACACCGATTCGGGGTTCCGCGACGTGGTGTTCATCACCTCCTCCTACGGGCTCGGCGAGACGGTCGTGCAGGGTGCGGTTAACCCCGACGAGTTCTACGTGTACAAGCCGGGGCTGCGCGCGGGGCTGCGCAGCATCCTGCGCAAGAACCTGGGACAGAAGGCGATCAAGATGATCTACGCCGAACCCGGCAGCCGCGAGCGGGTGCGCACCGTCGACGTGGCCCACGAGGACCGGCAGCGATTTTCGATCGATGAGGCCGACATCGTCGAGTTGGCCAAACAGGCGCTCGTCATCGAGGAGCATTACGGCACGCCGATGGACATCGAGTGGGGCAAGGACGGCTCGACCGGCAAGATCTACATTCTTCAGGCACGGCCCGAGACGGTTCAGAGCCGCGCCGGCCGCACCATCCAGCGCTTCACGCTCAAGGCGCGTTCGACGGTGATCTCGACCGGCCGCAGCATCGGTCAGCGCATCGGCGCGGGCCATGCCCGGGTCATCCGCGACGTGAAGGAGATGTCGCGCGTGCGCGCGGGCGACGTGCTGGTCGCGGACATGACGGACCCCGACTGGGAGCCGGTCATGAAACGCGCCGCGGCCATCGTCACCAACCGCGGCGGCCGCACCTGCCACGCGGCCATCATCGCGCGCGAGCTCGGCATTCCGGCGGTGGTGGGCTGCGTGAATGCGACGCAGTCGATCCGCGAAAATCAAGCGGTGACCGTGTCCTGCGCCGAGGGCGATACCGGCTACGTGTACGACGGAATGCTCGAATACGACCAGCGCAACATCGAGCTCGACTCGCTGCCCGAGATCCCGGTGAAAATTTCGATGAACATCGGCAATCCCGACCGCGCATTCGAATTCGCGGGATTGCCGAACAAGGGCGTTGGCCTCGCGCGGCTCGAGTTCATCATCAACCGCATGATCGGGGTGCACCCCCGGGCGCTGCTCGAGTTCGACAAGCAGAGCCCGGAGCTCAAGGAGGCCATTTCGCAGCAGATCGCGGGATATCCCGATCCGGTGAGCTTCT
Source organism: uncultured Gammaproteobacteria bacterium (assembly GCA_963748995.1). Classification (GTDB taxonomy): domain Bacteria; phylum Pseudomonadota; class Gammaproteobacteria; order Steroidobacterales; family Steroidobacteraceae; genus Bog-1198. Next base: position 50,997 of record CAVVKU010000005.1, on the reverse strand, counting down.
ACGTCGACAAGCTGTCCGAGGGGATCGCGCAGATCGCAGCGGCGTTCGCGCCCGAGCCGGTGATCGTGCGGCTCTCGGATTTCAAATCGAACGAGTACGCGAACCTGATCGGGGGCAAGGCCTACGAGCCGCACGAGGAAAATCCGATGCTCGGATTTCGCGGCGCCTCGCGCTACATCGACAAGGCGTTCCGCCCCTGCTTCGAGCTCGAGTGCCGCGCGCTCAAGCGCGTGCGGGACGAGATGGGCCTCACCAATGTTCAGGTGATGGTGCCGTTCGTGCGCACGCTGCTCGAGGCGAAGACCGTCACGCAGCTCCTCGCGGACAATGGGCTCAAGCGCGGCGACAACGGCCTCAAGCACATCATGATGTGCGAGCTGCCGACCAACGCCGTGCTTGCCGACCGCTATCTGGAATATTTCGACGGATTCTCGATCGGCTCGAACGACATGACGCAGCTCGCCCTCGGGCTCGACCGGGATTCCGGCGTGGTCGCGAAGCTGTTCGACGAGCGCGACGACGCGGTCAAGGCCTTCATGGCGATGGCGATCAAGGCCTGCACGTCGCAGGGCAAGTACGTGGGGATCTGCGGCCAGGGCCCCTCCGACCATCCCGAGCTCGCCCGCTGGTTGGTGAAACAGGGCATCGACAGCCTCTCGCTCAATCCGGATACCGTGGTGGAGACCTGGATGTTCCTCGCCGCGGACAACCCTGCATAACCTAGAGCCGCAGCAATCGCTCGCGATAGAACTCGAGCTCGCGTATCGACTCGCGCACGTCGTCCATCGCCAGATGCGTGGCGTGCTTCTGGAACGACTGCGCAATATGCGGCGCCCAGCGCTGCGCCAGCTCCTTGAGCGTGCTCACGTCGAGGTTGCGGTAATGGAAGAACCGCTCGAGCGTGGGCATTTGGCGGGCCAGGAAGCGCCGGTCCTGACAGATGCTGTTGCCGCACATCGGCGAGCGGCCCTTTTCGGCCCAGGTCTCGAGGAACGCCAGCGTCTCGTGCTCGGCCGCGGCGGTGTCGATCCGGCTCGCGAGAACCCTCGCGCTGAGCCCGGAGCCGCCGTGCTGACGCCGATTCCAATCGTCCATCGCGTCGAGCACGTCGGCATTCTGATGCACCGCGATGACCGGGCCTTCGGCGAGCACGGTCAGGTGCTTGTCGGTTACGATCGTGGCGATCTCGATGATGAGGTCGGTGTCGGGTTTGAGCCCGGTCATTTCCAGATCGATCCAAATGAGATTATCGGGGGATTTCATGGGCCTGCATGGTAGCAGAGCGCCGCAATCCATAGGCGCGCGCGGCGCCGGTACCGTGCTCGCGAGCTACGGGCGCGGGGTCCTGGTGGAGTCCGGATCGCAGCTGCTGCAGTGTTCGCTGAAGGGTCGCAAGCTCCGTATCGTGTGCGGCGATCGGGTCGTCTGGGCCCACGCGCCGGAGGATGGCGGTCCGTCGATCGAAGTCGATCGAGCCCCGGCGCAATCTGGTCGAGCGGATCGATGCACGCGGCCGCCCGGAACCGGTGGCCGCCAACGTCGACCGGCTGGCCATCGTGCTCGCACCCGAGCCTGAGCCGGATTGGTTCCTCGCCGATCGCTACTGGGCCGGCGCCCGGCTCAAGGACCTCGAGACGCTGCTGATCGTCAACAAATCGGACTTGGGCGCCGATCCCCTGGGCGGCGAATTGGACGCCTACCGCGGGCTGGGACTGCCCTGCTGCGAGGTCTCCGCCCTGGCCAACCGGGGCGTCGAAGAGCTCCGGGCCGCCTTGGCAGCCGGCACGACGCTCCTGGTCGGGCAATCCGGCGTGGGGAAATCCTCGCTGATCAATGTGCTCGCGCCCGAGGCGGCGGCGGAAACCCGGGAGCTCACGCGCGACGACGAGGGGCGGCACACCACGACCACCGCGCGGCGCTATCGGCTGGGGCCCGACTGCGCCGTGATGGATGCGCCCGGCGTGCGCGACTTCGCGCCTCCCGCGAGCCTCGCGCGCGCCGCGGAGCGCGGCTTCGTGGAGGTTCACCGCTTTGCCGCCGATTGCCGGTTCAACGACTGCCGTCACATGCAGGAACCGGGGTGCGCGGTGCGCAGCGCCGTGCTCGCAGGACAGATCACCGCGCGCCGCTATGAGAGCTACCGGCGATTGTTCCGGCTGTACGAGAAACTCGCGACCTGAAGGCTCAAGAGACGCTGGTGCGGCCCGCGAGCGCGTGCGCCAGGGTTCCCCCGTCGACATATTCGAGCTCGCCGCCGACCGGCACTCCGTGGGCGATGCGCGATGCCCGGGCGCCCGCGCGCAGCGCGATCTCACCGAGATAATGGGCCGTGGCCTCGCCCTCGACCGTGGGATTGGTGGCGAGTATGACCTCGCGCACTTCACCGTCCGACAGCAGCCGCTCGAACTCGTCCAGCCCGAGCTCGGCGGGGCCGATGCCGTCGAGCGGAGACAGATGCCCCATCAATACGAAGTAGCGGCCCTTGAACCCGCCGGATTGCTCGATGGCCACGACGTCCGCCGGCGATTCGACCACGCAGAGCTGCGAGCCGTCGCGCTGCGAGGAAGAGCATATCGAGCAGAGCTCGCTCTCGGTCAACATGCGGCAGCGCTTGCAGTGTCCGACCGCGGCGAGCGCTTCGGCGAGCGACTGCGCGAGCGCGCTGCCGCCATCGCGATCGCGCTCGAGCAGGTGAAACGCCATGCGCTGCGCGGACTTCGGACCGACACCCGGCAGGCAGCGCAACGAGTCGATCAACCGGGCGAGAGCCGGGGTGTACTTCATGGACTCAGAACGGCAGCTTCATGCCGGGAGGCAGGTTCATGCCGGACATAAGGCCCGCATACTTCTCCTTGGTTCGGGCATCGAGCTTGCGTGTCGCGTCGTTGATGGCGGCGACCACGAGGTCCTCGAGAAGCCCGATATCCTCACCCACGAGCTTCGGCTCGATCGAGACCTTCTTCGCCTCGTGGCGTCCGTTGACCACCACTTTCACCATGCCGGCGCCGGATTCTCCGGTCACTTCGATCTCCGCCAGCTCCGCCTGCGCCTTTTGCATGTTCTCCTGCATCTGCTGCGCCTGACGCATGAGGTTTCCGAGTCCGCCTTTCATCATCTCGTATTCTCCTAATACTGGGGGTCTGCGGCCTTGACCGATGCCAAATCCACTTCCGCGCCGAAGCGCTCCTTGAGCCCCTTGACCGCGGGATCCTGCTCGAAAGCAGCCGCCGCCTTGAGCGTGCGCTCCTGGTCGGCCTGCGCGCGCTGCCGCGCCGGCGTGGCGAGACCGTCCGACACCTCGAATACCACGCGGATGTCGCGGCCCATGTACCTGGATAAGCCCTGTGCCAGCTTGTCCTCGATGGGCTTGGAGCGGCGTGAGTCCGCGGCGGCATCGAGCCGCAGCACCAGCACGGCGTTGTCGTAGGAGGCCGGCACGCAATTGAAGGCGAGCTGACGAACCATGCCGCCGAGACCCGCGGCCTCCACGACGGAGAGCCAATTTTCGGCATCGATCGATGCCGTGGCTGCGGGGACGGTGGTCGCCGAGCCGGAGGTCGGCATCGAGGCGGCAGCCGGCGGCCGAGCCGGCGGCGGCGCGGGCTCGGCGGCCGTTGGATCTCGCGCAGCCGCGCCGGTGCGCGCGCTGCGACCGGGCGGCAGTGCGGCGCCCGCCGCTCCGGCCGGGGCCGGGGCGGCAGCCTCCGGCCGAAATGCCAGCATGCGCAGGAGCGTCATCTCGAATCCGAGGCGCGGGTCGGGCGCCATGGGAAGATCGCGCCGGCCGGCGAGCGCGATCTGGTAATAGAGCTGCACATCCTCGGGACCCAGCGCCTTGGCCAGACGGGACAGGATTTGCGGATCGTACTGCTCGTCCTCGGACGCGGCATCGGGCACGATCTGCACGATCGCGAGCCGCTGCAGCAGCGCTGCGAGCTCGACCAGCGCCCGGTCATAATCGGGCGCATCCCGATCGAGCTCGCCCACCCGCGCCATCAGCGCCGCACCATCGCCGAGCGACAGCGCCTCGACGATTTGAGCGACATGGCCGCGGTCGATGGTGCCGAGCATCGCCCGCGCATCCGCTTCGGTGAGCGCGGCGCCGCCAAAGGCGATGAGTTGGTCGAGCAGGCTCAAAGCGTCGCGCATGCTGCCCTCTGCCGCGCGCGCGAGCAGCGCGAGCGCCGCCGGCTGATAGTCGAGCTTCTCGGCCGCCGCGATGAACTTGAGCCGCTCGCCGATGAGGTTCGCCGACAGGCGCTTCAAGCTGAATTGCAGGCAACGCGACAGCACGGTGACCGGCAACTTCTGCGGATCGGTGGTCGCCAGCAGGAACTTGACGTGCGGCGGCGGCTCCTCGAGCGTCTTCAAGAGGGCGTTGAAGGAGTGATTGGAGAGCATGTGCACCTCGTCGATGAGGTACACCTTGTACCGGCCCCGCGTGGGCGCGTACTGGACGTTGTCGAGCAGTTCCCGGGTGTCATCCACCTTGGTGCGCGAGGCGGCGTCCACCTCGATGAGATCGACGAATCGTCCCTCGTCGATCTCGCGGCAGGCGCTGCACACCCCGCAGGGGTTCGCCCCGACGCCGGTCTCGCAGTTGAGCGACTTCGCCAGGATGCGCGCGACCGTGGTCTTGCCCACGCCGCGGGTGCCGGTGAACAGGAACGCATGATGAATCTTGCCCGAGTCCAACGAGTTGGTCAGCGCCTTGAGCACGTGCTCCTGGCCGACCATTTCCGCGAAGCGCTTGGGCCGCCACTTTCGCGCCAACACGATATAGCTCATAGGTTTAGTTTATCCATAACACCCCCTCAAGGGGCGATAGGGAGGCGGCCCGCGCCAGCGGGAACTTCGGCGCCCGACTTGATCCTCTACCGCTGCTCCCTTCCGGGCCTGACGGGGTTCGTGGCAAGTCGCCGCGAAGATGCCGACGCGAGCCGCCATAGACTCGAGGAAAGCATTGTTGGCGGAGAGGGTGGGATTCGAACCCACGAACACCTTTTGGGATGTTACTCACTTTCCAGGCGAGCGCCTTCGACCACTCGGCCACCTCTCCGCTGGGAACGTCAATGCCGAACCTACGCGGGCTCGCAAGGGTACCGGAGGCGGCCGGGCCGAGCAAATCCGGTTAACTGGCCGGAGTACCCGCCTTGTTGGCAGGTGCGGGCTTGTAGCGCGGCGGGATATCCAGGCACGCCTCGTGAGGGCCCGGGGGCGGCGCCGCGAGATCCACCGTGGGAATGACCAGCGCACCCTGCGTATTGGGCGAATCGAGCCCCTCGGGCACTTTCAGTGGCGCGCGCTGGACGGCGCGCTGGTATTCCTGCGGTTTGTGGCAGTCCGTCGCCCCTCCGTGGATCAGCCGGCAGCCATTCAGCAGTATTGCCGCCGCGATGAACCCTACCGGTCGAATTAGTCTCACGCTGCCTGATCCTCGAGTGCAATGCCCGCTGCGCGCATGGCCCCGAGCACGGCATCGTGCTGGGCAGGCGACAGTTCGACCAACGGGAGCCTCAAGGCGCTGCCGATGAGTCCCATGCGGGCGACCGCCCATTTTACCGGTATTGGGTTGGCTTCGAGGAATAAATTCTTGTGCAGGGGCTGCAATTCGGCGTCGATCGCGCGGGCGGCCGCGATATCGCCCGCGAGCGCCGCCGCGCAGGCTTCGCGCATGCGCCTCGGCGCGGCATTGGCGGTGACCGAAATCACGCCGTGGGCGCCCGCAGCGATCCAATCGATCGCCGTGGCGTCGTCCCCCGACAGGAGCGAGAAATCCCTCGGACAGGCGCTCTGCAGTTCGCGCAGGCGCGCAAGGCTCGCAGTCGCGTCCTTGAGCGCCACGATCCGGGGATGCCGTGCGAGGCGCCCGACCGTCGCCGGCAGCAAATCGACCGCGGTTCGATTGGGAACGTTGTACAGCACCACCGGCACCTCGGAGGCGTCCGCCGCCGCGCTGAAATGCCGGAAAAGGCCCTCTTGCGGCGGCTTATTGTAATAGGGCGTCACCAGCATCACCCCGTCGACGCCCAAGCGCGACAGAATGCGGGTCCGGGCCACGGTGCTCGCGGTCGCGTTGGTCGCGGCGCCGACGATCAATTTGACCTTGCCCGCGCAACGCTCCACGGCGCGGCGCGTCAAGGCTTCCGTCTCCTCGAGCGACAAGGCCGGAGACTCCCCGGTCGTGCCGGCGATCACGATGCCGTCGGTGCCTTCATGCAGGTGGAAATCGAGCAGCCGATCCCACGCCGGGAAGTCCAGGCTCCCGTCGGCGGTCATCGGCGTGACGATGGCAACCAGGCTTCCGCGCAACATTCCGACAGCTCCTCGGGGAATTGAGGACGCTACCTTAATTGGCGGACATGCACCGTGGCAAGCGCCCTAACGGGGGGCCCATCCGGTAGAATTTGACCCGATGAAACAACATATCGTGATTAGCGCGGTCGGCGGGGACCGCGTCGGCATGGTTCATGAGCTGTCCAAGGCGGTTGCCGATTGCGGGGGAAGCATCAGCGAAAGCCGCATGACCTCCCTCGGCAACGAGTTCGCAATGCTGCTCCTGGTGAACGGCAACTGGCATACGCTCGCGAAGCTCGAGGGCGAGTTCAAGAAGCTCGCCGACGCCACCGGCATGAACATTCAGCTGCGGCGCACCGAAGAGCGCGCCGCGCGCAACGACATGCTGCCCTACTCCATCGACGTGGTGTGCCTCGATCAGACCGGCATCGTCGCGGGCCTGTCCGGCTTCTTCTCGCAGCGCGGCGTCGACATTGCGGAGCTGTCGACCCGCTCCTACGCCGCCGCGCACACCGGCGCGCCGATGTTCTCCGTGCAGATGATCGTCAACGTGCCGAGCCGCCTGCACATCGGGGTGCTGCGCGAGGAGTTCATGGATTTCTGCGATCATCTGAATCTCGACGCAATTCTCGAGCCCGTCAAGAACTGAGTCCACCGTGCGAGCACAGCATCATGAGCAAGATTGAGATCGGCAAGAAGGCCCCGGCCTTCACCCTCGACGGCACGGCCGGCAAATGGCGCCTCGCCGACGCGGCCGGCGGACCCCTGGTCATGTACTTCTATCCGCGCGACAACACGCCGGGCTGCACCCAGGAAGGCGCGGCTTTCGCCGCCCTGCATGGGCAGTTCAAGAAGGCGAAGGCCGTCATCGTCGGGATATCCCCCGACACCGTCGCCTCGCACGCCAAGTTCAAGGAAAAGATGGGCTTCCCGTTCGAGCTGTTGAGCGATCCGGACCAGGCCGTGTGCAAACTCTATAACGTGATTCAGGAGAAAAGCATGTACGGCAAGAAATATATGGGTGTGGAGCGCAGCACCTTCGTGGTGGACGCCAAGGGAGTGCTGCGGCACGAGTGGCGCAAAGTCAAGGTGAACGGCCATGCCGAGGCGGTTCTCGAGGCGGTGACGACTCTGTGACGTCCCGCACGGTGACCTCTCCCTTGCGGCCGGTGTCGGCCGGGGCCGCGAAAAATTCCAAGTCGAAATCCGAGCGGCGCATCTTCGTGCTCGACACCAATGTCTTGATGCACGACCCCACGTCGATATTCCGTTTCGAAGAGCACGACATCTACATTCCGATGACCGTGCTCGAGGAGCTCGATGCCGGCAAGAAAGGCGTGTCGGAGGCGGCCCGCAACGTCCGTCAGGTCAGCCGCTTTCTCGACGAGCTGATGCGCGACGCCACCAAGAAGGAGATCGACCGCGGGCTCGCGCTGCCCGCCGGTGTGCAGATCAATCACGGCAAACGCCCGCCGGCCGGGCGGCTGTTCTTTCAAACCCAGCTTCTAGATTCCTCGCTGCCCGACGGCCTGCCCGGTCACGGCGCGGACAACGCCATCCTCGCCGACACGCTGGCGCTGCAGCGAAAATTCCCCCAGGCCCGCGTCACGCTGGTATCCAAGGACATCAACCTGCGGATCAAGGCGGCCATCGTCGGGGTCCAGGCCGAGGATTATTCCAGCGACAAGACCATCGAGGACGCGGATCTGCTCGAGAGCGGCGTGCAGAAGCTGCCGGCCAATTTCTGGGAAAAGCACGGCAAGGGCATGGAGTCCTGGCAGCAGCAGAGCCGCACCTTCTACCGCGTCCGCGGCCCGCTGGTGCGCGAGTGGCAGGCCAATCAATTCGTCTACGACCCGGGCGAGAACGGGGTCGAGGCCATCGTGCGCAAGCTCGAGGGCGAATCCGCCGTCTTGGAGCTGACCGTGGACTACCGCACGGAGCGCAACAATGTGTGGGGGGTAAGCTCGCGCAACCGCGAGCAGAACTTCGCGCTCAACTTGTTGATGGATCCGGAGGTCGATTTCGTGACCGTGCTCGGTCCCGCGGGCACCGGCAAGACGCTGCTGACGCTGGCTGCCGGGCTTGCGCAGACATTGGACCACAATCGCTTCAGCGAGATCATCATGACCCGGGTCACGATTCCGCTCGGCGAGGACATCGGATTTCTGCCGGGTACGGAAGAGGAAAAAATGGAGCCTTGGATGGGGGCGCTCATGGACAACCTCGAGGTACTGACGCAAAGTCAGGCCGGAGGGGCCTGGGGACGCGGCGCCACGACCGATCTGTTGCGGCACCGGATCAAGATCAGGTCGTTGAACTTCATGCGCGGCCGCACCTTCCTCAACCGGTTCATCATCATCGACGAGGCGCAGAATCTGACGCCGAAGCAGATGAAAGCGCTGGTGACGCGGGCCGGTCCGGGCACCAAGATGGTGTGCCTCGGCAACATCGCGCAGATCGACACCCCCTACCTCACCGAGACGACCACCGGCTTGACATATGTCGTCAACCGTTTCCGTGGTTGGACGTATTCGGGGCATATCACCCTGGTGCGCGGTGAGCGCTCGCGGCTGGCAGACTATGCGTCCGAAGTGCTGTGACGGGCCCTCGAGGGGCGCCTTTGCTCTGCAATTAGAACTTTGGAGCGCCGCAGGCACTCCAAAGGTGTTTATGAGGGCGCGATGAGGCTATTGAAATCACTGAGGATTTTCGCCGCGGCAGCCGCCGTGGGCGCCAGCGTCAGTGTGGCCTGGGCAAGCGGCCTGTCGGCGAGCCAGCCTCTGTCGCCGGCCGAACAGGAACAGGAACTGCCCGACCTCGGCAGTCCCGCGACCGCGGCGGTGTCGCTCGAGGAGGAGTATCAGGTCGGACAGGCCTGGGCCCGGCAAATGCGCGCGCAAGGCATGGTGCTCGAAGATCCGGAAGTGAGCGACTACATCCAGACCATCGGCCACTCGCTCTCCAGCCATGCCGAGGAAGGGCAGCATCAGTTCAATTATTTCGTGGTGCGCGATCCCGTGATCAACGCGTTCGCCATGCCCGGCGGATTCATTGCCATCAACTCGGGCTTGTTTCTCGCCACGCGCAACGAGAACGAGCTCGCCGGCGTCATGGCGCACGAAACCGCGCACGTCACGCAGCGGCATCTGGTGCGTGGCATGATCGATCAAACCCATGCGGGCCTCGTCTCGACGGCCGCCATGCTGGCGGCCATCCTGCTCGGGGCGACGGCGGGCCGCGGCGACCCCTCGGTCATGGAGGGAGCCATTCTCGGCGCGCAAAGCGCCGCCATCCAGCACCAGATCAACTACACGCGCACGCAGGAATTCGAGGCCGACCGGATCGGCATCGGCACCATGGCGTCGGCCGGCTACGATCCGCTCGGCATGGCATCGATGTTCGAGGAATTGAACCGCAACTCGCCGAGCCCCGACCGCGTCAAGGCGATCGAGTTCTTGATCGATCACCCCCTCTCGGCCGAGCGCGTCGCGGAAGCGCGCAACCGCGCCGAGCAGATCGGGCGCATTCATCACGAGGACTCCCTCGGCTATCTGCTGATGCGCGAGCGGCTGCGCTCGCTGGTCGGCGATCCGCAGCTTGCGCGTAATTACTATGCCAATCTGATCAAGAACGGCGCCGGACTCACCGTCGAGGAGCGCTACGGGAGAGCCGTCGCCGACATCAATGCCAAGGCACCGGCGGCGGCGATACCCGACCTCAAGGCCCTGGTCGCCGAATACCCGCTGGTCACGCAATTCTACGGCGCACTCGGCCAGGCCTACCTCGCGAACGGCCAGCCCCGGGAGTCGCAGGCCATTCTCGAAAAAGGATTGGGCCTGTTTCCGCGCAACGTGCCGGTGACCATCCGGCTCGCGGAAACCTTGATGCGCACGGGTGACAATCAACGCGCCCAGCTGATCCTCGATGATTTGTTCAACCAGGTCGAGCCCACTCCCAATCAGGCGCGGCTGATCGCCAAGGCCGCGAGCGCGGCCGGCAACGTGGCCGATTCCTACTACTACATGGCCGATTACTACCTGATGAACGGCGACCTCCCCACGGCATCCAATCAGCTGGCGCTGGCGCTCAGCCTTCCGGATCTGAATGCCATCCAGCGGGCCCGCATCAGCGCCCTGCTCGAGGAAGTGCGTGCGGCAATGCCAAAAAACCGTAAGAATACGGTTGCTGACGACAACGGGTCCGGGAACGGTCGGCACTAGCTGCCGTGCACATTGGGAGTCGATAAAACGCACATGACGACAGCACGATCCATGCGCGCGGCGCTGCTTCTCGCGCTCGCCTGCGCTTCGAGCGCCTGCGTGACGCTTCCGCCGGACAGGCCCCGCTCTCCCCAGGATCCGTGGGAGTCCTGGAATCGGGGCGTCTACAAGTTCAACACGGTCATGGATAACGCGATCGCGCGTCCGGTTGCAAAGACCTATGTGAAAATCGTGCCGCAACCGATCCGGACGGGAGTGAATAATTTTTTCGCGAACCTGAGCACTCCTACCGTCATGATCAACGATGCGCTGGAAGGCAAGTTCCTGGCGTCTGCCAACGACTTGGGGCGGTTCGTGCTGAACACCACGGTGGGCATCGGCGGCCTGCTCGATCCAGCGACGTCGGCTGGGCTGAGTCGCAATCAGGCAGACTTCGGACTCACTCTGGGGCATTGGGGGGCTCACACCGGCCCGTTCATCGAGGTGCCGATTCTTGGGCCCTCGGATCTGCGCGACGGCGCGGGGCGAGTCGTCGGCGTGTTCACCACGCCCACGCATTACATACACAACAGCTATATCAGTTACGGGCTATACCTGCCGTATTTCGTCGACGAGCGCGCCTCGCTCCTGCCCTTGGACGAGACTCTGAAAACCGTCTTCGATCCCTATGCCTTCATACGCGACGCCTATCTGGCGCGGCGCGCGTACCTGGTGTCGGATGGGAAAGTCACGAATGAGGACCTCGTGGATCCGGGCGCCGACGACAACCCGGCGCCGGGCGGTGAGCCGCCGACGGTTCCGCAGACGGCAGCACCCGCCACCGCTGCTCCACCTGCTGCGCCGCCGCAGCCAACGACGCCTGCCGAGCCCCCTCCGGAGTTGTGAGGCGCCAAGCGGCACCCCGCTGCGCTCAGGTCGCGCCGATGAGCTCGTCGACGTCGCTCAGAGCGCCGAGTTGATGGAGCTGCAAGGGGATGTTCTCGAACTTGAGGCTCCGGCCCGCGGCCTGCGCGACGCTCAGCCATTCGATCAGAAGCGCGAGCCCCGCGCTGTCGCTCGCCGTCACAGCGGACAGGTCGATGGCCGAGGCGCGGCCTTGCTCGATCGCGTCGGATCCCGACGGCAACAGCGCCGTGACGGTGCCGAACTCGAGCGCTCCCGCAACGCGCGCGCGACCGTCCGGAAGGATCTCGAACGAGGCGGATTGCTGCGACGGATTCTTCGGCATGCCGCCCTCACCCGCCGGGGGGGCGACGCTGTTCGGCCGGACGGTGCCTTCCTTCTCCAAGCGCGAGATCACCTCATCCAGACCCTTCTGCTGGATCTCCGCGGCAAAATCGGTGCGGAAACTCTTGACGTAGGAGATGCCCTCGATCACGACATCCCATGCCTTCCAGCCCGCGTCGGTCTTGTGGAGGCTGAAATTCACGGGCACCTTCTCGCCGGTCGATTTCTTCACCTCGGTGCGCACCGTCGCCTGTGTATCCCCCGGATCCCCCTTGTACGGCAGAATCACGAAACGGTCGGCGGTGAAGTTCAACAGCGCGTTGCCGTAGTTGCGAAGCAGGGAATGATAAAACGCATCGACGAAGCGCTTGCGCTGCTCGGGCGTCGCGGTGCGCCAGGTCTGCCCGAGCACGAGCCTCGCTGCGTACTCGGTGTCGAAGTTCGGCAGCAGCACATTGGCCACCAGCGAATCGAGCTTAGCGGGATCCTTGGCGTACATGGCACGGTTCGCATCGAGCTCCGTGAGCATGCGCTTGGCGGAGTCCTCCACGAGCTGTTCCGGGCCGAGCGCGTTGGGGGCGGCGGACTGGGCCGCGGGGGACGCCGCGGGCTGGGCCTGGGGCTCCGCCAGCGCTTCCCGACCGGCCAGGCCGGCGGCACCGAGCAGGAGGCACAGGCCGAGAGCGCCGAGCGCTTCTTGTCGCAGGAATCGCATTGACTTCATTTGTGCTTCTCCGTGGTCGCAGGCGCGTCGGTTGCCGGCGAACCCGATGAGTTCGACGAGCTCGATCCCTTGGCGAAATTCGCCAGCAATTGGCCGATCAAGTTCTCGAGAACGAATGCGGACTGGGTGAAATCGATCTCACTCTTGTCCTTGAGATACGTGTCGGCACCGCCCGCTGTCAAGCCGATGAACTTGCCGCCGAGCAAGCCCTGCGTATAGATGCTCGCGTCGCTGTCGGTGGGGATCTGGTTGTATCGTGAATTGATGCGCAGGAGCACGACCGCCTTGTATTCCTTCAGATCGAGTTCGATGTGGGACACCCGCCCGACCTCCACCCCGGCCATCGATACCGGCGCGCCGACCTTCAGGTCGCCGATGTTGTCGAACTTCGCGGTGACATCATAATGCGGCGCGCTGCCGAAATGCAGCCCGCGGCTGGTGATCTGCGTGGTCAGGAACGCCAGTGCCGCAAAGCCCAGGAGCACGAAGGCGCCCGTCCCCAAATTCAATGTATTCGACTTGCGCATTGCCCTTTTCCCCTACAAAAATGCCGACGTCAACAGATAATCCAGGAACAACACCATCACCGCCGAGGAGACCACCGTGCGCGTCGTCGCGCGGCCGACCCCCTCCGCGGTGGGAATCGCGTAATAGCCCTGGTAGACGGCGATCAGACTGCATGCCACGCCGAAGATACAGCTCTTGACCAGACCCTCGTTGACATCCCTGATATCGACGCCCGCACGCATCTGCGACCAGAAACTGCCGGAATCGACGTGCATGATCTGGACGCCGACGAGCTGCGCGCCGTAAACGCCGATCACGCTGAAAATCGCCGCCAACAGCGGCATGGCGATGACGCCGCCGAGAAAGCGCGGCACGACCACGCGCTCGATCGGGTCCACCGCCATCATCTCCATGGCCGACAACTGATCCGTGGCGCGCATCAAGCCGATCTCCGAGGCGAGCGCCGTGCCGGCGCGGCCGGCGAACAGAAGCGCCGTGATCACCGGACTCAGCTCCTTGACCAGACCGATGGCGGCGGCGACCCCGAGCGCCTCCTCCGATCCGAAGCGCTGCAGGAGCTGAAAGCCCTGCAGACCCAGCACCATGCCGACGAAAAGTCCGGACAACATGATGATGACCAGCGAGAGCGCACCGGAGTTGAATATCTGCCGTACGATCAAATCGAAACGCAGCAGCGCACGCGGCGTGGCCAGAATGAGTCGCAGCAGGAACCGGCTCACGTCGCCGAGCGCCACCAGCGCCTCGATCAGGCTGCTCCACAGCTCCGTGACCGGGTTCAATGGCCCTCGCCACGGGCGAGCAGCTCGCCGAAATAGTCCGGGGCCGGAAAATGGAACGGCACCGGCCCGTCCGGCAGGCCGCCGATGAACTGGCGCACCACCGGGGAGCTGCTCGACTGCAGATCGCGCGGTGCGCCGTGAGCCGCGACTTTGCCGCCCGACAATAAATACACGGAGTCCGCGACCGAAGAGATCTCGGTGACGTCGTGCGATACCACGATGCTGGTGAGACCCAGCACGTCGTTCAGGCGCCGGATGAGCCGCAGGATGACGCCGAGCGAAATCGGATCCAACCCCACGAAGGGCTCGTCATAAACGAGGATCTCGGGATCCATGACGATGGCGCGCGCCAGGGCGACGCGCCGCCCCATGCCCCCGGAGAGCTCGGCGGGCATGAGGTCCGCCGCACCGCGCAGGCCCACGGCCTGCAGCTTGGTCAACACCAGTTGGCGGATGAGGCGTTCCGTGAGGTCCGTATGCTCGCGCAGCGGGAACGCGACGTTCTCGAACACGCTCAAGTCGGTGAGCAGAGCGCCGTTCTGAAACAGCATGCCCATGCGCCGGCGCAGCGCGTACAGGCCCGCGCGCCGCAACGAGCGCATGTCCTGACCCGCGACGATCAGGCTGCCCGAGTAGGCGCGCAGCTGCCCGGTGATCAGGCGCAGGAGCGTCGTCTTGCCCGTGCCGCTCGGGCCCATGATCGCGGTGATTCGTCCGGGCGCGATATCCACATCGAGCCCGTCGAAGATCGGCCGGCCGTTGACGGCATAGTGCAGATCACGGATCTCGACGATGGCAGCGGGGGTATTCAAGGATGCGTGCCGCGGTTTACTTGTTGAGCCTTGACGTGAACCTTGAGCCGCGCAGATCCGCTTACGCCGCCGAGGTTTCCATCGCCGGCTTGTACGTACCCGCCGCGGCGAGGCCATTGAGCTTCGCTCGAAGGTGCAGCTGTTGCTGCCCTCCCTGGAAGCCCGCGGCGGTCCCGCCCCAGGCGCGGAGCGACGTGTCCTGCAGCGCCCGGCCGTAACTGAAGGTCAGCGCCCACGGCAACGATCCGGCGGCGTTCATGAGGCTCAGGTGATGGGTCGCCTCGGCCGGGCTCTGTCCGCCGGACAGAAACGCGATGCCCGGAACCGCCGAGGGGACGTGGCGCTTCAACGTGCGCAGCGTCGCCTCCGCCACCTGCTCGGGGGCGGATTTCTTGGCGCTTTTCTTGCCGGCAATCACCATGTTCGGCTTGAGCACCATGCCCTCGAGCACGATGCGGGCGGCGAACAGATGATCGAAGACGCTCTGCAGGACGGCGTTCGTGACTTCCTCGCAGCGCTCGATGGGATGATCCCCATCCATCAGCACCTCGGGCTCGACGATCGGGACGATGCCCGCTTCCTGGCAAAGCGCCGCATAGCGCGCCAAGCCTTCGGCATTGGCATCGATCGCGTAGGCCGTGGGGATGCCCGAAGCCGATGTCGATCACCGCGCGCCACTTGGCGAAGCGCGCCCCGAGCTTGTGGTACTCGGCCAGCCGTTCGCGCAGACCGTCCAAGCCCTCGGTGATGGTCTCGCCCGCAAAACCCGCGAGCGGCTTCGCACCCATGTCCACCTTGATGCCGGGGATCATGTTGTGCTGGCTCAGGTAGGCCGGAAACGGCACGCCGTCCTTGGTCTTCTGGCGGATCGTCTCGTCATACAGGATCACGCCCGAGATGTATTCGCTCGCTCCCGGCGTGGTGAACAGCATCTCGCGGTATGCGCGCCGCGACTCCTCGGTCGATTCGAGCTTGATGGTGTTGAAACGCTTGAGGATGGTGCTCGTGCTCTCATCGGCGGCCAGGAGACCTCGATTCTTCGAGACCATCGCGTGCGCTGTGGCTGCTAATTCAGCTGTATTCATACCCGGCATCTCTCACTGGTTGAATTTCGGGAAATCAGTCGGCAAGGATAACAAAACCAAGTGCCTTGCGCGCCCGCGACTAGCGTTGAGAACCAATTAGGACTAAAATAGTCCCAGTTAGGTAATCTTCGAAAGAAGGCTGATTTCATGCTGCGAATGGGCAAGTTGACCGATTACGCAACCGTCGTGCTCGCGAGTTTAGCGCAAGAGCCGGCCCGGCATCGGGCCGCGACGGAACTGGCGGAGCGCACGCGGCTCAGCCGCCCGACCGTCAGCAAGGTGTTGAAGGGCCTGCAACGCGCCGGCATGGTGATTTCCTCGCGCGGCGCCCAGGGCGGCTATCGGTTGGCGCGCTCGCCCGAGAAGATCACCGCGGCGCAGATCCTCGACGTGTTCGAAGGTCCGATTGCGATCACGGAGTGCAGCGGCGCCTCGAGCCAGTGCGGCATCGAGCGGCTCTGCCGGGTCGGCGGCGCCTGGCAGCGGATCAATGCCGGGATCAGGCGGGCGCTCGAGGACGTGACGCTCGACCAATTGGCGGGGGTCGATTCGTCCTCCTTCCGGGTCGCGAGTTTGAGCCTGGAGATGCGGCGCCCCGCCCCTTAAGAACGCAGGGCCCGCCGGAATCACTGGTTGAAATACGCGGCGGCGAGCCGCAAGCGCAATAGCAACGGGAAGTTCATCGTGTCAAGCAAATCACAAGACGTTCGAGGCACTGCTGGGCCAGAAATACCGGCACGGCTTCGTCACCGACATCGAATCCGACAGCCTCCCGCCGGGGCTCGACGAGGGCGTCGTGCGCGCGATCTCGCTGAAGAAGAAGGAGCCGCAATTCCTGCTCGACTGGCGGCTGAAGGCATTCCGCCATTGGCAGACGATGCGCGAGCCGACCTGGTCGCGCGTGCACTACAAGCCGATCGATTACCAGGACATCTCGTACTACTCGGCGCCTCGCGCGCCGGCCAACGCGCCGAAGAGCATCGACGAGGTGGATCCCAAACTGCTCGCGACCTACGCCAAGCTCGGCATACCGCTGCACGAGCGCGCCCGCCTCGCGGGCGTGGCCGTGGATGCGGTGTTCGATTCCGTGTCGGTGGCGACCACGTTCAAGGACAAGCTCGGCAAGGCCGGCGTCATTTTTTGCTCCTTCTCCGACGCCGTCCGCGATCACCCGCATCTCATCGAGCGCTACTTGGGCACGGTGGTTCCGGCCGGCGATAATTTCTTCGCCGCGCTGAACTCCGCGGTGTTCTCCGATGGATCCTTCGTGTACGTGCCCCCGGGCGTGCGCTGCCCCATGGAGCTGTCCACCTACTTTCGCATCAACGCGGCCAAGACCGGGCAATTCGAGCGCACGCTGATCATCGCCGCGGAGGGCGCGTCGGTGAGCTACCTCGAGGGCTGCACGGCGCCGATGCGCGACGAAAACCAGCTGCATGCGGCGGTGGTCGAGCTGGTCGCCTTGGACGATGCGCGCATCAAGTACTCGACCGTGCAGAACTGGTATCCGGGCGACGAGAACGGGGTCGGCGGCATCTATAATTTCGTCACCAAGCGCGGCGAATGCCGGGGACGCAATTCCAAGATTTCCTGGACCCAGGTCGAGACCGGCTCGGCCATCACCTGGAAGTATCCGAGCTGCGTGCTGCGCGGGGAGAACTCGGTCGGGGAATTCTACTCGGTCGCCGTGGCGAACAACTATCAACAGGCCGACACCGGCACGAAGATGATTCACATCGGCAAGAATACGAGGAGCACCATCGTCTCGAAGGGCATTTCGGCGGGCCGCGCCGAGAACACCTATCGCGGGCTCGTGAAAATCCTGCCGAGCGCGGCGGGCGCGCGCAATTTCACGCAATGCGATTCGCTGCTGATGGGCGGAAAGTGCGCGGCGCACACCTATCCCTACATGGAAATCAAGAATCCGACCGCGACGGTCGAGCATGAGGCGAGCACCTCCAAGATCGGCGAGGACCAGTTGTTCTACTGCCTGCAGCGCGGCATCTCGGCCGAGGATGCCGTCAACATGATCGTGAGCGGCTTCTGCAAGGTGGTGTTCAAGGAGCTGCCGATGGAGTTCGCGGTGGAAGCGCAGAATTTGTTGAGCGTTAGCCTGGAAGGAGCGGTCGGTTGACCCAAGTGACGGATACGATGCTGAAAATTACCGATTTGAGCGCCCGCGTGGCCGGCAAGGAGATCCTCAAGGGAATCAACCTCGAGGTCAAAGCGGGCGAGGTCCACGCCATCATGGGCCCGAACGGCTCGGGCAAGAGCACTCTCGCGCAGGTGCTGGCGGGCCGCGAGGACTACGAGGTCACCGGCGGCTCGGTGTCCTTCGAGGACCGCGACCTTCTGGCGCTGCCGGCGGAGGAGCGCGCGCGCGCCGGCCTGTTTCTCGGATTCCAGTATCCGGTGGAGATCCCGGGCGTGAACAACGTCTATCTGTTGAAGGCGGCGCTCAACGCGAAGCGCAAGGCCGCCGGCGAGCCGGAGGTCGACGCCTACGAGTTCCTGGCTCTCGTGAAGCAGAAGATGAAGCTCATGCACATGAGCGAGACCTTCCTCACGCGCGGGGTGAACGAGGGATTCTCGGGCGGTGAAAAAAAGCGCAATGAAGTGCTGCAGATGCTCGTGCTCGAGCCGAAGCTTGCGATCCTGGACGAAACCGACTCCGGCCTCGACATCGACGCTCTCAAGGTGGTATCGATGGGCGTGAACAGCCTGCGCGACCCGAAGCGTGCCGTGGTGTTGGTGACGCATTATCAGCGTCTCCTCGATTACATCGTGCCGGACCGGGTGCACGTGCTGTCGGGCGGCCGCATCCTGATGTCGGGCGACCGCTCGCTCGCGCTGGAGCTCGAGCGGCGCGGTTACGACTGGGTGCAAGAGAGCCGCGTGGCATGAGCCCCCCGATACCGGCCTCCGCCGCGGCAAAGAGCTCGCCCGCGCTGCGCTCGTTCGAGGCGCAATGGTTCGCCCGGGGGGCCGATCCGCTGTCGGCGCTGCGCGAGCAGGCGATGGAGCTGTTCCTCCGTCTCGGGCTGCCTTCCATGCACGACGAGAGCTGGCGCTACACGAATCTGCGCAAGCTCTCGGCGCAGAGCTACGTCGATGCGCCGCGCGCGCCGTCGGGGACTTTGCAGCCAACCGCTCAGCTGTGCCTGCTGGGCGAGGACGAGCGCGCCGCGACGCTGCTCATGGTCAACGGCTGCCCGGTTCTGCCGCAGCGCATGGACCTGTCGATCAACGGCATCGACATCAACAGTTTGGAGGAGATCGCGCGAACGGATAAAAAGCTGATTTCGCACCTCCTCGAGCCGCTGGCCGAGAACGACATCGGGCGATGGCGGCTGCTCAACACCGCCTTGTTCGTGGATGGGCTGTATCTCAAGATCAACACGCGGGTGGAGACCCCGCTGGTGATCCTGCATGTGGCCACGGCCGATCACCCCGGAACCGTGGCATACCCGCGGGTGATCATCGACGCCTCGCCGGGTTCGAGCGCGACCATCATCGAGCATCACGTGCAGCAGGGCTCGGACACCCCGCTCTGCAACTCCTCGTCGTTGATCAAGCTCGAGCGCGATGCCTCGATCGAGCACTACCGGGTGTTCGCCACGGATCAGCGCACCACGCATCTCGACTCCCTCGAGATCCGCCAGCGCCAGGGCAGCCGCTGCCGCCAGTTCACCATTGCGCTGGGCGGCGGTCTGACGCGCTGCTCGCTCGAGGCCGAGCTCACCGAACCCGGCGCGGAGCTCGACAGCTACTCGCTCCTGGTCGGCCATGAGGAGCGTCACGTCGATTGCGTGAACGTCGTCAGACACGGCGCCAAGCACACCACGAGCCGCCAGACGGCTCGCGCCCTCGCGAGCGGCAACAGCCGCGTGATCATCAACAGCAAGGTGGTGGTCGACGCGGGCGCGTCGAAGGCCGATTCGCAGCAGTCCCTGCGCGGCCTGCTGCTCTCGCCGACCGCGGAGATCGATTCCCGCCCGCAGCTCGAGATCCACACCGACGAGGTCAAGTGCGCGCACGGCGCCACCACCGGCCGCCTCGACCCCAACATGCTGTTTTATATGCTGTCGCGCGGCCTGGATCGCGACACCGCGCAGAGCCTGTTGATCTATGCGTTCCTCGCCGACGTGCTCACCGGAATGAGCGTCCACTCGGCGCGCAACGCGATCGAGAACGCCCTGATACCACAACTTCCCGACTCCCAAGTGCTGCGGAAATTCCGATGAACAGTGCCGCCATTGCAACCAACGCCACCCCCTTCGACGTGCACGCCGTGCGCCGTCAGTTTCCCGTGCTCGCCCGCATGGTGCACGGCAAGCCCTTGTGCTACTTCGACAGCGGCGCCTCCGCGCAGCGGCCGCTGGCCGTGATCGAGGCCGTCGACGACTACGAGCGCCACCATCACGCGAACATCCACCGCGGCGTGCATACGCTGAGCCAGGAGGCGACCGCGCTCTACGAGGGGGCACGTGACCGGCTGGTGACGTTCATCAACGCCCGCTCGCGCCACGAGATCGTGTTCGTGCGGGGCACGACCGAGGCCATCAACCTGGTCGCCCAGAGCTACGGCCGCCCGACGCTCAAGCCGGGCGACGAGATCCTCATCACCCACCTCGAGCACCACGCCAACATCGTGCCCTGGCAGCTGCTCTGCGAACAGACCGGCGCGAAGCTCGTCGTGACGCCGATCGACGCGCGCGGCGAAGTGCATGCGGAGGCGGTTGAGGCGCAGGATGACCGCGCGCACGCGCATTCTCGCCTTCGCCCACGTCTCCAACGCGCTGGGCACGATCTTGCCGGTGCGGCGGCTGATCGCGGCGGCGAAGGCGCGCGGCATCGTGACGCTCATCGACGGCGCCCAGGCCGTGCCCCACTTCGCCGTGGACGTTCAGGCCCTGGGATGCGATTTCTACGCATTCTCCGGACACAAGCTGTTCGGCCCGACCGGCATCGGGGTGCTCTACGGGCGCGAAGCGCTGCTCGAGCGCATGCCGCCGTGGCAGGGCGGCGGGGACATGATCCTGTCGGTGAGCTTCGGCAAGACCACCTACAACGCCCTGCCCTACAAGTTCGAGGCTGGAACCCCCAACATTTCCGGGGCCATCGGACTCGGCGCCGCGGTGGACTTCCTGCAGTCCCTGGACCTGCCCGCGGTGCATGCGCACGAGCGCTCGCTGCTCGAATACGCCACGGCGAAGCTCGGCGAGGTCGACGGCCTCACCATCATCGGCACCGCCCGTGAAAAGGCGAGCCTGATCTCCTTCGTGGTGGCCGGCGTGCATCCCCACGATCTCGGCACCATTCTGGACGAGGACGGCATCGCGGTGAGGACCGGGCATCATTGCGCCATGCCCGTCATGGAATTCTTCCAGCTGCCCGCGACCGCGCGCGCAAGCTTTGCCCTTTACAATACGTTCGAGGAAATCGACCGGCTCGCCGCCGCCCTCCCGCGCGCGCGTGCGCTGTTCGCTTGACGGCTGAACCCGCTATGGAACTCAACGACCTTTATCGCGACGTGATCCTGGACCATAACCGCAAGCCGCGGAATTTCGGGCCGCTCGAGAGCGCGGACGCGACCGCGGAGGGGTTCAATCCGCTGTGCGGCGACCGGCTCACCCTGCGGCTCAATCTCGCCGACGATACGATCCGCGACATCCGCTTCGAGGGTCAGGGCTGCGCGATCTCGACCGCGTCGGCGTCGCTGATGACCGAGGCCGTGAAAGGCAAGACCCGCGGCGAGGCGCTGGCACTGTTCGAGCGGGTGCACAAGCTCCTCACGGACGACGCGGCGGGGGCCGAGGATCTCGGCAAGCTGGCCGCATTGTCCGGAGTGCGTGAATATCCCGCGCGCGTGAAGTGCGCGAGCCTTTGCTGGCATACCCTTGCCTCCGCGCTCGAGGCTGCGCGCTCGGGCGCCGCTGCGGCCGTGTCGACCGAGTGAGGGATTGATCGATGTCCTACGAAAACGAACCCATCGTCGTGCAGCGCGAAGTGAAGGCCGTTGCCATACCGGCCGGTGTCGAGGTGAACCTCAAACTGGGATCGGTGGGCTACATCACCCAGGCCTTGGGGGGTAGCTTCACCGTCTACATCGACGGCAACCTGTTTCGCATCGCGGGCATTGACGCCGACGCGATCGGCAAGACCCCCGCCAAGGCGCCGGAGGTCCCGCCCGGCGCCTCCGAAGAGGACATCAAGAACGTCGTGTGGCAGCAGCTCAAGACCTGCTACGACCCCGAGATCCCGGTGAACATCGTCGATCTCGGTTTGATCTACGAGTGCGATGTGATCAAGAACGTCGACGACACCCGCACGGTCGACATCAAGATGACGCTCACCGCCCCCGGCTGCGGCATGGGGGAGATCCTGGTCCAGGATGTGCGCGAGAAGGTTCAGATCGTTCCCACGGTCGCGCGGGCCAACGTCGAGCTGGTGTTCGATCCGCCATGGAATCACGGCATGATGTCCGAGGAGGCTCGTCTGCAGACGGGAATGATGTGACGACCGCGGTCACGCGCAGAGTGACGCTGCTGCGCCATGGAGAGGCGCAGGCGCCCGACAGCTGTCCGGAGGACTTCGAGCGTGCGTTGACCCGCCATGGAGCGAATGAGGCGCGTGCGATCGGCGAACGAATCCTGCGGCGAAACCTCATCCCCGATCTCATCCTGGTCAGTCCGGCCGAGCGTGCGTGGAGCACGGCCGAGATCGTCGCCGCCGCGTGCGAGCTCGATGCGAAGCAGCTTCAATGCGCGCGTGAGCTCTACCTCGCGAATCCCGAGAGGACCTGGAAGTTGCTCGCCCGGCGCGATTCATCGCTCCGTCACATACTCATCTGCGGGCACAATCCGGGCTTGAGCCAGCTCGCGAGCCGCCTGGGACCGATCCCCACCCGACGCGAGCTGGCCACCGCGGCCCTCGCTACAGCGGTGTGGCTCCACGGGGAATGGGACACCCTGCAGCCCGAAACGGCGGCCGCCTGCGAGCTCGATGACCCCGAGAGCAGCATCGACTTCGATCTGTGAGCGGCCTCAGCCTTGATCGCGATTGAGGCGCATCAGCCGCCGCCGATCGCGCTTGTCGGGGCGGCCTTCGGATCGCGGCCGCGAGAGCTGCGCCAATTGGTGCTGTTCCTTCAGATGCGCGCGGCGCGCCGCGCTTTGCGGCGTCTCGTGGTAATGAGCTTGCGCCTCGGCGGCCGGGCCGCGGCGGTGCGGCAATCCCAACACCTCGAATTCGGCGACCACCCCCTGCAGGGACAGGCTGAGCCGATCACCGATGCGCACGCGATGAGCGGGCTTCACCCGCTCGGCGTTCAGATGAACCTTGCCTCCGTTGATGGCGGCGGTGGCCAGGGAACGGGTTTTGTAAAATCGCGCGTACCACAGCCATTGGTCCAGACGGCGGTTTTCCGAATCCTCCTCCGGCCTCACGCGTGCACCATCGCATTTCCCCTCCGCGGTCTGGCGGTATAATAAGGCATTCAGCCCACTTAAGTTTCCAAAGGACACGGTGCTCAAGGAATTCCGCGAACGGCTCGAGCGCGACACTCGGGCATTGGACGAGGCCGGTTTGCTCAAGCGCGAACGCGTCATCGGCTCCCCCCAGGGCGGGGTCGTGACGCTTGCCGACGGCCGCGAGATGATCAATCTCTGCGCCAACAATTATCTGGGGCTCGCCGATCATCCCGTGGTGCTTCAGGCGGCGCACGAGGCGCTCGACCGCTACGGCTACGGGGTCGCCTCGGTGCGCTTCATCTGCGGTACGCAGAGCGTGCATCGCGAGCTGGAAGAGCGGCTCGCCGCGTATCTCGGCATGGAAGACGCGATCCTCTATTCGTCCTGTTTCGACGCCAACGGCGGCCTGTTCGAGACGCTGCTCGGGGAGGAGGACGCCGTGATCAGCGACGCCCTCAATCACGCCAGCATCATCGACGGCATCCGGCTCTGCAAGGCGCGGCGTCTGCGCTATGCGAACAACGACATGAACGAGCTCGAGCGGGCTCTGGTGGATTCCGCCGGCGCGCGTGTGCGCCTCATCGCCACGGACGGGGTGTTCTCCATGGACGGGTCGATTGCGCGGCTCGATGAGATCTGCGATCTGGCCGGCCGCCACGGCGCCCTGGTGATGGTGGACGACTCGCATGCCACCGGCTTCATCGGGGCTCGCGGCCGCGGCACTCATGAGCTCAAGGGCGTGATGGACCGCGTGGACATCCTGACGGGCACTTTCGGCAAGGCGCTCGGCGGCGCGAGCGGCGGATACGTCGCGGCCCGCAAGGAGATCGTCGGCTGGTTGCGCCAGCGCTCGCGGCCCTATCTGTTCTCCAACAGCATCGCGCCTCCGGTTGCGGCGGCGACGTTGAAGGTTCTGGAGCTGCTCGAACGCTCCCAGGATCTGCGCGACCGCGTCCATTCGAATGCCCGGTATTTCCGGGAGCGGATGCAGCGCCTGGGTTTCGATCTGCTCCCGGGCGAGCACCCCATCATCCCCGTCATGCTCGGCGAGGCGCCGCTCGCCGTACGGCTCGCCGCACGCATGCAGGACTGAAGGCGTCTACGTGGTCGCCTTCTCGTTTCCGGTCGTGCCGCACGGCAAGGCCCGGATCCGCACGCAGATGAGCGCGGCGCATTCCACCTCGCAGCTCGACCGCGTGGTCTCCGCATTCGCCGACGCCGGACGCACGCTCGGCATCATCCACTGAAGGCAGCCCATGAAAGCATTGGTCAAAGCTCGCGCAGAACCCGGAATCTGGATGCAGGACGTGCCGGAGCCGGCGGTCGGGCACAACGATGTGCTCATCAAGATCCATCGCTCGGCCATCTGCGGCACGGACATGCATATCTTCAACTGGGACGCCTGGGCGCAGAAGACGATCCCGGTGCCGATGGCGGTGGGCCATGAATATTCCGGCGAAATCGTCGAGGTCGGAAGCGAGGTGCGCGGCGTCAAGACGGGAGATCGGGTGTCCGGGGAAGGACACATCACCTGCGGACATTGCCGCAACTGCCGTGCCGGGCGGCGCCACCTCTGCCGCAACACCCTGGGCGTCGGCGTGAACCGTCCCGGCGCCTTCGCACAATATCTGACGCTCCCGGCGTCCAACGTATTCAAGCTTCCATCCGCGATCGACGACGAGATCGCCTCCATTCTCGATCCGTTCGGCAACGCCACGCACACCGCCCTCGCCTTCAATCTCGTCGGCGAGGACGTGCTGATCACCGGCGCGGGCCCGATCGGCATCATGGCCGTCTCGATCGCCCGGCACTGCGGGGCGAGGCATATCGTCATCACCGACGTGAACCAATACAGGCTGGATCTGGCGGCCAAGATGGGCGCCTCCAAGGCCATCAATGTGTCGCATGAATCGCTCGACGATGCGATGCGCGAGCTCGGCATGGAGGAAGGTTTCGACGTGGGGTTCGAGATGTCGGGCAACGCCGCCGCGCTTCGCGAGATGCTGCGCACCATGCATCACGGCGGGAACATCTCCATGCTCGGCATCCCGCCCGGCGAGACCGCGATCGACTGGAATCAGGTGATCTTCAAGGGCCTGGTGATCAAGGGGATCTATGGGCGCGAGATGTTCGAGACCTGGTACAAGATGGCCAGCATGCTGCAAAGCGGGCTCAACGTCAGGCCGGTCATCACCCATCGGCTGGGAATCAACGACTATCGCGAAGGGTTCGAGATCATGAATTCCGGGAAGTCCGGCAAGGTGATCTTGGATTGGGCGGCGTTATAGGCGCGCGCCGCATGCAGCGGCTGCTCGCTCCGGCGGCCGTCGTTTCCGTTCTCGCGGGGTGCGCAGTATCCAAGGACGGCATCGGCTTCGCGGACCGCGCGCCGAGCTCCGCAGAGATCGACCGGACGCGTGCGCAATTGCAGCGCAACGAAGCCTCCTCGGCACCGGCCGACGCCGCCGTGCCCGGCATCTTGATCATCGGCACCACGGGACCGTTCCGCCCCGTCAGCGACAAGGAGCGCGGCGAGTTTTATCGATCCTACGTCGCGTTCGCCGAGAAATGGCATCCCGGCGAGGCACCGCGACTCGACGCCGCAGCGTTTCAAGACAAGCTCGCGGGCTGGGCGTCGATCGAAACCTCCGGAGTTTCCAGGCGTCATGTCCTGGCGCTCCCGGGTGCTGGTGCCGGCGAGCGTTGCCCGCGATACGCAATTCGCCTCGGCAGCCGGCTCGTTCATGTTCGGAACCACGGGCGACCTGGTGGTGGCGCGGCAGGACTACGATGGCCTGACCTGGCTCGAGCGCGTGCTCTGCCGCGACGACAAGGCCTACCGCGACTGCGCCAGGAATTTCCAGGCCGGGATCTTCGACGAAAATACCGGCATCGAGCTCGACCGGCACCGAAAGCCGAAAGCCGACGGCGCGGCGATCGACGTGACGAGCTACGTCAAGCTCCCGGGCGATGTCGTTCGGCACACCGCGGGCGAGCTCGACATGCGCGATTCACGGCACTGCGACTGCAACCGCGCCACCCCCGGCTCGGTGGGCTCGACGGTGCCGACGCCGGCGCTCGACAATCGGTGAAGCCCTGCGATCGCGGGGGCACTTAGATTAGACCCCCGCTTTTGGATAAACTCCCCTATCCCTAGGTCCCGTCAGGAGTCACCCATGACCGCATCCGTCATCCCGAGTTCCCATGCCGACCTGTTCAAGAAGAAGGCGTTCGCCCATCTCGTCACCTTGATGCCCGGCGGGCAACCGCAGAGCACGCCCGTGTGGGTCGACTACGACGGCCATCACGTGCTCATCAATACCGCGCAGGGCCGGCAGAAGGACAAGAACCTTCAGAAGGATAAGCGCGTCGCTCTCTCGATTTTGGATCCTGAGAATCCGTATCGCTATTTGGAGGTCCGAGGAACCGTCGCCGACCGCACGTTGAACGGAGCCGACGCGCACATCGACGCCATGGCGCTCAAGTATCTGGGCAAGGACAAATACCCGTTTCGTCAGCCGAACGAGGTGCGGGTGATCTACAAGATCGCGCCGGAGCACGTCACGACGATGACGTAATCGCCTGCATGTCCAACCTGTCGAGCGCCGGGTACGCCCCGGCGCCTTCCTCGATTCAACGCATCTCAGCTGTCAGCACCGTTTTTCCGTTTCACACCTATTGATGCGTAATCTTGACAGCCGTTGTTCCGCTTCCCGTAAAGCCAAATTCAGTAGCCCACGTCCAGGTGGCCACACCGCTCGAGTACGAGTAGGTGGCGCTCGGTGCGGTCTTTGTCACGCCAACCGCCGTGGCTGATCCGAGCCAACCTTGGCCTGGATCTGATGTGAAGCCACTTAGAGCCACAACGCCTTCGGCGACGCCGGTCCCTTTGAGGTCAAAGAAGGAGTAGTAAGTCAGTCCGTCAGACATCTTGGCAGGGCTCATCGATCCGATAAAAGCCGTCCCAAACCCCTTGTAGGTCGTGATTTGCCCTCCTCCTAGGATATAGCGGGTGCCCTCTGTCATCGTCGACGAATCGGTGGTGCCACTCCACGATTCGGTAAATTGAATCGATGGCGTCGTGCCGGATGCCGCCGTGCAACTCCCCAGTGTGAGGTTGTTGGTTTCGCCCGTCGTGCCTTCGTTCGAAATACAGGTTGGTGCCGATGTCGACCCGTCCGATACCTCGACATGCACAGTGATGGCCGTACCCTGATTGAGAATCGCCTCCGACCCACCACCATCGCCAACGACGTTAAACTCTGAGTCTCGCCACACACTACCGATCCCGAGAACGCTGTCCGAGGCGGTCACGCTGTAAGCGCTGGTGCCGTCCGTGAAGGTCACAGAGTCGTTGCCGCCCGGCGATGCCGTGCCCGTCATTTTCAGACTCTCAAGGCTGGTGATTGCCACATCGGGCGCGGTCACATAACTGCTGTTGCGGTAGCAACTACCATCGGAGCTCGTATACCCGCTCGGGCAGCTTGCGCCGTAGTTCAGGAGCCAGTATTGAATGAACACAGCCGCTGAACCTTTGGTTTCATAGTCCGTCGAGTAAATGAATTGCTGCCACACCGTACAGCCGGAGCCGCCACCGGAGCACGCAGAGGTCGTTGTGTTGTCGTTGGTATTGACTTGCAACGTATACTCATTGCGCCCAAGAATACCGCCGCCTCCGAAACTCGGCACACCTACACTGGACTCGATAGTCACTCCGCTGACGGATGGAAAGCTGCCCACCGTTTCGGTGATTAAGCCGGTAGCGGCAAGTGTGTAGTCATTGCCGTTGCCCACGATCTGGCCTTGGCCGGAACTCGATATGCGCGGTGTCGGATGCGTATGAGTATGAGGGCTGAGCGTTCGACAGGGTATCGCTTCCCACAGCGTGCTCGGAAACTTGGCTTGATAACAGCCGACATCGGGGGTCTGCATTCTGATGATGGTGTCGCGCCATTGCGCCCGGGCTGTTTCATCGCCGCTCGTGGCGGCTGCCAGCGATATTGACCCCCCCACGAGGCTGGTGAGGCCAAGCGCGAGCGGAGCGAAAATTGAACTTCCAATTCCTGATCGATGCTTACCAAGAATCCTTCGACGATACGTCCTGTGGGGCTGCGATTCGCGGATCCCACAGATATGATTTCCCTTCATATGCACTCCTTGCTTGGTATGGTTGTCCAGATCGCGTACCTGCGATCGCTTTGGAATATAGCTTGGATCAACTGCGCCCGCCAGCATGAGAGCGAACAGCAGAGGCCAGCCCTGGTGTCAGTGCTCGAAGATTCTCCCGCCAATTAAAAAGGGGCCGTGCGATCGCATGTTTCTTGCGCCGCACGGCCCCTTTCCTGCCCTTGCGAGCGTTCGCTAGGGCGTACCCGCCGGTGCGCTGAACTGCACCGTGACCCGGCGATTCTCGGCACGTCCGCCCGCGGTCTTGTTGCTCGCGATCGGATTCTCCTCGCCGAACCCCTGAGCCGTCAGGATGCCCGGACGCACGCCATGCGACTCGAGGTAGTCCTTCACGGCGATCGCCCGGCGCTCGGACAGCTTTTGGTTGTATTCGGGCTTGCCGACCGAATCCGTGTACCCGCGGATGTCCACCTTCGAGCAGCCGCACTGCTTGATGGT
The DNA here is from genome assembly GCA_963748995.1 of uncultured Gammaproteobacteria bacterium. Classification (GTDB taxonomy): domain Bacteria; phylum Pseudomonadota; class Gammaproteobacteria; order Steroidobacterales; family Steroidobacteraceae; genus Bog-1198. Next base: position 22,225 of record CAVVKU010000005.1, on the reverse strand, counting down.
GGAGGCTACGCCGTCGAGCACTGACTCCGACTCCGGCCGGAGCTTGGCCGAATTCGTCTCGAAGTTCACGCCCTTGAGCACCTGCTCGCGAGCCGGAGGCGGCGGCGGGGGCGGCGGCAACGGCGCGGGCGCGGCGGCCGGAGGGGGTGGCGGAGGAGGCGGCGGGGGCGGCGGCGGCGCAACCATCGGAGCCGCGGGTGACTTCGGGCCTCCCGCAAACTTGAAGCTGAAGTCGATACCGGCGGTAAGCGGCTGCTCCATCGCGGTCCGGTTGAAAGTCGGCACATTCACGTTGATGGCGGCCGCGTTGGTGAGTAATGCCAGCCGATTGGTCGCGTTGTCGACGAATAGTGCGAGCGTCCAATTGCTTCCCTCGAGGCCCACACGGACGTTGGTGAGGTCATACGCTGGGAGGTAATTGGCCTGCGCGGTCGTATCGATGCGCGAACCCACATAGTCGTTGTCGACCCGAGCCAGGAATCCCACTTGATCGTTTATCGGATGCCGATACGCCAGCGAGCCGGACACGGTGAGTTCAGGCACGTTCTGCACGCGATCGTCGATGGTGGTGGTGGGTACCGTATTCGCGAGGTACTCCGCATGCAGCCAGCTCGAGTTCACCGAGGCCACGAGCCCCGGCACGACGACAGCACTGATCTCGAGTTCCGTGCCGTAGATATGCGCGTCTCCGGCGTTACTGGTGAACGGGAAGCCGCAAAGCAGCGGAACGTTTTGCTGGATGTGCTGCCAGTTCTCGAAATAGCCGTCCGCATTGATCGTGATACGGCCGCCCCCGTCTCTAAACTTTTCGCCCAGCTCGTAGCTCCAAACCTTGTCCGGCTTGAAGCCCGGAGGCGCCCCGCTCAAGCCGATCGCCTGCAGATTGGCCAAACAGCCGTCCGGTCCGCCGCCGAGCGGCCCGGTGGTCGGAATCGGTTGATTGCCGCCACCCGGCCGGAATCCCTGCGAGGCGGTCCCATAGAGGAGTAATTCCGGATTCAGCTGATAGGCGAGATTGAACTTTGGAGTCACGCCCGAATCGCGCTCGCCGGTCGAGAAGTAATCGAAAGAGGCGTTGGTGGAAGAGCTCAGCCATCCGGACACCGCGGTGTTTACCGTCCCGGTGTAATAGAACCGGCGCAGTCCGGCCGTTGCGGTGAGTTGATTCCAGGTGTAGGACGCTTCACCGAAAAAAGAATTTTGCAGAATTTTGGTCGGCTGGTATTGAGTGAATCCATCCCCGGTTCCAAAAATGGGCACCGCCTGCGGGGTGTCCACGAACAGGTCCCAATCGGACTCGAAGTCCTGGTAGAAATAACCGAGGATCCACTTGAACGCTGTATCGCCCGACGACGTAAGGCGCACTTCCTCGCTCACCTGCTTGGATTTGTCATCCTCGAGCGAAACCGGGGAGTTCGCGCCGATTCCGGGGCCGAACGGTCCATTGGCGTAGATCGGGAAGTAGGGAAAGTCTGCGGGATTGGCGGGATTATAGGTGACCGTCGCGATCTCCTCCGCGCCGTCCTGGCGCAGATTTTCGTCGCGCAACCAGTACGAAGTCGTCGAGGACAGATCGGCGAAATCGAAATGGTACTTGACGTTGAGGCTCGAGATGTCGATCCGATCCTCGAAAGGTTCCGGCGCATTGAAGGGCTGATAGTTGGTGAGCGTGCCCGGATGGCTATCGATGAGGTTCAGGCCACCTTGCGTAATCTCCTGATACATGAAGCTCGGCGCGATCGACAGCCGCTCAGTGGGCGTCCACAGGAGCGATGCGCGCACGGTGCGCGAGTTCTCGTCATTCACGTCGTTGTACTTCTGGGCAATGGGTGCCGCCGCCACGTTGCCGCGGACGCCGGTGACGGGGTTCGGCGCGGGAAAGTCCGGCTGCGCGATCACGATTCGATCGATCCAGCCGGTCGTGTGATTCAATGAGGCGACCAGGCGTACGGCCATCGTGCCGTCGATCAGCGGCAAATTGAGCATGCCGTTCTCGGTGTTGTTCGCGCTGTTGCCGCCATGCGTGCCGCCCAAGATCAATTGGCCTGAGGTCTCGAATTCGTTCGGGTTCGGCGCATTGGGCACAAGCTTGATCGTCCCTCCCATCGATCCGGCGCCGTACAGTGTGCCCTGAGGCCCGCGCAGCACCTCAATTCGATTGAGATCGTAGAGATTGGGATCGATGACCACTTTGCCGTTCTGGGCGGAGGCCGGAGCGCTCAATGGCGTGTCGTCCAGATAGAAGCCCACGGTCGAGGAATTGCCGCCGGAGGATGTCATGCCGCGCATCTCGAGCTCGGTTTGGCCGGGGCCGCTCGATCGCATGGACACGCCTGGAACGGATTGCACCACCCCGCTGATGTCGGTGATGCCGCGATCCTGCAGGTCGACGCCGGTCAGCGCCGTGATGCTGATCGGCGTCGTCTCGACGGTCGACTCGCGCTTCTGCGCGGTGACCGTGATCTCCTCCAGTTGGTCGCCCTTCGCGGGCGCCTCGGTGGCCGCCTGCTGTGCAAAACCGGTGGTGGCAAACACCAGGCTCATCATCGACGCAGAAATGAATCCGATCGCTCGGATCGATGACTGTGCGCTCATATTTTCTCCCTTTTCTCTGGCAATGACGTTGCGGTTGCAGTAAAGCCACAACCTTGCGCGACCTCGTTCGACGATTTTCAGGGGTTCGAGACCCCTTTTAAGGGGCGAAATCATAGCACTCCAGCGCGCGCGTGGCGAGCCAACGGGGCGAGTGTCGCTTCATTCCAACGCGGGGCGTCGGCGCCTGATCTAGGCCAGGAGGGGTCTCGGCAGCGGCCGCACCGTCTCAAAAGCGCGCGCGGCCCGAAGCACCAACGCGTCGCCGAACATCGGTCCCACGAGTTGCAGCCCGATGGGCAGGCCCGATGCCGTGAGGCCGCAAGGAATCGTGCACGCCGGCTGCTGCGTGAGATTGAAGGGGTAGCTGAACGGCGTCCACCCGAGCAATGCCGCCGGCGTCATGTCCGCCATCCCCGGCGGCCGGGCGTCGAACGCCGGGACCGCCACGGCAGGCGTCACCAGCAGATCGAAGCGCTGCATGAACTGGCGCAGATGCGCTCCGAGCGCGCCGCGGCGCAGCTGCAGCTGCTGCACGTCGAGGGCGCTGAATGAGGATCCGAGCCGCGCTTCGGCCGCGAAGTCCGGATCGGTCAGGGTCTGCTGGGCCGGCGTCAGCGTGTTCCACAACGTCCAGGCGCCGACGAACCAGAGTCCGCAGGTGATCTCCAGCGGATCCTCGATCCCAGGGTCCACCGCCTCGACGATCGCACCGAGGTCCGATAACCGCTGCACAGCCCGTTCGCAGGCCACCGCGACTTCCGGATCGACGCCGCGGGCGTAGCCGAGTGTCGGCGACCAGGCGATGCGCAGCCCGCTGATTCCGTCCTCGAGGCCCTCGAGGTAATCGCGGTCATCGGGCGGGAGCGACGTCCAGTCCCGTGCATCCGGCTGGCTCAAGACGTTCATCACCAGCGCCGAGTCGCGCACGCTCATGGTGTGCGGCCCGAGATGCGAAACGCTGCCGAAATAGGACAGCGGATACGCCGGCACCCGGCCGAAGCTCGGCTTGAACCCGACATTGCCGCAAAAGGCGGCTGGAATGCGGATGCTCCCCGCCCCGTCCGTGCCCACCGAGATCGGGCCCATGCCGGACGCCACCGCGGCGGCGGTGCCGCCCGAGGAGCCTCCCGGCGTCTTCTGATGATTCCAGGGATTTCGCGAAATGCCGGTGAGCGGCGAGTTCGTCTCCCCCTTGCAGCCAAACTCCGGGGTCGTGGTTTTACCCAGGATCACCGCGCCCGCCTCGCGCAAACGCGCGGCGGCCGGGGCATCCACGTCCCAGGACTGGTCCGGATCGACGGTGCGGCTGCCCCTCAAGGTCGGCATGCCGCGCGTGAGAATGAGATCCTTGATCGATGCCGGTACGCCGTCGAGCGCGCCGCAGGGCTCGCCGCGCGCCCAGCGCGTTTCGCTCGCGCGCGCGCTTTCGAGCGCGGCTTCGGCGGCGATTGAGCTGAAGGCGTGCAGCACCGGATTCAATCGTTCGATGCGCGCGAGCGCGGCGCGCGTCGCCTCGAGCGGCGAGGCCCGGTGGGTGCGAAAGAGCTCCTTGAGCTCGAGCGCGGTGCAGTCCGCCAGATCGGTCTTGATCATGGACCCCCTCCCCGCCTGTGATTGGCTATCGGGGCGCGAGCACTCGTTGCCGGCCGGAGGGCTGCTCGCACCAGCAATAAGCGTACAGCCCCCGCGGATCGTTGAGCTCGGCGATCTCCTGCGCCCGCTCGACCAGGGGATCGAGTGCGCGCTCGATGCCGCTTTGCGGCGCGAACAAGCCCGCCACTCCGGCGAGACCCTTCCCAAGCTCGGAGCGCAACTGCATCAGCAGCTCTTCGCGCAGCGAGAGCTCGGATTCGATGTAATCCACGTTGTAATCCGAGCCGAGCTCGGCGAGCTTCGCCGCGGCATCGGTCGCATCCTTGAGCCCGCCCAGATGGTCCACGAGGCCGATGCGCTGCGCGTCGACGCCCGCCCAGACCCTGCCCTGCGCGATCTTGTCGACATCCTCTGCGCTCTTCTTGCGCCCCTCGCCGACGCGGTGCAGGAACTCGTCGTAGGCATGGTCCACGGAGCTTTGCAGGATGCGCCGGGCCGCATCATCGAGCGGCCGATCGAGACGCATGCTCCCCGCAAGCGGCGTCGTCCCGAGACCGTCCACCTTGACGCCGATCTTTTCGAGCGTGCGCTGAAAGGTCGGCACCACGGAGAACACTCCGATCGATCCGGTGAGCGTGGTCGGACTCGCGAAGATCTGATTCGCCCCTGCGGAGATATAGTAGCCGCCCGAGGCCGCGTAGGTGCTCATCGAGACCACCACGGGCTTACCCGCCTTGCGCAGCGCCTGCACTTCCCGAAGGATGAGCTCCGAGGCGAACATGCTGCCCCCGGGGCTGTCGACCCGCAGCACCACGGCCTTGACCGCCTTGTCGTAGCGCGCCTGCCGCAGGAGGTCGGCCGTGCTTTCGCCGCCGATCTTTCCCGGCGGCTGATGGCCGTCCAAGATCTCGCCGGCCGCGACCACGATGCCGACCTTGGGATCGCTCTTGGATTTCAGGCCGAGTTTCGGCCGCACCGCCGACAGATATTGGCTCATGCCGACCGACGTGAACGAGTGCGTATCGGGATCCTCCCCGACGATGCTCTTCAAGTCGTCGGCGAGCTGGCGGCGGCTCTTCAGCGCGGTGACGAGCCCGCGCTGCATGGCGAGCTTCGCCGCATCGCCGTTCACCGCCGCCAATGCGGCGGGAGCGTCCGCGACATATTCGTTGAGGGCATTGGGGCCGAGCGAGCGCGCCCGGGTCACGTCCTGGCTGTAGGAGTTCCAGAGGGCTTGAAGCCACACGGAGCTTTCCTCCCGTTCGCTCGGCGCCATGTCGCTGCGGGAGAACTGATCGGTGAAGCTCTTGAAGGTGCCGGCTCGAAACACGTTCACATCGACGCCGAGCTTGTCGATCGCCTCCTTCAGGAACATGCGGTAGTAGCTGAAGCCGTCCACGTAGACGAGCCCGAGAGGATCGAGGTAAAGCTCGCCCGCCTGGGCGGCGAGATAGTACTGGGTCTGGTCGAGCGAATCGGCCGCAACCACGACGCGTTTGCCGGCGCCGCGAAAATCGCGCAGGGCCGCGCCGATCTCCTGCAGCTTGGACAGTCCCGAGGTCTTGAGATTGCCGAGATCGAGCACGATGAGCTTGATGCGCTCGTCGCTCTTCGCCGCTTCGATGGCGTCGATCACGTCGCGGAGCAGGGTCTCGGGAGCGGGACCGCCGGACGCCTGACCGAACGCGCGGCGCAAGGGATCGCTGGACAGCTGCTCGACCAGCTCGCCCTCGGGGGCGACAATCAGGGCGGCGCTCCTCGGTATCGTGGGCACGCTCGTGTGCAGCGCCGCGAGCACGAAGCCGAATATGACCAGCAACAAAATCAGGTGGAGGACCTTTCTGACGCCCTCCAGCATCCGCCAAACCAGCGAGAAGAACCCCATCAGCGCCGGCTTAGGTTGCGTTCAACGACCCTCGTCCGGCGCTCGCGCACTAGGGTGTCAGACCTTCTCGTCGATGCGCGCTGCCTTGCCGGACAGGTCGCGCAGATAATAGAGCTTGGCTCGCCGTACCGACCCGCGCCGCTTGACGCTGACCTCGCTGATCGAGGGGCTGAAGGTCTGGAACACGCGCTCCACCCCTTCGCCGTGCGAAATCTTGCGCACCGTGAACGAGGAGTTGAGCCCGCGATTCTTCTTGGCGATCACCACGCCCTCGTAGGCCTGAACGCGCTCGCGGTCGCCCTCGACCACCTTGACCTGCACGACGACGGTGTCGCCGGGGTTGAAATCCGGGAGTTTGCGCGTCGCGCGCTCATCGTTCAGTTGTTGAATGATCTTGTTCATTGCTCTCACCCTCACCATAACTTGCGTCAATGACTCGACTGTCTTCTTGCGCGCGCCGCGCCGCCGCCGCGCGCTTGAATTCCTCGAGGAGAATTCGCTCCTCCTCGCTCATCCCCCGCCTTGCCAGCAGGTCCGGCCGGCGCAGCCACGTCCGGCCCAGCGACTGTTGCAACCGCCAGCGCCCGATCGCCGCGTGATCGCCGGACGCCAGCACGGCCGGCACCCCGCGACCGTCCACGCTCGCCGGCCGCGTGTAATGCGGCCAATCGAGCAGCCCGTCGCTGAACGACTCCTGGATCGCGGACTCCGCGCTCCCGAGCGTCCCGGGCAGAAGCCTCGCGATCGCATCGATGACCACCAGTGCGGGCAGCTCGCCGCCCGACAACACGTAATCGCCGATCGACCACTGCTCGTCGATCTCGTGCTCGACGAATCGCTCGTCGACGCCCTCGTATCGTCCGGCCACCAGGATCAGCCCCGGCCAGCCGCTCGCCTCACGCGCCCGGCTCTGGTCGAACCGGACCCCGTCCGCGCCCAGGTACACCGCCCGCGACCCCTCGGGGCTCGCGGCGCGCGCGGCGCGCAGGGCGTCTCGCAACGGCTCCACCTTCAGCACCATGCCCGGGCCGCCACCATACGGGCGATCGTCCACGGTGCGATGCACATCCGCGGTGTGGTCGCGCGGGTCGAAATAATCGACCTCGACCACCCCGCGCTCGAGCGCGCGCCCCAGAACACCATGCGCCAATGCCTCTCGAAGCATCGACGGGAACAAGCTCACGACCGCGATACGCATGCGATCTCCGCCGCCTGCTAGTCGGCCGGGTCGTCCCAATCGACCACGACCTGCCGCGATTTCAGATCCACACGCCGCAAATGCTGCGGGACGGCCGGCACCCAATACTCCCGTTCACCGCGCACCACCATCAGGGCATGCGCCGGTATTTCGATGAAGTGGGTCACGGCGCCGAGCCGCACACCCGCCAGATTCACCACCTCGCAACCGATCAAGTCGGCGCGGTAAAAATCTCTCTCATCGCCCGGCGGCAGCTCGCTTCTGGGCACCGCGATCGGCGCGCCGCGCAGCGTCTGAGCCGCATCCCGATCCTCGATGCCCGCCAACTTCACCGTCAGCTGGCCGCCGCTCTTGCCGTGCGCCTCGACCGAGTAGGTCCTCCAGGCGCCGCCCAGCTTGAGCTGCAGCCGTCGATGATCCAGTAATCGCTCGGGCGGGTCCGTATGGGAGCTCAATTTCACCCACCCTCGGACGCCGAAGGGGGCACCCACGGTCCCCAACTCGATGAGCGCCGAAGATTCAGGGCTCATCGCACCCGCCGCGTCGTCGCTAGCGGCTCCTCAGGCGGCCTGTTTGCGGTACACGGTCAAGAGCTGCTTGACGCGATCCGACATGTGGGCACCTTCCTTCAACCAGTGCTCGATGCGCGCGACATCCAGGCGCAGCTTGATTTCGGCGCCGCGCGCCACGGGATTGAAGAGTCCGACGCTCTCAAGGCTGGTACCGCCCTGACGCTTGCGGCTATCGGTTACCACGACGTGGTAGAACGGCGTCTTCTTGCCGCCGCGTCGAGTCAATCGGATCGTCACCATGATGCTTCACCTTGCAATGCCAAGCCGCTAATTGTACTGGGTAGCGACGCGCCTCGGCAACAAAAAGCCGGAGTGGGTGACCAGAAATCCCCGGGAAGGCCCGATTCCGGGGCTAGGGACCGAAGCCGGGGGGCATGCGCCCGGCCATTCCGCGCATCAAATTCTTCAACATGCCGCCCTTGGCGAGCTTTTTCATGGTCTTTTGCATCTGATCGAACTGCTTGAGAAGCCGGTTGACCTCCGGAAGCGGCACCCCCGCACCTGTTGCAATGCGCCGCTTGCGGGATCCATCGATGATTTCCGGCCGCCGCCGCTCGCGCGGCGTCATGGAATCGATGATGCCCATCTGGCGCTTCAGCACCTTGGGGTTGACCTGTCCCGCCGCGGCGGCGGCATTTGCCTGCAACTGCGCGGGGAGCTTGTCCAGCAACGCGGACATGCCGCCCATTTTCTGCAGCTGGCTCAGCTGATCGCGCAGGTCCATGAGATCGAACGACTTGCCCTTGCTGATCTTCTTGGCGAGCTTTTCCGCCTTTTCCTGGTCGACCTGTTCCTGAACCTGCTCGACCAGCGACAGCACGTCTCCCATGCCGAGAATGCGCGAGGCAATGCGTTCGGGCTGGAACAGCTCGAGCGCCTCGGATTTCTCCCCGGTCCCCACGAACAGGATGGGCTTGCCGGTCACCTGCCGGACCGACAGGGCGGCGCCGCCGCGGGCATCGCCGTCGGCCTTGGTAAGAATGACGCCGGTCAAGCTCAACGCATCGTTGAACGCCTTGGCCGCGTTCACGGCATCCTGTCCGGCCATGCTGTCGACCACGAACAATCCGCTCGTGCGGTTGGATGGCAGCCTCGAGGTCTTCTACCTCCTCCATCATCTCGGCGTCGACGTGCAGCCGCCCCGCCGTGTCGATCAAGAGCACGTCGTAAGCCTGCAGCGTCGCCTCCGCGAGCGCGCGCTTGGCGATGGCCACCGGCGCCTCATCGACGCTCGCGGGCGCGAATCCGGCCCCCACCTGGCCGCTCAGGGTCTTCAACTGGTCGATGGCGGCGGGCCGGTACACGTCCGTGCTGACCAGCAGCACTTTCTTGTGCTGCTTTTCGATCAGCCAGCGCGCGAGCTTGCCGGCGGTGGTGGTCTTGCCCGCCCCCTGAAGGCCGGCGAGCATGACGACGACGGGACGCTGCGCCCTGAGATTGAGCCCGGCGCTCGGTTCTCCCATCAGCCGGACCAATTCCTCGTGCACCACCTTGATGAAGGCCTGGCCCGGGGTCAGGCTCTTGGTGACCTCGATGCCGATCGCGCGGCTCTTGATCGCCTCGGTGAAGGTCTTCACCACCGGGAGCGCCACGTCCGCATCGAGCAATGCGAGGCGAACTTCCCGGACCGTGTCGGAAATGTTGTCCTCGCTCAAATAGCCGCGGCCGGAGAGCGCGTTCAGGGCGGCCGTGAGGCCGGATGTCAGACGATCGAACATGGGCTCGAATGATATCGCATTCCGGAGTCCTCGCTAGGCCGCTCGCCGGATCGTTGTGTCATCATCCGATCCAGCCGTGATCATCGCCGTTTCCTTGTTCGCGCTCTATGCCGTCAGTGCTTGGATGATGCTTCGGAGTGTCAGCAAGCCTGCCTGGGGGAGTCTCGCCTGGGCGGTCACCCTCGGCGCGATCGTCGCGCATACCGACGCCATCGTCTACATGATGCGCTCGCTCGGCCCCTTTTCCATCGGCCTCCTCGAGGCCGCATCGCTCCTGGCGTGGACGCTCGCGAGCCTTGCCTGTCTGATCGCGATCGAGAGGCAGAACCGTGCGATCGCAGCGATACTTCTCGCCCTGGCGGCGTTCGGCGCGGCGCTCACCGGCCACGGACACACGTATGCCGAAGAGAACACGCCGAGCTGGGAGCTGACCGCGCACATCTTGTTGTCCATGGGAGCGGCGGCGCTGTTTCTGGCGGCGGCGGTCACGGCGCTGATCCTCAAATTCATGGACAGAAGGCTCGGGCCCGGCGGCTCGCGGATCTGCCCGCGGTGCTGCCGCCGCTCGATTCCATCGAGCAGGTCATGTTCCGGCTGATCGGTGCGGGCTTTGCGCTGTTGACCCTGGCGTTGCTCACGGGATTCATCTTCGTGACCGATCTTTGGGCCCAGCACCTTCAGCACAAGACCATCCTGTCGTGCATCGCGTGGGTCATTTTCGGGGTGCTGCTGTTCGGCAGGGTGCGCTACGGATGGCGCGGACGAGCCGCCGTGACCTGGACGCTGAGCGGCTTCGGTTTCCTGGTGCTGTCATATTTCGGATCGAAGTTCGTGCTCGAATACCTGCTCGGGCGGCACTGGGGTTGAGCGGCCCGCCGCGCTAATGGAACATTTTTCACTCGGGGTCTTGTTCGCGACGCTCGGGGTTCTCCTGCTGTTGGCCGCATTCTTCGCGGGCAGCGAGACCGCCCTGATGAGCTTGAACCGCTATCGGCTGCGCCACCGCGCCAAGATGGGGCACCGCAGCGCGCGCCTGACCGAGGCGCTTCTCGCCCGACCGGACCGGCTGATCGGCCTCATCCTGTTGCTGAGCACCGTGGTGAACGTGATCACGCCCACCCTGGTGGGCCTCATCACCTTTCGCCTGGGCGGCGATTATCTGGTCGCGGCCGGGGTGATCGCGCTCACCTTCGTTCTGCTCATCTTCTGCGAGGTCGCGCCCAAGACTTTCGGCGCCCTGCACCCGGAGAGCCTCGCCACCCCCGCCGCCTACGTGTACACGCTGCTGCTCGCGGTGCTGTATCCGCTCGTCTGGGCGACCAATCTGCTGGCGAACGGCGTGCTGCGTCTGTTGGGCGTCTCGCGCCAGCAGGCCTCCACCTCGTTGAGCAGCGAGGAGCTGCGCACCGTGGTGGCCGAGGCCGGCGCGATGATCCCGCAACGGCACCGCCAGATGCTCATGAGCATTCTCGATCTGGAAAAAGCCACGGTCGAGGACATCATGGTGCCGCGCGTGGAAATCGTCGGCATCGACATGGAGGACTCGTGGGACAAGGTTCTCGAGCAGCTGCGCCAGAGCCAGCACACGCGCCTGCCGTTATTCGAAGGCGACATCGACCGCATCATGGGCGTGCTGCACATGAAGCGCGTGGTGCACGAGCTGGCGCGCGGCCGGCTCGACCGCGACAAACTGGTGGAAGCGGCCAACGTGCGCGACGTGTACTTCGTTCCCTCCGGCACCCCGCTCAACACGCAGCTGTTGAACTTTCAGCGGGACAAGCGCCGCCTCGCCTTCGTGGTCGACGAGTACGGCGACATCCAGGGGCTGGTGACGCTCGACGACATTCTCGAGGAGATCGTCGGCGAATTCACCACCGATCCCGCGACCATGATGCACAAGGATGTGCACCGCGATTCGGACGGCAGCTTCGTGGTGAATGCCTCCACCACCGTTCGCGCGCTGAATCGGTCCATGCGCTGGAATCTTCCCACCGACGGCCCGAAGACCTTGAACGGATTGATAGTCGAATTCCTGGAGACGATCCCGGAGCCGGGCACGACCCTGAAGATGTCCGAGTACATGCTCGAGGTTCTGCAGACCGGCGACAACGCCATCAAGACCGTGCGCATCCGCCCGCCCGCCACGGCGGCCTGAAGGGCGCGCGGCCGGATTACGTCACATCGCCGGGCGATTTTTTGAGAACGTCCGTTGCGGCGCCGCGCGGCCGGCTTGCGCACACACTGCCGGACATGAAAGCCATCGCGATTTGCGCAGGACTTTTGATCGCTCTGTCGGCAGCCGCCCAGGATCCGGCGCGGGCGAAACTCGTCGGGCAGCGCGTCATCAGCTCCTATCCGGGCGCACCCGATCCTGGTGTGCCGGTACGCGGGAGCCGGCGCGAAGTATGAGGTCGTCGCCTCATCCGCCACCTGCGCCCGCTATCTCAAGCTCAACTAAGCTCCCGAGCCTGCCGGCGTATCAGGGCATCACCGGAGGGTGATAGCTCAAGGTCGACCCCAGGATCCACAGGAGCGCCAGCACCAGCGGCAGATTGATGGCGAACTGCACGAACGTGAAGCCGATCAGATCCCGGGCGCGCAAACCGAGAATGCCGAGAATCGGCAGCATCCAGAATGGATTGATCAGATTCGGCAGCGCCTCGGCCGCGTTGTAGATCTGCACCACCCAGCCCAGATTGTATTGGAGCGAATTGGCTGCGTGCATGACGTACGGTGCCTCGACGATCCATTTGCCGCCTCCCGACGGGACGAACAAACCGAGCAGCGCCGAATAGGCGCCGACGATCGGCGCGAAAGTCGCGTGATTCGCGATGTGGGTGAAGGCTTGACCGAGCATGCCGGAAAGCGTGCTGCCCGCACCGTTCTTCGCGCCGGTCAGAATCGCCGCGATCGCCCCGAGGAACGGAAACTGGATCAACACGCCGGCGACACTCGGCACGCTTCGCGCCACTGACTCGATGAATCGCCGCGGCCGCCACTGCAGCAGCAGCCCCGCGATGATGAAGATGAAATTGTAAGTGTTGAGATTGGAAATGGCCGCTGCAGCGCCTTTGGCGGAGAACTCGTGCGCCAGAAACCCGATTCCCAGAAGCGCGATGAATAGGGTGGGAAGCGGGCTCAACTCGAGCCATTCCCCGGGACGCGTGCGCGGCGCATCCGAGGCGCGGCGCGGCGCGAGGTCCACACCCAGCCGCTCGGCGGTCTGTGCCCGACCCGCGCCGGGCGCGGTCTTCCACGCGACCCAGGTGCTGACCGTCACGAGAATTGCCGCGAGCAGCATCGACTGCCAGAGGAATATGGTCTCGCTGAACGGAATGACGCCGGTCTCCGCCAGCAAGGCGGGCGGCATGCTGCCCGGGTTGGCCTCGAGCTGCGCCGCCGAGGACGACAGCCCGAGCGCCCACACGGAGCCCAAGCCCATGCACGCCGCCGCGCCGGCGGCCCGATAGTCGACCTTGAGCTCTGTCCGGCGCGCCAGCGCGCGGATCAGCAGCGACGAAAACACCAGGCTCAATCCCCAATGGATGAGCGATGTCAGCGTACCGAAGAGCGCGACCCACGCCACCGCTCCGCGGGCGCTCTTCGGCACCGCCGCCAGACGGTGAACCAGGCGTTCGACCGGCGGCGAATCCGCGACGACATATCCGCCGATGATGATGAAGGTCATTTGCATGGTGAACGGAATCAGGCTCCAAAATCCGGAGCCGAAATTCTCGGCCACCGCCCTCGGCGGCGCGCCGATGAGCACCGCGCCCAGCGCGACCACGGCCACGGCGATCAAGGCGAATGCGAACGCGTCCGGGAACCAGCGCTCCGACCACTCGCAGCAACGCTCGGCCACCCTCGACAACCAGTTGTCATTTGCCGTCGTATCGACCATCTCCCTGCCTCACCCGCGAGCGCCGCGGCGCTCGCCGCGTACTGGAACGCCCGGCAGCCGACCTGGAACCTTTTCGCGACCCGCCTTGATGCGCCGCCAGGCGGCGGGCGGCGCGCCGAATTCACGCCGGAACGCACGGCTGAAAGCGGTGTCGGTCTGGTAGCCCACGTCCTCGGCGATGCGCGCGAGAGACATATGGGTGCCGCAGAGAAGGTTTGCGGCGAGCAGCATTCGCCACTGGGTCAGATATTGCATCGGCGTGGTTCCCACCAGCGCGAGGAAGCGCTCCGCCAACACCGATCTTGATTTGCCCGCCGCGCGTGCCAGTTCCTCCAGCGTCCACGCGTGTGCCGGCCGGGCATGCAGTTCGTTCAGCGCGGCGCCCACCGTGGGGTCGTGAAGCCCGGCCAGCCATCCCGTGCGCCCCGGCTCCGCCGCGCTCATGTGCAGCCGCAGCACCTCGATGAAAAGCACTTCGGCCAACTTCGCGAGCACGCCGGCGCCGCCGGGGCGCGGGGAGCGCGCTTCGGCGAGCGCATAACGGACCGAAGCCTCCAGCCAGCTGCCGGCATTCGATCCCCGCACGTTTACCCGCAACAGGGGAGGAAGGCCGGCGAGCAGCATGTCGGCGACCCGGGCTTCGCATGCCAGATAGCCGCACACCAACCGGGTCGCCTCCCCTCCGCCGCCATACACCAACTGCCGCGGACGCCGCGACAGCACCTGATCGAGGCGCGCGCCCTTCGCCGGCGGCACGCCGGGGCTCGAGCACATCAGATGCGCATCACCGCGCGGAAACAGCACCACATCGCCTGCGCGCAGCAGGCACGGCGGCTGCGCGGCCAGCTCGACGTAACACTCGCCTTGCGTGATCAGATGAAAGATCACGACGCGCTCCGCGCCAGGCTCCAGCAGCGGCGCCGCCGCCGCCGCCGCGGGTGACCGGTAGGACCAAGGGGCGGTGAACTTGGCATTGATGAATATCGCCCCGACGAGGCGCACGACCCGCAGCGTTCGGGATAAGGCGTCCATCAAATCGGCTCGATCGACAGCGAGATCGGGATCGACTTGCTCATGGCGGCCGAGACCGGAGAATGCGCGTGGCTGTATTCGACCAGCGCTCGTAGCCGCTCGGGCGGGATGCCCGGCGCGCTGATGCGCACGTGCAGGGTCAACTCGAGCGGTCCCGGGTCGATCGGCTCGCCGGCTACGCCGGTCATGCCGAGCAGGCCGCGCGCATCGGAGCGGCTGGACGCCGCCACATCGATCGATTCCAAATCGATTCCCTGCGCTGCCGCCGCCATCGCGATCCGCGTCGCAAGGCAGGACGCGAGCCCCGCCCGCAGCAGCCAGCCGGGGGAGACACGATCGCCGCTCCCGCCGAGCTCCTCCGGGCATGTCGGTCGAGAGGAACGGGCCGCCCTCGCTGCGCGTGACGACACGCATTCCGCCTTCCCAGTTCGCCATCGCGGGTGCGTCGGCCACGAGACCGGCGCCCGGTCGCCTCTTCAGGACGGATTCCGCCCGTTTCATGGCGGTCGCGATCTGCTTCGTCGTCACTTCGCTCCCCGCAACCCGCCCGATCTGCCCCGAATTCTGTGTCGCTTGCGGGAAGCCTGCCAAGACATTTCCTTCGGCCCGCGCGCAGCGGACGCTGGAGCATAAAAGCCCGACGCTCGGATAGGACCCGCCGACACGATCGGAATCACAGTCGCATTCACCGTCCCCCGAGACCCGCCACTCACTGAGGTACGCCATGAACGCATCCATCGCTCCGGTCGATTTCGCCGCTCTCAAGACCCGACAACAGGGCGCCTGGGCGAGCGGCGACTACGCCGTCGTGGGCACGACGTTGCAGCTCGTCGGCGAGCGATTGGCCGAGGCCTGCGACCTGCTCACCGACGAGCGCGTGCTCGACGTCGCGGCCGGCAACGGCAACGCGACGCTCGCCGCCGCGCGCCGCGGCTGTCGCGTGATCTCCACGGACTATGTGCCGGCCCTGCTCGAGCGCGGCGCGGAGCGAGCCCGCGCCGAGCGGCTCGAGGTGGCGTTCCAGGTCGCCGATGCCGAGGCGTTGCCGTTCGAGGACGCGAGCTTCGACGCGGTGCTGTCGACGTTCGGCGTGATGTTCTCGCCCGACCAAGCCGGGGCGGCGGCGGAGCTGCTGCGCGTTTGCCGCCCGGGGGGACGCATCGGCCTTGCCAACTGGACGCCGGCCGGGTTCATCGGTGAACTGTTCAAGACCCTCGGGCGTCATGTCGCGCCGCCCGCTGGAACGAGATCCCCTGCGCTTTGGGGCGATGAAGCCCACCTGAAGAGCCTGTTTCAAGGCAAAGCCGAGATCCGCTCGACACCGCGCACGTTCAATTTCCGCTACCGCTCGGCGGCGCATTTCATCGAGGTCTTCCGCACGTGGTATGGACCGGTCCACAAAGCCTTTCTCTCGCTGCCCGCCGACAAGGGAGCCGCGCTCGAGCGGGACATCACCGCACTGCTGACCTCGTTGAATCGCAGCGACCGCTCGCTCGTCGTCCCGAGCGAGTATCTGGAGATCGTCGCGACGCGACGCTGACCGGGACCGCCTGCCGCTAGAACCCTTCGAGAGCCTCGCCGAGGCGCCTCACGCCGCGCACCGTCATTCCATCCGGCGGGCGCCGGGGCACGTTGGCCTCCGGTATCAGCGCCGACTTGAAGCCGTGCTTGGCGGCCTCGCGCAGGCGCTCCTCGCCGAACGGCACGGGGCGGATCTCCCCGGCCAGGCCCAATTCGCCGAAGGCGATGAGCGAATCGGGCAAGGGACGGTCCGAGAGGCTCGACCGGGCGGCCAGCACGATCGCGAGGTCGCCCGCCGTCTCCGACATGCGTACGCCGCCGACCACGTTGGCGAACACGTCCTGGCCCTGCAGCGAAAGACCGGCATGGCGGTGCGCCACGGCCAGGAGCATGGTCAGGCGGTTGCCGTCTATGCCGACCGCAACCCGTCTCGGATTCGAGCCCATGCTCGAATCGGCCAGCACCTGCACTTCGATCAGGAGCGAGCGGGTACCTTCGCGCATCACCGTGATCACGCTTCCCGACACGGGTGTCGGGTGACGCGACAGGAAAATGGCCGACGGATTGGTGACCTCGCGCAGGCCCTGCTCCGCCATCGCGAATACACCGATCTCGTTGGCGGCGCCGAAACGGTTCTTCACCGAGCGCAGTACGCGAAAACGGCTGCCCGTGTCGCTTTCGAAGTACAGCACCGTATCGACCATGTGCTCGAGCACCCGGGGACCGGCAATCTGTCCCTCCTTGGTCACGTGGCCGACCAGCAGCACCGCGGTCCCGCTCGTCTTGGCGAAGCGCACCAGCTCTGCGGTGCACTCGCGCAGCTGCGAGACGGCGCCGGGCGCCGTGTCGATCCGCTGGGAATACATGGTCTGGATGGAGTCGACGATGAGCGCGCGCGCCTTGAGGCTCGAGGCGATCTCCACGATCGACTCGACTTGGGTCTCGGCGACCAGCCGGGCGGTCGACTCGGCGAGCGCCAGTCGACGCGCCCGCAGCGCCACCTGCTTGATCGACTCCTCCCCGGTCGCATACAGGACCGGGCCGGCGGCGGCGAGCGCCGCCGCCGACTGCAGCATCAAGGTGGATTTGCCGATTCCGGGGTCGCCGCCGATCAAAGTCACGGAGCCCGCGACCAAACCGCCGCCCAGGACCCGGTCGAGCTCGGCGGAGCCGGAGGAGATCCGGGGTTGCTCGGCGGCGGCCTCGGCGGCGAGCGAGACCGGCGGGTCCAGGCGGCCGGGACGTCCCGCAGCGCCGTCCCGGAACGCCGGCGCCGCCCGACCGACCTCCGCCACCAAGGTATTCCACTCACCGCACCCGGCGCACTGTCCCTGCCATTTGGCTGAGGGAGTCCCGCAAGACTGGCAGACGAATACCTCTTTTACCTTCGCCATCGGCTTCCTTGGGATCGATTTTTGTGAGCTTAGCATTGCAGTCAGGGTCGCCCGATCACCTATACTTCGCCGCTTCTGAACGCGGATTATGTCTATAGCATGCGAAAGCTCGGGATGATCGCGGCAATCGTGGGGTTTGGGCTGCTCGGGCTCGACCTGTTGCTTCGGTCCCACGTCAATTTGAGCCCCTGGGCCTGGTTGCCCGGCGCGGTGCTATTGAGCGGCGGAAGCACCCTCTTGTTCCTGTCCGTTTGGGCCTCCGCGACCCCGGCCGTCTCGGCACCCAAGATTCCAGCGCCGCCGGGTCCGGACACGGCCCGCCTGCTGGATAATTTCGAGCAGCGTTTCGCCGAACTGAAGGGACGCAAGGGCAGCGCCACGGTGCTCGGCGAGCTCTATGCGCTCGGCACCCAGCTCGAGCAGCGGGGACGCGGGACCCAGGCCACCGCCGTCTACCGTCACCTGGCTCGGATAGACAACACGTATCGCGACGTCGGCGCCCGCCTGAGACGCTTGATGGATGCCGAGCGCGTCGCCTCGAAAGCGCCGCCCGCCTCGACGGGTTCGCCGATCGGTGCGAAGCCGCCGAGCCGCGCAGCCCCACGCCCGGCCGACGCCGTCCAAAGCGGCCACCGGCGCCGCCGGGGCCGCCACGGCGGCCGGCGATGCGCCCGCAGCCGCCCCCAACGGCGACCGCTAATCCCCCGGCTCCTTGAAGGATTCGACTTCGTAGACAAAAACGGCGGTTCCCGGCTTGCGCCACTGCGACGGATCGCAGCCCGCTTTTCTTGCGAGACTGTCAAGGAAGGCGGCCTTGTCGGGCAGCTGCTCCCAGACCTGCGGCAGGTACGTCGCGCCCCGGTCGCCCATCTGCAGGAACACGCCGTCGACGCCGGGCTGGAGCTTCTGCAGAAGGTCCTCCGGAGAGGAAAACCACAATCGCTGCATCGCGGAGAGGACGCTGACCTCGATCCTAATGGAGTCGACCTCCCGCGCAACGACCGGCGAAAAGCGCGAGTCGTCGAGGGCGGCGGCCCGCGCGTTTTCGGCGACGCCCTCCGAGAGGGGACCGTGGGCCTCGAGGTTGCCGATGCAACCCCGGAGGTTTCCCCGCTCGGTAAGGGTCACGAAGCAGCCCCGGCTCTCGGAAGCCGGACCCGGCGGAGCGGCCGCAACCGCCCCGGGCCCCGCCCCCGCCCCGGCGGCTTCGCGCAGGGATTTCCGGGCGATCCCGAGGAGGGCGCGCCGGCCCTCCCCGTCGATATGGCGCCCAAAAGGCTCGTAAAAGGCGATGGCCGCGTAGCCGACGACGCGCGCCTTGTCGCCCGCGGTGTCGCCGCTGTTGCGCCAATCCAGCAGGCGCGGTATCCAGCCCCGCTCCTTCGCAAGGTGCATGAGCGCAAGGATCGGGATACGGCCGCACGCCTGCTGCTGCTCCATCGACGCCAAATCCAGTCGGCAGATCGCGTCGACGCAGCCCCGGTCGAGTTCCCGGGCCTGCGATGTCGCATGAGCCACCGACTCGGCCAGTCATGGGCATGGTCTCGAACTGGTCCGGGGCGGCTCGCTCAAAAGCGGCGCGCGGCAGTGCCGCAGCCATGTCTCAAGCCTTTCGCATCGCCTGCTCCGCCAGCCGGCGAGGCCCGGCGAGCGGAAAATTATAGAGGTAGGATGGCGTAAGCAGAGGGTGGCGCATGACGAAGGCCGCGTCGGCGACGACCAGTGAACGGATCGCCACGAGCGGAATGGGCGCGCGCAGCGGACGGAAATCCTTGTTCCACAGACCGGGCTCCGGCGCATCGGCGTAGAACACGCCGATCATCCGTGCGCGCAGAAATGAGGTGAGGCGCAGGCTCTTTTGCGCGCGGGCGAGAGTTTTGACGCCTTCGTCGTCCGCGCAATTCGGAAAGGCGATCAATATGGCGCGATAGACGCCCATTTTTGCGGGATGCGGGATCTGATCGAACTGTTTGAACGCAGCCAGCAATTCACCCCGGACGCGATCATGGTCGCCGCCGTTTGCGTCGCTGACGCCAAAGCGAAGAGTATCGATGCGCGCGCCAAACGAGGTGAAAGGCAGACATTGCCGTCGCGACCGAGTTGCGGATGATCGCTCATCAGGAAGTCCCGCGTCCACTGCTTGGCGTCGCCAGCGCCTCGTCGCCGGGCCGCTCTTCCTTGAGTGTGACCAGGCTGAGTCCCCGCGCCGTTTCCTTGCTCATGTATGACCCCTCGCCTCTGGCGCGCTCGCGCGCGGCTCCGGGCAAGGGTGAGCAGCCGCGCCTTAATATCGGGTAAGCGCGGCTGCGCGGACAATGCGCGATGGTTTACGAGGCTTTGTAAAAGAGGCCGGCCGTCAACAGAACGCCGATCGTGACGACGAAAATTCGGAGATATTTCTCCTCTACATGGTGAAGCAATTTCGCCCCAAGAACACCGCCGATGATCGCGCCCGCCGAGGTCATCAGCGCCTGACGCCAGTGCAAATCCGGCGAAAACACGAAGATCGCCACGGCGGCGGCGTAGATCATTTCGGCGACACTTACTTGGTGGCGCTGGCGACGCGCACGTTTTGACCCGCGAGCGTCAGCGCCGCGACCATCAGGAAGCCGATGCCGCCGCCAAAATAGCCGCCATAGATCGAGATCAGGAACTGCATGAGAGTGGCGCCTTTGGCGCCAAGATGTCCTTCGGGACCGCCCGGTTTGCGGAAAAAACTGCCCCAGGCGAAAATCGACGTGGCGAAGAGCACCAGCCATGGCACGAGCTGGGCGAAGAATGCGGGCGGGGTGACCAGCAGGATCACCGCGCCGATGGCGCCGCCGACAATGCTGATTGCGAACAATATGCCGAGTGACAGGCCGTTGGCGACGGATGGAGCGCTCGGCCGGTCCAGCCGGTGGCGAGCTGCGCCGGGAACAGCGCGACGCATGAGGTGATGTTCGCCGCGCGCGCGTCCATGCCGGCGAACATCAATGTTGGCAGGATAAGGAAGGAGCCTCCGCCTGCCAGCGCATTTTGCGCGCCGGCCCAGGCCGCCACCAGAAAAAGCAGGAGATCGATCATGGCCTGCTATTTCAGGCTACGACGCTGCTGGCAAGAGGCGGAATTATTCGCCTCTTGTCATTCCACGAGACACGATATCAATAAAATCAGATAATTCACTCTCCAGCGTCGAGGCCGGGGTCGGCGCCAATTTTTCTTCGAGGCCAAGCAAAACAACGCCATGCACCGCTGAAAACAGGGTTCGCGCGCGCTGGCGCCGCAATGGAGATTTTTGCCGGGGCAGGAGCTCCGCCAATGGCGCCTCAAGCAGTCCGAACAATCGGTCCCGGTCCTGCGCATACCAGTGGGGAAGCGGTTTTTCTGGCGGAAGACGATGCTCGAACAAGGCCCGCCAACGCTGCTCATTTTCGCGCGCGTAGCGCAAATAGGCGAAGGCCAAACGGGCTAGTTCGCCTTTTTTCGCGCCTTCCGTCGGCGTCGCCAAAGACGTTTCGAGTTGCGCCAGAGTGCGGGAGTTCACCCGCAGGATGAGTTCGTCCAGATCCTCGAACGCGGTGTAGATGGCGCCCAGGGCGCATCCGGCCTGCGCGGCGATTTCGCGCGCCTTGAGACCAGAAAGTCCTCTTGCGGCGATGGCCGCTTCGGCGGCGTCGATGAGCCTTTCGCGCAGGAGATCGCGGCGAGTCGGCTTTGTTTTGGTTGAGGAATCGCTCACGAGTTTACCTTGTTCGACACACACATGAACGCCGTTCAAAAAACATCTTGAACAACGTTCAAAAGTGATCTAGCCTGCAATTATGAACAACGTTCATAGCAGGAGACGCCAAATGTTCAAAACAATTATCACGCTTATGCGCGGTCGGGCGTTCGACGCGGAGCAGCGCCTCAAGGACGACAACGCTCTCGCCTTGCTGGACCAGCAAATGCGCGACGCCGCTGGCGCCGTGGATCGCGCCCGCAAGGCGCTGGCGCTGGCCATGGCGCAGGATCGCCAGGAAGGCCAGCGACTGGAGCAGACGAAAGCGCGGATCGCTGAACTTGAGGCCCGCGCCGTCGCCGCCCTTCAGGGCGGGCGCGAGGATCTCGCGCAACAGGCCGCGCGGAAAATCGCCGAACTTGAGGCCGACGCCGCCAGCGCCGAGCGGGCGCAGGGTCTTTTCGCCGTCGAGATAGGGCGGCTGGAGACCCATATGCGCAAGCAGCAGGCGCGTCTCGCCGAACTGGAGCGGGGCCGCCGTGTCGCCCGCGCCGCGCAAGCGGTGCGCGTCGCCCGCCGCGGCCGGATCGAGGAGGCGCCGCTTTGTCGGAACACGCTTGCGGACGCCGAGGCGACCCTTGCGCGTCTTCGCGAACAACAGGCCGAAACGGAGGAGGCTGAAGCCGCGCTCGACGGAATGACCGAAGGGAAGGAACTCGGAAAGCCTGGAAGAGGCGATGGAGCGCGAAGGCTTTGGCCCGGCGACCGGGCCTCGCGCCGAGGATGTGCTGGCGCGGCTGAGGGAAAGAGCCGCCGCCGTCGCGCTTTGACCGCAACCGCCACTCAAGCAAGCAACTGAAGCAAATCACAAAGGAGAGATCACATGAACAACCAACCGATCCAACACTCTTCCGCCTGGGTGGCCTTCACCTATGCGACCTTTCTGCTCTCGCTCGCGATGATCGGCATAGGCGTCGCCTTCATGCCCATGGACGTCTGGATGAAGGGATTTCTCGCGATGGCTGTGATCCTGCTCGTGCAAAGCTGCATCACGATGACCAAAACCCTGCGCGACAATGAGGAAGCCGGCAAGCTCGTCAATCGCATCGAGGA
>CAVVKU010000004.1:0-80793 GCA_963748995.1 uncultured Gammaproteobacteria bacterium | reverse complement strand
GTGCGATGATTCGACCGGTGTCGACCTCGAGGAGGCGGGCCGCATGGAGGACGATCGGCGGTTCCCCGGCCGACTGCGCCGGTGATACGGGACCGAGCCCGCCCAAGACAAGGAACAGCACGGACAAGAAACTATTCGTCTGCGTCAATCCGGTGCCCGCCCCGTCGCTTCCATGCCCGGATTCTCGTCGCTTGCCCGCGTTCTGCCAAGGCCATCGTGGTGCCGCGCCGCAGCCTGGCCGCCTCCTCGACCGTATCGGCCACATGACTCACCAGCGCAGGCTGACCCCGAGCGAGGCACCGAGCGCGGTGGCGTCCTGCGGGCGCAAGCGATTGGTGGTGAACGAACCATACAAGCTCCGCCAGCGCGCAGCAATCCCGACCGCGTGCACACGCAGGTCAAATGTGGCGCTGGCATTTCGCTCAGCCGTCCCGTAGCGCGCGCCGAGCGATGCAAAGTGATAGCCGTTTATCGCATCGTCCTCGAGCAGCGCACTGAGTTCCCCGAGCACCGGTTGGGAGAAGGCCACGTGGTACTTGGTCGGAATATGCTCGACCTCGTCGATGCGGCTGTCGACGCCGGTCACGAAGGCTTCGCGATTGAAATCCGCGTTGTATGCGACGGTCGCGTTGTTCGCCATGAGCAACGAATTGCGGGTCCCGTGCCAGTAGATTCGCCCGCCCCCGTCCATGACGATCACGTCGAGTGCGGCGCCCTGGGGCGAAGTCACCTTGAGCTCGAAATCCGTCGAGAATCCGAGTCCGCTGGGATGGCCGGGACCCACGAACGGGTTGAAGTCGTTGGGGTTCAGATCGCTGTCGGTGCGCAGCCAGGTCGCCGTTCCCACGGCATAGCTCGGACTGGTCGCGGTCACCGTGCCCGTCAGACTCTGCTGGCGGCCTTGCGCAGCGTCGAGCAATGAGGCGCCCAATCCCAGCTTGAAATTGAAACCTGCAAGCTCGCCGAGATCGAACGCCCGGCGAAGGCGCAGCCCCTCGGCCTTGAGCGACTGCGCCTTGTACCAGGCGTGATAGGTTCGGCCATCGTCGAACGGTTGCCCGAAGTGATTGGCATGCAGAATATCGAGCAAATCCTTCGAGGCGGCTCCCTCGAACTCGGCGCGATACAAAAGGCCCACGCAGACCTGGGGCGCCGCAGCGCTCACCTCCGCAAACGCGACACCGACACCGATATCGTTGCCCGCACTCGGTGCGTATTGATTCCCGCCGTATTGGTTGACGGTCGTGAGCGGCGCCGGCTCGAGGTAGCCGGCTGCCGCGGCGTGCAAGAGCGGCTGTCCCGAGCAGTCACTCGCCGCGCCCGAGTCCACGGTCAGATCGAGAGCCGAGGCGCTCGATGAGGTGAGCGCAAGGCCCCAACCCGAAGAGCGCCCCGAGCGCGGCTATCCCGACGCGCACGCCGGCCTAGAACAGAGACTCCGTCGAACCGTCGCTGTAGTCGATGGTCGGACCCGCCGTGCCGGTCGGCGTGATGACCGCGGTCTTCGTGCCGTCGTCGGTGACCGTCCCGCTCAACCCCCCGCTGATCGGATACGTGAGCGTCATGCTCACTCCGCCATTGTTGGTCAGCGTGCCAGAATACCCGTTGACCGAGTCGTATTTCGCCGTCGCGTTCACCTGCCGAATGCCGAGCGACGTGGAGTACGTGTAAGTCACCGTGAGCGAGTCCGGCAACGCCGGTGTCGGCACCGTTTGACTCGCGTTGAGCGCGGCCGAGACCGACAGCACCCGTCCGCCGCTCAGCGAGAGATCTCCGGCCACCTGAGCTTCGGCCGTGAAGAAATTCGTGCTGGAGCTCGGCTTCGTCACATCGTAGGAAGCAATGCCCACCACCGACAGCGACACATCGCCGCTGAACAGAGGCGTCAGAGCGCCGCCCGTGCCGACCGCGGCGATGCTGCCCGTGAGCGACACCGAGCTCGGCACATCGTAAGTGCCGGACTTGTCCACGACACCCGGGGCGATCACCAATTTCGCCGCATAAGAGTAGGCGCTCGTGGTCACGTCCGACAGATCCACCGTCGCCGTAATGCCGTGCGGCGGGGGCGCGCCCGCCTTCAGCACGCCTGCGCCCGCCAAACCGAGGTCGTTCTCCAGGGTGATCTGGGTGTCGGAGCCGAGCGTCGCGTTGGTGAGCGAGATGCCGCCGCTGCCGTGTGTGAGCGTACCGCTCGCCGCGATCGTGCCGGAGCCCGTGACCCCATTGAGATTGGACGCGGACGCGGTGATCGCCGCAGTGACCTGCCCGCCGGTTGCAGTCACGTAATAGGGTCCGCTGACCGTACCCGTCCCCTTATTGGTACTTGCGACCACCGAGAAGGATGCATCGAGCGGCGCGTGAGTGGCCGATGGCGTGAGGCCAATGAGGATCTTGTTGACCCCCGGGACCGTACTCGGCGTGCCGGTGAGTGGTTGTGTCTTGACATCATAAGCGGTGGCGGACATCTGGGTCACCGTCATCAGCACCGGATTTCCGCGTCCGCCATAGCGGCACAGCGCCACGTTGGTCGGCGTCGACAGCGCGGCGGGATCATACCCGCAGATGATGCTGTTCTTTTCGGATCGGTAGCGGCGGTCGCTCCTTGCAAAGGTCGTGACGGTGCCGCTGGAATCGACCTTGCGGATCTCGGCGTTGGTGTAGTCCGCCACATAGAGTGTTTCGGAACTGCCGGAGCCGGTGACGATGACATCCTGCGGGGAACCGAACGTTGCGACACCCGGCGCGCCATCCGTGGACCCGACCACTGGAACGGGAAGTGACGACCCGGTCGTCGGTGCGGTGCCCGCGAACAGGGTGACCGTGCCGGCACTGATCTCGCGAATCACATCATTGCCCGTGTCAGCGACGAAGAGGTTGCCGGCGCCGTCGACCGCGACCTGGAAGGGCTGGAAGAACAGGGCCGTCGCGGCGGCGCCATTGGCGTAGCCCGGCGTTCCGGTGGTGTTCGTGGCATTGCCGCCGCCGCCGCCCGCAACCGTCGTGACGGCATAGGTGCCGGCCGCGACCTTGCGGATCGCGTGGTTGAAGGTATCCGCAACATACAGGTTGCCGCTACCGTCGACGGAGATTCCGACCGGATAGGTGAATAACGCGCTGCTGCCGGCCCCATCCTGGAAACCCGCGGTCCCGTAGCTCGCCGACCCGCTCGAGGTCGCGTAGGCGCCACCGGCAACCGTCGTCACGGTATAGCTCGGCAGGGAAATCTTGCGGATCGCGCTGTTGGTGGAGTCCACCACGAACAGATCCCCGGAGGTCGGATCGAAGACGATGGCGGACGGGCCGCTGAACAAGGCGCTCGTGCCGGCGCCATCCAAGAAACCCGGGGGTGAATTGCCGGCGCCGTTCCCGCCCCCCGCAATGGTGGTCACCGCTCCGGTTGGAGTGATCATCCGGATCGAATTGTTGAGGTAATCCGCCACGTAAAGGTTGCCGGCGTTATCGACTGTGGCAATGGCCGGGCCGTCGAAGCGTGCCGCCGAGCCCACCCCGCCGGTGCTGCCGACCTGGCTGTCGGAGCCTACGAACGGGCTGATCACGCCGGTCGAGTTCACTTTGACGATGGTGTCGTCCCGAAAATCGGCGACGTAGAGAGTGCCGTCGGCGCCGAGGGCGAGACCGTCCGGGCCGTCGATGCCCGCCGTGGAACCGACGCTGATGCCCGCGAGGCCGGTCGTGATCAGGCTCGAGGCGATCTCCATGGCACTTACCGCGTGCACGGTTTGAGTGAAAGCGGGTTCGACGTTGGCTTTGATATCGGCCGAGATCGCCGCTACTTCCGGCGCGAGGCCGAAAGTTTGGGTGGTGGTTTGATCGATGATGTTCGTGCGGATATCCGCGAAGAAGGCCTTGGTATTGGCGAGCGGTACGGCGCTCGAGTTGTATCCCGTCAAAGTAGAATGCGATGTGAGGGCGGCCAGCAAGGTCTTTTCATTCGGCGTGACCACATTGAGGCCGAGCGCGCTCGTCGCCTGCCCGCCGTCCACGGTCACGGTTCCATTGTCGAGCTGCAGATAGGCGGCCCCGATGTAGTTGGCGTTGGCGGCCAGCGTTCCCTGGCCGGTCGAATCGACGGTGAGCAACTCGCCCAGACCGCCGATCATGCACACGAGACGCACCGCATAGGTCGTGCCCGTGCACGGAGCGCCGGAACTGTCGGTCGCCGTGCTCTCGTTGGCAGCCAGGGCCAGCACGACCAGCAATTTGGCGAGCTCCTGCTGCGCAACCGGTGCGGCTTTGAAATTCTTGATATCGATCGGCTGGGTGTCGAGCACCGGCGCGCCGTTCAGGAATGCCGTCGACACCGCGTTGTCCGCAACGTCGTTGTTGGCCGCCGTCAGGCCTCCGCTCGCGGCGAGCGCGATGTCGTAGGCCATTTCGGTGAGCGGCGTGACCGCAATGGCCTCTTGGTTCGTGACGCTGTCGAGCAGCGCATGCAGCACGAGACCGGTCGGTGCGGCGACCGCCACGCCGCTCAACTCATCGAGCATCTGCGAGCTGGAGTCGACCGTGAGCGTGACCAGCACGGGGCCGGAACTCGTGACCGGTGAGGAAAATGCGCCGGTGGTTGCGCTGGTACGGACCGTCGCAAGCGGTGTCGTGCTCGCGGCGCCATTGGTGACGGCGTAGAAGTTGACGATGGCGTTGAGTAGCAACCCCTTGCCCGCGACGCCGGCGACCGTGCCCGTGACGGGCTGCGGGCCCGTCGGCATGGTCTGCGGACTGCCTCCTCCGCCGCCGCCGCCGCAGGCGCAGAGCGCAAGAGCGAGCAGGCCCGCAGTCAGGGTGAGGCGCGCGCGCTTATCGAAGATCGTGTAGACACGGGTCCGTGAGTTCATGGAAGCTCTCTTTGGGGAGTTATCGGGTGTGGCATCCCGCAAGCACAACGAATAGGCAGATCCCGCTTGCAAGGTCAACTTTTAGTTCTTATCCCTATTAGAGCCAATTTCGCGAATTGGCACATCACCCATTTGGTGTATTCCCCGCTATGCCAGCCACCCTCCGCTATGCTAGCCAGCATCGCTCATTCGGATCATCGACATGCGATTGGCCAACGCCAACAACTGGCTTTGGGTGTGTCGCCCTGTTTTTCGAAAAATCGCTTTCAGATGCGTACGAGCCGTATGGATGCTCACATGGAGCTCGGTGGCCGCCTCGCTAACCCGCGCACCGCGCACCAGTCGATCGAGCAGCGCGATTTCCGCACGGGACAGCTTGAAGAGTCGCCCGAGGCTGTCGGCAGATCCGGCACCGGCGTCGCAAGGAACGATCCAGACGAATCCTGAAATGGTGCCTTGCACGGGAAGGCTCGAGGAGAAACCCGAAAGCGGCATTGCGGTCACGACCGCCTGTTGACGCGTCGATCTCTCGGTAAGGAGCACCGTCGCTCCGAGCCCGGCTCTCAATCGATCCAGCGCCGTGATGAGAACACCCGGCGCGATCAGCGTGTGCGAGGCACCGAGCGTGCCGCCGGTGGCATTGACCCAGCGGCGGGCCCGAATCAGCGCTTCGCCCGGCTTATTGACCAAACGAAGCTTGCTTAGCGCATCGAGCGCAAACACTGGAACTCGAAACGCATCCAAAACACCGCGATAGAGGGGCTCTGCCAGCCTGAGCGCCTCGACATGACACGCGGCGGGTGCGGCCGCAGGGGCATCCGCGGACAGGGCGGTTGCTTTCAGCGCATTGGGCCGAGTGCACTGCCCCTGACCAGAGCGGTCCCTAGCACCCAAGGGGGCGCCCGCATGTCCCATCGACGGTTGCGGATACGTCAGATTGGCCGCTGCGGCGGCTAGTCAAGAGTTGTCTGATGGTTGCGCGTGCATCATTCATCCCTAAACGAAATGTCTTTGTGCGCTTCGAGGAACAGACGTTTTCCAGGATCTTATTATCAAACGCAAAGGCGATCAATCTCGCGCCTCACTCGAATCCCTCGAGCGCGTCTCTCAGGCGCGTGACGCCGCGCACCGTCATTCCTTCCGGCGGCCGGCGCGGCACGTTCGCCTCCGGTATCAGCGCTGCCTTGAAACCGTGTTTGGCGGCCTCGCGAAGGCGCTCCTCCCCGAAAGGAACCGGGCGGATTTCCCCTGCGAGCCCGAGTTCGCCGAAGGCGATGAGCGAGTCGGGGAGGGGCCGGTCGGAGAGGCTGGAACGCGCGGCCAGCACGATGGCTAGGTCGCCCGCCGTCTCCGCCATACGCACGCCGCCGACCACGTTGGCGAACACATCCTGGCCCTGCAGCGAGAGCCCTGCGTGACGGTGTGCCACGGCCAGCAGCATGGTCAGGCGGTTGCCGTCGATCCCGACCGCAACCCGCCTGGGGTTCGAGCCCAGGCTCGAGTCGGCCAGCACCTGCACCTCGATGAGGAGCGAACGGGTGCCTTCGCGCATCACCGTGATCACACTGCCCGACACCGGCGCCGGATGGCGCGACAGGAAAATAGCGGATGGATTGCTGACCTCGCGCAGCCCCTGCTCCGCCATCGCGAATACGCCGATTTCATTGGCGGCCCCGAAGCGATTTTTCACCGAACGCAAGACGCGGAAACGGCTGCCCGTGTCGCTCTCGAAGTACAGCACCGTATCGACCATGTGCTCGAGGACCCGGGGGCCAGCGATCTGTCCTTCCTTGGTCACATGGCCGACCAGCAGCACCGCGGTTCCGCTCGTCTTGGCGAAGCGAACCAGTTCAGCCGTGCACTCGCGCAGCTGCGAGACCGCGCCGGGGGCGGTGTCGATACGCTCGGAATACATGGTCTGGATGGAGTCGACGATGAGGGCCCGAGCCTTGAGGCTGGATGCGGTCTGCACGATGGCTTCCACCTGGGTCTCGGCCACCAGGCGGGCGGTCGAGTCGGCGAGCGCGAGGCGCCGGGCGCGCAGCGCCACCTGTTTGATCGACTCCTCCCCGGTCGCATACAGCACCGGTCCGGCAGCGGCGAGCGCGGCGGCGGCTTGCAGCATCAAGGTGGATTTGCCGATCCCGGGATCGCCGCCGATCAAGGTCACGGAGCCCGCCACCAATCCGCCGCCGAGGACCCGGTCGAGCTCGGCGGAGCCGGAGGAGATCCGGGGCTGCTCGTCGGCGGCCTCCGCGGCGAGCGAGACCGGCGGGTCCAGGCGGCCGGAACGGCCAACGGCCCGGCCCGGGGCCCCAGGGCCGCCCGACCGGACCTCCGCCACCAAGGTATTCCACTCACCGCACCCGGCGCACTGTCCCTGCCATTTGGGTGAGGGAGTCCCGCAAGACTGGCAGACGAATACCTCTTTTACCTTCGCCATCGGCTTCCTTGGGATCGATTTTTGTGAGCTTAGCATTGCAGTCAGGGTCGTCCGATCCCCTATACTTCGCCGCTTCTGAACGCGGATTATGTCTATAGCATGCGAAAGCTCGGGATGATCGCGGCAATCGTGGGGTTTGGGCTGCTCGGGCTCGACCTGTTGCTTCGGTCCCACGTCAATTTGAGCCCCTGGGCCTGGTTGCCCGGCGCGGTGCTATTGAGCGGCGGAAGCACCCTCTTGTTCCTGTCCCTTTGGGCCTCCGCGACCCCGGCCGTCTCGGCGCCCAAGATTCCAGCGCCGCCGGGTCCGGACACGGCCCGCCTCCTGGATAATTTCGAGCAGCGTTTCGCCGAACTGAAGGGGCGCAAGGGCAGCACCACGGTGCTCGGCGAACTCTATGCGCTCGGCACCCAGCTCGAGCAGCGCGGACGCGGGACCCAGGCCACCGCCGTCTACCGTCACCTGGCTCGGATAGACAACACTTATCGCGATGTCGGCGCCCGCCTGCGGCGTTTGATGGATGCCGAGCGCGCCGCATCGAAAGCGCCGCCCGCCTCGACGGGTTCGCCGATCGGCGCGAAGCCGCCGAGCCGCACAGCCCCACGCCCGGCCACGCCCCCCAAAGCGGCTTCCGGCGCCGCCGGCGCCGCGACGGCGGCCGGCGATGCGCCCGCAGCCGCCCCCAACGGCGAGTTGCGCCGGCTCGGCCGCTATCAGCTCGAGCGCGAAATCGGGCGGGGTGCGATGGGTGTCGTGTACCTCGGCCGCGATACCGCCATCAACCGCTTGGTCGCGATCAAAGCGATTCCGCTCGCCAGCGAGTTCAGCGAGTCGGAATTGACCGAGGCGAGAACCCGATTCTTTCGGGAGGCAGAAACTGCGGGCCGCCTCAACCACCCGAATATCGTTACCATCTATGATGTCGGCGAAGAGCACGGGCTTGCGTACATTGCGATGGAATATTTGAAGGGCCGCCATTTGAGCGATTACGCGACCGCCGATAACCTGTTGGAACCGAGAAAGGTGCTGGAACTCATGGGCCGGACCGCCCAAGCGCTCGGATTCGCGCACAAACAACAGGTGGTTCACCGCGATATCAAGCCCGCCAACATCATGTATGACCCCAATGCCGATGTGCTGAAGATCACGGACTTCGGCATCGCGCGGCTCACCGGCACGGGCACGACCCGGACGGGCATCGTGCTCGGCACCCCCTCCTTCATGTCGCCTGAACAGTTGGAGGGGCGAACTGTGACTGGTCACTCGGACTTGTTCTCGTTGGGTGTTAGCCTCTTTCAGCTGTTGACCGGCCATTTGCCGTTCACCGCCGACTCTATGACGGGGTTGATGCAGCAGATTGCGGAAGCTCCGCATCCGCCGCTACGCTCCTACCGGCCGGATCTTCCCGCCTGTGTGGAGGGCGTCATAGACCGCGCACTGGCGAAGACGCCGGAGGCACGCTTCGAATCCGGGGCCCATATGGCTGCGGCATTGGAGGACTGTCGGTCGCGATTGCCGACGGGACTGCCATGATCGAGAGAGCCGCATGAGCCTGAGGGGAAAAATCGCAAGCGTCGCGCTCACCGATACCGGCAAGGTGCGCGAACACAACGAGGACATGATCGGCGCCGAGGCCGACATCGGGCTGTTCGTGCTGGCCGACGGCATGGGCGGGTACAACGCCGGCGAGGTGGCGAGCGGGATCGCGGTCAAGACCATCATCAACCTGGTGCGGGACGCCGTGGCGCGGGAGGACCTTTCCGTGCGCGACCCCGAAAGCGGGCTCACGCGTCCCAGCATCATTCTGCGTGACGCGATTCACAGAGCCAACAAAATCATCTACCACACCTCGAAGACTCAGCCTCAATGTGAGGGCATGGGCACGACGGTGGTGGCCTGCCTGTTCCACGACAACAGGGTGTCCATCGCCCACGTCGGCGATTCGCGCCTGTATCGGCTGCGGGACAACCGGTTCGAGCAAATGACCCTGGATCATTCGCTCCTGCAGGAACTGGTGGACCGCGGCTTTTATTCGCAGCAGGAGGCGCAAAGGGCCACCAACAAGAATTATGTTACCCGGGCTCTCGGGGTGGAACAGAATGTCGATGTCGAAATCCACGAACAGCCGGTACAGAAAAGCGACTACTACGTGCTATGTTCCGATGGGCTGTCGGACATGATCGAAGACGAGGATATTCAGTTAACAATCAGTACCTTTAGTGCTAATCTTGATACGGTTGCTAAACAATTGATCCAGCTTTCGAACGACAATGGCGGGCGAGACAACATCTCGGTGATCATGGCGCACGTGGCTGAGCCGTTCCCCGCACAACGGCGTATATTTGACAAAATACTGGGATGGTTCGGTTAGGGAGATGTGTTTGTGGCACGCCTGATGCTCAGCTTGGATGGTCAGATCCTCGCGGAATACAACATGAACAAGGAGCGCTACACCATTGGGCGCCTCCCGGACAACGATATCCGTATCGACAACCCGGCGGTGAGCGGTCATCACTCGCTCATCATCAACATTTTGAATGACTCGTTCCTCGAGGACCTGAACAGCACCAATGGCACGTACGTCAACGGCAAGCTGATCAAGAAGCATGCGATGCAGCACGGCGACGTAATCACCGTCGGGCACCATCAGCTGCGATTCGTGGACAGCCAGGACGGCGACACGGAACAGGATGAGTTCGAGAAGACCATGGTCATCACCCCCAGCTCACAGGGTGAGGAACGCATTCGCCGCGTGGGTGCCGCGGTCGATCAGGCCGCCAAGGCGGTGGCCGCCAAACGCCCCGCCTCCGCCTCGCCGCCCGATAACGCGGCCGCACTTCTGCCCAAGGCCAAGCTGCAGGTGCTGAGCGGCGCCTTCGCGGGCCGCGAGCTGGAATTGACCAAGGCGCTGACGACGCTCGGAAGGCCCGGGGTGCAGGTGGCGGCGATCACGCGCCGCGCCGAGGGCTATTTCATCGTGCACGTCGACAGCGGCAAGGATAACGACTACCCCCAGGTCAACGGCGTACCGATCGGCCCGCAGGCTCGCCGGCTCAACGACAATGACGTGGTGCAACTCGCCGGCGTCAAGATGGGGTTTTTCGAGAGCTGATGGGGCCGCCCCCCGGGGAGCCCGCAGGGCCATCGGGGAGCGCGAGCGTCGATCAAAGCGCCCGGCCGGGACCTGGGTCTAGGAAATTCCTGCCGGCTTGGTGCTTACATGCAGGATGGCCGAGATTCCGAGTGATAGCCTGCCCGATCTCGCCGTCCTGATAAGACGGGACGGCGTAATCCTCGCTCATCGGGGAGGCACCACCGTCCGCGAACTGGTGCCCCCGCCGGAGACCGCCGCGAGCCGCCTCGAGGCGGTTTGGCCGGATGCCGCCGCGGTGTGCATCAAGCAGGCCGTGCGCCGCTGCATCGCTCAACGCCAGCCGGTGGAGACCCGGTTCGAATGCTCCAGCATCCGATATGAGGTGCGAGCCTTCGCCCAAGGGCCCGATCGCGCGCTGTGCGTCATTCGAATTGCCGCGGACGGCCTATCCGGGAGCGCTGCAGCGGGGCCTTCCAACGGGTCTTCGGCGAGCCGGTTGCCGAGCCGACCGGCCGATGCCTCGACGCTGTCCGAAGACGTGGTGCGCCCACATTTCGATCGGCGCGGATTTCTCGCCCGCTTCCAGGACACGCTGTCCCAGTCCGCAATCCGGGAGATGCCGGCCGCGCTGGCGCTCGTTTATCTGGATGGGCTGGCCGAGATTGCGCGCGTCGTCGATGCCAAGATCGCGGACCAGGTTCTGAGCGGCGCGATCCTGCGGCTGCCCGAGGAAGCGCAGCTCGCGCCGAGCGAAGCACAGTCCCCCGGCGCCGAGGCCAGCTGGTATCTCGGCCAGTTGAGCGCCGAGCTGTTGGCCATCGTGGTCGAGAGCTCGGACCGCGACATGATCGAGCGTTGCGTCGCGAAGGTCTGCGCGAGCTTGCGTGAGGCGGTGCAGATCGGAGACGCCTCGTTTCACTTCACGCCCTACTCGGGCGTTTCCATTCTCGGGCAGGACGGCTCCTCGCCGAGAAGCCTGCTCGACAAGGCACGGTCGGCCGCCGCCGAGGCGCGGCGTGCGAATTCGGACCGGATCCATTTCTTCACGGACACGCTGAAGCTTCGCTCGCTCGCCCGGCTCGATGCCGCGCGCGAGATTCGCGAGGCGATCGCGGGCCGCGAAATACGGCTGCGCTACGTCGGGCGCCACGATCTGACCACCGGAAGGCTGGTCGCCGAGGTCGGGTACCTTCGATGGAATCACCCGTTGCGCGGAGAGCTCCCGCCGGCCGAATTCCTGGGCATGGCGGAAACGACCGGGCTCGCCACGCTGCTCTCCCGCTCATTGCTCGACGGCCTGCGTGAGGATTTCGAGGCGCTCGCGCCTGAGCTTCCGCCGGATGCGCGTCTGTCGTTCGGCCCGTTGCGGCACCACTTGCTGCAGGATGACTTCGTCGATGACATCGCCCGGGTGTTGGCCGATGGCCCCCTGTCGGCCTCGCGGCTCGAGATTCGGATCTCCGAGCGCACGTTCGCAGCCATGAATCTTTCCGTCTATCAGGGCCTGCACGCGGCTCGGCGTGCAGATCGTGATCGATGAGGTGGGCCGGGGATTCGGCTCGCTCGACCGGCTCGCCCGTGCCCCGATTTGGGGACTGCAGCTCGATCGCGCGTGGGTCACCGCGCTGCGGTCGGATGAATTGGCGCTGCGTGTCTGCCGGGCCGGGATCAGCGCAGCCACCGCGCTTGGCGTCACCCCCATCGCCACCGGCGTCGACAATGCCGCCCAGCGGGAAGCGTTGCTGGAGCTCGGGTGCCGGCATGGGAGCGGAGATCTGTACCCTGCGACCGCCCGCCCATTTGACACTTTGATTATGAGACGCAAGTCGCAAATAGCCTCCTGACTCGTGAGGGCCGCTCGACCGCACGCCCGGCGAGCCGCCGGATGTAATGCATCGCAATCCGAACTGTCGTAGATCGGCGACGCTGGCGAATACCCACATCATGCGCAGGCGAACACCAAGAACACTTCTGCTCTCCACCAGCATATCGCTCGCCGCGATCGCCCTGTCGAGCGCACCGGGACCCACCCAACACTCGCGCAGCGCATCCCGCTTCATCGTGCAGGCGCTGGACGTGGGTACGCGCGCAAAGACGTGGGCTCCGTGGGTGCGACCGTCGAGCACGATCTGGGCAATCATCAACTCGGTATCGGCGCGCCTCGATGCCTCGCAGGCAGCGTTGCTCGCCTCGATGCCAGGCGTGCACGTATTCCCGGACAAAGCCATCAGGGCGTCCGGATCGATCAGCGGCATGTTGGCTGGCACGACCTCCACCGTGACTTCGACGGTAAGCGATGTCGCTTCGACGACGCTCGTCGGCGCCAATCAGACTGCCGGTGGTCTCATCGGTGACCACCGCGATTGTCGCGCAGGCCAGCGGCAGCTCGGTGCCGCAGGACGGCACCGGGGTGAACACCCCCACATTCCTCTACGAGACCAATTACCCGACGCTGGTCGGCGCCAATACGCTGCAACAGGCGGGCATCACCGGTCGCGGCGTCACCATCGCCATGCTCGACAGCGGTCTGTGGCAGGCGCCGAGTCAGAACTATGGCTCGCGCGTGCTCGCCTCCATCGATGTGACCGACGGCAGCTCCGGTCCCGTCTCGGGAGACCCGTACGGCCATGGAACGCATATCACGTCGATAGCGGCGGGAGGCGCCATCAACATCTCCGGCCAATACCTCGCCATCGCCCCGCAGGCGAACGTCGTGGTCGTGCGCGCCTTCGACGGCGAGGGCGCCGGCCGGTACATCGACGTGATCAACGGCCTCAATTGGATCGTCGCCAACAGGAAGAAATACAACATTCGCGTGGTGAATCTTTCCTTCGGCGCGGCGCCCGAGTCGAACTACTGGAATGACCCGCTCAATCAAGCGGTCATGGCTGCCTGGCAGGCGGGCATCGTCGTGGTGGTCGCCGCGGGCAACGAAGGCCCGAGCCCCATGACCATCGACGTGCCCGGCAATGTGCCGTACGTCATCACGGCCGGCGCACTGACCGACAACTACACGCCGTACAACCTGTCGGACGACCGCCTGGCGTCTTTCTCCTCCGCGGGTCCCACGTACGAAGGATTCGTCAAGCCTGAGCTGATCGCCCCGGGCGGCCACATGGTGGCCTCCATGTCGAGCCAGAGTTATCTCGCAAACATCGACCCGGGCTCGATGGCGCCGACCGCCCAGATGTTCACCATGTCCGGGACGTCCATGGCCGCGGCGGTGACCACGGGCGTGGTCGCGCTGATGCTCCAATCGGACCCGGCGCTCGCGCCCGACGACGTGAAATGCCGCCTGCTCGCCTCGGCCCGGCCGGCAGTCGCCGCCAATGGTACGCTGGCGTACAGCGTGTTTCAGCAGGGCGCGGGCCTCATCAATGCGGTGTCGGCGGTCAACAGCTCGGCAACCGGTTGCGCGAACCGCGGCCTCAACATCGCCGCCGACCTCGCGGGCACGCAGCACTTCGGCGGCCCCGCCAACGAAGACGCCAGCGGCAACTATTACGTCATGAACATGGCCGGCTCGACCTGGGGCGGCTCGACGCCGTCGGACGGCTATTCCTGGTCGGCCGCCTACGACGGCTCGCAAGGTTATACCTGGAGCGAGGGCTACGCCTGGAATCAGGCCTACAGCTGGAGCCAGGCGTACGCCTGGACCAATGGCTACACCTGGGCCAGAGGCTACACCTGGGCGCGGGGCTACACCTGGGCCAGGTCCGTCCCCTGGTGGACCTCGAGCACCTCGACGGGCGGCACGGCGCAATCAGCCTCCATCGAGAGCTGGGTGCCGAACGAATGATCGAAATGTGAAGGGCGTCTCCCAATCCGCGCGGGCCGCTTGCGAGGATTGCCGCCCGCTTCAACTACCCGGCCCGGCGGTTGGTGCAACGTAACCCGGTGATGGCCATGAAGATCGGGATGCACTTGACGATCGCATTGATGTGGTTGCTGGCCGGCGCGGCCCCCGCCGGCGCCGCCGATGCACCGCCGCTCGTTCTCGATCACGTGACGCCCTCGGACGGCCTGCCCCAGGGTCAAGTCGATGCAGTGCTTCAGGATTCCCAGGGATTCGTCTGGATCGCCACCGAGGATGGCCTGGTGCGCTACGACGGTCACGAGCTCTATCGCTACGCGTACACGCGCAACAGCTCCGCCGGATTGCCCGGCAATTTCGTCCGTGAGATCGTCGAGGACGCTCATCACGACCTGTGGATCGCAATCAAGGATGCGGGGCTCGCGCGGTGGAATCGGGCGAGCGACACGTTCACGCGATTCCGCCACGAGCCGGCGGACTCGAACTCGCTGTCGAGCGATGTCACCCGCGCAATCGCAATAGATGCGAAGGGGCGCATCTGGGTCGGCAGCAACGATGCCGGCATCGACGTGCTCGATCCCGTGTCCGGGCAGTTCCAGCATTTCCATCACGATCCGATGAACCCGGATTCCTTGAGCGACGAGCAGATCTTCACGATCACGCTCGACCGCTCGGGAGCCATTTGGATCGGGACCGCACAGGGCCTTGACCGTTGGCAGCCCGAGAGCCGGGTGTTCCGGCACTTCCGGTACCGTTCCGATGATCCCCAATCACTCAGCGGCAGGCTGATCTCGAAAGTCATCGAGGACGAGGACGGCAGCTTCTGGGTGGGCTCCTTCGACGGCGGACTCGATCGGATGGATGCAAGCGGGCGCGTCCTCAAGACATTCCGGCACGATCCGGAGCGCGCAGGTTCGCTGGCGAGCGACGATGTGCGGGCCATCCTCCAGGATCACTCGGGACACCTCTGGGTCGGGACCTCCGAGGGGCTGGACCTGTTGAGCGGCGGCGGTTTCGTGCATTATCGACACGACTCCCGCGATCCGGATTCATTGCGCGACTCGCTGGTGACATCGCTCTACCAGGATCCCGCCGGCCTCGTCTGGATCGGAACCTTCGCGGGCGGCGTGAGCCGCTGGAACCCCCGCAGCCTCGAGCTTGGCGGCCACCGCCCCGCCTGGCTCACCGACAAGCCGGTCACCGCCTTCGCCGACGCACCGAGCGGCAGGCTGTGGATCGGCTCCATGGGCGCAGGGTTGTTCCAATTCGACGATGCGACCGGAGAGGCCACGGACATCGACACGATCGTCGGCCGGAGGGACGCGCTCGGGGACCGCCGCGTGATGTCGCTCCATTCGGACCGCCACGATACGCTGTGGATCGGCACGATGACCAGCGGGCTCAAGAGACTCACACCCGATCACCGGCTGACATCGGTTCCCGTCGCGGCCGGCGATCCGCACAGTCTCAGCGCCCCGGGTGTCCAGACCATCTTCGAGTCGCACGACGGCCGGATCTGGCTCGGCATCCACGACGGGGGCGCCAACGTGCTCGATCCGGCGAGCGGCTCGATACACCAGCTTCCTTACGCGACGAACGCATCGGGTGCGATCAGCGCAGCAACCGTCACCGCCTTCGCGGAGGACCCCGACGGCGACATGTGGATCGGCACGGACGACGGCGGCCTGGACCTCGCGCGGCCGGACGGCACCGTCGTGAAGGTGTTCCGGCACGATCCGGCCGATCCCTCAAGCCTCCCCTCCAACACCATCTACGCGCTCGATGCCGATGCGGACGGCAAAATTTGGGTCGCGACGGACGGAGGCGGCATCGCCCGTGTCGTGGGCTCGGCAGCCGCACCGGATGCGATCCGATTCAAGCCGCTATCGCGCGAGGAGGGACTCTCCAGCGATACCATCTACGGCGTGTTGAGCGATGCCAAAGGGCGTCTTTGGTTGAGCGGCGACGCCGGTTTGATGCGGCTGGATCCCGACAGCCTGGCGGTCAAGACCTATCACCGGGAGCACGGGCTCCAAGGGGAGGACTTCGACTACAACGCGTACCATCGCATGCGCGATGGACGTCTGTGCTTCGGCGGACCCGAGGGGTTCAACCTTTTCGATCCGTTGCGCCTCTCGGAGAACACGCACGCGCCACGAGTGGCGTTGACGCGCCTCGAGGTGCTCGGCGTACCGGTCCAAAGCACGACCCCGTATTGGCTGCTCGATCGCGTCTCGCTCGACTACCGCGCCAGCATCGTGTCGCTGGATTTCGGCGCGCTCGATTTCATTTCACCGAAGCGCAACCGCCTCGCCTACCGCGTGGCCGGGCTATCCGACCGCTGGATCGACCTGGGCACGCAGCATCAGATCACCCTCACCAACCTGGACGCGGGCGATCACCTGCTCGAGGTGCGCGCGGCCAATGCGGACTCCGTGTGGAGCGATCCGCCGCTCCGGCTGACGATACACCGCGCTGCGGCGCCCTGGCGTTCCTGGTGGGCCTGCGCGATTTACGCGCTCGTGCTGCTGGCGTTCATCGGGGCGAGGGTGAGATCGCACCGCGAGAGGATTCGAGGCATCGTGCAGGCGAAGCTGCGCCTCGAATCCGAGGTGGAGGCGCGCACGCGCGAGCTCATGGAAAGCAATCGGCAGCTGGCCGAGGCCGCCCAGGCGAAGAGCGACTTTCTGGCGCGCATGAGCCACGAGCTGCGTACGCCGATGAACGGCGTGGTCGGCATGACGGAACTGCTCGGCCGCACCGCGCTTTCGTCCACGCAGGCCAGGCTCACGCAGACCATCCGGTCCTCCGCGCAGATTTTGCTCAAGATCGTCAACGACCTCTTGGATCTGTCCAAGCTCCAGGTCGGCAAGGTTGAGTTCGAATCCCTGCCATTCGATCTGACACGGCTCCTCGAGGAGTGCACGACGCTGTTCGCCGGGGCCGCCGAAGCCAAGGGTATCGAGCTCATCGTGCGGCCGCCCCTGCGTCACGCCTTCACGGTGCGCGGTGATGCCCTGCGCATCCGCCAGATCGTGATGAACCTGGTCGGCAACGCCGTCAAGTTCACCACGCAGGGCGAGGTCGTGGTCAAAGCCGAGGTCGATGTGATCGAGTCCCGCCGCGCGATGCTGCGCATCTCGATCTCGGATACCGGACTCGGCATGGACGCGACGACCATCCAGAAAATCTTCGAGCCCTTCACTCAAGCCGATGAATCGACCACGCGGCGCTTCGGGGGCACGGGCCTCGGTCTGACCATCTGCCGCGAGCTGGCGCAGCGCATGGGTGGAACCATCACGCTGGAGAGCACGCCGAACGTGGGCTCGACCTTCTACGTGCGGCTGCCGCTCGAGACTTCGGCCGAGACACCCGAGGAAGCGCCGCCGCCGTTCGACGGGCGGCCCGTGCGAATCCTCAGCCGAAGGCCGGCCAAGGCCGAATCCCTGGCCCGCCACGCAACGGCGCTCGGTCTGTCGGTGCGCTACGATCCGGGCGATCAGGGCATCGAGGCCGGCGATCTCAGGATCGTCGATCTGAGCACGCATGCGGCCGTCGTCGAGGAGGCGTTCGCGCGCCCTCGTCCCTCGCCGCCGAACATGGTGATCGTGGCCACGGCCGCACAGCTGGACAGCCTTGCGTGCAAACACCAAATCGATCCGGCACTCATCGTTGCCAAGCCCGTCCATCGGGACGCGTTGGCCTGCGCTCTGCGTGCCGCCGCCGGTATCGACTCTGCCGCCGCCAACGCGGCGCCCGCGAGCGGGCGGATCGCCATCGGCGCGCACGTGCTGCTCGTGGAGGACGAGGCCGTCAATGCGGCCGTGGCGCAAGGCTATCTGGCGGAGCTCGGTTGCAGTTGCGTGTGGGTGGACAACGGGTCCGAGGCCGTCGCTCGCAGCTCGACCGAGCGCTTCGACCTCATCATGATGGATCTCAACATGCCGTCCATGGACGGCTTCGCGGCGACCCGTCTCATCCGGGAACGGGAAGCGGCCGATCGACGGGTGCCCATCATCGCGTTGACCGCCCACGACGCCAAGAACTATCGCGCTTCCTGTGTCGCTGCGGGCATGGACGACCTGCTGAGCAAGCCCTACACCTTCGACCAGTGCACCCAGCTGGTTCTCCGGTGGTTCGGGGTGCCGGGCACCGCGGTGAGCGCCGCCGCTGTGAGCGCCGCCGCGCCTCCCCCGCTCGCCGGAGCGACCGCGGATTCGGCCGCACTCGCGGAAATCGACTCATCGACGGTGGAGGGACTCAAGGCGCTGCGCAGCAGCGGCCCGGGCCTGTATTCGAAGCTTACGGACCTGTTCCGAAGCGGATCGACCCGGGCGATCGAAGAGCTCGACGCCGCGCTCGCGGATGGCGACTATGCGTCGGCCGGCGCGGTATGCCACAAATTGGCCTCGAGCGCCGCCAATGTGGGCGCACTCGTCTTCGCGAGCCACGTGCGCCAGTTGGAGAAGAGCTGCGGCGAGCGTGACGCCGCGAAAGCCGTCGCTCTGTACCGCAACATCCGTGGCGCGCACCGGCCGCTCCTCGAGGCGCTCACGCGGCTCGAGCTCCGGGTGAGCGCATGAGCGATCGGATCGCGATCATTGCCGACGACGAGGACCTCGGCCGCCTGCTGCTCGCAGAAACGGCGGCGGCAACGGGCCTCGAGCCCTTGAGCTTCGACAATGGCGCCTCGGCGCTCGAAGCCGCCCTGTCCGGGGACGTGGACATCGTGCTGCTCGATGTCGACATGCCCGGAATGGACGGCTATGCCGTCTGCAGGCGATTGCGGGAGGAACCCCGCTTCGCCACCGTTCCGATCGTCATGGTCACGGGTCACGAAGACGCCGCGGCGATCGGTCGGGCGTTCGAGGCCGGCGCGACGGACTTCATCTCCAAGCCCGTCAACTGGGCGCTGCTGCCCCGCCGGCTCGCGTACATCTTGCGCAACGCGGCCGCCGCCGAGCGGATCGAGAGGCTCGCGTACTACGACACCCTCACCGGCCTCGCCAATCGGCAGCGGTGCATCGACACCGCCGAGCGCTTGTTCGAGGCAACGGCTCAAACCCAAGAGCGGGTGGCCGTCATCTATACCGACCTCTCGAGCCTGAAGCGCGTCAACGACACCTTCGGTCATTCGGTCGGAGATGCCGTCCTCAAGAATATGACGGAGAAGCTGATGGGCGTGCTCGAGCCCCATCAACTCGCCCATGCCTCGCTGTCCGTCTCCCGCTTCGGAGGCGATGAGTTCGTCATACTGGTTGCCGACGAGAGGGCGCACGATGCCGCCGTTGAAATCGCTGTCGCGTGTTGCACGATGCTCAAGGATCCCATATCCCACGAAGGGCTGGAGTTCTACGCGGCGCCGAGCATCGGCATCGCCATTTACCCGGACGACGGCCCGGATGTGGCCACCGTCCTAAAGCATGCCGACACTGCGCGCAACCAGGCGAAATCGGGAGCCCCCGGCTCGATCGTGCGGTACACACCCGCGATGAGTGCACGTCTGCGCGACTGGCTCGATCTGGAAGGGCGCTTGCGGCGGGCGCTGCAGGACGATCAGCTGCATCTGCACTATCAGCCGAAGTTTCGTCTGGCGGACAACCGGCTGATCGGCGTCGAAGCGCTGCTGCGGTGGTGCGACGCGGATTACGGCGACATCCCGCCCACCCGATTCATCGAGATCGCCGAGGACAGCGGCCTGATCATCGATCTGGGCAGCTGGGTGATCCGCGCCGTGTGTCGCCAGCTGCGCGAGTGGCAGAATCTCGGCATCGCCGTTCCGGTGGCGGTCAATGTCTCCGGCAAGGAATTGCTGTACGGAGATCCGGCCCGGTTGATCGAGGAAGGGGCCGCCTCGGCGGGCGTTTCGGCCTCGCTGATCGAGGTCGAGATCACCGAGTCGCTCCTGGTCAAGGATTCCGCCCGCGTGCAGACAGCCCTCGAGCGGCTGCGGCGGCTCGGATGCCGGATCGCGCTGGATGACTTCGGCACCGGGTATTCCTCGCTCGCCTACATCACCCGGTTCCCGCCCGATCGGATCAAGATCGACAAGGCATTCGTTCACAACCTCGATCGTTCCGAGAGCGACGCGGCAATCGCCAACATCATCCTGTCGCTGGGCGACAGCCTGCGCGTAACCGTCACGGCCGAAGGCATCGAGCGGCCGGCGCAGCTGGAATGGCTGCGCAAGCGCGGCTGTCACGAGGCACAGGGATTTCTGCTGTCACGGCCCTTGACGGTGGAGGCACTCACCCGCCGGCTGCTCGATCTCGATGAGCCGGCCGGGGGACAGCCGCATTCTGCATCGAACGATCGGCTGCGCTGACACGCGCCCCGCGACCGCTCGCGCCGGCGGCTATGCCAGCGGAACGCCCTTGCGGACACGAACCACGACGGTGCCCGCGATCTTGTCGTGCCAAGCCTGCTTGCCCGAATCGAATGCGATCCAGAAAAAGCCGAGTCCGGCCACCGCCAGCGACAGGAAGCACCCGAGCGCCCGGATGATCGCCGTCTCCCAATCGATCGGACGGTCGTCCAGCCGGACAACCTGCAAATCGAAGACGATGCCGCCGATCGTCGAGCCGCGCAGCTTCCACATCACCGCGCCGTAGATCGCAAGCACCAACAGCTGCGCATCGAACAGGTGATGAAGCACCCGCATCAGGATGCCCACCAACAGGGCGTCGAGCAGCAGCGCCACCATGCGGATCCAAAAACCGGCGCGCGGCAGGCCCGCGGCCGAGATCACGGGAGCCGCGGCCGGGCGCACTTCGGGATTGGGTGCGATCGCCGGATTCGGCGCGATTTCGGGACTTTGCGATCCCGCGCCAGTTTGGGGTCCGGCGGGACTCTGGGCTCCCGCGTGAGCTGCGCGCCGGGCGCGCGTGAGCAGCACCAACGTGTAGACCACCGCGCCCAGGCCGAACAATCCCAGCAACTTGTAAACGACGAAACCGAGCACCGGGACCAGGTACAGGACCAACACGATGGCGCCGCCCACGAGCACGGCGCGGGCCGGATGTCCCAAGCGCTCGGCTGCGCGCGCGCCGACGGCGCGGTGTCCGAGCCACGCGAGCGCGACCGCCTTCCCAAACAGGCTCGTAAAGAAAAGCGCGGCGACGACGAACGGTACCGCTGCGATTCCGACGACGGTGATGCACAACAGCACGAGCAATACCGGCGTTAGCAGCCCCGTGACCAATGCAGTCACCAGGGACGTCCCGGGATGCGAATCGAGCGTTTGCACGCATCGCGTCACGCCGTCCCGAAACAGCCACGCAAGACCGACATACAGCGCGAGCAGACTCAGCGCGAGGCCCCACGCCCAGCCGAGACCCGGGGCGAGGGCCAACGGCCGCCCATAGACGAGACAATGGTCGATCCACGGCTGCAACCACCCGAACCCCTTGAAGCCGCCGATCACCGTCTGCACCGTGCCGCGCACCTGCGCGGCCGGATCCCGATCGACCTGACCGCCGACCGCGACCACGTCGCCCGCGACCTTCGCGTTGGGGCCGAGCTCGACGTTCCCGAGCACCGCGACCACGTCGCCGTCGATGCGGCCGTCGACGATGGTGTTGCCGAGGACCGCGACCGCGGTGTTGCGCACCGATCCGGTGACCGTCGTATTACCCATCACCGACACCACGTCCGAGGCTTCCCCCTCGGCTATGGACGAACCGAACACCGACACCACCGAATCGGCCCGCTCGCCTGCCGGCAGGTGCGAGCCCCGCCCGATATTGACCAGGTCGTGCCCGTGCCGATGCGAGAAGGCGTGAGAGCGTCCCCGCCCTGCGGAGTCCTCGTCCTCGTCATCGCCGTCCCGGCTCTGCGCCCAATCCGAATCGCTGTCGGCACGGTCCGCCGATGCGTCGGAGTCTTCATGGTCGTCGCGATCCGCAGGGGGCGCCGGCGGTGCGGATTTAGAGACGGCGGGACCCTCGGCCGCGGCAGCCGGCTGAAAGGTCCCGCCCGCCAGCGAGGCCGTCAAAAGGAGGGCGATTCCGCAACAGCGCAGAGTTTTCATGATGGAAAGTCACCTGCAGACGAAGTATTGAGGTACAGCGTGCGGTACGCGACCGCACCGAGCCCGAACAGCGCCGTATACAACAGCGCTCCTGCGGCCATCGCACCGTATAGCCAATCGAGAGGGACCACTCGCACGAGAGCCGCTTCGAGCTCCCGGGCCACGTCGATGAGCGTCAACGCCGATCTGGCCCACGGCAGCCACGAGCCGGCCGCCCGCGCCCCGGCGCCCGCCAACGCGGCGCCCGGCGCCCAGGGCCGTGTCACCGCAAGCAAAGC
Source organism: uncultured Gammaproteobacteria bacterium (assembly GCA_963748995.1). Taxonomy (GTDB): domain Bacteria; phylum Pseudomonadota; class Gammaproteobacteria; order Steroidobacterales; family Steroidobacteraceae; genus Bog-1198. The sequence continues at coordinate 58,279 of CAVVKU010000004.1, read as the reverse complement.
GGCGATGAGCGCGGCGCACGTCATGGTGAAGCCCAACCGCGCCGGGCCCGGCCAGCGCGCAAAGCTTCGGCGCCACCAGGGCAAAGCGGCCCTGCGGCCAATCTCCGCGAGCACCCGTGACTCCAACGAGGGCGGCGCGCGGCGCAGGGGGACCTGGCGCAGGGCGCGGCTCACCTCGAGCTCGAGCGGATCACTCATTCGCCGCCTCCCTCGATTCCATGCGATTCGAGCACAGGCAACAAGGCCGCACGGCCGCGGGCGATGTCGGTCTTGACCTTGGCGAGCGAAACTCCCAGCTGCTGCGCGATCTCGAGATAGGAAAAGTCCTCGAAATGATAGAGCACCAGCGGCACCCGCTGATGCGGCGGAAGCGAGCGCAGAGCCTCTTCGATCACGCTCTGACGCTGGTCCGCGTCGAGACTTCCCGGAGCGTCGTCCGGAACGGGCACGTCGGGAACGTCCGATTCCTCGGAAAAAAATCGCCAGCGCTTGCGGTAGCGGGTCAGATAGTTCAACGACAGGTTCGTGGCCACGGTTTTCAGCCAGCCCCCTGCGGCCGGGCTCGTGCGCAAATGCTCGAAGTTCTCGTACGCCTTGATGAACACGTCTTGGGCGATGTCCTGCGCCTGGGCATCGTTCCCGGCCAGTCGGGCGGCAGTCGAGAAAACCATGTCTTGATACGCTCGCATGAACGTCGTGAACTCGCTCGAGCTCGATGGCTCCTTGGGTGATGTCTGCACTGTCGTGTGTTCGTTTGAACCCATAACACGGCTCGGCGGGAAAAGTTGCAAACCCATGGGCGCACCCGCCCCGGCCTGTATATCATCTTCTGCGAGGGTCTCCTTCGATGCCTAGAACTAGAATAGACGGCCGCTACGCTGCGTGGCTCGCCATCCTCGTCCTGCTGCTCCTCCTGCCGGCGTTCGCCGGCTTTGCGGGAATCGCCTGGGAGGGCTTTCAACTCGCGGGCTACATCGGCGCGCTGGCCTGCATCGTGCTCGTCGGGGCGCCGCTCCGGCCGAGGATCTCCTCACCCCCCAGCCTGGTCTCGCTTCGGCTCCATACCGTGCTCGGCTGGATCGCGCTGGCCACCGTCGCCGCCCATATCGGGGGTCTGGTGCTGGCCGACCGGACAGTGATCGAGTACCTGAAGCTCACCGCCCCGCTCTACCAATGGGCGGGCATCGTGGCGACCGCATCGATTTTGTTCCTGGTGTTGACCGGCCTCGCCTCGGCGCGCCGCCGCCTGTGGCGCAGCCACAGGGGCTTCCAAGCGACGCACGTGGTGGTCGCCTACCTCGTGGCCTGCTTGATCGTCGTGCATGTCGCCGTGACCGCGCGCTATCTGGGCGGATGGGGGCGGCGCACGCTGTTCGCTGTCGCCGCCGTGGGCGCGGTCTTCATGTTGCTGCGAGCCCGACGGCCTGCGCCCCCACCGCACCCGCCATCCGCGGCGCCGCTCGCAGGCCGCTGGTCACCACGCCGTCCATTGGTCTTCGGCCGGCATTCCACCCTGATCGTGGTCGCTGCCGTGGTGAGCGCCGCCGGCATCGCGGCGCTGCTGCCCGCCAAGGTCGACGCGACGCTGCGCGAGCCGGTCGTTCGGCGCTCGATCACGATCCCGCTCGACTTTCCACACGACAAGCATGGGGCGGTCAATTGCCTCACCTGTCACCACAACTACGCCGACGGGCGGGGGATGCAAGCCTGCATCGAGTGCCATCGCGGTCCGAATGCCGACCTGGTCGAGGGCGTCGAGGCCCGGTTCCACGGCTTCTGCCTCGATTGTCATCGCCATCCGCCCGCCGCCCTCCACAAGCACGGGCCGGTGTCGGGCTGCGCGGTATGCCATCGTGCCCCGGGCGCCGGCGCGTCGCGGCCGGGATCCTCCTCATGAGGGGTGCTAGCCGCCGTCAGGGAGGCCGGGGCCGGCGACTGGACGGAACCGCCGTTCCGCAACTGCCCTGGACGGAAGTCGTCAATCCCTACCCGCCCATGGAGGTGCTGACCGCGGAGCAGCTCGAAGCGGTGCATCTCACATCGCTGCGGATCCTCGAGGAGCTCGGCATCGAGGTCATGTCGGATCGCGCACGCGGTTTTCTCGCGGCTGCCGGCGCGCAGGTCGATCCGGCGTCCGCCATGGTGCGGCTGGATCGAGGGCTGGTGGAGAAGGCGCTGACGACCGCCCCCGCCTCCTTCGTCCTGGAGCCGCGCAACCCTGCACGGCGCATCGTGATGGGCGGCAACCGCATCAACTTCGGGCTCGTGGCAGGGCCGCCGAACGTCCACGACTGCGAGCGCGGCCGCCGGCCCGGCAACTTCCGGGATTACTGTGATTTCGTCCGTCTGGCGCAGTATTTCAACGCCATTCACCTGCTGGGCAACCAGGTGTGTGCGCCCATCGAGTTGCCCGCGAACTCGCGGCATCTCGATACCTACCGCGCAAACCTGGTCTACTCGGACCGGGTATTTCATTGCTCGGCGATCGGCGCGGGGCGCGCGCTCGATGCCGTGCGAATGGTTGCGATCGCCCGCGGCCTCGACCTCGAGCAAATCGCGCAGAGCCCGAGCGTCATCACCATCATTTCCGTGAACAGCCCGCGCCGCTTCGACGAGGCGATGTGCGAGGGCCTCATCGCCCTCGCGATGCACGGACAGGCGGTGGTCATCACGCCCTTCACCCTGATGGGCGCCATGGCTCCCGTGAGCCTCGCCGCCGCGCTTGCGCAACAGAATGCCGAGGCCTTGTTCGGCGTGGTGCTCGCGCAGGCCGTGCGCCCCGGCGCGCCGGTGATGTATGGCGCGTTCACCTCGAATGTCGACATGCGTTCCGGGGCGCCCGCCTTTGGAACACCCGAGAACGCCAAGGCGAACATCGCCGGCGGCCAGCTCGCGCGCCGCTATCGCCTGCCGTACCGGACCTCCAATGCCAGCGCCTCGAACGTCGCCGACGCGCAAGGCGCCTACGAGACGCAGATGTCGCTGTGGGGCGCGATACTCGGGCACGGCAACCTCATCTACCACGCGGCCGGCTGGCAGGAAGGAGGACTCACGGCCTCGTTCGAGAAGCTGGTGCTCGACGTCGAGATGCTGCAGATGATGATCGAGTTCCTGAAGCCCATCGTCGTCGACGAGGCCGAGCTCGGGTTCGACGCCATCAAGGGAGTGCCGACGGGCGGGCATTTCTTCGGCGAGCCGCACACCATGGAGCGCTACGAGCACGCGTTTTACCGGCCCCTGGTGTCGAACTGGCAGAACTACGAAAACTGGCAGATCGCCGGCGGCAAGGACGCCACACAGCGCGCCACCGATATCTGGAAGGCGGCGTTGAAGGAATACGTCGAGCCGCCCGATGGATCCCGCGATTCGTGCGGAGCTCGACGCCTACGTCGATCGGCGCCGGGCCGAGATCGGCGGCAACGAGCCCTGAGTCGGCGGCATCGGCTAGCGATAGCGTCCGAGCAGCTTATCCAAGGCGGCGCCCCCGGGCGAGAGCTTCTCGTAGGGAATGCGGTTGAGCGGCGTCGAGCTCGATCGGTTGAGCGTGTGGAACTCCGTCTTGCCGCTCTCCTCGATGTGGATCAGGCCGGTGACGTACTCGTTGTGCTTGAGCTTGTTCTCGATGAACGCGTACGCGGCGCTCCGGTCGGCGGGGTCGTAGCTCGCGCCGAGCTTGCGCAGCACGACGCGGCTGCCGTCATGCAGCTCCACGGGAATCGCCTCGCCCGCAGGATAGTCGACCGAGATCTCCCGGGCCGGCGGCACGAAGTCGGCCTCCATGGCGGGATGATAATGCTCCCGCGTGAAGGTGTAGCTCTTGGTCGAGCCCTCGTGATCGTTGAAGGTGACGCAGGGCGAGAGCACGTCGATGAGTGCGAAGCCGTTATGCCGCATGCCGGCCTGGATCAGCGGCACGAGCTGCGCCTTGTCGCCCGAGAAGCCGCGCGCGACGAAGGTCGCCCCCAGCGACAGGGCGAGCAGCACCGGATCGATCGGCGGGCTCTGGTTCACGTCGCCTTTCTTGGCCTTGGTGCCGATGTCGGCCGACGCCGAGAACTGCCCCTTGGTGAGCCCGTACACGCCGTTGTTCTCGATCAGGTAGAGCATGTTGACGTTGCGCCGGATCGCGTGAACCAGCTGTCCCAGGCCGATGGAGAGCGAATCTCCATCGCCGGAGATGCCCACGTAGGTGAGGCTGCGATTGGCGGCGTTCGCGCCGCTCGCGATCGAGGGCATGCGGCCGTGCACGGCGTTGAAGCCGTGCGAGCCGGAAACGAAATAAGCCGTGGTCTTGGACGAGCAACCGATGCCCGACAGCTTCACCAGCTGTTCGGGTCGCATGTCGAGCCCCCAGCACGCCTCGATGATGGCGGCGGTGACGGAGTCGTGACCGCAGCCGGCGCACAGGGTCGACATGCTGCCCTCGTATTGGCGGCGCGTCATGCCGAGCGCATTGGTGGGAAGCGAGGGGTGGGCGATTTTGGGCTTATTGATGAATGACATGGGGTTCTCCTACCCGGGCGGCGCCCTTGCCCGTGACCGCCGACAGCCGCGGTGCATCCGGCAGCGTTGCGCGGATGCCGTCGACGATGGGATCGCAGGACATCGGAAATCCCGAGTAGCTCAAGATGGATTTGAGCTTTGACTTGTCCACCGCGGTCTCGAGCGTCAGGAGCGAGCGCAGCTGCGCATCGCGATTCTGCTCCACCACGAAGAGGGTCGCGTGCAGGCTCAGGAAGGTCTCGACGTCGTGACCGAAAGGAAAGGCCTTGATGCGCATGTAGTCCACCGCGATCTTCTGGCGGGCGAGCACGTCGATGGCCTCGCGCACCGCGCCGTCGCAGCTGCCGATGCTCACGATGCCGATCTTGCTGTCGCCCTGGCCGATGATCTCGGGCTTCGGCACGTAGCGCGCGGCGGTCGAGAACTTGCGTTTCAGGCGGTCGAGGACGACCTGATATTCGGCGGAGTCCTCGGTGTACGCACCCCACTGGTTGTGGCCCGAGCCACGGGTGAAGTAGGCGCCCTTGGGATTCACTCCGGGCAGGGTGCGGTAGGTGATCGCGTCGTCGTCCCGGTCCACGTAGCGGTAGAACTTGTCGAGATCGGCGAGTTCCTCGGCCGACAGCATCTTGCCGCGATCGGGACGGTAGGCATCGTCCCACTTCAGATCCCGGCACATCCAATCGTTCATTCCGATGTCGAGATCCGACATCACGAACACCGGGGTCTGCAGGCGTTCGGCGAGATCGAAGGCTTGCACCGCCATGTAGAAGCATTCCTCCGGATTGGCGGGGAACAAGAGCACATGACGCGTGTCGCCGTGCGAGGCATAGGCGCAGAGCATGATGTCCGATTGCTGCGTCCGGGTCGGCATGCCGGTCGAGGGTCCGACTCTCTGCACGTCGAAAATCACACAGGGAACTTCGGCGTAATACGCAAGCCCGAGGAACTCGTTCATGAGCGAGATGCCCGGGCCGCTGGTGGGCGTGAACGCCCTCGCCCCGTTCCAGGAGGCGCCGAGCACCATGCCGATCGCCGCCAGCTCATCCTCCGCCTGGATGACCGCGAAATTGCGCTCGCCGGTCTCGGCGTCGACCCGGTAGCGCTCGCAGAAGCTCTTGAAGGCATCCATGAGCGAGGTGGACGGGGTGATCGGATACCACGCCCCCACGGTCGCTCCCGCGTACACGCAGCCCAAGCCGGCGGCCGTGTTGCCGTCGATCATGATGTGTCCGACGGTCTTGTCCAGCTTCTCGACGCGCAGCGGCAGCGGGCAGGCCAGGTGCTGCTTCGCGTGGTCGTAGCCCAGGCGCAGCGCCTTGGTGTTCGAATCGAGGAGCTTGGGCTTCTTGCCGTAGCTCTCCTTCATCATCGCGTCGATGATGCCGAGATCCAGGTCGATGAGAGCGGCGATCACGCCCGCATAGGCGATGTTCTTGAGCAGGATGCGGTTGCGCACGCCGTCGAAATTCTCGTTCACCATCTGGGCGAGCGGCACGCCGATCACGGTGATGTCGCCGCGCTGCAGGAGGGCGCTCCGCGGCCAGGTCGAGTCGAAGATGAGGAAGCCGCCGGAAGCGACCTCGCGCACGTCTTTCGAATACGTCTCGGCATTCATCGCCACCATGATGTCGATCCGGCCGGCGCGCGCGGCGTAGGCCTCGCGCGTCACGCGAATCTCGTACCACGTCGGGAGCCCCTGGATGTTGGAGGGGAAATAGTTCTTGCCCGTGACGGGCACACCCATCCGGAAGATGGCCTTCATGATCAGTGAATTCGCGCTCGCGGAACCCGTGCCATTGACGTTCGCGAACTTGATCACGAAGTCGTTCACGCGGTCGTTTGCGGTGACTAGATTCGGCATGGCTCGCTCTCATCCTCGGCGTAAGGAATTTTGATGGTGGACTTTTGCATGTCCCAGGCGGCGGTCGGACAGCGTTCGGCGCAAAGCCCGCAGTGCACGCAGACATCCTCATCCTTGACCATCACGCGTCCGGTCTGGGGCAGCCCGGCGGAGACGTACAGCGCTTGCTGCGGGTTGGCGGCGGGGGCCTTCAACCGCAGGCGCAGATCGGCTTCGGGGCCGTTGGGCGCGATGGTCAGGCAGTCGACCGGGCAGATGTCGATGCAGGCGTCGCACTCGATGCAGAGCTTCGCGGCGAACACGGTCTGCATGTCGCAGTTCAGGCAGCGCTGCACCTCGAGGGCCGCCTGCTCCGCCGTGAAGCCGAGCTCGACCTCGACGTTGATCTTCTTGAAGCGCTCGATCAGCCCGACATGGGGCACGAGGCGGCGCTCCACGGCGCTGTATTCGTTCTTGTACGACCACTCGTGCATGCCCATCTTGCGGCTCGACAGAGTGACGCCGCGCGGCATGCGTGCCGTCACCGGCTCGCCGCGGCAATGCTTGTGGATGGAGATCGCCGCCTGATGCCCGTGCTCCACGGACCAGATGATGTTTTTCGGACCGAAGGCCGCATCTCCGCCGAAAAAAACCCGCGGAAGGGTGGACTGAAAGGTGACCTTGTCCACTTTCGGCATGTCCCACTTGCCGAACTCGATGCCCAGATCGCGCTCGACCCAGGGAAACGCGTTCTCCTGGCCGATGGCGAGGATCACGTCGTCGCAAGCAAAGAATTCCTCCTCGATCACGCGCGACGAGGTGATTTCGCCGCCCTCTATCTCGTATTCGAGGTGCTCGAACAGCATGCCTTTGAGCACGCCCTCCTCGACCACGAAGCTCTTGGGCGCGCGGTTGACGATGATCTGCACGGTCTCGTGCTCCGCATCCTCGAGCTCCCAATCGGAGGCCTTGAAGAATTGCCTGGGCTTGCGCGCCATGACCTTCACATCCTTGGCGCCGAGCCGCAGCGATGAGCGGCAGCAATCCATGGCCGTGTTGCCGACGCCGATGATGAGCACGCGCTCGCCGATCTTTTCGACGTGCTGGAATGCCACCGATTCGAGCCACGCGATGCCGATATGCACACGGCTGCTGGCGTGGCGGCCCGGCAGTTCGAGCTCCTTGCCTTTCGGCGCTCCCGTGCCGACGAACACCGCGTCGAAACCTCCGGTATCCAGGAGCCGCCGCATGCTGGCGACGGGCGCATTGAGCTCGAGCTTCGCGCCCATGGCGACCACATAGCCGATTTCTTCGTCGAGCACCTTCGCCGGCAGCCGGAAGGCCGGGATGTTGGTGCGCATCAAGCCGCCGGCGACGTTGAACTGCTCGAAGATCGTGACTTCGTAGCCGAGCGGCAGCAGATCGTTGGCGACGGTGAGCGAGGCCGGGCCCGCGCCAACGCAGGCGATCCGCTTGCCATTTTTTTGCTGCGGTGCACGCGGCAACAGCGCCCTGATGTCGTCGCGCTGATCGGCGGCCACCCGCTTCAAGCGGCAGATCGCCACGGGTTTCTCCTCGATGCGGCCGCGCCGGCAGGCGGGCTCGCACGGCCGGTCGCAAACGCGGCCCAGAATCCCGGGAAATACATTGGATGCGCGGTTCACCATGTAAGCCTGGGTGAACTCGCCTTGGGCGATCAATCGGATGTATTCGGGAACATCGGTGTGGGCCGGACAGGCCCACTGACAATCAACTACTTTATGAAAATAATCAGCTTTCCCGGTGTCAGTCGGTTCCATGATTCCTCAAGTTGACTCGCCCCCCGAAGGCCAAGCCAAATTATAGGCTCAGGAGGGCCGCAGCGGGGGGTGCCTGGCGCACAGTCGGCCCCGGGGAGGGCCGAGGGCGCCCGGCGCGCGCGGCGGGCGATCGGGGGACTGCGCCCGGCCCCTCAATGCGGGCGTTCGGCATATTTCGCCACATCGTCCTCGAATTCGTACCATTCGGCGCGATCCGCGAAAAAGATATGCGCCTGGGGCTTGGTCTTGAGGTAGGAGTCGAGCGTCCCGATGCGCACCCGGATGATCTCCGGCGGCCCGGGTCGGCGGCTGATGATGGGCGATCCACAGTTGCGGCAGAAGATCCGATGCACGCCGGGGGACGATTCGAAATCGCCCAGGCTTTCCGCGCCCGACACCAGCCGGAACTCGGATGGATTGACCTGCGCCCCGGCGAGAAACGCCGATCCGTTCGCCTTGCGGCACCGCGAACAATGACACAGGCTGATGGGGCCGAGATCTCCGGCGATTTCGTAACGGACCGTTCCGCACAGACAGCTTCCGCGATGCATCTTGATTCCCCTCACAAGTGATTGGCCGCCTGGGCTGCGTAGCCGGGCCCCCGCAATACCCGGCCCGGCAGTGCATGAGTGGCGACGCCGTCGGCGATGACCGGCACACCGTTCACCAACACCCATTGCATGCCCACGGACAGCTGGTTGGGGTCTTGGAAGGTGGAGCGCTCGGTGATGGTGTTCGGATCGAACACGACGATGTCCGCCCAGAGTCCCGCCTTGATCACCCCGCGATCGTTGAGCCGCAGCCGCGAGGCCGGAAGACTGGTGAATTTGCGGATCGCCTCCTCCAACTTGAGCCGCCGTTCTTCACGCACGTACTTGCGCAGCACGCGCGGGAACGTCCCGTAGGCGCGGGGATGCGGAAACTCCTTGCCGAGGATCCCCTGCGGTGACGTGCCGGCGCTGTCGTTGCAAAACGATACCCAGGGCTGGACCACCGCGAGCTCGATGTCGGGCTCGCTCATCGCGAACACGGCCGCGTCGGTCTGAGCGCCGTCCTCGATCAGGATGTCGAACAGGGTATCCATGGGATCCGTGCCCCGGGTCTTGGCGATGTCGGCGAGCGTGTGCCCCTGGATGCCGAGCAGCTTGGGATTGTTGACCGTCGAGATCAGGATAGCCTCCGGCCCGGGCACCGACTGCCATTCGTTGTCCCAGTCGGCCGACTCGGTGGCGAGCTCCGTCTTGAGGCGCGCGCGAATCGAGGGATTTTTGAGCCGCTCGATCAGCTTCTCATTGCCGCCCGCATGGGCCCAGGGGGGAATGAAAGCCGATAGCTCGTTCGCCCATGCCGGATAGGCATACGTGTCCGCGGCGATGTCGACGCCCGACGAGCGCGCGCGATCGATGCGCGCCACGATCTCCGGCATCATTCCAAAAATCTTTACAGATCCGGCCTTTAAATGCCATATCTCAACTGGAATATGAGCTTCTCGGCCGATTCGGATGGTCTCGTCCAGCGCGGTCAAAATTCCTTCCTGCTCGGAGCGCATATGAGTCGCATAGATCCCGCCGAACTCGGCAGCGGTTTTGGCGAGCGCGATCAGCTCCGCCGTGCTCGCATAGGGCGCGGGCGCGTATTCGAGCGAGGTCGATACGCCGACCGCGCCCTGGCGCATCGCATCCGCCACGAGCCCCTGCATTCGGACGAGCTCCTCGGGCGTCGCCGCTCGGTCCGCATAGCCGACCACCATCTCGCGTGCCGTCGTCGCTCCCATGTAGGAGGCCAGGTTGATGCCGATGTGTTGCTTCTCGAGCCGCGCGAAGTAGCCGGCGAAATCGGTCCAATCCCGCGTGAGCGCGAGGTGCTGGAACTCCGCCTCCTGTTCATGCGCGATGAGGTCGTTGACGGGAGCGACGGAATTTCCCTCCCCGGTGATCTCCGTGGTGATGCCTTGGAAGACCTTCGATGGCACCGCGGGGTCGACCAGCAGCGTAAGCTCCGACTGGCCGAGCATGTCGATGAATCCGGGGGCGACCACACGCCCCGCCGCGTCGATCCGGAGCTTGGCAGTCGCGTGGTCCAGGCGGCCGATGGCCGCGATGCGCCCCGCGCGAATCCCGATATCGGCGGCATACCACGGGCCGCCGGTCCCATCGATCACATGACCGTGCTCGATGATCACATCGAACGGTGACGGCGCCGGATCGCGTGTCGGGACGGCGCCGGGGGCCGGTGAGGCAGCCGCAATCAGGGCCGTCCCGATCAGCCCTAGCGGCATGCGACGCGCACTACGTCGCAGGCGTGCGAGGGCACGCACAATCCCCTTGATCATCGCGATCTCCCCGGGCAAAGCGGCGATCATAAACGCAATTCAACCCGGCCACGGCGCTCTTCCCGAGCCGGCTCCGTACGTGCGCCGCCGCGGGTCCGGGGCTTGTCGGCCGCAAGCCCGCCCCACACTCGGCTAATTCTTGCACCAGGCCAAGAATCACCGTATATTGAATGACTTACGGGCTGCATCTGAGTGAACGTCGAGTTTGACTCGGAAGGCCTCTAGGGAGAAGGTGAGGATATGCCTACGCAAGCTCGGTCCATTGCTTCGCTCACGATCTCATTCGGCCTCGTGGCGATTCCCGTCAAGCTGTATTCCGCCACCGTCTCCTCCGAGCGAATCTCGTTCAATCTGCTGCGGCAAAAGGACGGCTCGCGCGTCAAGCAGCAGTACATCGCAGTGGCGGACGGCGAACCCGTGGAACGCTCGGAAATGGTCAAGGGCTACGAATTCGCCAAGGACCAGTACGTGATGTTCAGCGCCGAGGAGCTCAAGGCGCTGGAGGACACGACGACCCACGCCATCGACATCGGGCAATTCGTTCCGCTGGAGTCGGTCGATCCGGTGTATTTCGATGGCACGTATTATCTCGCGCCCGACAAAGGCGGCGCGAAGCCGTATACGCTGCTCGCGACGGCGCTGCGCAAGGCCGGGCAGTGTGCGGTCGGACGCTGGGTATCGCGGGGCAAGGAGCACATCGTCGTGATCCGGCCGATGGAAGAGGGTCTCGCCATGCATCAGCTGCACTTCAAGGAACAAGTCCGCGAGTTAAAGGATCTTGGCATCGAACCCGCGCAAGTATCTGATCCTGAACTGAAACTTGCCCAGCAATTGATCGAGCATCTGGCGGCCAAACGCTTCGACCCGAATGAGTATCAAGACGAATTCAAGGGACGCGTCGAAGCCGCCATACAGAAGAAAATTCAGGGCAAGCAGATCTCGTTGTCGGAGGCGCCCGTGCCCGCCGCGGGCGGAAACGTGATCGATTTGATGGAGGCCTTGAGGGCCAGCATCGAAACACGCGGCTCAAAGGCCACCGCGAGCCTGAAGGAGCGCAAGGAGCCGAAGCGCGCCACCGCAAAGACGGCCGCCCGAAAATCCGCTCGTCGATGAGATGCATGAGTTCGATTCGAAAGATCTCAAGCGCCTGTTTGGGATCCCGGCATCCCAAGTCCGCGCCCTCGTCCGCGCGGGCCATATCCACCCGCTGAAGAAGGCTGGCCGGCTGAGCTATTCCTTTCAAGATCTGATCGTACTGCGCACCGCCGGCTCGCTTCGAGCCGCCAAGATCCCCGCCCAGCGCATCAATCGAACGCTGCGCGAAATTCGCGACTCGCTTCCGGGAGCGCTGCCGTTGAGCGGGCTGTCGATCGTCGCCGTGGGCGACCGGATCATGGTGCGCGAGGGCCAGGCGCTGCGCGAGGGGGACACCGGCCAGTACACCTTGGATTTGGAGGTGGTCGACCGCGGCGGCGACCTGCTGGTCATCGACAAGCGTGCGGCAGCCGCGGCCGCGGGCGGGCGCGTGGGTGCCATGGGGGTTGCCGCTCCGGCCGACCAGGCCTTCGACAAGGGCCTCGAACTCGAGGACACCGACCCTGCGGCGGCGCGCGCCGCCTATCAGGCCTGTCTTGCGGCCGACGAGCACCATCTCGAGGCGCGGCTCAATCTAGGCCGCCTGCTGCACCTGGACGGCCGGCTGGAGGAGGCCGAAAAAATCTATCGGAGCACGCAATCCGGCGAGGCGATTTTGTCGTTCAACCTCGCCGTGCTGCTCGAGGACTTCGAGCGCGAGAGCGAGGCCATGGCCGAATACCGCCATGCGCTCGCGCTCGACCCGGGATTTGCCGACGCGCATTTCAACCTCGCGCGGCTGCACGAGCGGGCCGGTCATCCCAAGGAAGCGCTGCGCCATCTGCTCGCCTATCGGCGGCTGATGAATGACTCATGAGCAGGGGCGCCGGCGCCGACCGCAACCTGTTCGCGGCATTGCGCGCAAGATTCCCCGCGAATCTCGATGCCATCGCCGTGCAGCCGGCGGACGCCCAGGCCGGCACGGCGCCCGCGCATACCTGGCGTGAGCTCGACGAGGCCAGCGCCCGGATCGCAAACCTGCTGGATTCGCTCGGACTGCCGCCCGGAGCCCGCGTGGCCGCGCAGACCGAGAAATCGGTCGACGCGCTGGTCCTCTATCTCGCGGTGTTGCGCACCGGACGGGTGTTCCTGCCGCTCAATACCGCCTATCAGGCCTCCGAAATCGCCTATTTCATCAAAGATGCAGAGCCCGCCATGGTCGTGTGTTCCGGCCGGGCCTTCGCCAGCGTCTCCGAGATCGCGCGTCAGGCGGGCAGCCCTTGCGTGTTCTCACTGAACGAGGATCGCACCGGAACGCTGCTGGAGAGCGCCGCCTCGCACGATACGCGGCATGAGCCCGCGGCCGTACGCGCCGACGATGTCGCCGTGATCCTCTACACCAGCGGCACCACCGGCCGGAGCAAGGGGGCCATGCTCTCGCACGCGAACCTCCTCGCGAACACCGAGACGCTGCATGCGTACTGGGGCTGGCGCCCGGGCGATGTGCTCATCCACGCACTGCCGATTTTCCACGTCCACGGATTGTTCGTGGCCGCGCAGGGCGCGCTCTTCAGCGGCAGCAGGATGCTCTGGTTCAATCGCTTCGACGCCAGGGCGATCGTACAACGGCTGCCCGAGGCGAGCGTGTTCATGGGCGTTCCGACACTGTACGTGCGCATGCTCCAGGAGAGCGGCCTCACCCAGGAGGCGTGCCGGCACATGCGGCTCTTCACGGCGGGCTCCGCTCCGCTCCTGCCCGATACGTTCGACCGGTGGCGCGAGCGCACCGGTCATACGATTGTCGAGCGTTACGGCTTGAGCGAGACCGTCATGCTCACCTCGAATCCCTACCACGCGCGCGACGGCGAGCGCCGCGCGGGCACCGTGGGATTCCCGCTGCCCGGGGTGCAACTGCGCATCACGGACGAGCACGACACGCCCTGCCCCCGGGGCGAGATCGGCGGCATCGAGGTGAGGAGCCCGAGCGTGTTCAAGGGCTACTGGAGGGCTCCCGAACTCAGCGCGCAGGCATTCAGCGCGGACGGCTGGTTTCGCACCGGGGACATGGGCCAAATCGACGAGCACGGGTACCTGACGATCGTCGGACGCAGCAAGGATCTCATCATCACCGGCGGCTACAATGTCTACCCGGCCGAGGTCGAGAGCTACTTGAACGAGATGCCCGGCGTGGCCGAGAGTGCCGTGATCGGCGTGCCGCATCCCGATTTCGGCGAGGCGGTGGTGGCGGTGATCACCGCGGAACCCGGCGCGTCGCCGGAGGCGGCGGAATTGATCGCCGAATTGAAAACCAGGATCGCAAACTTCAAGGTGCCGAAGCGCGTGTTCGTGAGGAACGAGCTGCCCCGCAACGTCATGGGCAAGGTTCAAAAGGCGGTGCTGCGCAAGGAGCACCAAAAGATCTTCGAGGCGGGGCCGCCCCCGGGTTGAGGGGACGCGTCATCGCATGCAGCTCATCTCCTTCAGGAACACCGCCTTGTTGAAGCGCGGGGTCTGGATCAGCGCCGCGGCCTTGATCGCCTATGCGGCCGCTCCCTCCCTGCTGAACGGCGAGTTGTGGCACCGACCCGGGCTGAGCCTGATCCCGCTCTGCGTCCTGGTCGGCTTCCTGGCGTACCTGCTGCGCAAGACGGCATTTCATCGGATGGCCGATCAGGTGGTGGATTGCTCGGATCACCTGGAAGTTCGGAAAGGCCGCAACGAGGAGATCATTTCCTTCGCCAACATCTCCGCGGCCGAAGTGTCGACGCACCTCAAGATGCATTGGATCACCATACGCCTTCGCAAGCCCTCGACGCTCGGCGATCGAATCGACTTCCTGCCGCAGGCGAGTCTCTGGGGGAATTTACCGGTCATTCAACAAGTGGCCGCACGCCTTACGGCGCGCGCACGACAAGCGGGAGGGGGTGACACATGACGATTCGAATGTTGGCCTGGAGCGTTGTTCTTGGCCTGGCTTACGTGTTGATCGCGGCCGGCCTGATGACCCGGCAGCGCGGATTGAAATGGAACACGGGCAATCGCGATGGCGACCCTGCGCCGCTCACCGGAGTCGCCGCCCGGGCGGCCCGCGCCAGCGCCAATTTTCTGGAGACGTTCGGCTTCTTCGCGGCGGCCGCGCTCGCGGTGGCGGCGACCCATCGAGATACGCCGCAAGCGGCGTTCGGCGCGCAACTCTACTTCTGGGCGCGACTCGTCTATCTGCCCATCTACCTGGCGGGCATCCCCTACCTTCGCACGGCGGTGTGGGCCGTATCGCTGTGGGGGATACTGCAGGTTCTCGAGGCGCTGCTCTAGGAACCGGGCTATTCCAGGCCCGGCTTCTCCGCGGCGCGCAGGTTCGAGGTGATGACCTGCCCCGTGTCGAGGAACGTCGCCTTGTCGAAAGCTCCGCCATGCCTGCCGTCACGCAGCGGATTGAATTCGAGCTCGATTCGATCCCCGGGCTTGAAGGAATGCCGCGTCCAACCGCCACGAGTGAGGTTTCCGGGGCTGGTCAACTCCATGGACCAGATTTCCGGCGCGGCGCCGGGCTTCGGATCCAGCTGGACGAGCAGCGTCACGTGCGGATTGGTCCAGCGAAACTCCGAGACCGTGCCCTTCACGGTCTCGGTCTTGGAAAAATCGAACATGGCGAACGAATGGTGCGCCGTCGCAGGCATCGTCCATATGAATCCACCGAGCAGGCTCATCGCAAACAAGACCGGCCAATGCTTATTCGTCATCGCGGTTTCCCTGATTCATCGGTGGGAGGAAGAGAATTGCCGCCTTCCGTCTGCGGCACGGGGACGAACACGGCGTTGCCGCTCGCATCCTGGCTCTCGGAATAATTTCCCTGCAAGCATACGCCCTCGACGATATCGTATTTTCGAGCACGCTGGCGAAACAGGAAGCGCGAGGTCTTCCAGGGCTTGGTGAGCACGTGCGGCGCAATGATTTCGAGATCGTCGCGCAGCACGTCCGGCTTGTCGAGATGGATGCGCTCGATGACGTGCAGGTCGCCGTCGTTCGGGATGCCGACGGCCTCGCTGACCGCGATGTAGGTCTCGGGCAGGATGGCGACGGTGTCGACAACGAGCGTGTCGTTCTCCCAATGCCCGATCGAGTGTCCGTGAAAGGTCGGATCGGGATCCTGCGGATGGCCCCGGCCGTCCGTGTAGATGCGCCGCAGCCGGTTGCCGTCCGACTCGCCCAGAATGGTCACGCGGCCCGGGGTGAACAGAAATTCGAGCGCGTTGTGGGTGATCAACATCCAGGTCGGCATGGACTCCGGCAGGCAGTTCACGAACAGCCCCTTCGGATCTCCGCGTTTTTCAGCGGCCTCGAGCTTCGCGACTTGCGCAGCCGCCGCCTTGTTCCATGGTACGGGATCGCTCTCAATCCGTCGCATCTGGTCCGTGATGTTGGGCGTCCAGACGCCGCTCCAGTCCGGAAGACTGGCGAGCGCGGCCCAGTCCTTGGCCTGCGGAGCAGGATTGAGCACGGTACCAGCCGCACCGACGGGAGCCTGCGCTGCGAGACCGGCGATGGCGGCCACCAGGACTCTCCACTTGACAGACAAGGTCATCTCAAGCCCTCTCGAAGCCGCAGGTTGCACGTCATCTTCGCGCATTCGCGTCACGTCGGCGCATTGATGGTGAATCCGACCCACCGGCCGCACGCCGCGACGGCGATCCACAGCGCGAGGGAAACTCCGCCGACCAGTCGGGCGCGCAGCGGCGTCGAGGACGCCGTGTGCCAGGAGGCGGCGCCGCGCGCCACGAATGAATGATAGACCATCATGTTCAGGCCCGCGAACCCGATGAGCGCCATCTTCGTCTGGAAGAACCCATTGTGGGCGTAGGCGACCGCGTTCGAGGAAAACATCAAGCCGCCGGTGATGACGGCGATCGAGAAGGCGCTCCAGGTGATCGGCAGCGCCTCCGCCGTCGTCTCGATCACGCTTCGGGCGCGGGAACGCAGCCCGAGCAGGCGCAGGTCCACGATTGCGATCGAACCGATGACCAGGGTGAGTGCAAGCACGTGGACGCATTCGATCCAGGGGAACAGCGCGTCGCCTTCGCTGATCGCCGCCGCGATCCGCGTGTCCTGAAGGCTTTGAAGCACGGAGTCGAGCATCACTTGCTCTGCACGTAGGCGATCCAGCGCCCCGCGAACAGAATCGCAATCCACAGAGGCAGCGACAAGAGCCCGATCAGCCCCGCGATCCGCCTGCGCGGCGGCGTTTTCTCCCAGTAGCCCGAGTCCTTGCGCAACGGCAGCTGACAGAGGAGCGTGACGCCGGCGGCCAGCACCAGAAGGCCCATCTTCAGCGCGAATACCGGGTTTTGCAGCGAGCGTGAGGGCTCGGCAATGATCAGCGTCGTACCGGTGACCAAAAGCACGGGCAACACGTACCAGACGGTCGGCAGATATCGGTTCGCCACGGCGGCGATCGGTTGATTGCGGCCGGAGACTCCCATGAGGCGCAGGTCGACCAGGAGGATCGAGGTGATCACGGTCGCGACGGCCACGATGTGCACCGTCTGCACGGCGGGAATGATCCACTCCGTGGCCTGAAGGGCCTGACTGAGAGCCGTCGCAGACAGCTCGGTGCAAAAGGCATGGAGCGAGCGCAGCACTAGCGCGCGGCCTGCGTTTGATCCGGGTACCAATAGGCCACATGGCACGCTTCACAGGCCTCGTCGATGAGCCCTCCCGCGCTCATCAGCGCATCCGCATCCCGGGCGTCGATGGCATTGAGCGCTTTGGTCACGGCGGATCGCAGGCCTTCGGCGTGCCGGGCGAAGGCGTCCGGATCCGAGTCGATGAGCCGCTGAATCGCCGACACCTTGAGCTCACCGGGGCCGGGCTTCTTGTCGCCGGAGGCCACCCGCAGGCCCGGGACGCTCAATTCGTCCACTGCTCGGAGCAACGCGAGCGCACTCCGACGCACGGCATCCCACTGCGCCGGGGTGCGCGGGCGCCGGTCTTCCTCGCCTTTGGCCGAGGCGATGAAGGCGACCGAATCCCACAGCGCGTCCGCGGAAGGATCGACCCGGGTGTCCATCAGCTGTTGAATGGTCAGTTTGGGTTGCGATGGCCTCGAGGGTGCCGACGGCGCCGGACCCGACGGCGCGTCCGCGGAGGCCGCCGCCCCGACGATCGCGAGTTGCGTGAGCATCACGGCCGCGATCAACCAGTTCATCGACCGGCGAATCATCAATTTTTGACTCCCTCTTCTCCCGGGGCGAAGTGTAAACGTTTTGCGGCGTATGGCGGCGGCCAAGTACTGCCCGCGATCAGCGCAACGTGACAGCGACGCGTTGGCTGATCCCACAGAGAAGCTCGTACGGTATCGTGTCCGACCACACCGCGATCTCCTCCACCGGCAATCCTTCGCCCCAGAGAACCACCGGATCGCCGAGCTTCGGCGCCGTCGCAAGAGTCGTCACGTCGATGCCGATCATGTCCATGGAGACGCGGCCCGCGAGCGGAGCACGTTCGCCGTTGACCAGCACCGGCGAGCCGGAGCCCAGCGCACGCGGATACCCATCGCCGTATCCGACCGCGGCCACCGCGAGCCGCGTCGGGCGCATGGCCACCCAATCGCCCCCGTAGCCCACCCGCTCGCCCGGCTCGAGATCCTTCAACGCAATCACATGAGAGTTCAGCGTCATCACCGGCCTGAGTCCATAGTCCGCGCCGATCGAACCGCCGAACGGGGACACGCCGTAGAGCACCAGCCCCGGCCGCACCCAATCGGCCTGTGAGTCGGGAAAGCCCAGCATGCCGGCCGAATTCGCGATGCTGCGCTCACCGGGCAGCGATCCGGTCGCCTGCGCGAACAGGCGCAGCTGCTCGCTGGTGGTCGCGAGCTCGGGAAGATCCGCGGATGCGAGGTGCGTGAAGAAATTGACCGGGCTTTGCACGCGCGCCAACCCGCTCAACGCGGACAGGGCCTGCTCGAACGCCTCGCCCTTGAATCCGAGGCGATTCATGCCGGTGTCGAGCTTGAGCCATATTTTGAAGGGCGCTCCGGGACCCGCCTGGCGCAAGAGCTCGATCTGCTCGGCCGTATGCACCACGAGCTCGAACGCGGCACCCGCCGCAGCGTCCAGCTGGTCGCGGTCGAACACGCCCTCGAGCAGCACCGTGCGTTTGGTGATGCCTGCGTTTCGAAGCGTGAGCCCTTCGTCGACGCGCGCCACCGCAAAGGCGTCCGCCGCCTCGAGCGCGCGGGCCACGGCGATAAGTCCGTGACCGTAGGCATTCGCCTTGATGACCGCCATCACGCGCGAGCGCGGCGCCCAGTGTCTGACTCGTTCGAGGTTGTGATTGAGCGCGCCGGTGTCGATCGTGGCGCTGACGATGGGCGTCATCGACGGCTCATCGGAATACGCCTTCGGCGTACGACTCCGGCGCGTAATTCTCGAACTTCGTGTACTGACCGAGGAAGGTGAGCTGCACTTCGCCGGTCGGACCGTTGCGCTGCTTGGCGATGATGATGTCGGCGATGCCCTTGCGCGTGGTGTTGGGATCGTAGACTTCTTCGCGGTAGATGAGCAGGATCAAATCTGCATCCTGTTCCAGGGCGCCCGAGTTGTGACTGACAATTCCGTCGGCCAACCAGCACGCCGTCCCGGGAACCGTCAAATCAAATACGTCTTCTTCGCCAACGAGTTCGACCCTCAGGATCCGATCCCAGAAGATGTCGCTCGAGGAGGCGGATCGTAGATAATCATCGTCGAGAAGTTGCGCGTATTTGGATACCAGCGCCCGCGACGGACAGCTGGGATACCGAAGCACCGCAGCAGCGCGGGCTCGAGGCATCCCCTTCTGCTGCATCAAGAAACCAACTCTCCAGAGCATCTCCTCAGGCAATGTATCGACATTAGGATTGGCTTTTTTCCCGGCCAATGCCCCCGCCAACGTTTCGGCAGGACGCACCCTGGGACCAAATGCGCCCACCGTGTCGAGGAATCTCGTCTGCGCCTCGACACCGCGTACCCAAACCATATAAACCGGATTTTTGTAACCGGAAGTTACCGTCTGAATTCGCGCGACGATTCCAAGACGAAGCAACAGCGCGGCCACGTCGTCGGCGAGGCCCCGGCTGCAACTGGAGAAGTGTACGCCGTGGCTTCCGCGCTGCCCGGGTTTTCGCGTGGAGATGGTCCCATCCGTTGCCCATAGATGCCGGAGGAACAATTTGATCTGTTCGTCGCCGAGCCGAAAAACACGTTCTGGAACTCTTTTCTCCGACGATCGCTGGCCAAAAATCTTAAGCTCGCGCAGCCACCGATTTACTCCCGATGGATGCCAGCGGTTGCCGTTCCCCGACAGCAGCAATTGGTGCCAGTTTGCGCCGCCCGCGTAGCGCGTCACCCGCATGCCGAACTCGTTCTCGGCCGCGCGCCGAACGAGCTCGCTGCACGCCTCCGATCCGGTCGCATACCTCATCGGTTGTTGTTTGAGGTAACTGCCATCCCCGATGAGATGCGCCAGCAACGCCACTCGATCATCGGACCATTTTTCCACGGTTTCCGGTTCAGGCAGACCCCGCGCGATACCGAGTCGATCACCCGGACCCAAGTCGCTCACCCGCTGCCAGCCGAAAGAGCTGTACAGGCGATGTTTGCCCGTGGCACGCAGCTTTCTGCCGCTGGCAAGAGTCAACTCATAAATGGGCTTCGTGCCGACACGCCAGACGGCTTCAGCTTTGGCTCGCGTAATTCGACCATCGGGCTTCATCGATAACACGTCCGGAGTTTGGCCCACCAAGTCTCGTATTGGCACGCGCCGCCCGTCCGCCAGACACACCAGGGTATCTCCCGTCACGCATTCCCGAAGATCCGACATTACCGGCTTCTTGTCCTGCCGCTGCTCCACGCCCCGGTTGAGCTGCGAGAGCGCAATCACGGGCACTTTGAGTTCTTTCGCGAGCGCTTTGAGCGATCGCGATATCTCGGATATCTCCGTTGCACGATTTTCCTTCGTGCCCGCGACCTGCATGAGCTGCAGGTAGTCGACCACGATCAAATCGAGACCGCGCTCGCGCTTCAGCCGCCTCGCGCGGGCGCGCACTTCGGTGGGCGTGAGCCCAGGCGTCTCGTCGACGTGGATGTTCGCGGCGCTCAACTGCGTCATGGCCGAGTCGATGCGCGGCCAATCCTCCTCCTGCAGGCGGCCGGAGCGCAGGTGTCCCTGATTGATGCGTCCGAGCGAGGACAGCATGCGCAACGTCAGGGATTCGGCCGACATTTCCATGCTGAATATCGCCGCCGATTTCTGTGCGCCCAAGGCCGCGTTCTCCGCGATGTTGACCGCGAGCGTCGACTTGCCCATCGACGGGCGGCCCGCGACGATGATCAGATCACCCGGCTGCAGGCCGGAAGTCATCTCATCGAGCTGCTTGAACCCGGTCGCGATGCCGGTGAGCATGCCGTGGGAGTTGTAGAGCTCATCGATCCGGGTGACCACGTCCGGCAAGATGGACTTCACCGACCGGAAACCCACCTTGCCGCGCGAACCGCGTTCGGCGATTTCGAACACCGCCCGCTCGGCGTCGTCGACGATCTCGCGCGTCTCGCGTCCCTCGGGCTCGAGCGCGCTCGTCACGATGCCGTTGCCGACCGTGATCAGCTGGCGCAGCACCGAGCGCTCGCGCACGATGTCCGCATAGGCCTTGATGTTCGCCGCCGTCGGCGTGTCGCGCGCCAGCGTGCCGAGATAGGACAGGCCGCCCACCTGGTCGATCAATCCCTGCGTCTCGAGCAATCCGGACAGGGTGACCGCGTCGCACGGCTGATTGCGCTCGATCAAGCCCTGCGCGGCAGCGAAGATCAGCTTGTGGTCGTGGCGGTAGAAATCATCGGACGACACCCGGTCCGCGACCTGGTCCCAGGCCGCGGAATCGATCATCAGCCCGCCGAGGACGGCCTGCTCCGCCTCGATCGAGTGCGGCGGCAGGCGCAGCGCATCGTCGCCCGTGCCCGAGCCCGAGTATGTATTGAGGCGAGTGGCCACCTGCAAAGCCTGCGCGCCGCGGCTTTGCCGGCCGCTACTCTTCGGCGACGATGGTGACCGTCAAGGTCACGTCGATGTCGGTATGCAGGTGCAGCTGCACCTGGTGCTCGCCGGTGGTCCGGATGGGACCCGTCGGCATGCGGACCTCGCTTCGTGAAATGGGCTGACCCGCCTTCACGGCGGCCTCGGCGATGTCGGTGGTGCCGATCGAGCCGAAGAGCTTGCCTTCGGCGCCCGCCTTGGCCTTGAGCTCGAGCTTGAAGTTCTCGAATTTCGCGGCGCGCGCCTGCGCGGCGGCAAGCTCCGCGTTCGCCTTGGCTTCGAGCTCGTGGCGTTGCGCCTCGAACTTGGCGATGTTGGCCGCGGTCGCCATCGTCGCCTTGCCCGTGGGCACGAGGAAGTTGCGGGCATAGCCCGACTTGACCTTCACGCGATCGCCGATCTGACCGAGGTTCGCGACCTTCTGCAGCAGAATGATGTCCATGTGGCGTGCCCGCGGTTAGTGCTGATCGGTGTAGGGCAACAACGCCAGGAAGCGCGCGCGCCGGATGGCGAGCTGCAGCTGACGCTGATAGTGAGCGCGAGTGCCGGTGATGCGGCTCGGTACGATCTTGCCGGTCTCGGTGATGTAGCTCTTGAGCGTTGCCAGATCCTTGTAGTCGATCTGCTTCACGTCATCGGCGGTGAATCGGCAAAACTTCTTGCGGCGGAAAAAACGTGCCATGGGTGCTCCTAAGCCTTACCGTTCGACGAATGCGCGGGGCATGTCGTCGTCATCGCCATCGTCGCCGAAGTCATCGTGGCGGCGTGCATTCTCGTCCGGCGCCCGGGCCATCGGCGAGGGCTCGGTGACCGCCTCGTCCATTTTGACCACGAGGCTGCGCAGCACGGCATCCGAGAACCGGAATGCTCCCTTGAGCTCGTCCAGCACCTTCTGATCGCACTCGATGTTGAGCAGGATGTAATGCGCCTTGTGCACCTTGGAGATCGGGAAGGTCAGCTGGCGCCGGCCCCAATCCTCGAAGCGATGCACCTGACCGCCGCCGGCAGTGACCATGCCCTTGTAGCGATCGACCATCGCAGGAACTTGCTCGCTCTGGTCCGGATGGACCAGGAGCACGATTTCGTAATGCCGCATTGTAGCTCCCTACGGTTGTAGCCTCCCGTTGCGAGCGGTGAGGCAAGGAGTGATGCCGGGTGGCCGGCGAAAAAGAGCGCGAATATTACGCGTTCCGGCCTCGTTTGGTCAACCCGGACGCCCGCTGCCGGCCCGCCTCGAACAGAGCGACGCCCGCCGCCACCGAGACGTTCAACGATTCGATGTGGCCCGCCATGGGGATTCGCACCAGGAAATCGCAGCGCTCGCGCGTCAATCGCCGCATCCCGTCCCCCTCGGCCCCCAACACCAGGGCGAGCGGCCGGTCGAGATCCGCGCCATACAGGCTCTCCGGCGCCTCCCCGTCGGTGCCGACGACCCAGACACCCCGCTCCTTGAGCATGTCGATGGCGCGCGCCAGATTGGTGACCGTGGCGACGGGAACGAACTCCGCCGCGCCAGCCGCCACCTTGCGCACCACGCCATCGACGCTCGCGGCCCGGTCTTTGGGGATGACCACGGCGTGTGCGCCGGCCGCATCCGCGGTCCGCAGGCACGCGCCGAGATTGTGGGGATCCGTGACCCCGTCCAGTATCAGGAGCAAGGGGCTCTCGATTTCACTTAACGCAGCCAGAAGATCGTGCTCATCCCAGCCCTTGAGCGGCCGTACGGCGGCGACCGCCCCCTGGTGCGCCACCTCCCCGGCGAGTTTCGCGAGTGACTCGCCGCTCAGGATTTGTACCCGGATGCCCGCGGCCTGCGCCCGTTCCTTGAGCGAGGTCGCGCGCGCGTCCTGGCGCGGCTCGGCCATCCAGAGCTCGAGCAGCCGCTCGGGCGAGCGCTCGATGACGGCGCCCACCGCGTGCAAACCGTAGACCAGGTGGCGTTTGCCGTCAGCCACGTCGGCCGCGACCGCCGCCCCGCGACGAACGGCGCGATGAGCCTCCGCCGCGCCGTGATCGCTCCTCCCGCCCCCGGGAGCCTGCGCCCCCCGGGCCGCCGGGCCGAGGCGAGGATCCGCCGGCAGCGGCGGCGCCGGCCACCTCGCCCGTCTCGACCAGCTCGAAGTCGATCTGGCGCTGAAGCAGATCGACGCGGTTCAGGCGCACTTTGACCGCATCGCCCATGTTCCAGCGCCGTCCCGTTCGCCGGCCCACGAGACCCATGCCGCCCGAGTCGAGCTCCCAGTAATCGCCGGGGAGGTTCGAGATATGCACCAGCCCGTCGATGGGCATTTCCTTCAGCTGCACGAACAGGCCGAACTCGAGCGCGCTGGTGACCGTGGCCTCGAAGCTTTCGCCGATTCGCGGCTGCAAATACAGGCATTTGAGATAGCCCATGACATCGCGCGACGCATCGTCGGCGCGCCGCTCGCGCTCCGAGCTCTCGGCGCCGAGCGCCTGTAATTCCTGAGTGCTGTAGCGGTGCCCCGAGGCCGAGTCCGGCACCAGCGCCCCCTTGATCGCCCGGTGCACCAAGAGGTCCGGATAGCGCCGGATCGGCGAGGTGAAGTGCGCGTACTCCTCGAGCGCCAGGCCGAAGTGGCCGATGTTGGTCTGCTGATAGACCGCCTGGGCGAGCGCCCGGATCACGAGACCCTCGAGCAGCGCCCCGTCGGGCCGCGCCGCAACCCGCTCCACCAACTGCCGGAACTCGCGCGGCGTCGGGCTCTCGGAGAAGGTCGCACCGATCTTGAGTGCGGTCATCACCTTCATGAGCTCGGTGACCCGCTTTGCCTCAGGCTGGCCGTGCACGCGGTACAGGCTTTTCGCCTTGGCGAGGCGCAGCGCCGTTGCCGCCTGCACATTGGCGGCGATCATGCACTCCTCGATCAGCCGGTGCGCGTCGTTGCGCAGTACCGCATAGAAGCCCTCGATCCTGCCGTCCTCGCCGATGCGCGCCTTGACCTCGCCGCCGCGAAAATCCAAGGCGCCGCGCGCATCGCGCGCCTCTTTCAGGGCGCCGTAAACCGCGTAGAGCTCCTGCAGCGATGAGCGAACCTCCGGCGTGAGCGCGGCATTGGAGGTGTCGGCCGGATTCGCCAGAAAGCGCCACGCCTCATCGTAGGTCAGCCGCGCATGCGAGCGGATCACGGCCTCGTAGAAATGCGCGCGCCCCGGAACGCCTGTTTTGCCGACCCGCATGTCGCATACGAATGCCAGGCGCTCGACATCCGGCATGAGCGAACAGAGGTGATTGGAGAGATGCTCGGGCAGCATGGGAATCACGCGGTCCGGAAAGTACACGGAGGTCGCCCGTGCCCGGGCTTCCACGTCGAGCACGCTGCCGACCCGCACGTAGTGGCTCACGTCGGCGATCGCCACGACCAGCCGCCAGCCGCCGCCCTTGAGCCGCTCTGCGTACACCGCATCGTCGAAGTCGCGGGCGTCCGCGCCGTCGATGGTGACCAGCGGCAGCGCCCTGAGGTCCTCCCGCCCGACCTTGTCGGCCGGCTGGACCAGGGGGTCGAAAACATTCGCCGCATGCAGCACATCGGCGGGAAATTCCTGCGGCAGGTCGTGCCGCACGATGGCGAAGCGCGCCGCCACGTCGGACGGTCGCAGCCCCGCCAGCACTTCCACGATCCGGCCATGCGCCGGGGTCTCGCCCTGCGGCCGCTTGGTGATCTCGACGATCACGTTGTCGCCGTCCTTCACTCCGTGCGCGGAACGCGCGGCGATCTCGACCGAATACCAGTGCCCGGGATCCTCCGGCTCGACTCGCCCATGTCCTACGCCCGCGTGCCAGATGCCGCCGATGCGCTTGGGGGCCTCGCCGATGCGACGGATCAGGCGTGCGACTCGGCGGCCGCGCTCGTTCATTCCGACGGCGCGCACCTCGACCCGGTCGCCGTGCATCAGACTCGCCGTGTCGGCCCGCGCCAGCAAGAGCGCCCCCGAGGCATCATCCGGTATCACGAGCACGTCGCCGTTGGAGCGGCCGCGGACGAGTCCCGCGAGACGTTCGGCTTCGCTGGCGGTGGCAAATCCCTTCGGCCCTTGGATCGCCTGCCCGTCGCGCACCATGGCGGCGAGGCGCTTCGCCAGGGCGTCGCGCTGCTCGTCGGTCCGCATTCCGAGGCGCTTCGCCAGGCGCTCCGCGCTCAACGGCTCGGGTGCCTCCGAGAGGTGCTTGAGCAGCAGCTCTCGGCTCGCAATCGGGTTGTCGTAGCGTTGTTTCTCGAGCTCGAGGTTCGGATCCTCGGCACGCCAATCGCCCGGCTTGTCGACAGGCTTGTCGGAATTTGGCCTGGTCTTCTTTGGAGGGCGCGAATCTTTGCCGCCGCGGCGTGTCATGGGCTGGAAATACCTCGAAATCGAAAGATGCGTGAGGTTAACAGCTTTGGGCCCTGAGCTCCTGACGGCCTTGCGATCGGCGCGCCAGCCAGTAGTACGCCGGGGAGGTCACCGCCAGGCCGACGATCCATGACAGATCGACGCCGCCGAGCGCGCGCGCCACGGGCCCGGTGTATAGCGGCGAGGCGATGAACGGCAGCTGCACCGCGATTCCCAGGACGTAGCAGGTGACGGCGGCGATATTGACGCGCCCGTAGATCCCGCCGTCCTGGCGAAAGAACGAGGCGACGTCGTATTGCCCGCGCCGCAGCAGGTAATAGTCGACCAGATTGATCGCCGTCCACGGCACGAGCACGTACAAGAGCAGCAGAATGAACGCCTCGTAATGGACCAAAAAGGCCTCCTTGCTCGCCAGCGCACCGATGAGCGACGCCAGGAACAGAATCAGCGCGATCACCGTGCGCGCGCGCGCCCCCGGCGACCACCGCGGGAAAAGGGTCTGCCCGAATGTCAGGGTGGACAGCGCGCCGCAATACAGATTCATGGCATTGGCGGCCGCGACGCCCACCGAGAACACCACGAGGACGAGCGGCGCGATTCCCTGGGTCATCTGCGCAAGACCCGCGATGAGGTTCGGCTTCGGTGCCGAGAGTCCCACCGCGGCGCCCAGCACCATCGGCAGGAAGGATCCGAGCGTGCAGCCCCAGTAACTTGCCCAGAAGGCGGGGCGCACCCCGGTCTCGAGCGGCATGTAACGGGAATAGTCCGAGACGTACGGAGCGTAGGCGATCTGCCACAGCGCAGCGGTGGAGATCGTGCCGAGAACCCCCTGCAGATTGAGCGCGTTGCGCGCCAGGAAATCCGCCGGCAACCCGTGCACGGCGATGATCCACACCGCGGCGAGCGCGAGCACGGCGCTCGACACGTAGGTCATCACCCGCGTGTACGCATGAATGAGATCGTAGCCGTAGATGGCGGCGATCACGCTCAACACGCCGACCAGCGCAATGCCGGGGACATCCGACTTCGCGCTCGTCATCGAGGCGAGGGCCTCGCCGCCCAGAACCAGGTTCGACGACAGAAATCCGACGTACATGACGATGACGATGCCGATCACCAACAAGGAGCCGAGGGAGCCGAACTGGCCGCGGGTCTGGACCATCTGGGGCACGCCCAAAGTGGGGCCCTGCGCGGCGTGCAGCGCCATGAACACCGCGCCCACCAGATTTCCAACCGCGAGCGCGATCACCGCCCAGACGAAAGGCAGCGCGAACACCGTCACGGCGAGGCCCCCGGTCACGATGGTCAAGAGCATCAGGTTCGAGCCGAACCACACGGTGAATAGATCCGCATAGGTGCCGTGCCGCTGATCGAGCGGAATGGGCTGAATCGTCGCGAGCTCGAGTTCGCCCGCCCGCTCGCGCCTGCTCATGATGCATCCCTCATTCGATCCCCTCGGCCGCCAACGTGTCCCGCAATTCGATCAAGTGCGCTTCGTAATGGCGCCATAGGGAAACCGACGAGTCGTAGAGCGGCCGCCGCACCTGCGAGGCGCTGGCGGTCGTGGTGGGCGTCGGATTCCGGTGAAACGCGAGGCAGCCATCTTCCCACCCGAGTCCGCAATACTCCAACAATTTGCGCGTCTCGCCGGCCTGATCGGCGATGAGGTCCTCGTATCGCAGATCGTATATGAAACCGGGCATGGTTTTTTTCCAATGCGCCATCAAGCGGCGATAGGCCGCGTAATAGCGGGCGATCTCGCGCAGATCGTAGGAGAAGGGATATCCGCTCTTGAACAGCGTCTTGTACATGGCGTAGCACACCGCCAGAGGATGTCTGACGACATGAACGATGCGTGCATTCGGCAATGCCCGGCGGATGAGCCCGCAGTACAGATAGTTCAACGGCAGCTTGTCCGCGAAGCGGCCCGATCCCCCGTACGCCGCGTGAGCCCGTGCCAGATAATCCCGGCCCAGAGCGGCGAAGTCGAGCGTCGCGGACAGCGCCACGAGTTCCTGCCTCGGCAGGGAGGCATTTCCGCTCTTGATGCGTGCGGCTTCCACGAGGCTCTGGGCGAAGCTGTCGAGCTCGCCCGCGGACGCCATCGACGAATGACTCGCCAGGATCCTCTCGACCAGCGTCGTGCCGCTCCTCGGCATTCCGACGATGAAGATCGGATCCTCGCGGCTCGCCTCCGGCGAGGGATCCGCCGGCCCCGTGGGATAGCTTTGGATGATCCAGTCGACCGTCGCCACGTCGACCGCCACGTCGTAGCGCAAATGCTCGCGCCGCCGACGGGCGCCTCGTTGCAGATGATCAAAGGACTCGGCGTGACGACCGAGGTCCTCGCATTCCTTGGCGAGCGCATAGTGGATTTGTACATAGCCGCGCCAGTCGAGCTCCGGGCGCCGCAGCAAGGCCTGCATCTCCGCGACGTGATTGCGCTCGGCGGTCTGCACCCGGAGCTCCGAGCGGTTGAGGTAGGCCTCGAAATCCAGCGGCCGCCGTGCAATCGCCCTATCGTAGTCCGACTCCGCTCCGGCGAGATCGCCGAGAAAGCGCCGTACGGAGGCGCGGTTGAACGCAAATTGCGACTCCTCGGGCGCGAGCGCCACCGCACGGTCGTAAGCCTCGAGCGCCCCCCGCTGATCGGAGGCGAAGCTGCGCAGCGTCCCCACCGCATCCCAGGCGGCCGCGTCCTTTCCGGCCGCATCCGCGGCGGCGCGCGCCGCATCCAGCGCGGCGCCCCTTTGCCCCAGGGCCAGGAAGCACTGCGCGCGTTGCAGGCGATATCGAACGTTGGCGGGATCGATCGCCGCCGCACGTTCGATCGCGGCAAGCGCGTCCGCGGGCTGCTTGAGCGCCAGGGCAACATGGCAGGCCGCGAGCCAGGCATCCGCAAATTGCGGCGCCCGGGCATTCAGAAGCAGGCAGGCGCTGCGTGCGCCGCCGAAGTCGCCGGCACGGAGCAGGCGCCATACCTCGCGCAGCTCGCGGATTGCCGATTCGTCGCCGCGTTTGTCGTGCATGCGCCCGCCTTCAGCGCCGCTTGCGCCGGCTGGGGGGTTGCAGATCGGCCATGCCCGGA
Organism: uncultured Gammaproteobacteria bacterium; assembly: GCA_963748995.1. Taxonomy (GTDB): domain Bacteria; phylum Pseudomonadota; class Gammaproteobacteria; order Steroidobacterales; family Steroidobacteraceae; genus Bog-1198. The sequence continues at coordinate 29,222 of CAVVKU010000004.1, read as the reverse complement.
ACGTGGGTGGCGGTGATCTCAGCGGTGCAATGCCGCTCGAAGGCCTCGGCAAGCCGGGTCTTCCTGAGCTCTTTCAAGGTTGCGATCCCGATTCGAACCGGCGGCAAATCGCCGCTCAACGGCACCCGCCGGAGCCGACGGCCGTCGAGCGCCACGTCCGCGCGCGGGCGCGCGTTGGCGAGCGTGTATCCGAGACCGTTTGCAACCAGCGTGCGCACCGCATCCATCTGTCCCGAAGACCAGGCGATCGTCGGCTCCAATCGTTCGCGGATGAACAGCCCCAGGAAATACTCCCGGCTCACGGGCATGTCGAGCAGCACCATCGGAAGCGGCGCCAGTTGAGCCAGCTTCAGCTCGCGCTCGCGGGCCAGCGGATGCGAGACGCCGAGCAGCACGTAGGGAGGCAGGGTGGCGAGCGGCGCGAACGCGATGTCCTCCCCGATCTTGAGGTCGTAGGTCACGGCCACCTCGACCTCCGCGCGCCGCAGGGCCGTGAGAAGCCCATCCTGATTGCTCTCGATCGACCGCAATCGCACCTCGGCATGCGCCTTCAGGAAAGAGCTCGCGAGCTCCGGCATGACGACCGGCGCCAGCGTCGAAAACCATCCCACCGACAGATCGCCGCGCGGCAGGTGGCCCGCATCCGGCGCCGCCGCCGAATACAACCCTTCCGCCTGGATCAGCAACTGTTTCGCGTCGCGCAGCAGCGCCCGTCCGGCGGGGGTTAGCGACAGGCCCTGGGCGTGATGCCGCAGGAACAGCTGCACGTCGAGCTCGCGTTCGATATGCGAGATGGCGGTGGAGATCGCCGGCTGGGAGATGTTGGCGCGCTTGGAGGCAAGCGTGATGCTGCCGCTTTCGGCGGCCGCAATGAAATACGACAGCTGCCGAAGAGTGAACTTCACGGCGGCGCTCTATCGATCGCCGGGCACGCCGAAGGACGGCGCGCGGCCGGGTGACAGCGCCCGCAGCACGTAATCCTCGATCTGCGGTTCGTAGACTTCCCAGGTTTGTCCGAGCTGCGACACCGGATCCTCCTCCTTCCAGTCGACGCGCAAATCCACGAGCGGCCAGGGCACTTCCCGCACCACCAGAAGCCCCGCCGAATGCAGCGGGCCGGCCTCGCCGCCGCATTTCACGCCGGCACGCAGCGCCTCGAGCAGACGCCACCCAAAATGCCCGCTCGCGGCCTCGAACGCCTCGACCATCGCCGCCGGAACCTGCGCGTTCGCGAGCAGGTTCCCCGCGGCCGCGGAGTCGGCGCCCACGGCCGAACTCACGATGCCGAGCGCTTGCACGCCCGAATGCACGGCCGGCGGCCCCTTCGAGGCGATGACGAGCAGCTGACGGTACGCCCCGAAGGGGGTCGATCGAAGCGCCGCCGCCAGCGCGTCGGCCGCACTCTCGGCGCGAGCCAGGCCCCCGAGGATGAGCGGCCCCAGGGCGGGATCGGTGATGTTTTGCGTGGCCACGGCGCCGGCTCCCGCGCGCGCATGGGCGCAGCGCGCCGCCACCGCCGGCGAGGAGGAGGCGATCGCGACCCCGAACAGGCGCGCGTCGGCGGACCGCGCGACGATGGAGAGAGTCACCGCTCAGCGCTCATCGGGGATCACGGCGATCACATCGACCTCGACCAGCCACTCCGGCCGCGCGAGACCCGCCACCACGACACCGGTGGAAACGGGATAAACGCCCTTCAGCCAGCGTCCGACGGTGCGATACACCGCCTCGCGAAAACGTGGATCGGTGAGGTAGATGGTCACCTTGCAGATGTGCTCGAGCTTCGCGCCCGCTTCGCTGAGGAGCTGCTTGATGTTCGCCATCGCCTGTTCGGCCTGTGCCGTGGCGTCGCCGATACCGACGTTCTGCGCCGTGTCGAGATCCTGCCCCACCTGGCCGCGCACGAAGACGGTGCGACCGCTCGCCACGACCACCTGACAAAGGTCATTGTCGAGCTTCTGCTCCGGGTAGGTATCGCGGGTGTTGAACTTGCGTATGCGTGTGTGCATTGGGGCTCCCGTGGACGAGCGGCCATCGAACGGCCTCGGCGCCATCATAAATCATCGCGCAGCGATCGCTCCGCTCTTGCGATAAGCTCGACCCTCGATGTTGGGCAAGGATCGGAAAGGAGCGTCATGAAGCAATTCAAAGCGCGGCTTGCATCCCGCGGCCCGGGGGCGGCCTGGACCTTCCTCGAGATTCCGTTCAGCGTGGAGAAGGCCTTCGGCAGCAAGGCGGGGGTCCCGGTCGCAGGAACCATGAACGGTTTCGCCTTTCGGAACTCGCTGCTTCCCCAGGGCGACGGTACGCACGCCATGGCGGTCAGCAAGGCGCTGCAGGCCGGTGCCAAGGCGCACGCGGGAGATCTGGTATCGGTCTCCATGCAGGTCGATCGGTCCGAACGAATCGTCGAAGTGCCCTCGGAATTGAAGCAGCGACTGGCCTCCCATCCGCAGGCCGGGACGGTGTTCGAGTCGCTCAGCTATTCGCATCGGAAGGAGTTCGCCGAATGGGTGGCGAGCGCGAAGCAACCGGAAACGCGGAACCGCCGAGCGGAAAAATCCGTCGCCCTGGTGCTGCAGAGAAAGCACGTTCGATAGGCCCGGCAGCGGACACCTTGGCGCATTCCGGGCGCCTCGATTGACAAGCCCCGGGCGGGTGCGTAGATTCCCCCGCCGCATGGTCGGCGGCCCCTCTTGCCCAGGTGGCGGAACTGGTAGACGCGCTGGTTTCAGGTACCAGTGGAGAAATTCGTGGAGGTTCGAGTCCTCTCCTGGGCACCAACACCCTTTCCGCGCCCGATCGCCGCGGTTCGCCTCAGTCGATCGTTTCGCTCAATTCATTGATTATATTGAATTTATAGTTCGAGACCGTTCGGACTCGTTCGCGCGCCTCTCCAGTGGAAAAAAGATATACAAAGTGACCGACAGCGATGACTCCTCGTCAACTCGGCCTGTCAGCAATCTCTTCGGGACGGCTCGCTTGTCGATACGGGAGGCTTGCTGCCGAGCGAGGACGGCTTCCGTGTACGGCTTGCCGAGGGCGCCATCAAAGTGATCGACGGTCCGTTCACGGAAACTAAGGAAGTGATTGGCGGGTGGGCGATTCTCAACGCGGATTCAAAGGCTGAGGCGCTGCGCGTTGCCCAGGAGTTTATGGAGATGCACCGTAAGTACTGGCCCGAATTCGAAGGCGAGTCAGAAGTGCGCCCGATGTTCGAACCCGGCACGGGCCCGTAGGAGGCGCTTGGCCGACCCGGTGCCGGTACATAGAACACGATATGCGGGAAGCATCGGCCCGCAGCACCGGGCAGTTGGTTGACAGAGCTCGCACGGTTGTGCCCAGGGAACCCGAGTTCCTCGACTCGCTCTGATTGCCTCAGCCAAACCTGAATTCAAACACCTCGACGGAGCCGTTGAGAAACACCGCACTCGAAGGCAAGTGGAAGGTCAGTCAAAACCGGCCTGAGAACAATCGGCGATCTGTCGTCGCCGGCTTCAGCGGGGACGAGGAGACGCGCGAGATGGCTGAGCTCGTACGGACCTATGGCACGGTCGAATAGCGCCACTGCGCAGGCGGCCGTGAACCCTCACCTCACGCATCGCCCTCATTTGATCGGCTGTTTCCGCCGCGGCCGCCAGCGACCCTTGGCTTTTTTGGTCCTTGGCGGTTCGCCCCCCAGGTGTTCGAGCATCCGGCGGGCCGTTACGATCTTCGCTCGTCGAAATGCCCGCAGCGAGAGTAGATCGCGCTTGTCCCCGGTGACGAGGAAATCAGCCTCTCCGAGCTGGGCCATCGCAAGCAGAAAATTGTCTGCCGGGTCTCGCGATGCCTCCACTACCGGTAGGTTCGTGACTAGCACCGCGAGATGGCGCAGTTCGTTGCACATGGAGCCCGCCACTGCCGGCTCGATGTACCGCCTGACTTTTGGATAGCGCGTGACCCGCCGGAACTCGTCCAACTGCTCCTCGCTACTCACGAGCGTGAATGTGCCGTCCCGCCACGCCAGGTAGAGTCGATCAGCCGGGCCGCCGGGCGTGATCAGCGCGCTACAGAGGATGTTGGTATCGAGAACGACCCTCATGTACGGCGCGAGCCGAACTTCTCCGCTCGAACAACCGCTAGCGCCTCGTCGATCGCTGCATCGATCTCCCGTGCAGGAATCTCAGCGTTGCGCACCTTGGTCTCTGCTACCGTTTGGTCAAAGACCCTCCACCGCACCGCCTCTTCAATGAACTTCGCGAGGTCGCCTTTCTTCATGCCCCGCTGCGCTAAAAATGTACGCACTGCAACGTCCGTGTCCTTGGACACGCGCACCGTCCAACGCACTGGTTCGTCCATGGCACTAGCCCTCTATTGACGTATAGACGCCTAGACGCATACTAACACGGTCGCCCATTGCGAGCGGGAGGTCTTGGATTTGCTCCACCGTGAAACGATCGATGAGGCCTTTGCAAGGCGACCTTTCGCCCTGGGGTTCTAGTGGGTGAACTCGGTCGACATCTAGAAAAATCGTTCGCAATCAATTGGTTACGCGCAGGTTCGAGTCCTCTCCTGGGCACCAATATAAAAAAATCCCGCTAAATCAATCGGTTATCAGGCGAGATCGACCGGCAGCACGAGCTGCGCCGGAATGCTGCGCGCCGAGCGGCGCGCCAACCCGAAGTAGAGTGCGCCGGGAACCAACAGCCCGAGGATCCAGGAGATGTCCGCGCCGCCGAGCGCCGCGACGAACGGGCCCGTATAAAGTCCGGTCGCGAGGAACGGAATCTGCACCAGGATACCGATCAGGTACACGGCGATACCCGTGGCGTTCCATCGCCCGTACCGACCCTCCGGATCGGTGAGCGCGGGCACATCGTAACGCGACCGCGTGAAGCAATAGTAATCGACCAGATTGATCGCGCTCCACGGCGTGAACACCGCGAGCAGAAGCAGGATGAATGCCTCGAAGCTCTTGAGGAAGGAATCCTTGCCTGCAAGGGCGAGTCCGCAGGCCAAGCAGACCGCCGTCACGATGTAGGCGATGCGCGCCGCGCGCGACAGCCTTACCGTCCCTCGAAAGCCGCTGATGAGGGTCGCCATCGACATGAAGCTGCCGTACGAGTTGAGCGAGGTCACCATGATCTTGCCGAACGCGATGCAAAAGAACAGCAGCGCCGCCACGGTACCGCTCGAACCGAGGTGCACGATGTAGGGAACCTCATGATGCTCGAATTGCGCGCCGCCGAGCGCCGCGGCGAGCACTCCGAAGGTCATCGCGACCTGCGCCCCCAGAACCGAGCCGAGTCCGACCGCGAAGAATACCCGTCCGGCGCCGATGGAACGCGGCAGGTAGCGCGAATAGTCGGCGACATAGGGCCCGAATGCGATCTGCCAGGACGCGGATAGCGACATGGAAAGCAGGAACTGATTCAACGAGAAGTGGCGCATCTGCAGCAGCGTGCCGATATCGTGCAGGGCGAGCAGCCGGTAGAACATGTAGGCAAACGCCGCGATGCCCACTGCGGTGGACACACGCCCGAGCGCATGAATCACGCGGTAGCCGAACAGGGTCACGACGATGATCAGGGCGCCGAAGAGGACGATCCCCCAGGTCAGTTCGACGCTCAGCAACTGCGCGAGCGCCTGGCCTGCGAGAATCGAGCCGCTCGCCGAGAAGCCGATGTACATGAGGCAGACCGCGACGATGGGGATCGCGGCGCCATACACACCGAATTGCACCCGCGAGGAAATCATCTGCGGAAGCCCGAGCTGCGGGCCCTGCGCGCCATGCAGCGCCATCACGGCCCCGCCGATCAGCTGACCGGCGAGCAATCCCACCAAGGACCAGAACACATCGCCTCCGAGCACCACGGCGAGCGCTCCGGTCACGATGGCCGTGATCTGCATGTTTGCACTGAGCCACAAGGTGAACTGGCTCGCCAGGCCGCCGTGACGCTCGGCATCGGGGATGTAGTCGATCGAGCGTGCTTCGATCATCGCTCCTGTACCCGGTTGGTGTCCTTCCTTTGGAAATGGTACCCCAAGTCGACGCCGATCGTGCCGGCTGTTGTCGCCACCCGGTTGTACGCGGCATTGGTCAATCCGAGCTCGGCGACGTTTTCGAGATAGGCGTGCTTGTCGGTGAGATTGTTCACGAAAACCGTCGTGCTCAAGCCGAACCACGAGGTATAACCCACGCGCAAGTTCGCCAGGTTGTAGCTCGGCAGCGGGGAATCGGTCTGATTGATGAGCCCGAACGCGCTGCCGTTACCGACGCGATTGCCGACGTAGGTATCCTCGACTCGCGCATCGATCGCGGATTTCCCGCCGAGATCCGCGTGATAAGCCAGGCTCACGGTGCCCGTCACCTGCGGCACGTCCGGAACGCGCTGTCCGGCGAAGAAGCCGTGCTCGGTCTCGGCCAGGGTCGCGTGCGTGTAGCCGGCGCTCGTGCCGACGATCAGGCCTTCGGCGGCCACGGCCTGGATTTCGAGCTCGCCGCCATAGATATGCGCGGTGTTGACGTTGTCGAACAGCGGATAGCCGAACGGCAGCTGCTCGAGCTGGATGTCTCTCCAATCCTCGAAATAGACGCTGGAATTCACGCGCACGCGGTTGTCGAGGAATTTCGCCTTCTCGCCCACCTCGTAGCTCCAGACCGTGTCCGGGCCATAGCTGTTCGGTGCGACGCCGTTCGTGTAGCCGAGCGCGATCAGCGCGGCCCGCATCGGCACCGCAATCGGGCTCGGCCCGCTGGAGGGCAACGGCTGATTGCCGCCGCCCGGCCGGAATCCCTTGGCGACGGAGGCATAGACCATCGTATTCTCGTCCACGTCGTAGGAGAGATTGGCTTTCGGATTGACGCCGGAGTTGGTCTGCACGACGTGCTGGTTGATCGGCGTGTCGTTGCCGGTGGGCGAACCGTAGCCCGAAAAACTCATGTTGAGCTGGCTGTCGTAGTGGTAGTAACGCAGGCCGCCGGTGGCGTGCAGATTGTCCGTCAGCGAGTAGGTGACCTCGCCGAACAAGGCATCTTGTTTGATGTTGGTCGGCTGCTGGAGCGCGAAGATGTCGCTCGTCGGGGAGCCGAAAGAGGCGGGATTCGGAATGTTTTCGTTCAGCTTCCAGTTCGACTCGAACTCGCTCCAATACGCCCCGGCCACCCACTTCCACGGACCGTTGCCGGTGGATGCCGCGCGCAGCTCTTCGGTGTATTGATCGGACGGATCGACCTCGTAGGCATAGATGGGGCCCGTTCCGTTCGGGCCGTAATAGGAGCTCGAGCTTGTCGTGATGCAAAACCCGCCCGGACATCCCGGCGTATTTTCGCTGTTGTCCTGCACCATCCGCGACATCCGATGCCAGTGAGAAGTGGCCGAGGTGAGATCGACGGCGTCGAACCGATAATTCACGTTCAGCGCGTCGATGGTGACCGAATCCGAGTAGGGCTCGGCGACGTCGAACGGCTGATAATGCGCCAGGGTTCCCGGCACGCTGTCGTAATCACTGGGGCCATCCTGGCTGATGTACTGATAGAACACCGACGGCGTGATGGTCAAGCGGTCCGTGGGCTTCCAGCTGAGCGCCACGCGCCCGCCCTTCATGGTCTCGGCATTGCTGCCCTTGTAGTCGGCCAGCACCGGCGAGGCCTGCACGTTGCCGCGGGTGTCGCCGGTCTGGGTGGTGGTGGTCGAGGGCGGGAAATCCCCGACCACGACGCGGTCGATCCAGCCGCTGGTCGAGGCTTGCGATCCCACCACGCGCAAGGCCAGGACGTCATTGATCAGCGGCAGATTGAACATGGCGTTCTCGCCATGATTGAAGCCGCCGCCATCCGTGCCCGAGAGAATCGTCTGCACGCTTCCCTGGAACTCGGTCAGGTTCGGCTGGTTGGTCACGAGCTTGATCGTGCCGCCCATGGAGGATGAGCCGTACAGCGTGCCCTGCGGTCCGCGAAGCACCTCGACCCGGGCCAGATCGTAGAGACTCGGATCGATGACCACCTTGCCATTTTGTGCCGATGCGGGGGCCGTGAGCGGGGTGTCGTCCAGATAGAAGCCGACGGTCGGCGAATTTCCGCCGCTCGAGCTCATGCCGCGCATCTCGAATTCGGTTTGTCCGGGACCGGAGGTTTTCATGGAAACCCCGGGCGTCTCCGCCGCCAGCGCGCTGAACTCCGTGATGCCCCGCTGCAGCAGATCCTGGCCGCTGACCGCCGTGATGCTGATCGGCGTCTTGTCGACCGTGGACTCGCGCTTTTGCGCAGTCACCACGATCTCCTCGAGCTGGCCGCCGGCGGGCTGCGCTCCAGGCGCCTCGTCCTGCTGAGCCTTCGCCGTGCCGCTCATCGTGAGCGCAATCGCGGCCGCGGGCCCGATCGAGATGACGCACCGCCGAATGATCCCGTAAATCACATCCCTTCTCCCTGTTTTATATCCCACGCCGCGATTGTTTGGCATGGATCGGAACGAGTGTATCGGTAATCCCGGCCCAACGGAGGCCGTTGTACAAAAAACCACCACGGGTCCGGCTGCGAATTCCCCTATGCCGCCTATGGGTAAATCCGCATGGCTCGACTGGAACCGTCATGGCCCGGGGCGGATTCTTATCTCAGAGGGTGACCCGCAAAGCGCGCCGCACGCCGGTGGTGCTCACCTCGTAATTGCCGTTGGCGATCCTCACGAGGTCCCGGCCTTCGTTCTTGGCGATGTACAGCGCGGCGTCCGCGCGCGCAACGAGGTCCTCGAGCGAGCGCGTCGACTCGTCGTAAAACGCGAGCCCGGCGCTGAGCGACACCTTGAGGCCGGCGCCGGGCGACGGCAGCCGGATCGAGAACATGCGCGTACGCAGCCTCTCGAGGCTCGCGTGCGCGACTTCGATCGGCGTGTTCGGCATGACCAGCAGGAATTCCTCGCCGCCCCAACGGCCGAGGATGTCGGTGCTGCGCAGCGCCTCACGGCTGGCGAGCGCGAACTCCCTGAGCACATGGTCGCCGGCTGCGTGGCCGCAGCGGTCGTTGATGGACTTGAAGTGATCCATGTCGATGATCGCGATGGTGAGCGGCTCTCCCGCCGCCCTGGCGGACTCGAGTGCCGACACCGCCAGCTGCGACGTGCGCCGCCGGTTCGGCAGACCCGTAAGCGGATCCTGATTCGCGAGAACCACCAGCTGCGCACGGTATCTGCGGTTCGCGAACAGGAAGTAACCCAGCAGCGCGATGACCGCGGCACCGAGCGCCGCGAACACGGCATCCCAGCGCAGCTCCTCGCTTTGCACCTTGGTCTTCTCGCGGGAGGACTCGAGCTCGCGCTTCAGCGAGGTATTGCGCTCGACCTCGCGATCGGTCGCGAAGCGGGCGCGCAGCGCCCCCGCCTGCTTGACGCTCGCCGCGTCGTTGGCCGCGGTATAGCGATTGAGGTATTCCTGAAGATCGTTGAACGCCTGCCTGTATTTATGCAACGCCGCGTTTGCGCGCGAGCGCCATTCGTATATGTCGGCAACCTGGCGCGGCGGCAGGTCCTCGCCTCCGTGATCGAGCACACCGTCGAGCGTGGTGAGTGCCTCCTCGGGCCTTCCAAGGCCCAGATCGATGCGCGCCTCGAGAAGCCGAGTTTCCTTCACCGACATGGCGGCGTCGCCAAACATCCGGAGCGCATCGTCGCACTTGCGTTTGGCCGTCTGAAGTTCGCCGAGCTCGATCTGCGACTCGCAGATCGCCTTGTCCGCGAAGGCGATCGCCTGCGGGTCGTCGAGCGAAACGCTCAGGGCGCGCGCCTTGCCGAATTCGGCAATCGCACCCGGGTGGTCGCCCATTCTTTGCAGGATCTGGCCGCGCATGAAGCGCGACAGCGACAGGCTGGTCGGCGCATCGTGCGCAGCATCCCAGTCGATCTTCTCCTGATTCAGGCTGAGCGCCTCGCTGTAGTCGCCCATGGAGCGCATGGCCAGCGACAGATTTTCCGCGGAAGCGATGTGCACTTCGGATGCCGCGTTGCCCGCGCTCGCGCGGTAAGCCTGCATGAACGTGGCGACGGCCAGATCCTCGCGGTCGGACCGATGCTCCAGCAAACCTCGAGCGATGAGCAGACACAGATCCGCAGCGGAATTCGGCACCTGAACCGACCGCTCATCCTCCACGGTTTTCAACGCCGAGGAGATCCCGGCACTGTCGTACACGCTCCCCACTTGGGCGAGCCGCAGCTCCACGTGCACGGGATCGCGGGGGTCGGCCACGAGCGCCAGGCCCTGGCCGGCGCTGGCGAGCGCCTCGGAGTCGAGTTCGAGGATGCCTTGTGCATCGGCCATGACCGCATACAGGGATGCCATGCGCGACACTGCGGTCCCGATGCCACCGGCAGGCACACCCGTGCGCGCGCTCGACTGCGTGAGGCTCAGCAGCTCTTGCGAGCGCCTCACCGCGGCGCCGGCGTTCTTGCCCACCAGCTCCTGCAACTGGCGGATTTCGGGATCACGGTCGGAGAGGCAATAGCCAAAGGCCGTTACGGGCAGGCACGCCGCGGCCGCGCACAGCCAGGTCCGCCACCGGGGTCGAGATGAATTCGAGGTGCGCAGGCCGGGCTGCTTGAGGGAACGCATGGAGATCCGCAAACTACGTGCTTGGCAACGCCAAGTCATCCCCGGGGGTCACGTTTTCGGCGTCGGGCGGGGTCATGCGCGAGCCTCAGATGTATATCACCGATTTGTGACGCCTGTCATGGTGGCAAGTTGCGGGGGGCTGGCGCATATTTGAGGGAGAAAAAGATGGCGGGAGAGGAATAGCGAATGGCCTCATCTTTCTTGAATCGAGCGAACACCATCGCGCCTCCAGGGTACGATCGATTCCTGGTCCCTCCGGCGGCGCTTGCGGTGCATCTTTGCATCGGCCAGGTGTACGCGTTCTCGACGTTCAATCTGCCTCTCACCAAGATCTTGGGCGTGACGCATTCCGTGCCGGGGGACTGGAACTTGAAGGAGATCGGCTGGACTTTCTCCATCGCCATCGCCTTTTTGGGAGTGTCCGCGGCGGCGTTCGGACGCTGGGTCGAGCGCTCCGGCCCGCGCAAATCGATGTTCGTTTCCGCGCTGTGTTTCGGGAGCGGATTCATCGTGTCCGCGATCGGCATCCACTACCACCTCCTCTGGCTCCTGTACCTCGGATACGGCGTGCTCGGCGGCTGCGGCCTCGGGATCGGCTACATCTCCCCCGTGTCCACGCTGATCAAGTGGTTTCCGGACCGTCCCGGCATGGCGACCGGCATGGCCATCATGGGTTTTGGCGGCGGCGCCCTGATCGCGGCTCCCCTGTCGGTCATCTTGATGAACCACTTCAAGACGGCGCTCTCGAACGGCGTGCTCGAGACCTTCGTCACCATGGGCGTCATCTACTTCATGTACATGATGATCGGGGTGTACTTCGTCAGGGTGCCCGCCGAGGGCTGGCAGCCCGAGGGGTGGACCCGGCCCGTGAAACCCGCGCCGTTGGTGACCCAGGCGCAGGTCGCTGTCGACGTAGCCTGGCGTACGCCGCAGTTCTGGCTGCTGTGGGTCGTGCTGTGCATGAACGTCACCGCCGGCATCGCCGTGTTGAGCCAGGCTTCGCCGATGATCCAGGAAATATTCAGCGGCCGGGTGAGCGCGGAAATAGCGGCCAGCTTCGTCGGTCTGCTGAGCCTGTTCAACATGGTCGGACGATTCTTCTGGGCGAGCACCTCCGATTACATCGGCCGGCGCAACACCTATTTCGTGTTCTTCGCGCTCGGCATTCTCTTATATTCCACGGTGCCCTCGATCGGTTATGCGGGCTCGATCCCGCTGTTCGTCGCGGCCTTCGTGATCATCTTGTCGATGTACGGGGGCGGCTTCGCCACCATTCCCGCGTACCTGCGCGATGTCTTCGGCACCATGCACGTCGGCGCCATCCACGGGCGATTGCTCACCGCCTGGTCGGCCGCAGGAGTGCTCGGGCCGGTGCTCATCAACTACATCCGGGAATACCAGATCGAGCGCGGTGTACCCAAGGCTCAGGCCTATTCGGTCACCATGTACATCATGTGCGGCCTGCTCTTTATCGGGCTCATTTGTAATTTTTGCATGCGTCCCGTGAACGAAAAACATCACTACAGGCCCACACCATGAAGGCACGAGGGATTATTCTGTGGCTGGCGGTCGGCATTCCCCTACTGTGGGGCGTGCTCAAGACCCTGCAGAATGCCATGAAGCTTTTTTAGGAGAACGATCCATGAACCTGAACATGAGCCTGAGTCTCGCGCCCATCGTCGCCCTGATCGCGGGCGTGCTCATCCTGATCGTTCCCCGTCTTCTCAATTACATCGTGGCCATCTACCTGATTGTCACCGGCCTCATCGGCCTGTTCCCGCACTTTGCGCTAGGCCGCCGCCCGGCGCGCAGCGCCCCCCCTTCACAGGAGCCGTGCGAGAACGTTGCCGTTCGGACTCCCGAGCCCCGTGCAGGCATCCCACCCCGGCTGGGCGGCATAATCCCCGTTGTTCCCCTGGGTCACGTCGCGGCATGCCTGTGCGTTGGGATAGAGCACCGGATTGACGAAGCCCGCGGGCTTGCCCGTCGAGGCATTGATGCGCGCGAGCAGCGCCGCCCACAGGGGCGCCACGGCACTGGTGCCGCCGATGACGGTGTCGGTGCCATCCACGCGCACGTCATAGCCCGTCTCGGGGTCGGCATCGCCGGAAACATCCGGAACGCCGCGCATGCCCAACGCAACCGTGGCGCCCTGCGTGGTCAGCGCGCTCAAGCCCTTTTGCCACACCGGTAGCGCGAAGAAGCTGCTGATCCCGCCGCCGGTCGCCCCGCCGCTCGCGCCGTCGTTCCACACGCTCTCGCTCGCGAGCTGCGTTTGATTCGTCTTGAGATTCGTGCCGCCGCAGGCGAGCACATGAGGACTCGAGGCCGGAAAATCGACATGGTCACCGCCGCCGCTCACCCCGTCCGACGAACCGCCATCGCCGGCGGCGACGCATACCGTGATGCCCATGGCCGCCGCCGCCTGGAATGCCTCATCCATGGCGGTCATCGCCTGCGATGTCCATGTCGACTCCGCGCCGCCCCAACTGATGGACAGAATCGACGGATCGTTCGTCGTGTCGTGAATGGCGGTCGTGATGGCGTCGAGAAAGCCTGCATCGGTATTCGGGGCAAAATAGACGGCTATTCGTGCGCCCGGCGCAATGGCCCCGACGACCTCGATGTCGAGCATCACCTCGCCGTCGGGTCCCTCGCCGTCGCCCGTCGGGCTGTTGGTCGCGTGGTCGACGGATACGGCGGTGACCGTCGGAGCCGTCACATCGAGGCCGCCGAAATAGGTACTGAGATCCGCGGGCCGGTATCCCCCACCGAGCTCGATCAGCGCCACGCACTGACCGGCGCCCGTACCCGACGGGTATCCGTAGAGCTCGGCGACCTGCGGCGGCGTGAATGACACGGGAGACACCGCATGTCGAAAGATGTTTCCCAGGGGCCGGCGCGTACGGAAATGAGGTCGCGCCTGCGGGCGGTTGTCGAGCCCCAGGATCGCATCCACCACCCCGTCCCACTCGGCGGGCAGATAGATGCCGCCGGTGCGGCCCCGGTAGGTGCCGCCGGCGTGGGACATGTGGTGCAGCTGGATGCCGAAGGCTGCCGTGAACTGTCCCACGGTCCCGGAGAGGATGACCGTTCGCCGCGCCGCATGCTCCTGCACCACGGACAGCCCGGAAGCTTCGGCAAATGTCCGGACGCGCGCAATATCGGAGGGGTCCGCGCCATGGTCGCGCGCGAAATCCTGCTTGCTCAAGGTGCCGAGACGCTGGCCGGCGGCGAGGCTCGCGACCCGTGCCTGCATCGCCTGCTGGCCCCGCCGGCGCACGAGCACGCTCACCTCCAGGCGTTCCGACGGATTGCACGGTCCGACCACGCGGGCCCCGGGGATGGCCGCCCGCTCACTGCCCTTCAAAAGGATTTTCGCCATCTCCCGACCCCGCAGTGGATGTGCCAGTCTCGAGTCTACGACGACGCTCGCATCGCCGCCGCTGTCGCCGCTGAGACACGCCCCGGGGAAGTCGGGGCGGGACGCTACTCGCGCGTCGCGCGCCGGCTCGTCGTCCGCCTGCCCGTGGCGCCTGGAGCCGCACCGGCCAGCCGATCCATTTCCCCGCGCAGCTGGGCCTTGGCGCCTGTGGACAGGGCCCCGAGCTTCGCTTCGATCGTGGCGAGGTCGGGCTTGGGTCCACGCACATGGGTTTCCAGCGCCCGACGCATGACTCGCAGATGGTCGGGCGTCGTGCCGCAGCACCCCCCGACGATCCGCGCCCCGGCATCCAGCGCAAGCCCTGCGTACACGGCCATGAGCTCCGGTGTGCCGTTGAAGCGGATGGCGCCATCCACGTACTGCGGGATCCCGCAGTTCGCCTTGGCCACCAGCACTGCGGAGGAATCGGATGCGGCCGCGAGATTCACGATGGACGCCACGAGCTCCGACGGGCTCACGCCGCAGTTGCTGCCGCACGCCGCGAGATGATGCTTTCGATGCAGGCCCGCGAGCTCCGAAGGCGTGATGCCCATCATGGTGCGGCCGTTGGTGTCGAAACTGAGCGTGGCGACGACCGGCAGACCCGTGATCCCGGCTCCCGCCACCGCCGCCTCGGTCTCCTCGACCGACGACATGGTTTCGATCCAGAGAAGATCCGCGCCGCCGCGCGCAAGAGCAGCCGCCTGCTCCGCGAACGCATCCCGAGCATCGTCGAGGCTCAAGGGCCCAAGCGGCTGGAGGATCTCTCCGGTGGGCCCGATGCTGCCGGCAACCAGCACCGTCCGGCCGGCGCGGTCGGCCTCTGCGCGGGCGATGGCGGCCGCTTTCTCATTGAGCTCGGCGACCCGATCGGCGGCATTGTGCAGTTTCAAACGGTAACGGGTGCCGCCAAAGCTGTTGGTCAGGATGATGTCCGCACCGGCCTCGACGAAGGCGCGCGCGAGTTGCGCGATGCGCTCGGGGTGTACGGTGTTCCAGAGCTCGGGCGCATCGCCCGATTGCAGCCCGAGGTTGAACAAGTTGCTGCCCGTGGCGCCATCCGCGAGGAGCCAGGGTCGTTGTGCGAGCAATGCGCTGAGTCGATCGGTCATGAGCTTAGTTTACCTGGCGACGGCGCCATCCGGCTCACCCGTGGGCCGCGCGCGCATCATTCAAAAGGGTGCTTGCGGAAAATGGTCTGGTTGCGGTCGGGCCCGGTCGAGATGATGTCGATCGGGACCTGCAGGAGCTCCTGCAGGCGCTCCAGATACTTGCGCGCATTCTCCGGCAGCTCTTCGTACCGAGTCTTGCCGATCGTGCTCTCCGTCCAGCCCGGCGAATCCTCGTACACGGCCTCGCAATTGCCGAACTGGTCGCAAAGCAGGGGTGGCGTGGTGATCAGGTTGCCGTCGATCCGGTAGCCCACGCAAATCCGGATGGTGTCGAGCCCATCGAGCACGTCCAGCTTCGTCACGCACAGCGAGGAGCAGCTCGAGTTGACGATGGAGCGGCGCAGCGCGACGGCATCGAACCAGCCGCAGCGGCGCTGGCGTCCGGTGACCGAGCCGAACTCATGCCCCACCTTGGACAGGTGCTCGCCATACTCGTCGAACAACTCGGTGGGGAATGGGCCGCCTCCCACGCGGGTGGTATACGCCTTGACGATGCCGAGAACCTCGTGAAAACGCCGCGGGCCGAGCCCCGTGCCGGGTGCCGCGCCGCCCGCGCTGGTGGTCGAGGACGTGACGTAGGGATACGTGCCGAGATCCACATCGAGCATCGCGCCTTGCGCGCCCTCGAACAAAACGTTCGAGCCCCCGATGCTGAGCGCCTCGAGAATGCCGGTCACGTCCGCCACCAGCGGCTTCAGCCGTTCGCCGAGCGCGAGATTCGATTCGAGCTCGCTCTGAAAATCCACCGGCGACGTCTGGAAATAACGCTGCAGGATGAAGTTGTGATAGTCGAGCACCTCGCCCAACTTGGAGGCAAAACGCTCGCGGTGAAACAGGTCGCAAACGCGCACGGCCCGCCGCGCCACCTTGTCCTCGTAAGCCGGGCCGATTCCCCGCCCGGTGGTGCCGATGGCGTTCGCGCCCCGCGCTTTCTCCCGCGCGCGGTCGAGCGCGACGTGCGAGGACAATATCAGCGGACAAGCCGGACTCACGCGCAGTCGCTCGAACACGGGGACCCCCTGTTCGATGAGCATTTGAGCCTCCTTGAACAGCGCCTCGAGCGACAACACCACCCCGTTGCCGATCAGGCATTGCACGCCCGCATGCAGTATTCCGGAGGGGATCAGCGACAGCACGGTCTTCTTGCCGCCGATCACCAGCGTATGGCCGGCATTGTGGCCGCCTTGGAAGCGGGCGACCGCCTGCACCTTGTCGGTGAGCAAATCGACGACCTTGCCCTTGCCCTCGTCGCCCCATTGCAGGCCGATCACGACCAGATTCTTAGACATTGCGCGCCATCCATAATAAGGCGAGTCCGACGATCATGCTGATCAATCCGCCCCAGCGCAGCTGCGCCGGCTCGGTCTGAGAAAGCTTCGCCATGAGCCGCTTGGCGGCGCCGGGATTCACGAACGGCAAAATGCCCTCGAGCACGAGATACAGGGCGAACGCCCCGCCCAGATAGCGCGCCAACTCGGCCCAACCGATATCCATCCCCATGGCCCTCAGCGCTGCGCTTGAGGTTGAGGTTTGTTGAAGTACTTGAAGTAGGCATTGTCGGGCGGGATCACCAAAAGATCGCCCTGCGTGCCCACGGCATCCCGGTAGCTCTGCATGCTCCGGTAGAAGCTGTAGAACTCCGGATTCTTCGAGTAGGAATTCGCGTAGACCTCGCTCGCCGAGGCATCGCCCTGGCCGCGCGTCTGACTCGCCTGGCGCGATGCATCGGCAAGGATCTCGGTGGTCTCCTTGTTGGCCTCGCCGCGGATGCGGTCCGAGGCCTCCACGCCCTCGGCACGGAGCTTGGCCGCCTGCGCCTTGAACGTGGCACGCATGCGATCGAACACCGACTCCTGCACCTGCTGCGGCAGGTCGATCTTGGTGATGCGCACGTCCACGAGCTCGATGCCGAGTTGGTCCGCGAAGGGCCGGGCCGTCTTCATCATCGCGTCGGTGAATTCCGCACGCCCGGCCGTCACGACCTGCTGCAGGGTGCGCTGCGTGACCACGGTCTTGATGCTGTCCCTGATGGTCTCGCGCAGGCGGGCGTTCGCAACGTCCTCGCTGCCGCCGGTCGTCTCGTAATACAGGCGCAGATTCACGATGCGCCACTTGACGTAGAAATCGATGGTGAGCTGTTCCTGTTCGCGCGTGAGGAAATGCTCGGCCTGATACATGTCGGTCAGGATCCGCCCGTCGAATTTGGTCACCTCGTTGACCATCGGGATCTTGACGTGCAAGCCGGGCTTGAAATCGGCCTCGACGATCTGGCCGCCGGTCGACTTGATCGCGAGCTGTCCCTCGCTCACCGTGAACAGGCTCGCCCGCGCGAGCAGGATGATCACCACCAGGGACAGCATGATGTAGAGGAGCCTGGTTTGCATCAGCGCACCCCTCGCGCGCGCGCCGGGTCCTCGGCCGGCGTGACCTGCACTTCCGGCAGGCGCGTGGGCGCGGCGGCCCCCGAGTCGGAGGAGCCCGCCAGCGGCTGCGTACCGGGCGGCAGGAGCTTGTCGATCGGCAGATACAGCATGTTGCCGGCGCCCTTGGTATCGACGATCACCTTGCGGCCGTTCTTGTACACCTGGTCCATGGTATCGAGGTAAATGCGTTCGCGGGTCACGGCCGGTGCGTGGTCGTACTGGCTCAAGACCTGGTCGAACCGCGCAGTCGCGCCCTGCGCGAGCGCGAGCACCTGCTGTCGGTACGCCTCCGCCTCCAGCAGCACTTTCGCGGCCTCGCCGCGGGCGCGCGGCACCACGTCGTTACGGTAGGTCTCCGCATCCTGCTGATATCGCTGGCGATCCCTGTCGGCCTTGATCGTATCGCGCTGAGAATCCTGCACGGCCTCCGGCACCACGATCTCCTCGAGCCTGACGCCGATGATGTGGATGCCCATGTCGTAGCCTTCGATCGTGTGCTGGAGCGTCGCCATGGCGTGGCTGGTGATGCTCACATCGAAGGCGAGCGCCTTGTCGAGCGAGGCTTGGCCGACGGCCTCGCGCAATGCGCTCTCGCTCACCTGCCGCAGCGTGTCCTCGACCCCCTTGACCCGGAATAGATACTTGCGCGGATCCGGCTGGGTGTACTGGACCGCCGAGCGAACCTCGACCAGATTGGTGTCGGCGGTCAGCATCTGCGCATCGTCCTGGACGCTGTTGGGCTGGGACACGTTCACGATCACCTTGCGCTCGATCGGCCAGGGGATGTGCCAGTTGTAGCCCGGCCCGACGGTGTCGACGTAGGCGCCGAAGCGGAGGACCACGGCGCGCTCCTGGGCGTCGACGCGATAGGCCCCGCTCGCCAGCCAGACGGCGCCGATCAGCACCGCGACGCCGCCCAGGCCCTTGGCGAAACTCGGCGTGCTCTGACCGCCCCCGCCCGCACCGCCGCCGCGCCCGAAGAGCGCGGCCAGCCGCCGCTGCAGATTGCGCAGAACGTCATCCAGATCGTTCTGCGAATTTTGTGGGCGGTTCCAAGGATTGCGCTTCTCGCCGCCAGGTTCGTTCCAAGCCATTCGTAGCCTTAAGTTTTGTTTCGGACGGGACCGTCTAATGATAGGAGGCGGGGCATTTTAACAGCCGACCGGAACCTCACAAGGTCGGCTAGGCCACGCGCTGCTCGTGGGTTTCGAGCGATTTGACGAGATCCACGCCTCGGCTCCCCAAAACCTTGGCCATTTCCGAGGAATCGAGCTCGACTTCGAGCTCCCAGCTGCCGTCGTCGCATTGTCGCTCGGCGCGCACGGCATTGCGTCGATATAGATCGGAGCGTACCGCCGCGGCCGGCATTTGCAGGTGGAGCGTGCGTCGAATCTGGTTCGGCCGGACGGCGAGGACGATGGCCTCGCGCAGCGCCTCGATCCCCGCCCCGGTCACCGACGATACCCAGGTTTGGGCCGGCAGACCGTCGGGCCCCAAGACCACCCGGTGCGCCTCGCGCTCTGCCGGGTCCTCCAGCAAATCGATCTTATTGAAGACCGTGAGCTCCCGAATTTCCCCGGCGCCGATGCCGGCCAGCACCTCGCGCACCTGCGCGATGCGCTCGCTGCGCAGCGGATCGCTGGCATCCACCACGTGCAGAAGCAGATCGGCGTCGCGCGCTTCCTGCAAGGTCGAGCGGAAGGCCGCGATGAGCTCGTGGGGGAGCTGACGGACGAACCCGACGGTATCGGCGAGCACCACCTCGCCGACTCCCGCGAGCTTCACACGCCGCACGGTGGGGTCGAGCGTCGCGAACAATTGATCCGCGACATAGGTGTCGCTGCCGGTGAGGCGGTTGAACAGCGTCGACTTTCCCGCATTCGTGTATCCGACCAGCGCAACGGTGGGGACCGGAACCTCGCGCCGCACGTGGCGGCTCGTATCCCGCTGACGCGCGAGCTTGTCGAGGCGGCCGCGCAACGTGCGAATGCGTTTGGCGATCAATCGACGATCGGTCTCGAGCTGCGTTTCGCCGGGGCCGCGCAGCCCGATGCCGCCTTTCTGACGCTCGAGGTGGGTCCAACCCCGCACCAAGCGGGTCGCCAAATGGGACAGCTGCGCGAGCTCGACCTGCAGCTTGCCCTCGAAACTTCGAGCCCGTTGCGCAAAAATGTCAAGAATCAGGCCGTTACGGTCTAATACTCGACACCCTGTGAGCTTCTCGAGGTTGCGTTCCTGGCTCGGGCTCAAGGCCTGATCGACCAGCACGACCTCGGCGCCGAGCTCCACGGCACGGGCGCGAATCTCTTCCGCCTTGCCGGTGCCGACGAAGTACTTCGGATCGGGGCGCGGGCGGGAGGCGAGCACCACCCCGACCGGAATGGCGCCGGCCGAGGCCGCCAGCGCCTTGAATTCAGCCGTATCGTGAGGATCGACCGGATGCCCGACGCCCACACCGACCAACAGCGCCCGCTCACCACCCCGGGGGCGTTCAAACAATGGACGAACGCCTGCCGCGAATCATTCTACGATGGCCGGTTCCGTGACTTCGCCGTCTTCGCCCGTCGGCAGCCGCACGTTGCGGGCCGGAACGACGGTGGAAATGGCGTGCTTGTAGACCATCTGACTCACGCTGTTTCTCAGCAGAACGACGAACTGATCGAAGGAATCGATCTGTCCTTGCAGCTTGATGCCGTTCACCAGATAGATGGATACGGGCACGCGTTCTTTACGCAAAGCGTTCAAAAAGGGGTCCTGCAGAGACTGGCCACGGGCCATGGGAGAGCTCCTTGTTTTTAGAGTCGTTGACATTGCCTCGTCACTTCCTTGCGCCAGGCAAATACCGGTGAAATCCTAGCACAGCGGGAGGGGGCGCAGCTAAACGGTTGACCATCCCGCAAACCCGCACTCGGACAGTGCATCCATAATCGTTGATGCAACATGAGGTTGCATGGAGTTAAGCCACGTCGCCGATTGACGACGGCGCAGCCACGTCAATTGTCGCTTGGCAAGTTGCCGCGTTGCCGCAACCGCTTTTTCTTTTGCCTCATCCAAACCGCATCGTCCTGCTAGGTACGTCCATGCCTGACGATATCCGACCGCGCGCATCGATGGATGTTCCGCAGTCAGATCGGTTCTTTCGTATAGGGTTCGCACCTCATCGAGAAACCCGCAGGCCATCATCGCCCCGAAGCGCACGGCGATGCGGTGATGCAGGTCGAGGCGTTCGCGTGGCGCCACCGCGAATTCCATCACCTCCACGCCCTCGAGCACGGTGGCCCGATTGCGCTGCAGTCGGGTGATCGTGGAGCCGGTGGCGCGATACACCTCGAGGGCGCGCTGGATGCGTTGTGGATCGTTTACGTGGATGCGGGCCGCCGCCGACGGATCCACTCGCGCAAGTTCCTGGTGAAGGCTCTCCCAGCCCCTTTCGGCCGCCTGCGCGTCGATCTGCCCGCGGATGCGCGCGTCCGCCTGCGGTAATTCCGCGAGCCCGGCGGTGAGGGCGTGGAAGTACAGCATCGTGCCGCCGACCAGCAGCGGCTGGCGTCCCCTCGCCCAGATCTGGCGCATGGCCTCGCCCGCATCGCGCAGGAACTCCCCTGCCGAATAGCTCATCGCCGGATCGCGGATGTCGATCAGATGGTGCGCGATCCTCTCACGGGTCGCACGGTCCGGCTTCGCGGTGCCGATATCCATGCCGCGATACACCTGTGCGGAGTCGACGCTCACGATCTCGAACGGCAATCGGTCGGCGAGTTCGAGGGCAATGTCGGACTTGCCCGCGCCCGTTGGGCCCATGAGCAACAACGCGCCCCGGCGGCTGCCGCCCATCAGCGTCCGCGCATGAACAATCGGTCGAGGTCCCCGAGCGACAGCCGAACCCACGTCGGTCGCCCGTGATTGCACTGGTCGGCGCGCGGCGTGCGCTCCATTTCGCGCAACAGCGCGTTCATTTCGGGCAGGGTGAGATTGCGTTGCGCGCGCACCGCGGCATGGCAGGCCATGGTGCCCAGCAGGCGATTGATCGACTCTTCCACGCGGCGTGAATGCCCCGTTTCCAACAGATCCGAGAGCACGTCGCGCACGACCGCACCCGGGTCGCGGCCCGCGAGCAGACTCGGAATCCCGCGCAGCGCCAACTGATCCGGAGCGAGACGCGAGACGTTGAAGCCCAGGGCCGCGAACTCGGCTTGATGCAGGTCGGCCGCCTCGGCTTGGGCCGGCGTCACGGTCAGGATCTCGGGCACCAGCAGCTGCTGCTCCGCCGTCTCGCCGGCCAGAAGCTTTTTCATGCTCTCATACATGACGCGCTCGTGCGCGGCATGCATGTCGACCAGCACCATGCCATCGGAGGTCTGGGACAGGATATACACGCCGTGCAGCTGGGCCACCGCGAAGCCGAGCGGCGTCTCGTCATCCTGCGCCGCGAGGGTCTGATCCGGCGGCGACTGCCCGGTGCGGGCCGTTTCCCGCACGGCGACGCTTGCACCCGCCTCGAACGCCGCGCCCGCTCGATCGTCGGGGGGCTCCAGGAACTGGCGGTACGCATCGATTGCGCCGCGGCTCGCCGGCCGCTCGGGGAGAGCGAAGCGCGCCTGGCTCGGGGACGAGGTACCGGAAGCGCGCGCGCCGCCGGTGAGCCAGGCCGATGTCGCACTGCCCGGGGATTCCATCGTGGGCCGCGTTTGCGCGAGGGCGCGCTCGAGGGTGCGGAACATGAATTCATGCACGCTGCGCGACTCGCGGAAACGCACCTCGAGCTTCTGCGGATGCGCATTCACATCCACCAGCGACGGATCCATTTCCAGATACAGCACGTACGCGCAAAACCGCCCGTTGAACAGCACGTCCTGATAGGCCAGGCGCGCCGCGCCCGCGATCAGCTTGTCGCGCACGAAGCGGCCGTTCAGAAAGGCGAACTGCAGGTCGGACTGACTGCGCGAGAAGGTCGGCAGCGCGAGCCAGCCCGACACGCGCAGCGTCTCCATCTCGTGGCTGAGCTCGATCACGTGCGCCGCGAACTCCTCGCCGCAGATCTTGGCCACCCGCGCGAGGCGCTCCGCGGCAGAACGCGCCGGGGGCAGCGTCCAGACACTCCTGCCGTTGTGCGCAAGCGAGAATCCGACCGAAAACCGCGACAGCGCGAGCCGTTCGAGCATGCGCAGGATGTGCTGATACTCGGTCGTCTCCGCCCGCAGGAATTTGCGGCGCGCCGGCACGTTGAAGAACAGGTCCCGGACTTCGATGCTGGTGCCGGCAGGATGCGAGGCGGGTGATGGCGCGCCGGCAACGCCCTCGCGCGCATCCACGTGCCATGCATGCTCTGCCTCTCCGGGGCGCGAGGTCAACGTCAGCCGGGAGACGGAGGCGATGCTCGGCAGGGCCTCGCCGCGAAACCCCAGGGTCGCCACCCGCTCGAGATCCGACAGCGACGCGATCTTGCTGGTGGCGTGGCGCGACAGCGCGAGAGCGATCTCCTGGCGCGGGATGCCGATGCCGTCGTCGCGCACGCGAATCAGCCCGCACCCTCCCCGCTCGAGCTCCACCTCGATGCGCTGCGCGCCCGCGTCCAGGGAGTTCTCGACCAGCTCCTTGACCACGGAGGCGGGGCGCTCGATCACCTCGCCGGCGGCGATCTGATTGATGAGCTCATCGGCCAGTACTTGAATGGGCAGGGTACACCTCGCGAACGCCGCATTTTCGCACAGCGCGGCGCGAATGAGGGATCGACGCGTTAGAGCGTCGGAGCGGCGGCGGACGTATCGCGTTCCGTGGTGGCGAGTTCGGGCCGCGACGCCCCCTGCGCCATCTGCGCGATGCGGGTGCCCGCGGGGGGATCCGAATAGAAATACGCGCGCAAGCCCTGGTGAATCGCGGCGGCGAGCTTCGCCTGGTGCGCGACGCTGCGCAGGCGAAGCTCTTCCGCCGGATTGGAGATGTAGGCGGTCTCGATCAGCATCGAGGGGATGTCGGGCGATTTCAACACCATGAAGCCTGCCTGCTGAACCAGCGGCTTTCTCACTTCACCCACCATGTTGAGCTGCCGCAGCACGTGCTCCGCGGCGGTGTGGCTCTCGGTGAGCGATGCCGTCTGCGACAGATCGAGCAGCACCGAGGCGAGCATGTCGCCCTTGTTCTCGAGCGACACGCCGCCGATCAGATCCGCCGCGTTTTGGCCCTCCGCGAGCCAGCGCGCCGCCTCCGTGGTGGCGCCGTGCTGCGACAGGATGTAGACCGACGAGCCGTCGACGCTGCGGTCGCGAATCGAATCGGCGTGGATCGAGACGAACAGATCCGCCTGATGCGCACGTGCGCGCCGCATGCGGTCGCGCAGCGGCACGAAGTAGTCGCCGTCACGGGTCAGCACGGCCTTCATTCCCGGCTCGACATCCACCCGCTGTTCGAGCGCGCGCGCAATGGCGAGAGTCACGTCCTTCTCGCGCGTGCCGTTCTTGCCGATGGCGCCGGGATCGTCTCCGCCGTGACCCGCGTCGATCGCAATGATGAGATCACGCGCAGCGGGCCGCGCGTGCTCCACCTTGATGGGCGCCTCGGCCGATTCCGGCGCTGCGCCGCGCGGCGGTGCCTCCCGTGCCGGCGCCTGCCCATCCCGTGCCGGCGCCTGCGCATCCCGTGCCGTGGCCTGCCCATCCCGCGCCGTGGCGTGCGCATCCGATATCGCCCCGCCCCGCCCGGCGAGTTCAACCACCAACCGATAGCCCGAACGGCCGCTGGCGGCCGAGAGCACGCTGCTGGGCCGCATCGAACGCGATAGATCGAGAACGATACGCTCGCCGGATGCGTTGTGCGCCATGCGCACCTGCTTGATCACGCCGCTTCCTGGCGGCGCGCGGCGCGCGGCCGGAGCGAGCCGGGCATCGCTCAGATCGATGACGATGCGATCCGGATTCGTGAGCGTCATGACGCTGTGGGCCGTGCGCGCCGACAGGTCGAGGACCACGCGTGTTCCCTCGTTCCCCGCGGAAAGCTGGATGGCTCGGATCTCTACCGCGCCGGCCGGAACCACCAGCAGGGACGCGACAAGCGATGCCACGAGTGCGGAGCGCGCGAATATCATGGCCGCTAAGCTACTCCACTATCAACAAGTTTTTCAAGTTAAATTAGATAGATAGGTTGTTAATCTGGTGTCACTTCCGAGGTTACCCAACCATTTCTGTCCGAGTGCTCCGTACGCGCGAATCTGCGCCACGCGACCCGGCTCGGCGAAGCTCAGTGCCAGCGCGAGATCCGGCGGCGGCAGCACCCGCGCCCCTTTGCTCGGCCATTCGACCAGCAACAGACAATCCGGGCCGAGGAAATCCCGCAGGCCCAATTCCTCCACCTCCTGCTCTCCCGTCAGGCGATAAAGATCCACATGCACCGCGGTCAATTCGGTGAGGCTATAGGTCTCCACCAGCGTGAAGGTGGGGCTGCGAATCAAGCCCGTGACGCCCAGCGTGCGCAGAAAACTTCGCACGCAGGTGGTCTTGCCGGCGCCGAGGTCACCTTCCAGATGCAGGCTCGCCGGGCCGGTCGGCGCGCCGGGAAAGGCCTGAGCGAGTGCAGCCCCCAACACTTCCGTCGCCTCGGCGTCAGTCAGCGCGAATTCCATCGGGGACTTGTCCGACTGCGGCATATGGCCATTATAGGGCGCGACAGCGTAGCCTTTGCGCGTGGGCGTTCCGACCGTGACGACATCCTTTGATGCACCCGCGCTGCTCGCGAACGTCCGCGCATGGGGGGCGGAGCTGGGCTTTGCCCGGATCGGCGTCGCGGGCATCGACCTGTCCTCCGACGAGAGCCGCTTCGTCGACTGGCTGCGCGAGGGCTTTCACGGAGAAATGGCGTACATGTCGCGGCACGGCCTCAAGCGGTCCCGACCGGCAGAGCTCGTTCCCGGCACCGTCAGCTGCCTCAGCGCCCGCATGGATTATTGGCCGTCCGGGGCCGCGGACGCGGGCGAGGTGCTTGCCGACGCCGGCGCCGCCTACATCTCGCGCTACGCCCTGGGACGCGACTACCACCGGCTCATGCGCCTGCGGCTGCAAAAGCTCTGCGACAAGATTGCCGCGGCAATCGGTCCTTTCGGCCACAGGGCCTTCGTCGACAGCGCGCCGGTGCTGGAAAAGGCTCTCGCCCGCAACGCGGGCTTGGGCTGGATCGGCAAACACACCAACCTGATCGATCGCAACTCGGGCTCGTATTTCTTTCTGGGCGAGATCTACGTCGATGTCGAGTTGCCTTCCGACACCGCGAGCACGGCTCACTGCGGCACTTGCAGCGCCTGCATTCCCGCCTGCCCCACCGGGGCCATCGTCGCACCGTACCGGCTGGACGCCCGTCGCTGCATCTCCTACCTCACCATCGAGCTTAAGGGAGAGATCCCGGTCGAGCTGCGCCGCGCCATGGGCAATCGCATCTACGGGTGCGACGACTGCCAGCTGGTGTGCCCCTGGAACAAATTCGCGCGCCCGGCGGCGGAGAAGGCATTCGCGGTGCGGCACGGCCTCGACCGGGCGGCGCTCGCCGCCCTGTTCGGCTGGAGCGAGCAGGAGTTTCTGCAGAAAACCGAGGGCAGCGCGATTCGCCGCATCGGCCATGAGCGATGGCTGCGCAATATCGCGGTGGCGCTCGGCAACGCGGCGGGCTCGGCGGCGGTGATCGGGGCGCTGCGCTCGCGCGAGAACGACGCCTCGCCGCTGGTGCGCGAGCACGTTCGCTGGGCGCTCGCCGAGCACGCCGCAAGGGACGCCGCGGCGGCCTCCTCCTAGGACGCGGGCAAGAGGCTCCCGCCGGGATTGAAGAAATGACGCCCGCGCCGCTTCTTGCTGATCTCCGCCAGCAGGAGCCGATAGTCGGCGTCGTTGTTGACCGGGTCGATCGCGGCGGAGTTGACGATGAGGAGCGGCGCGGCGTCGTAGCTGTGGAAGAAGCGCGCGTACGCCTGGGTCAGCTTCTCGAGATACCCGCGCTCGATGTGCTGCTCGTAGCGAATGCCACGCTTCGCGATGCGGTCCATCAGCACATCGACCGGCGCCTGCAGATAGACCACCAAATCGGGCTTCGGCACGTCCACGACCACGCGTTCGTAGACTCGTTCGTACAACGCATACTCGGCGTCATCGAGGGTCACGCGGGCGAACAGCCGATCCTTCTCGAGCAGATAATCCGCGATGCGCACCGCGCCGAACAAATCCTGCTGCCGGACCTCCTCGAGCTGGCGCGCACGCTGGAAAAGGAAGAAAAGCTGCGTCTGGAACGCGGCGGCGCGCGGGCTCTTGTAGAAGCGCTCGAGGAAGGGATTCTGTTCCGCCTGTTCCAATACGAGCTGACCGCCGAAGGACTGAGCGAGCAGCCGCGCGAGGCTGGTCTTCCCGACGCCTATCGGCCCCTCGACGACGATGAATCGATGCACGTTCTCGGTCACTGACGATGCCCTGCTCACTCCAAAAGCGAAATTCCGTCCCCACCCAGCCCGCGCTTGAGGTCCAGGACACGACCGTGTCCCGGAATGTCGAGGGTGGGAGCGATATCGCTCAGAGGATACAGGACGAAGTTACGCCTCGACACTCCGGGATGCGGCAGCGTCAGGCTCGGGTCATCGACGCCGGTCCCTGCCATCCACACGAGATCCAAATCGATCACCCGCGGCCCCCATCGCTGGTTGCGTATCCGGCCCATGCGGCGCTCGATGTCGAGCAACGCGTCGAGCATCTCGTGGGGCGACTTGCGCGTCAGCAGCCCGACCGCCGCGTTCACGAAATCAGGCTGATCTTGAGGCCCCATCGGGCGCGCCCGATAGATCGAGGAACGCGCCTCGAGGCGCGTGTCGGGCAGCACCGCGAGATGCGCCACCGCCTCGGCGACGCGCTCGCGCGGCTGATCGAGGTTGCTGCCGATCGCCACATAGGCCGGGCGCCAAAACGCTCTCAAGACGGCTCCTCGATCCCGTTCCGAACGCGCGGTGCCGCGCTCAGCTGCGCGAAGCTCCGCCTCGACGACGACGCCGGCGCCTCCGGCCGGGGGCCGGGGTCCCGCCATCCGCCGACAGCGGCGGCTCCTGGGGTCGGGCCTGGACGAGCGCGACCCTCTCTTCCTGCGGCAGCACTTGAATGCGCGTCCACCACTCCGCGAGCTCCGTATCGGCCACGCCGACCTCCGCCCGCAGCAGCAGGAAATCGTAGGCCGCGCGAAAACGCGGATGCTGCAGCAGGCTCAGCGCCTTGACGCCGCTGCGGCGGGTGAAGCGCGGTTGCAGCATCAAGAGCTCGCGCATCGGCACCGCGAAGCGGCGCGGAATCGAGACCCGGGCTTGCTGCGCCTTCAGCACGGCGTCGCAGGCCTGCATGAGCAGCGCCAGGTCAGGGGCCGGACCCGCTGCCCTTTCATTCAGCTCCCGCAGCACGGCGCTCCACAGCAGGATCGCGAACAGAAACGTCGGCGTGACCGGCTTGTCCGCGACGACGCGCGCATCGGTGTTCGCCAGTCCGCGCTCGAGCATCTCCCGGGCATAGGCGTACGGCGGCAGCCCGAAGGCCGCGGCCGACAGCGGGAATAGATGCTCGAACAAGCCGTATTTCTGCAAAAGCTCGAAGGATCTGGCGCCGTAACCGGAGAGAAAAAGTTTCAGCACTTCATCGAACAGCCGTGCCGGGGGCACACCGTCGAGCAAATAGCCCAGCCGGCGTATGGGCGCCTCGGTATCGGGGTCGATGGTGAAGCCGAGCTTCGCCGCGAAGCGCACCGCTCGCAGCATCCGCACCGGATCTTCACGGTACCGGGTTTCCGGATCGCCGATGAGCTTCAGCCGCCGGGCCTTCACATCGCTCACACCGTCGACGAAATCCCAAATCGACAGGTCGGCGATGTTGTAGTAGAGGCCGTTCGCAGCGAAGTCGCGTCGCCAGAACGTCTTCTTCGATCGAGCCGTACATGTTGTCGCGCAGGATGCGCCCGGTGATGTCGAATGCCCGATGCTCCGAGTCCGCGGCCTGCACGGGGTCTATCCGCGCCGGCTCGACTCGAACGGGCTCGATGTAGTCGCCCGACTCCTCGCCACCCTCCAGGGCGCCCTCGGCCGCCTCCTCCGGCGCACCGTCGGCGGCATCGTCGGGGAGATCCTCGCGCTCCGGCGCCGCGGCCGCCCGAAAGGTCGCGACCTCGATGATCTCGCTGCCGAAATGCACATGCGCCAGGCGAAAGCGGCGACCGATGAGCCGACAGTTGCGAAACAGCCGCCTCACGTCCTCGGGCAATGCGTCGGTTGCCACATCGAAGTCCTTCGGTCGGAGGCCGAGGAGCAGATCGCGCACGGCGCCGCCGACGAGAAACGCCTGATATCCCGCCTCTTTGAGCCGGTAAAGCACTTTCAGGGCGTTGGGCGAAATCGAGGCCCGCGATATCGAATGCTCGGGGCGAGGAATGACCGAATGAGGAAATTGCGTGGAGGGTGAGTTCAAAAAAGGCGGTTCCGCTTGAGTCCAAAAAATTGGCCCGTATACTACCAGCCCTCTCGGGTTCAGGCGGCCCGAGATCCAACGTCGCTCCCTTCGTCTAGAGGCCTAGGACACGGCCCTCTCAAGGCTGTAACACCGGTTCGAATCCGGTAGGGAGCGCCAA
>CAVVKU010000003.1:0-354440 GCA_963748995.1 uncultured Gammaproteobacteria bacterium | reverse complement strand
TGTCAGCGATGAGCGCATCGCCCGGTAGGGAAGATGGGCGCTGATGTTGCGGCACCGCAAGTATGTTTCTAGCTCGGGATAGTTCGTAGCGTGATGTCCCCGTAAAGCTTTCACGATCGGGGCCGATGCCATTTATGTGACCCGCGACAATCCTGGATGCGAGCAACCGAGCGAGGATGACAAATGATGAAAACCCACCTGGCAGCGATGTTCGCCCTCGGGCTTTGGATGTCGGGGACAGCCGGCGCGACGCAGAACGGCCTCGATGTGCAGACCGCGCTGGCTGCCTCGAGAGCGCGAAGGCTCTTGCCCTCGCGGGTCGCGGTACGCTCTTGAGGGTTGGCTCGATCCTCTCTTCCGACGAGAATTCCCACGATGACGTGATCGTGGTGCTCGACTATCCGGTGCTACGCGAGATGAAGCCGGGGATGGTGTACCTCGCAAAGCTGGGCTGCGAGCCCTCGATGAGTGCCTGATCGCCCCGAGAGTGACCCAGGTCACGGAGAAATACGGGGGTGAGACTGAACCCTACGGCGGCGCCGAGGGATTGTTGCTCACCCAGATCAAGGCCACGCTGCTCGGCAGCGTCGCCTACGCGGTCGATCTCAATACCGGCGCCATTCGCGACCTGCGCCGCGACCACGGTTATCCGATGACGGCAAGCGAGTAGCGTCTTAGCGATCGTTCAGTTTCTCGTAACCCAAGGCCCTGCTGGGGCCGCCCTGGCTGGGCCCATAAATGGCAAGCAGGCGGGCATGCTTTGGCGCCCAATACCTGCCGACCGCGCCGGCGGGAACCCGCACGACGTTGCCCCGCTGCGCCTCGATCGTTACGCCGCCAGATTCCACGAACAATTGACCCTCTATCACGAAGTTGTACTCGCTGTGCGGATGCTCGTCGGTCCACGATTTGGCGGTCAACTCCCACTCGAATACCGCCGGCTCGGACCAGCCCCCCTGCAATGGAGGGAGGATGACCCGACACTTCGGTTTGTCGTTACCGCTCAGGTCGGTTCGGGCTATCTTGGTCGGCGTGTTGCTGGTCGGTGTGCTGGCTGCATCGGCCATTGCGGTTCTCCTGGTATGGCGCATCGGAATCCCGATTATAGGGGTGGATCTTGACCGGCTTGAAGCCGTCAGCCCGGAACGGCACAATCACGCGTCCCCGGCAGGCGCGATCGCGCCGAGCGCTCAAATGCCCTTATCGGCCGAACACGCAGCGAATTTGACAGCCATCGTGGGGGCCGGGGCGATACGCATCGCCCAGGATCTTGCTGCGCGAGATCCGGGTATCGATGCCAGGAATTTCGGAGCAGGCTTCATGGTGCGTCCCGCCGCAACCGATGAAGTCGCCCGGGTGCTGGCCTACTGCAACTCGGTGCGCCTCGGCGTCGTACCGCAGGGCGGGCGCACCGGGCTCGCGGGCGGCGCCGAATCCCGCGATGGCGAGATCGTCGTGGCGCTCGATCGGTTCGACCGCATTGAGTCACTTGATCCCGTGAGCCGCACCGCCGTGGTCGGGGCAGGCGTGACACTGGCTGCGCTCGCCGAGCGAGCCGCCGCGCATGGTCTCGCGCCGGGCATCGACCTCGGCGCCCGTGACAGCGCCACCCTCGGCGGTCTCGTGTCGACCAATGCCGGAGGCAATGCAGCCTTTCGCCATGGCACCATGCGCGAGCGGGTCCTCGGGCTCGAGGTGGTGCTTGCCGATGGCTCGGTGCTTACCGAACTCGCTCAGGTCCGAAAGCGAAACGAGGGCCTTGCCATCGAGCGGTTATTCATCGGCGCGGAGGGCACGCTGGGGGTTGTCACGCGGGTCGCACTCGGCCTGATCGCGAGTCCCGGCCCGCCCGCCACGGCGTTGATTGCGGTGCCGGACCTCGCCGCCGCCGTATCGATTTGCGACCTCGCGCAACGCGAGCCTGGGATCGATCTGCAGGCGATCGAACTCATGTCCGGCAATCATGCCGCGGCCTGCTGCCGGGCCGCGGGCGCCGCGGACCTCGCTCCGCTCGCGTCGGCGCCCTATCTCGTGCTGGTCGAGGTCTGCGCGCCGGAGGCCGCGACCGCCGAATACGGGCTCGTCGCGCTGCTCGAACAGGCTACGGAGCGTGGGTTCGTCGCCGACGCGATGCTCGCGCAGAATCTTGCGCAGCGGGCGACGTTCTGGAGAATCCGCGAGGACTGGGCCGTCGACCGCGAACGTCCGGGCGGATTGTGGTACGACGTGTCGGTTCCAATCGCGAGGCTGCCGCAGTACCTCGAGGGCTGCCGCGAACGTCTGGCGGCGCACGATTCGACGCTCGAACTTTTCGTCATCGGGCACCTCGCCGACGGCAACGTGCACCTGACCGTCAACGCTACGCGGCCGATCAGCGAGCGCTACGAGGAGATCGCGCCACTCCTTACGGACCCATTGGCCGCGCTCGGCGGCTCCTTTTCCGCCGAGCACGGCATCGGGCTCGAGAAGAAATCGACGCTCATGCGTCTCGGCTCGACACAGCGGCTCGCGCTGATGCGCAAAGTCAAGGCTTTGTTCGACCCGAACGGCATCATGAATCCGGGCAAGATGCTCTAATTCCCGGCCGCGATACTTGCCAACATTTGGTGGCATCCTATAGGTTCCTGGCCAATCCGGGGCTCTGGGGGTGCAATGAGCAGTATCTTCGGTTGGTTGTTTTCCACCAACAATTTCATGCCGCACGGCCACTGCTTTCTGTGGCAAGCGGGCACGTTATGGTTGAACGTCGGGTCCGATGCACTGATCGCGGCCTCGTACTTTGCGATCCCCATTGCGCTCTACTACTACGTGCGCCAGCGCAAGGAGGAGATTCCCTATGTATGGATGCCGCTCATGTTCGCCGCATTCATCTTTCTTTGCGGCGGAACGCACATCATGGAAATCTGGACGGTATGGGATCCGGTTTACCGGGCGGAGGGCGCGCTCAAATTGCTCACGGGGCTGGTCTCGTTCGCGACGACGCTGTCGCTCATTTGGATCATGCCGCGGGCCATGCTGCTGCAGACCCCGCGTCAACTGCAGATCGAAGTGGCGGCCCGTACGGCCGAGCTCGCCCACGTCAACGCGCAGCTCAGGGCGGAAATAGCAGCCCGGGTCGCTGCCGAGGAGCAGCTGCGTCTGGCCGATCGCCGCAAGGATGAGTTTCTGGCGACGCTCGCGCACGAGCTTCGCAATCCTCTCGCGCCGATTCGAAACGCGTTGAAGCTGCTGGATCTTCCGGGCGTCGAGGATTCGAAGCGGCAATGGGGGGCCCAGGTGATCTCGCGGCAGGTGCACCGCATGGCGCTCCTGCTCGATGACCTGTTGGACGTGTCGCGAATCACGCGAAGCCGGC
Source organism: uncultured Gammaproteobacteria bacterium (assembly GCA_963748995.1). Lineage (GTDB taxonomy): Bacteria > Pseudomonadota > Gammaproteobacteria > Steroidobacterales > Steroidobacteraceae > Bog-1198. The sequence continues at coordinate 351,085 of CAVVKU010000003.1, read as the reverse complement.
TGGAACTCAAAATGGAGCCGGTCGATTTGGGTTCGCTGATCGCCTCGGCGGTGGAAACGGCCAGTCCGCTCATGGAAGAGCGCAAACACACGTTCCAAGTCACGCTGCCGCCGGAATCGATCACCGTCGAGGTCGATCCGCTGAGGATATCGCAAGCCGTCGCCAACCTTTTGACCAACGCCGCGAAGTACACCAATCCCGGCGGACATATATCGCTGATCGCAAGTACGGACGCGCAGGGAATCTCGATCACGGTCAAGGACACCGGGATCGGTTTCGAGCCCTCGGCGGTCGGGGAGATGTTCGAAATGTTCGCGCAAGTCTCCGAGGCCAAGCCCTCGAGCGACCGGGGCCTCGGGATCGGTCTTGCCCTCGTCCGGGCCTTCATCGCGCTGCATGGCGGAACGGTCGAGGCCACGAGCGGCGGGGCGGATCAAGGCAGCGAGTTCCGGATCCGCATTCCCGGCTCCATCGTCATCGGCAAACGAGCGGGAGTCGCGCTCAATCCTTCGGACATCCCGGTGTCCAACGGTGCGCGGTGCAAGGTGCTCGTGGTCGACGACAATCGAGATTCGGCCGACGCCCTCGCCATGGTGCTCGAGGCGGACGGATACCAGGTCATGGTGGGATATTCGGGTCAACAGGCGCTCGATATCGCGCGGCAAGCGCGGCCGGATGCCGTCATCCTCGATATCGGAATGCCGGACATCACCGGGTTCGAGGTCGCCCGTCGAATTCGACAGGAGCCGTGGGGTCGGGACGTTCTGCTCGTGGCGATGACCGGATGGGGACAGGCGAAGGACAAAGAGCGGGCAAAGGCCGCCGGTTTCGATCGTCATTTCACCAAGCCCTTGGATCCCGGTGAGCTCCAGAGGCTTCTGGCGGCATTCGTCGAGGCGCGCTCCTAGTGTGACCCGCGTCTCGGGGCCCGGGCGGCAGCGGACGGGCCCGGCTTCCCGATGCGCGGCACTGTGAACTCGATGCGGCAGCGCGCAAAGGCCGACGCTATGCTCGCAGGCTGAACAAAAAGCGCTACATGCAGTTCGAGCAGGACATCATGATTGCGCAGCGCTGCGGATTTCTTTCATGCCTGAGACCGGGATCCGGTCAGGATCGGTGTGGTGAGCTTCGACGACTATCTGCTGGCAGTTGCATCCACCGGCGTGGCGATATACTCGCTCTGGTACGCCTACAGGGCCTGGCGCGAGAATCGCCTGGTGGCGGATACGGCGGTATCGCGAATACGCTCCGCCGCCCAGGGCTACGTGCACCTCGCGGGTCGGGCGCTGCCGATGCCACGGGGCCAGAGCCACGCCCCGCTCACCGGTCTGCAATGCGCCTGGTGGCGCTACGACATCACGGACAGGAAAGGCGGGGACCACGAGACCATCGACAGCGGCACGAGCGAATTGCCCTTTCTTCTCGACGATGACACCGGCCGGTGCGTGGTGGATCCACGCGGCGCGAAGGTCTTTCCGACCGCGAAAATCGTCTGGTATGGCGACTCGAAATGGCCGCTCGTGCGCCTTCCGAACGGGCAGGGCCTCGCCGGCAAGCTGATCGATGCGCTGATGCCCAAAGGCCGTTACCGCTACACCGAGTACCGCCTGGTGCCGGAAGAGCGCATCCGCGTGCTCGGCGCATTCCGCACTCCCCGCGACGCCGGCGTCCGCGATCTGGAAGACGCCGCCGCGGCGCTTCTGCACGATTGGAAAAAAGATCAGAACACCCTGCTCGGGCGATTCGACCGCGACCGTGACGGCAGATTGAGCGCCGAGGAATGGGACGAGGCGCGCAAGTCCGCGCGGCAGGAAGCGACGGTCGCGCGCATGGCCGAGCCCCCAGAGTCCCCCGATCTCAGCGTGCTTTCCCAGCCTGAGGATGGCCGCGCGTTCCTGTTGTCGGCGTCCGACAGAGAGTCCCTCGCAGAGCGCCTGCGCCACCAGGCCGCCGCGGCCATCATGTGGTGCATCGGCGGCGCTGCCGCCGTGGCGACCGTTGTCTGGGCCGCCGGGCGCCTGTAATCGCCGGCCCGCGAATCCACTGCGGCAGGGAGGCAAAGCCCCTATAATCCGCGCTCATTTTTCGAGGGAGTGCGGCGCGCGTGATGTTCAAGAATTTGGTGTTCCATCGACTTCCCGAAAATTGGTCGATGTCGGCGGCTGATCTGGAAAGCCAACTGGCGAATCACACGCTCCGGCCCTGTGGGCCCTTCGACATGTCGAGCCGGGGCTGGGTGCCCGTCACTCAGGGCGGCCGGTTGCTGCATACCGTCAATCAGCAGCACATGATCGCGCTCGGCACGGACGACAAGTTGCTGCCCGGCTCCATCATCCGGCAGGTCGCTCAAGAGAGAGCCGAGATCCAGGCCGCGGAGCAGGGCTTTCCCGTGGGGCGCAAGCAGATGCGCGACCTGCGCGCCCGGGTCGCCGATGAATTGCGCGCACGAGCGCTGACCCGGCGCCGGGTCACGCGAGCCTGGATCGACCCGGCAGCCGGATGGTTCGCCGTGGATGCGTCCGGCATGCCTCGCGCGGAAGCGGTGGTCGAGACCCTGGGCGATACTCTCGGCAGTTTCGCGCCCGTCGCCGTGCAAACCGAGCGCTCGCCGCAAGCCGCGATGGCCGCTTGGCTGTCGCGCGGCGAGGCACCCTCGCGCTTCACCATCGATGACGACTTGGAGCTGCAGAGCGCGGACAAGGTCAAGGCCGTCGTGCGCTACACGCGGCACCCTCTGGACGCGAAGGAGGTCCGTGGGCATCTCCACGCGGGCAAATACCCGACCCGCCTCGGATTGACCTGGAACGATCGGGTGTCTTTCGTGCTCACGGACAAGCTTCAGGTGAAGCGGCTCGATTTTCTGGAGATGAACAAGGACGACACGCAGGCCGATGAAGTGGATCCCGCGGAGCAGTTCGACATCGATTTTGCCGTCATGGCCGGGGAGCTGGCGAATCTACTCAAGGACTTGACCGCGGTGTTGGCGGGTGACTCCGTCAACGGCGCAGACTGGCCGGCCCGCAGCAAGGTCGCTTGACGCGCAGCATGCACGGACCCATCGCTTAACTCAGTTTGCGATCCTCGCGTTTCGCTTCCTCCATGGCCTCCGGCTCGAGTTCTTCCGCAGGCACGTTCAGTCTGATGAACAGGCCCCAGCCGGCGAGGAGCATCGCGGCGGCCGCGACGATGCTGGCGGCGTAAGGCAGCTGCGCCAGATTCTCATGCACGCCGCGGAAGGTGGCCACCAAGCCTTCGATGGCCAGTGCGACCACCAGCACGACCAGGAATCTAGACAAGAAGCGCCGTACTCGGGTGGGACCGCTGACGTGCGCTGCGCGGACCACCTCTTCTTCGGCGACGGTTTGGGCGATTTGCAATGCCACCACCGCGGCTGCCAGCAGTCCGATCGCCTCGATGATTTTCTGGGACTCCGCCTCACTGATGCCGTTCGCCACCGCGGACCAGGCCATGTGGACCGCCATGAGGATCAGCAACACGGCGGCGCAGACAAACAGGGCCGCCATCACCGCGTGGATGAGCGAGATGGCCCGCAACAAAATTTTCAGCACGGCGCTGCTCTCCCTGCCTCGTCCGTGTCAGGCCGCTACTCGCGACCCGCATTGCCCACGAGTCGCGTGGCGGCGCTCTGGGCGAAGTCCGCGAGTTGCGCATTCATGCGTGCCTCCGAGATCGGCTGAGATGCGAGCACGCGGCAGTAGGCCGTGCTCAAGCCCTCGATCACCTCGGCTTTGGAACTCTTCGGACGAGCGGATTTATACGACGCGACCAACGCGGACATGCGGGAGGGGTCCCGGACGGCCTGCTCGAGCGAGGCCGGATCGTCCTTCAAGGCCGGCTCCAACACATCCTTCGAGAGGTCCGGGCACAACATGGCCTTGGCGCTCACGGGAGCTGCCGTGGCATTCTTGCGCCAATTGCCCACCGACCAGGGCGTGGCGTTCGGAGACGCGTCGTTGTTCCACGCGGTGCGCACGTAATTGGTCACGTCCGAGATCTGATCGTCGGACAGCTTGTCGGCGAAGGAGGCCATCGCGCCCCACGTGCCGTTTGCCGGGAACCCCTCGAGCACCGCCATGATCACATCATAGGGTTGCCGCGTGGTCACCGCGCCGTTTCCCGCCAACGCCGGGACGGTCCCCCGGATGCCCTGTCCATTGCTCTGATGACAGCTGCTGCAGTTGTCCTCATAAACGAGCCTGCCTTGTTCGAGGCGCGGCAAGTATGCCTTGGTCGGCGTCTCGGGGTTCTGCGTCGCCGGCTGATCCTTCAAGTACAACGCGATCGCATGCAAATCGCCCGCGCTCAAGTATTGCAGGCTGTCGTGGACCACTTCCTGCATGGGACCGAGCACCTTCGCATTGTCCGGCGCATTGCCGGTTCTGAAATAGGTCGCCAAGGCGTCGGTACTCCATCGGGCGACATTCGAATAATCGCCGCCGCTGATATCCGGCGCATACCACCCCTGGATCTCACCGCCGGCCAAATGACGTTTCGGTTCGGGCCCCAGCGCGATGTTGCGCGGCGTGTGGCAGTCGGCGCAGTGACCCAGGGCTTCGACCAGATAGGCGCCGCGATTCCAGACCTCCCCCTTGTCGGTCACGGGCACGAAAGGACCGGGTGTGAAATACAAGTCCCGCCAGAGCGAGAGCCCGCTGCGTACCGTGAAGGGAAAGGGCAGCGTGTTCTTCGGTACCTGATTTCGAATCGGCCGCAAGCCATGGATGTACTTCCAGAGCGCGGTCATATCGGCTGCGCTCATCTTGGTATAGCTGCCGTAGGGCATCGCGGGATATAGGTACGCCCCGTCCTTGCGGATACCCTGGCGCAATGCGCGCTCGAAATCCGCCTGCGTCCAACTGCCGATTCCGGTATCCGCGTCCGGCGTGATGTTCGGACCGTAGATGATGCCGAGAGGGGACTTCACCGGATATCCGCCCGCAAAGGGCTGATCCGGGGAAGCGGTGTGGCATGACATGCAATCCGCCGCCCGTGCCACGTATTCGCCGGTGTTGATGGCGCTGCCGGCCGATGCCGAGGCGGCGATCGCGCGCTCCCCCACCAGGGCCGCGGATACGACGATGAGGAACAGCCAAAGTCCAGATTGGTTCGTCATTGTCGTAGGCCCGCGCGATGGGTGTTGCGGGCATTATTAGGATAATCGCGGTCTGGTGTCGTCTCCGCTTGACGCTAAGAGGTGTCAGAAGAAGCGTACAGATGTTGCACCCGCACCAGGCGGAGCGACTTAGGGAAACGGAGTCTTGCCGGTCGACACGGCGTGACTCGCCATCAAAAAGGCGGCGGCGTTCCAGGATTGTCCCGGCATGCCTCTTGGTGCGAGTGTCTTGCCGTGCAGCCATTCGATAAAGTCCCAGTTCCCGAGCGCGCAGACTCGCGCGAGCTTGGTCAGTTCCGCCGCCGCCTGATCGGTGCGGCCGGCCTTCACCAGAGCGCCGATCCAGAAACCGCCCACCATCGGCCATATCCCGCCATTGTGGTATTGCCAGACGAAGTTCTGCCGGTGGCGGGCCATGTACGCGCGCCACAGCGAGCTGCGCGGTTTGATGGGGCGCGTCACCGCGCGGATGGGATAGGGATCATTCACCCGCGCGCGGGTCAGAGCGTCGAGCGTGCGCGCGCTCGCGCGATCATCCGCGAGGCCCAGGAGCACCGCCAGAACATTGCCGAATACGTCGCCTTCCTCGCCGAAGAACGAGAAGTTGACGAAGCTCAAGTACAGGTCCCGATTGCGACCGCGTCTCAGCACATAGTCGTTGAGCAGCCGGGCCCGCCGGTACTCGGAAAGCGCCGCGGAAAACGGATGAAACAGTCCGTTGAAATAGGCGTGCGTTTCGCGTCCATGCCCAATGCGGTAGAGCCGCTTGACCGAATACCACAAGGCGTTGGTGTACAGAACGAATCCGGAGCGCGGCATGATGTCGGCCCAATCGCTCGCTTCGTTTTGCTGCAGCAGGAAGAAGCGCTGATGTTCCTGCGCCAGGAGCCATTGAATCGCGAGCTTGATGCGGCGGGCATACCGGCGCCGCAGAGTGCTGCCCCCGCGGAGTCGATCGAGGAGCGCGAGCGCCATCAACCACCACAAGGTCGAGTCGATGCATCCGAGATACCAGAAATCCGGCTCGTCCCTTTGCAGATCCACGAACTTCGCGATCTGACCGTTCGGCGCCTGGTGCTGCGCCAGGGTGTGCAGCCCGGCGGCCGCCGCCCGCTCCAGTTCCGCGTCGCCGGACAGGGCCATCCCGATCGCACAAACGGCGGCGTCCCTTCCGAATATGGCCGTGTAACCGCGTTGACGGGCGCGCGGACCGGGCGAGGCGGCGAGGATGCCGTCCGGTGTCAGATTTCGCTTCAAGAGCTCGATGGATCGAGTGCGACAGGTGACGAGCAGCGAATGATCGGCCGGCCGGCTGGACGAGCGGGGCATCTTCGCTACCAGCGATACAAGGTCGCGACGAACCCCTTGGGGTAGGTCATCGGCCCGGGCGGCAGCTCGACGAAGCCGTCCGTTCCGATCAAGCTCAGGAAATCTCCGGAGGTGTTGGTCGGACGAGGGCTCGCCCAGGGTTGACCCCACTCGTCGAGCTCGACCGAGACGGGAAGAAAATAGGCAAGCGGCTGATCGAAATGCACGGGTTTTGCGAGACCGATGCGCTCGGCGGGCGCACGCCGGGTGCCCATCGCGGTGATGATGGCGGGCAGAACAAAGCGTACCAGGCAGGTCAGCGTCGATACGGGATTACCCGGCAGGCCGAACACCCCCTGACCCCGCGGCCCGACGCCGAACCACATGGGCTTTCCGGGACGCTGCGCCACGCGATGGAACACCTCCCGAACGCCGAGACTCTTCAGCACCTTGGGCACGAGATCGAAGCGGCCCATCGACACGCCCCCGCTCAAAATCAACACCTCATGGGTGGCGAGATGCAGCGCGAGACGGTCGTTCAGCATGGCTTCATCGTCGAGCAGGTGGTCGTTGCTCACCCGATCGAATCCGCGCGCGCGCAGCGCCGCGATGACGGCATAGGTGTTCGAGCGGCGTATTTGGTGGCCGGCGATGGGCTCGCCCGGCTCCACGAGTTCGTCACCGGTCGATATCACCATGAACGCCGGCTGACCGCTGACGCGCACGCGGGCCAAGCCCGCGGAGGCGGCGATCGCGATCTCGGGGCCGCCGAGCACGGTTCCAGCCTCTAGCATCAGGGCGCCGTGCCGGCCATCCTCGCCGCGCCGCTGAATGTTGCGGAACGGAGTGTCGTTCACGGAGCCGGTCAGGGATACGACTCCCTCCTCGAGCACATAGTGCTCCAGGGGAATGACGCAATCGGTACCCCATGGGAGCGATGCGCCGGTCATCACTTCGATGGCACTTTCGGCATCCGCGAGCGTCAAGGGGGGGGCACCGGCGGCTTGGGTGGCCTGCACCGCATAGCGGCGCACACCGCGCCGCGACGCCTCGCTCGAGATCGCGATGCCGTCCATGCAAACCCGGTCGAAGGGCGGGTAATCCCGCTCCGCAAAGATGTTCTCGCGCAGCGTACCGCCCACGCATTGCGACAGGGGCCGCGACTCGATCGGCAGGCCGGGCAGCTCGGCATCGATGGCGGCCTCCGCCGCCTGGGGGGTCATGAGCATCCGGCTATGATAAATGTTCATGGCGGCTTCGAGTGATCGAGTTCGGCGAGTGTGTTGATGTTGAAGAACTCGGCCTGTTGATCGAACACCACGCGGGCGTTACGCCGCGCTCGTGCAAAGGCTCCGGTCCTGAGCTCGCCCGCGGCGATGAACGCGGCAAGCTCTGTCCTCAGCGAGGTTTTCATGACGCAGAAGACCGGTTGCGGGAAGAATTCCCCGCCGCTGCGCGTATGGGCGACGGCGATGTCGGCCTCGTTCTCCTGCAAGCCCTGCGTGAGCCGCGCCACCAAGTCGAGCGGGAAATCGGGGGTGTCGCAGGGCACGGTGGCGAGGAGGGCGGTCTCGCAATGGACGAGCCCGGCCAGCATGCCGGCGAGAGGTCCCGCATAGTCCGGCGTCTCGTCCGACCACACCGGGACGCCGAGGGCCCGGTATCTTTCCAGATTGCGGTTCGCAATCACCATCAGCGGGCCCACCTGCGGACGCAACCGCTCGAGGGCGTGTGCCGCAAGCGTGCGGCCCCGATACGGCTGCAGGCCCTTGTCGACGCCGCCCATGCGGCTGCCCCGGCCCCCGGCGAGAATCAGGCCCGTGATGTCGTTGCGCGCGATTATCATACGCACATCCTAGCCATCACCGGACGCCCCTGTCATGGAGCCCAACGATCCAAGCGCCCTTGTTCTCGGCCCAGGCGGCCGCGCGTCGACCCGAGTGCCCGGCGCGCCGCGTTTGAGCGCGGCGTCCGCCGCACCGCTTCGCGAGATCGCCGCGGTCGACGAGCAGGGAGTCACGCGAATGCTGCAGGTGCCGATCGAGCGGCCGCTGACGCTCATGGTCGATGGGCGCGAGATCGTCACCCTGATGACGCTCGGGGCCGCCCCGGAATGGCTGGCGCTCGGTTACCTGCGCAATCAGCGGCTCATCGAGGACCTGACCGACATTCGCTCCGTGGAGGTCGACTGGACCCTGGGGGTGGCCCGCGTGATCTCGCGGCAGGGAGATCTCGGCGGCCGCGCCGCCTCGCCCCCGCTCGGCTGCGGTCTCGGCACGGCATTCGGCGACGTCCTGCAGCGATTCGATGGGATCGCTCCCGTGACGGCCGCCACCATACCGCAGGCGACGATTTTCGCCGTTCTGGACAGCATGCGCCGCCACGATGCGATTCACCGGGCCGCGGGGTCCGTGCACAGCTGCGCGCTGTTTCAAGGCGATGCGCTCATGGTCGCGGTCGAGGATGTGAGCCGCCACAATGGCGTCGACATGCTCGCGGGTTTCATGAGGATGCATGGAGTGAACGGCGCCGGCAAGATCCTGTTCTCGACCGGACGACTCACGGGAGAGATGGTATTGAAGGCGGCGCACAACGGCATTCCCGTGATGATCTCGCGCAACGGCACCACCGCCTCGGGGCACGAACTGGCGGGGAAGCTGGGCATGACTCTCATAGGCCGCGCCGCCAGCGGGCGGTATCTTTGCTACGTCGGCGCGGAACGGATCGCGCGCGATGCGGCCGACATCACCTGAAATCGAGGTCGCGATCCCAACGGCGCCAGCGCAAGCGGCGGTTCGTTTCGTCCGTCCCGGCCCACATCTCCTTCCATAAGTCTTGGATGGAGGTTTTCTCGCGGTTCACGCCAAAGGGCGTGCGCCGGCGCTTGGCCGGCTTGGGGGGCTCTTTGGGTTGCATCGCGCATCAGTGTCGTACGCCCGCGCGTCGAAGTCCGAGAGGGAAATCCTAAAATGCGCTCATGGGTTGTTGAATATGTCGCCCCCGAAGCTTTGAAGGCCGTCCTGCGCTGCATAGCCCAGGTGTGCCACGCCGAAATTGTCCTCCAGACTTCTCAGCAAGGAGTAATGGTTATAGGGGATGTCCGACACGGTTCCCGGAGTGATGTGGGGCGACAGCAGCAGCGCGCCGATACGATCTCCCCCGTACCCCTCGATTTTCACCACATCGGTCACGCTGTCCGATTCGACATATGTCTGGACGATGGGCCGCGTGATGTTCGGGCCGATCTTCTGGCCGCAGCAATGCTCGCCCCTGGCGTTCGTGATGATCGTGGTTTTTCCGGTCACGGGATCGGTGCGCTTCAGCGGCGGGCTGAAGTCGCCTTCGTCGAAGGTGATGATCAAGAGGCCGTCTTTCTTGTAGGCCGGCGAGGCGAGAATCTTCGGTACCCAGGCCCGCAAAAACGCGTCCGTGGACGCAAGGCCGCCCGGGCGCCCGTTTGCGCACCCCTTGCCCGGCGCACCGGTGCCGTCGCCATCATGCCCGTCATTGCAAAGATTGGGCGTGATGAAGGAGAAATTGGCCGTGGTGCGCGGGGATTCCAGATCGGCGGCGAGCGCGCGCAGGTTGACCACGTTCGTCGCGCAGGCCGCCGAGTCGATGATGGAATGAAAGTACACGAACGGATCGTGGCGCGCGGCGTATTGATCGCCGGCCGGTACGCCGGCGCGCGGCGCCTCCGCGGCCTGAGTCGGATCCTTCTGGTTCAGTTTCGGGTGGCCGCACGTGGGGGCCTCACGCGCCGGATCGTTGCCCATGTCCTCCATGTAACCCTTCCACGTCAGCCCGGCGGCCTGCAATTGATCGGCCAACGTCTTGATCTGGGGAGGGTAGACACAGCCGGAGCCCACGGCCTGACCGTCGGCATCGATTCTGTTCAGGCGGAAATCGGTGAACTCCTCGCAATCCGCCTCGGTCGCCTGGGTCGAGGCCTGACCGCTGATCATCGCGAGGTAGTTGTCGAGGCTGAAGTGCCCTGTGCCGTAATATCGGGTCAGGAGTGCGCCCATCGTCGGCAGCGTCTGGGCCAAATAGGGATCCTGCGTACCCGTCTTGAAGGTCTCATCGAAGCCCTTGTTCTCCAGCACGATGAGGAAGACGTGGCGAATCCGGGGCTCCCCGCCATGCGGCGCGGCGACAACGTTTGCAGCACTTGCAAGCAAGGTGCTGCCCAGCGTTGCATTTGAAATGAACGACAGCATTGTCACTGAAACGAACGATGCTATTCTCTCGAGCATGCGTCCCCGGGCGCAGATCTTCACCGCCACACGATACAGGGTTCCCGGCGTATCCGCACCGACACCCGGCAGACCTGTCTCAAGGCATAATGGGCTGCATCGCCCACCCCAGCATTGCGAGGCAATCATGACCGACATCACGATTCGTGCACCGGACGGCGGAAGTTTTACCGGCTACCTGGCGGTGCCCAAGGGCGGCAAGGGTCCCGGCATCGTCGTCGCCCAGGAGATCTTCGGCGTCAACGCGGTGATGCGCGCCGTGTGCGACGCGTTGGCCGCTGAAGGGTACGCCGCCCTGTGTCCCGATATTTTCTGGCGCATCGAGCCCGGCATCCAAATCACCGACAAGACGGAGGCGGAGTGGAAGCGCGCCTTCGAGCTGTTCAACCTGTTCGATGTCGACAAGGGCATCGGCGACCTCAAGGCGGGGCTCGCGCAACTGCGGCACCATCCGGCCTGCACCGGGAAAGTCGGCAGTGTCGGCTATTGTCTCGGCGGCAAGCTCAGCTTTCTCATGGCAACGCGCAGCGACGCCGATTGCAGCGTCGGCTATTACGGTGTCGGGATTCAGGATCTGCTCGGCGAGGCGAAAAACATCCGCAAGCCACTGGCGTTGCACATCGCGGAAAAGGATCAATTCGTGCCGCCTCCCGCTCAACAGGCCATCAAGCAGGCCCTCAAGGGCAATCCCCTGGTTACGCTCTACAGCTATCCGGGCGCCGATCACGCATTCGCGCGTGTCGGCGGCGCGCATTACGATGCGGCCGCGGCGAATTTGGCGAATTCACGAACTTCGGAATTCCTGCGACAGCATCTCGGAGGCTGATGGGCATGACTGCAACGCGCAAATCGATTCTCGTGGTCGACGACAATCGGGATGCCGCTGATAGCCTCGCCATGCTGCTCGAGATCGGCGGCCATGAAGTGACGGCGGTGTATTCCGCATCCGAGGCGTTGAAACGGGCCTCCGAGCTCAGGCCCGCCGTCATCGTGATGGATCTCGGATTGCCGCAGATCGACGGTTGCGAGGTCGCGCGCCGGATGCGCGGCATGGCCGAGCTCAAGGGCGTGCGTCTTCTGGCCTTGACCGGACATGGACGGGACGAGGATCGGCAGCGCACGCGCGATGCCGGCTTCGACCACCATCTGGTCAAGCCCGTGGATCTGGACGAGCTCGAAAAATTGGTGGCGGCCTGAGCCTCGCATCCGTGCCGCGACGCTACGTCACGGTGGACGTGTTCACCGATCGCATCTTCGGCGGCAATCCGCTCGCCGTGGTTCTGGATGCACAGGCATTGACGGCAGCGCAAATGCAGTCGATCGCGGCCGAGTTCAACTATTCCGAGACCACCTTCGTGCTGCCGCCGAGTACGCCGGAGCACAGCGCACACGTCCGCATTTTCACTCCACGAAGAGAAGTCCCGTTTGCCGGCCATCCGAATGTGGGGACGGCCGTGGTGTTGGCGAGGGAAATCGAGTCGAAAGGGCGGCCTTCGCCCGAGCGGATGGTGTTCGAAGAGGCGGCCGGTCTCGTTTCGATCTCGCTGCTGCGCGAGAGAGGCGGGACGGTGGGAGCGGAACTCGAAGCGCCGCAGCCCCTGACCGTGGGAACATCGGTGTCGGTGCAAGACGCGGCCGAGTGCCTGTCGCTGGCTCCGAGCGATATCGTGGGCGCGGCGCACCCGCCGCAGGTGGCGTCCGTCGGATTGCCCTTCCTCGTGGCCGAGCTCGAATCCCGGGAGGCATTGCGGCGGGCCAAGCCGCTGTTATCGGCTCATGAGCGCATTTTGCCTGCCGTGGGCACCGATTCCATCTTTGCGTACGTGCGGGCTGAGTCGCGCGGCGACCTGCACGCACGCATGTTCTCCCCGCTCGATGGAATCGTGGAGGATCCGGCCACCGGCAGCGCGGCGGCGGCGGCGATTGCGCTCATCGCGTCGATCGGCATCGAGGACGGCTCGGTGAGCTGGCGCATCGAGCAAGGAGTCGACATGGGGCGCCCGAGCCTGCTGCTCGGGCGCACCTCGAGGCTCGGTGGCCAAGTGAAGTCCGTCCATATCGCGGGTCACGCGGTGCCCGTCATGGAGGGAGTCTTGCGAACCCTCTCATGACGCGCAATCGCGCGGACACTATGGCTCGTGGCCGTATACGATCCTGCCCTCCCATAGGGTGAAAACGACGGCCGCGCTCTTCAGCTCTTCGGCGGGAACCGTGAGCACGTCGCGGTCGATCAGCGCCAGGTCCGCGAGCTTCCCCGGCGCGATCGTGCCGATGTCCTTGAGCCGGTCCAGCACCTGGGCGGAATTGCGCGTGTAGGCGTAGAGCATCGCTTCGCGCGGCATGCGCTGGGCGGCGTCCAACACGCCCTGCGGGCCGGAGCGTGTCTCGGCCTGATACATGGCGGCGAAAGGATTGGCCGTGCTCACCGGCCAATCGCTGGCTCCCGCGATCACGGCCCCCGAATCGAGCATCGAGCGCGCCGGGTACATCCAACGGTAGATCGACGGATCGATGTAGGGCTTCACCTGCTCGTTGGTGCTGGGATCGGCGACCGCCCACAGGAGCTGCAGCGCCGCGATCACGTGCAGCTGGGCGAACCGCGGGACGTCCTCGGGATCGACGAATTGTGCATGCGTGAGGGAGAACGGCAGGTTTGCGGCAGGGTAGGCCTCGCGCGCGGCCTGGAAGGCGTCGAGCGAGGCTTTGACCGCCAAGTCGCCGATGGCATGAATGTGCACGTTCAATCCGCGCTTGGCCGCCTCGGTGACCAGCGCATTCATTTTTGCGGGCGTGAAGAGGAGTTGTCCCGACCGCCCGGTGTTGAGGTACGGCTTGGTGAGCGCGGCGGTTTGCGACGGGATCTCCACCACGCCGTCGGCGAACACCTTGAGGCCCGGGATGGTCAGGTTGGGGATTGCGCCGTACTTGGCGCGCAACGCCTCGACCACGTCGATCTGCTGATCGCCGAGGTCCGGCTTGACCACGGGGTAGGCGACGACATGGGCCGTCAATTCCCCCCGTTCGGACAGCGCCTGGTACACGGGCAGGAAGCCCGGATCGCGGACGCTCGCGGGAACCGCACCTCCCACGACCCCGCTGACGGCCGCGTCGAGCCAGCCGGTGATGCCGAGGCCGTTCATATAATGAACCGCGGCCTCGCCCGCCTGAAGCATGGTCTCCGGCGAAGGCGCAGGAAGACTCGCGTCGAGCTTGATCTTGCACGCATCGACCATGAATCCGTTCGGCTCGTAGGAGGCGGGATCAAAGCCGTAGCAATGCTGCAAGCTCTTCGGCAGATGGCGGATGTAGGGGGCGATGATCCCGGCGCGCACCCGTGCCGCTTTGTTGGCCCATCCGGTGTGCCCATCCGATCCGTACAGCACGATGGGTTGATCGGAAAAGATGCCCCGCGAGAGCGCGGCATCGATCTCCGCGGCATGCGCCCAGTAGCCGATGTCGATACCGTTCACGACCAGCACGTCTCCCAGGCGGCTGTCCTTTTTCTGGACGTGCCCGGCGACGAACTGCGTGAGGTTGGGAATCGAGTCCTGGGTGTCGGGGTAATTGGCCTGAATCAGCGTCACGCCCCCCGCGATGGGATGCGCGTGCCCGTCGATCATGCCGGGCATGAGGAAGCCGCCTTTGAGATCGACCTTGCGTGCGCCCGGGCCCGCTGCCTCGGCGACCGCGGCGAGATCGCCGACAGCGAGGATGCGGGTGCCGCGGATGGCCACGGCGTCGGCGTAGGGGTGGTCGGGCTCCGCGGTGAACACCTGCGCGTCGTAGAACACCGTCGTGTCTCGATCGCCGGACGGTGCGCCAAGTGCGGCGCCGGTGGCGCAGACACACACGAGCGCGACATGGACGCGCCCCAGCCAAGATTTAGACCCCGCAAAACTGTTCACTCGATACATGGCATCCCCTGGTGACGGATCGTTGTCCAAAGAACCGGTGCTGACGACCGGTTTCAATCGCCCGCCATTCTCACACGACGAGGGCACATGCCGGGAGCCGATCGCGCGGTGATTATTGACGATGAAGTCAGGACGATGATGTCAGTATAATCCAACCGATCCCCAGTCAACCGCGGCGCCGCCCGGGATGCCGCCGCTCTGAGCGCAACGATGAAGGCAGCCCTCTCCAAAGAATCCGTCGATGCCGGCTGAGGAGATTCGGACGGTCGGTTTTCTGGGCGTCGGCCTCATGGGCTCGCCCATGGCGCGTCATCTGCTGCGCACAGGCTTTGGCGTGCGCGTGTGGAACCGCACCCCTGGCAAGCTCGATCCGTTGATCGATGCGGGCGCGACCCGCGCTTCGACACCTGCGGCGGCGGCGGAGGGCGCGGACGCCTTGTGTCTCTGCGTGACCGACAAAGCCGCGGTGGAGCACGTGCTATTCGGTCCCGGCGGCGCGGTGGAGGCCGCGCATGCGCCCGCACTGGTAGTGGATTTCTCGACCATCGGCCCGACGGCGACCCTGTCCCTCGCCGGGCGATTGAAGGGCCAATGCGGAACGACCTGGGTCGATGCGCCCGTGTCGGGAGGGGCGACGGGCGCGGAGCAGGGCAAGCTCGTGATCATGTGCGGCGGCGAGGCGCACGACATCGCACGGCTGGGTCCGCTGCTGGCCGCTTTCTCGCAGCGGGTGACGCGGATCGGCGAGTTGGGCGCCGGGCAAACTCTGAAGCTTTGCAATCAGCTCATCGTCGCGACCAACCTGGTCGCGATCAGCGAGGCGTTCAAGCTCGCGAGCGTCAGCGGCCTCGATCTCGATATCATCCCGCAGGCGCTCGCCGGCGGCTTCGCGGATTCCATTCCCCTGCAGATCTTCGGCCGGCGCATGGCTCAAGGCGTGTTCACCCCGGTTTTGGGTGAGCTTGCGCTCATGCTGAAGGATCTCTCGGCGGTCCAAGAGCTTGCCGGGGAGCACGGCGCGGTGCTGCCGATGACCCTTGCCGCGCTCGAGGTGTATCGGCGTGCAGCCGGGCGGGGCCTCATTCACGAAGATCTCGCGGCATTGTTCAAGCTCTACGCCCAAGGTCCTGCATGAGCGGTGTGTTGCCCATCGCGGCCAATATCAGCACGTTGTTTCGAGAATTGCCGCTGCTCGAGAGATTCGAGGCCGCACGGTCGCACGGCTTCGACGGAGTGGAGATTCAGGCTCCCTACTCCGAGCCGCCCGAGGCGCTGGCGAGAGCGGCCGGCGCGGCCGGCATGCCGGTGGTGCTCATCAACGTCCCCGTCGTCGCGGGGGAGCATCCATTCGGGATTGCGGGGCGGCCCGATCTCAAGCCCCTGTTCCGAGCGCAGCTCGCACAAGCGGCCGAATACGCCGAGGCGTTGGGGGCGAGCCTCGTGCATGTTCTGGCGGGACTTGCGCCGGCCGAGGCGGACCGCGAGGAACGCCTTCGCGCATACGAAGACAATCTGGATCTCGCCGTCGATATGCTGCGTCCCAAGGGAGTCGTCCCCTTGATCGAGCCCTTGAACCCCATCGACGCTCCGGGCTATCTCTTGAGCTCGTTCGATGCCGCCCGCTCGATACTGTCGCGACGCGCCCCCGGAATCGGGCTGCAATTCGATGCTTACCACGCGACGCGCATGGGCCTCGATCTGATCGAGGAACTCGAGCAATCGCTGCCCTATGTCCGCCATGTGCAGTTCGCCGATGTCCCGGGCCGGCACGAGCCGGGTACGGGCGGTGTGCCCTTTCGCGACTTGTTGAGCGCTCTGTCCAGCGCGCGTTATGCAGGGTGGCTGGGCGCCGAGTATTTTCCGATGACCACCACGGATCGGAGCCTTTGCTGGCTTCCGGAATGGCGGGCCGCGATGAGCGCTCCCTCCGAGGCACCGTAACCTGCCATCCTGACCATCCGGGGCGCCCCCCAGGCGACCGTTCCATCGGTGCGACAGCGAACAGACGTGCGCGGTGCGTCTGCGTAGCCTGTTGCTGGGCCTCGCGATGCTCGCCTGCCGGAAGGAAATGAACCCATGCTACGCACGATGGATGATCTTGAGGATTACTCCGTCGGGGCGACCGACGGCTCCGTCGGCCGGGTGAAGGATTTTTATTTCGACGACGAGTTCTGGGTCGTCCGGTATTTCCTGGTCGAAGCCGGAGCTTGGCTTGCAGGTCGCAAGGTCCTGATTTCGACCACGTCCATCCGCGCCCCGAATTGGTTCAACCGGTTATTGCCGGTTTCGATGACGCGGCAAGAGGTGGCGGAACGCCAGGATATCGAGACGCAGCGGCCCATGCGCGGCGACCATCATCTGCGCAGCTGCAAGACGGTCACCTCGTCCCACATCCGCGCGCCGGACGGGGACGTGGGACATGTCTGCGGCTTCCTCATCGACGAGGAAAACTGGGCCATCCGGTACCTGATCGTGGACACCCGCAATTGGTGGCTCGGTCATCACGTATTGATCGCACCGGAATGGATCGTGGGCTTGAGCTGGGACGACCACACCGTCAGCGTGACACTGACCCGTGACGCGGTGAGAAACGCGCCGCCGTATCGCGCAAAAACTCAATTCGACCGCGATGCCGAAATGAAATTGCACGACCACTACGGACTGCCGGGGTATTGGGCCGGCAAAGTGACGCTGCAGAATCCGCCGGACTACCCATCAACAAGCGAGAAGAACATATGTTGCGAAGCATGAAGGCCATGGAAGAGTACACGATCGGTGCGACCGACGGCATCATCGGCCGCGTCCAGGATTTCTACTTCGACGATGAGGCGTGGGTCATTCGTTATCTCGTCGTGGATTGCGGGGAGACAGGGAAGGGACGCAAGGTCCTGATTTCGCCGATTTCCGTCGGCCGGCCGAATTGGTCGGAAAAAATCCTTCCCGTCTCCCTGACGTGCAGCCAGGTCGCGAGCAGCCCGGACATCGACACCGACAAGCCGGTCTCGAGCCAGCAAGAGATGGGTTATCTCGGGTACTACGGCTATGGCAATTACTGGGGTGGCGGCGGCCTGTGGGGCGCGGGTCTCTACCCCGATGTTTTGCAGGGCGGACTCTCGAGCACGAATCCGACGGCGCTTGCGCAGCATCGACACGACGATCCGCATCTGCGAAGCGCCAATGCGGTCATGCGTTATTACGTGCAGGCGAGCGATGGCGATATCGGCCATGTAGAGGGATTTTTGGTCGATGAGGCGTCCTGGGCGATCCGCTACCTCATCGTGAATACCAGCAATTGGTGGCTCGGCCACAAGGTGCTCGTCGCTCCGCAATGGATAGACGATATCAATTGGGCCGAGTGCAAAGTCTCGGTGGGGATGACGCGGGAGGCAGTCACTGGTGCCCCGCCGTATGATCCCGCGACATCGCCGGATCGAGGGCACGAAGAGGCCCTTCACACCCATTACGGCCGGTCCGGCTACTGGCCGCGCGAGGGAAAGCCCCGGTCGACGGAAACCAGAGTGGGGCCATAAACGATGCCCAACACGCTGTCCGACGACCTGCGCCGCAAGATCGACGCCTATTGGCGGGCCGCCAATTACGTGTCCGTGGGACAGATCTATCTCTACGACAATCCGCTGCTGAAGCGGCCGCTGCAGCTCTCCGACGTGAAGCCGCTGGTCGTCAGCCACTGGGGAACGACGCCCGGCCAGAATTTCATCTACGTGCACTTGAACCGGGTCATCAAGAAATATGACTTGGATATGTTCTACGTGGCCGGCCCAGGCCATGGAGGCCCGGCGATCGTGGGGAACGTGTACCTCGAGGGTACGTGGAGCGAAGTCTATCCGAACGTCACCCAGGATGAAGCGGGGCTCAAGGAGCTGTTCAAGCAGTTTTCATTTCCGGGCGGCATATCGAGTCATGTCGCGCCGACGACTCCCGGGTCGATTCATGAGGGCGGCGAACTCGGGTACTCCCTGAGCCACGCGTTCGGGGCTGCGTTCGACAACCCGGAGCTCATCGTCGCCTGCGTGATCGGTGATGGTGAGGCGGAAACGGGCCCTTTGGCCACCTCGTGGCAGTCCAACAAGTTCCTCGATCCCATCACCGACGGCGCCGTGCTGCCGATACTTCATCTCAACGGCTACAAGATCAGCAATCCGACCGTGCTCGCGCGCATCGAGGGTGAGGAATTGGGCCAGTTCCTGCGCGGTTGCGGCTGGGCGCCGCTCTTCGTCGAGGGCGATGATCCGGACACGATGCATGAGCGCATGGCCACGGTGATGGAGGCCGCGATAGAGGACATTCGACAGATCCAATCAAGCGCGCGAGCGCGGAAGATTGCCGATCGCCCG
This sequence comes from uncultured Gammaproteobacteria bacterium, assembly GCA_963748995.1. Lineage (GTDB taxonomy): Bacteria > Pseudomonadota > Gammaproteobacteria > Steroidobacterales > Steroidobacteraceae > Bog-1198. The sequence continues at coordinate 332,118 of CAVVKU010000003.1, read as the reverse complement.
CGCTGGCCGGTGATCGTGTTGAGATCGCCCAAGGGTTGGACAGGACCCAAATTCGTCGACGGGTTGCAGATCGAGGGCACGTTCCGGGCGCACCAGGTGCCGCTGCTGGTGGATCCGGAGCACGTGGAGCACGTCGCGCTGCTCGAGAGCTGGATGCGAAGCTATAGGCCGGAGGAGTTGTTCGATCAAAACGGCCGCCTGGTCGCAGAGCTGGCCGAGCTTGCGCCCACAGGCGGGCGGCGGATGGGCGCCAATCCGCATGCCAACGGAGGGCTGTTGCTCCGCGATCTCAAGATGCCGGACTTCCGCGATCACGCCGTCAACGTGTCTTCACCCGGCGAAATCCAGGAGTGCGACACCCGGATCTTGGGAATGTTCCTCCGTGACGTGTCCAAGATGAACCAGGCGGAGCGAAATTTCCGCATCTTCGGTCCCGACGAGACGCTGTCGAATCTGCTCGGCGCCGTGTTCGAAGTCACCAACCGGCAATGGGACGCCCGCGCAACGAAGCAGGACGAATTCCTGGCGCCCCAAGGGGGAGTGCTCGACTCGATGCTGAGCGAGCATCAATGCGAGGGGTGGTTGGAGGGCTATCTGCTCACCGGACGGCACGGGCTGTTCAACAGCTACGAGGCCTTCATCCGCATCATCGACTCCATGTTCAGCCAGCACGCGAAATGGCTCAAGGTGTGCCTGGAGCTGCCGTGGCGCAGGAAGATCTCCTCGTTGAATTATCTGCTCGCCTCACACGTCTGGCAGCAGGATCACAACGGATTCACCCATCAAGATCCCGGCTTTATCGATCACGTCGTCAATAAAAAGGCCGATATCGTCCGGGTGTATCTGCCGCCCGATGCGAATTGCCTGCTCTCGGTGGTCGATCACTGCCTGCGCAGCAGGAATTACGTCAATGTCGTGGTTGCCGGCAAGCATGCGCTTCCGCAGTGGCTGACCATCGAGGAGGCCGTCGTGCACTGCACGGAGGGCATCGGCATATGGCAATGGGCAAGCAACGACCAGAGCGGCGAGCCGGACGTGGTGATGGGCTGCTGCGGAGACACGCCGACGCTGGAGGTACTGGCCGCGGTTTCAATCCTGCGCGAGCACCTGCCGGATCTCAAGATTCGCGTGGTCAACGTGGTCGATCTGATGAAGCTGCAGTCGTCCACCGAGCACCCGCATGGCCTGAACGACGACGACTACGACTCGTTGTTCACGCGGGACAGGCACATCATCTTCGCGTATCACGGCTATCCCTGGCTGATCCACCGGTTGACCTACCGGCGAGCCAATCGCAATCTGCACGTCCGCGGCTACAAGGAGGAGGGCACGATCACCACGCCCTTCGACATGCGGGTGCAGAATGATCTCGACAGATTTCACCTGGTCATGGACGTGATCGATCGGCTGCCGGACCTGGGAACCCGCGGCGCATATTTGAAGCAGACCCTGAAGGACAAGCTCATCGAGCACAAACATTACATCGGCCGACACGGGCAGGATATGCCGGAGATCCGCAACTGGAAGTGGGATCAGCGCAAGCAGGTTGATGTCAGGGCCAAGAGCGGCAACGTCGTGCCGGGGATGGGCCGTAAAGTCGGTTGATACTGAAGTTGCGGCCAGGTGTTCGATGGCGCACAGAGGAATGAACGAAGTCGGCGTAGCCTCTCGCTGGTCGACCGCTAACAGGAGAGTTGAGTGTCCCACACCTATTGGAACGATTGGTATTTCGGCTGGGGTTGGTTTCTTTGGTTTGGAATCATCTTTCTGCTCTTCTCCAGCATCGGCAATTGGGGCTACTCCTACGCCGCACACCAGCGAGTCGGCCAATTACCGAGCAAGGGCGCGTTCGATATTCTCAACGAGCGATATGCCCGCGGCGAGATCACTCGCGAGGAGCTTGGGCTCATGAAAGCCGAGATCGCCAAGCGATAGGCACCGGGAGCCCGAGGGACCGGCCAGCCGCGAGGGACCGGCCAGCCGCGAGCGGACCGGTCAGCCGCGAGCGGACCGGTCAGCCCGCATGAAGGTCAGCGCTCCCATGGAGAGCGCGGTGAAAAGCCCGATTCCGACCGCAATGTGATTCACGGGCACGCTCATGAAAGTCGCAGCCGTATAGCCGGCGACCAGCGCGAGCATGCTCAGGTTCTCGAAGAAGTTTTGAATCGCGATGGCGGATCCCACGCCGGCGCCATCCTCACCCTGTCTCTGCAACAGCGCATCGAGCGGAACGACGAAGAATCCGCTGCAGGTCCCGACGAATATCATGACCGCGATGGCCAGGGAGAGGCTGTTTGCGAACGGCAGAAGACAGACCCCAATCCCTATCAGCACGCCGGCCGGGAGCGCCCGCGGGTAGGTCGGCAGCCGTACGAAACGCGCCGCGAGCGCCGCGCCCAACACGATTCCCACCGCTACCATCGCCGTGAGAAATCCCGGCACCTTGTTGCTGGTGATTTTCAGTGCGACCGGCACCCAGGCGATCACCAGGAAGCGAAGCGCCGCGCCCACACCCCAAAAGAGCGCGGTACCGATCACGGCGAGCCGCGCCTTCGGATTCCGCATCAGGGATCGGGTCTCCACGACAAATTCCCCGATGCTGCTGGAAATGGAGAAGCCGATCGTCGGCGGCGCCCGCTTCGATCGAGGAATGAACAGTGCGCTCAATGCCGATGCCGCATAGCAGGCTGAAATCGCCATGAGCGCACCTTCGATGCTCCAATCGGTCAGCACGCCTCCGGCGACGGCGCCGAGCAATATGGCGGCAATGGTCGACGCCTCCAGGAGGCTGTTGGCCTTGAGCAGCCGCTCGCGCGTGGTGAGCTCGCTCAATATGCCGTACTTGGCGGGTGAATTGGCCGCCGCACCGCCGCCTACCAGTGCATAACAGAAGAACGGATTCATGTGCAGGCACATCCCGAACGCGCCGACGAACTTGGTGGCATTCGCAAGGGCCATGACGCGCCCCTTGGGGTGCGCATCGGCGAGGGCGCCGACGAACGGTGCGAGCAGTATATAAGCGGCAACGAAGAACTCCTGGATCAACGGCCCGCTCCAGACGGGATAATGCAGTTTCCGGACGAGCCCCAGCGCCGCAAACAGCAGGGCGTTGTCGGCCAACGCGGAAAGGAACTGCGCGCCCAGCGTCGCCACCATGCCGCGGGACCACAGGCCGGCGGGAATGTTGCTTCGTTGCGCTATGTGAAAACCATGCGCGGCGGGGTGGTGACAGGCAGATTCACCGAACGAGACTACCCGTCATCGGGCCGGAAGTCTGTACCCAATCGTACTTAAGGCACTCCTCGCACAGACCCACTCCGTACGTCAACGAACAGATCGAGCACCGGCAACGTGCCATCCTGCGCGTTGGAATGTGGCGAGGGGAACCGATATGCGGATTCAAGTAGAGCCGGGTGCGGCAATGGCCGTGCGGCCGGATGACCAAGGGTTGGAACTGATCGCATGACGCGCCAGCGGCTGAGTCCATTGGCCGGGCAATCCTTGGGCAACCAGGTGTTGGCCGTCATCCCTTCGAAGGACTACGGGCGACTGAACGAACTCGAGCCGGTGACCCTGCACTTCGGACAGGTTCTCTACGAAGCCGGCGGCCGGATTCGTTACGTCTATTTTCCGATCGACTGCCTCATCTCCCTGCTGACCGCGGTCGACAAACGCCGCACCCTCGAGGTGGGCATGGTCGGCAACGAAGGCATGACCGGAATGCCTTTCATCCTCGGCATGGGCGTGTCGGGTGTGCGTGCCTTGGTGCAGGGTGGAGGCCGCGCATTACGGATGGCCGCCGCGCCCTTTCGCCTCGAGTTCGACCGGAATCACCCGCTGCGCCAGGCACTGTTCAAATATACCTATGCGCTGATGGCCCAAATCTCGCAGACCGCGGCGTGCAACCGCTTTCACGATGCGGAAGCGCGGCTGGCGCGGTGGCTGCTCATGACCCGCGAGCGGGTCGGATCCGATGAATTTCCGCTGACCCATGAATTTCTGGCCCACATGCTCGGCCTGCGACGGGAAGGCGTCACCGAGGCGGCGAGCGCGCTCAAGCAGCGCGGATTGATCGATTATCGGCGCGGCAAGATTCAAATTCTCGACGTGAAAGGACTCAAGGCCGCGGCCTGTTCCTGCTATCGGATCATCAAGACGGTGTACGAGCGCGTCCAGCGCTAACTCACGAGCGAGCGAGTTCTTCGCGGTGTCTTGTGTTATCTGCGCCAGCTTGTGTTATGTGCGCTATAATACATAGTGGCTCAGCCATAGACCCCCGCCTTGGCGCAACGTTCGCCGGGCTGCCCGGGCCCTTGGGAATCTCGCCATGGAGGCGTACGCCATCATTCCCCTCGACTCGAGAAGGAACCATCTGCTTGACGCGCTGCCTGCCGCAGTATGGGAGCGTTGGGGGCCGCAACTCGAGATCGTCTCCTTGCGGCTTGGACAGGTGCTCTATGAATCGGGCGCGACGCTGACTCACGTATATTTTCCCACGACCACCATCGTGTCGCTTCTGTACGTGACGGAAAACGGTGAATCGGCGGAAATCGCCATCGTCGGCAACGAGGGGATCGTGGGCATCTCGCTGTTCATGGGGGGCGAGTCCACCACGAGCCGCGCCGTGGTGCAGAGCGCGGGTCAAGCGATCCGGCTCAAGGCGCAGGCATTGAAGGACGAGTTCAGCCTGGGCGGACCGGTGATGCATTTATTGCTGCGCTACACGCAGGCGCTGATCACGCAAATGGCTCAGACCGCGGTCTGCAACCGCCACCACACGCTCGATCAACAATTATGCCGCTGGCTGCTGTTGAGTCTGGATCGGTTGTGTGGAACGGAACTGGTGATGACGCAGGAACTGATCGCCAACATGTTGGGCGTGCGCCGTGAAGGGGTCACCGAGAGCGCCTTGAAGCTGCAGCGCGCCGGGTTGATCCGCTATGCGCGCGGGCACATCTCGGTGCTGGACCGAGCGGGCTTGGAGAGGCGAACCTGCGAATGTTACGCGGCTGTCAAGAGTGAATACGCCCGGCTGCTTCCCAACGAGCTGGCCACCTAGGGCCGACGGGAGCTTGTGTACGGTGTAGCACAGACTGGCGGATCGCGGCGCGATACCGTGACGCATGAATGACGCCTTGCAACAATGCCCTGTGTGGTGTGCCGTACAGACGCGTGAAAGCCGCCCCACCTATCGTTCCACGGTCCGCGATGCGAAGTGTGAGCTTGGAGCCCGTGGAGGACCCGATGCGCCGTGAGCACCCATCCCCTGACCGCCGTCCCCCGGACCCGACAGTGCACCCAAGAACCATGGCGAATTCGCCGTCGTTCAACGGCCGCGCAAATGTGCGAGATTTTGAGCACGGCTTCGAAAGGCAGCATCAAGTCGCGGAGCTTGCCCGCCTGTGGGACGTGAGTATCGACTTGCTGGGAATCCTCGATGCGAGCAGTCAATTCGAGAGCACGAATCCGGCTTGGGAGAGGGCGCTAGGGTGGACGGCCGGCGAGATCCGCCGGATGTCGCTCTTCGATCTGATACATCCCGAGGATGTGGAGAAAGTTCAGGCAGGCCTTCGGGATGTCAACGACGGCGAGCCGGTTCTGCACTTCGAAAGCCGGTTCCGGCGCACCGATGGCGTTTACCGCTGGCTGTCCTGGGTCGCTGTGTCGGAGGCAGGTAAATTCTACTGCAGCGCGCGGGATGTGACGCAGGAGCGGGAGGCGCGCACCGAGCTCGCGGCGGCGCTCGATGCTCTGCGTCAATCGCAGAAGATGGAAGCCGTGGGTCATTTGACCGGTGGTATCGCCCATGACTTCAATAATCTGTTGACGGCCATATCGGGGAGCCTGGAATTGCTCGGCAATCGCCTGAGCCAGGGCCGCCTGGATGACGCGAAGCGCTACATCAGTGCGGCGCAGAGCGCCAGCAAGCGTGCGGCTGCGCTCACCCATCGACTGCTTGCCTTCGCGAGGCGCCAGACCCTGGACCCGAAGCCCACCAACGTCAACCGCCTGGTCGCCGACATGGAAGAACTGATCCGGCGCACCGTCGGTCCGGCCGTCAGAGTGGAGGTGGTCGGCGCTCCGAATATCTGGACCTCCCGGGTGGACCCGAATCAACTCGAAAACGCGCTCTTGAACTTGTGCATCAACGCCCGCGACGCGATGCCCGAGGGGGGTTCGCTGATGATCGAGACGAGCAACCAATGGATCGATGACCGTGGCGCCCGCGAGCGCGATGTCCCGGCCGGACAGTATGTCACGATGAGCGTCACCGACACCGGCACCGGCATGACGCCGGAGGTGATCGCGCGGGCGTTCGATCCGTTCTTCACGACGAAACCCGTGGGGACGGGGACGGGTTTGGGGCTCTCCATGATTTACGGGTTCGCGCGGCAGTCGGGCGGCCAAGTCCGCATCTATTCGGAGGTGGGTCACGGGTCAACCATGTGCCTGTACCTGCCGCGGCACATCGGAGATGCCGAGTCTGCCGAAGCGCAGCCGGAGCTGTCCGCGGTAACGCATGCCGTCCAGGGACAAACCGTCCTGGTGGTCGATGACGAGCCTCTCGTACGAATGCTGGTGGTCGATGTGCTGCAGGAACTCGGCTACACGGCGATCGAAGCCGGGGATGGCCATTCCGGATTGAAGATGTTGCAATCGGCGGCGCGAGTCGATCTGCTGATCACCGATATCGGGCTTCCGGGCGGATTGAATGGCCGCCAAGTGGCGGATGCCGCCCGCAAACTGAGGCCCGATATGAAAGTCCTGTTCATCACCGGATACGCCGAGAACGCGGTGCTCAGTCACGGCCGCATCGATGCCGGAATGCAGGTGATGACGAAGCCGTTTGCCATGGAGGGACTCGCGAGCCGCATCCAAAGCCTGCTGGCCTAGCACGCAATCATCGGCGTCGCCGGAACCTCAACGAATGTTTTGACGCAAACCGTCCCCACCGCAATGCGCCTCGCGATACGCGTGAGCGATTGCGGTCGATCCGTGTGCTCATGGGGGACGCGCCTTAAGTTCTGCGCACCAGAAAAATGATCAACGCGACGATAAGAATTGTTCCGAGAATGCCGCCGATATACATGACCATCTCCGTTGCCGTTCCCGACCTCCATATGAACACTTTTGCATCAATCCGTCCGGACGCTAGCGTACTAAGCGGCAAAGAAACGGGGGCGTTCGCCCGGTGAAGCGCTACTTCGGGAGCTTGTTCCCGTTCGCCTTGAACGCCTCGCCCAGTGGAGTGAGCGCGCCGCCCCCCTTGGGATTGGTATGACATTCCGCGCAAGACTTGCCTGTGTCCTTGGCAAATTGCACGGTCGCGCCGGCAGGCTGCCAGACAAGTAATGAGGCCGCGCCGCCGATGAGCGACGCCGCGGCGGTGCTGCACGCGAGCACGAATGTCAATTTTGCTGCTTTCATGGGCCGAATTCTCCGATGCCGATGTCTCAGTGTGTACCACCTCCTTAGTAGATCGAGGTCGTCCGCCGCGGTCTGTGCGGTGTCGAACGGACGGTATGGAGCGAGGACAACGTGCCGCGCGGCCGGCAGCCGCTATCGTTCATCCATCAAGAGCGCCGCCGCGTTGGTACGGAACCGAACTCAAGCAATATGAGGATTCCACGACAACAGGCCGACTCCGATACCGTACACTGATCCTGGGGTTTGGCGTGATCGACGGAGCCTTCGTCAGTGCTGAAATCATCCATCGAACCCAGTCATCGGGCAACCGAGAATCACCTGCTCGCCCTGCTGCCACCGGCCATCCGAACGCTGTGGCTGCCTCACCTCGAACTGGTTGATCTGAGACTTGGGCAGGTCATTTTGGGATACCACGCCGAGCCGTGCGGTCGTTCAAAGCGCGGGAGTCGGCCTCCGTATGAAGGCGCAGTTCATGAAGCACGAGTTCAACCTCGTGCCACCCGTGATGCACTTGATGTTGCGGTTCACCCAGGCATTGATTACGCAAATGGCGCAGACCGCCGTTTGCAACCGGGGCTCATCAAGTATGCGCGCGGCCGCATCAGGGTATTGGATCGCGCAGGCCGGGAACGACGGACGTGCGAATGCTATCGGGTGGTTCGGAATGAGTATCGGCGGCTGCTTCCGGACCGCGCGGTGAGCTGAGGCCGATCCAGCGTCTTTTGCTGCGCCCGCCCACTGTGTGTCAGCGAACAGACCGGCTCCCTTGTGGCGACTTACAGTGAGGCATCAACAAGATCAGGTGAGGAGATCCGACGATGCTGCGCAGCGTGAAGAGTTTGGAAGGGCTTTCGGTCGGTGCCACCGACGGAACCATCGGGAATGTAAAAGATTTCTATTTTGACGACGAAGCTTGGGCCATCCGCTACGCCGTGGTCAATACGAGAGCATGGCTCGGTCATGAAGTGCTGATTTCGCCATACTCGCTCGGTCAGGCAGACACGATACGGGAAGTGCTTCCTGTCACGATTACCAAGGATCAAGTCAGGCACAGTCCCGAACTTGACACCGACAAGCCGGTATCGCGGCAGTACGAATCAAATTACCTCGGTTACTACGATTACCCCTTCTATTGGGGCGGAGCCGGTCTTTGGGGTGAACGCGACTATCCGGGTACACTCCGAGCCGGCATGGGATCCACCGGCTTTCGTGGCCATTTGAGGCCGCCATCGACGGGTCCCAATGCGGACCTGCACCTGCGGAGCTGCAACGCCGTCATGGGATACCATATCCATGCCCGGGACGGTGATATCGGGCACGTTCAGGGATTTCTCGTCGATGACTATCTTTGGGCGGTCCGGTATTTGATCGTGAACACCAGCAATTGGTGGATGGGACACCAAGTACTCGTGTCTCCGGAATGGATTCAGGACGTGAGTTGGCCCGAATCGAAGGTCACAATCGATCTGGATCGGCAGGCGATCAAGGACGCACCGGCATACGACGAAGGGGCGCTGATCGATCGTGACGCGGAGATGCGCATCTACAATCACTACTGCCGCAATGGTTATTGGGAGAGCCAGCGGGAGCGCGCGGTCGCCTGACTTGGATCGGTAATATGGCGTGAGCCGTTCCGCCCGGGAGACTTCGCCTGCAGCGCGAAGTCTCCGGGTTTGAGCGACTAGTCATTGTGCCTGAAGTTCGGCTCCGGCTGCATTGCATGCCGGTGTCCGCGTTCGCGGAAGAATTGCCGCGCCATCGCGACAATGACGCTGTCCGTTGCAGCATCCAGGGTTTCGACGCCTGATATGCGCGCGGCGAGATCCGGCTTATGGCGCTCGATGTAGGTCTGCAGCTCGAATTTCGAGTTGCCTGGACCCGCAATCAATGTATGGCCCGTATGATCGAGCGACGCCACGATACGATGCATGAAGTCGTCGTCCACGGCATGCTTGGTGCCGTCCTCGTGATCCGCCTGATGGTGCCGGCGCTGTGCCGAGGTATGCTCGATCAAGAGCTTGACGTCATCCGTAGCGCTGACGTGAAAGACCTTGGCAAGATGGCGATCGATGAAAACGATGGCGTCGAGATATTCGCTCATGGTTCATGTCCTCGATGTTTGGTTTGACGTGTTCATGCGGCAGTTTCGAGGGGCGGCCGTGGGTTTTCAGCCGGACCCGGAGCGGAGTCCGACGACACCAAGGAAGTGTAGTCGGTATATCCCGCCGCGCCGCCTCCATACAGCGTCGACATGTCGATGGCGGCCAGCGGTTCGTCGAAGCGCAGACGCTTTACGAGATCCGGATTGCTGATGAACGGCCGCCCGAAAGCCACCATGTCTGCCGTCCCGGCGGCGACTGCGGAGATTGCCATCTGTCGGCTATACCCGTTATTGACGATCCATGCACCGGCCTCATGATCGCTTTTGAAGCGAAGGCGAAGCTCGGGAAAATCGAAGGGCACAAGATCGCGGGGACCGCCCGTGGCACCCTCGATGACGTGGATAAACGCCAGACGCAGCGGATTCAAGCGATCCATGAAGCGGTTGAACAACCCCTGCGGATCGCTATCCTGCTTTGCGTCGTTCACCGGTGATACGGGAGACAATCGAATCCCGGTGCGGTCCGCTCCGATCTCGGCGGCGACCGCCGTCATGATCTCCATCGGAAGCCGGATCCGATTGTCCACCGAACCGCCATAGGAATCGGTACGGTCGTTGATGCTGTCCCGAAAGAACTGCTCGAGCAGATATCCGTTGGCACCATGAACCTCGACTCCGTCGAATCCAGAGTCCATCGCATTGCGCGCGGCTTGGCGGAACTGCTCGACGATCCCCGGGAGCTCGTCGAGTCGCAGTGCGCGAGGCGTCGAGACATCCTCGAACCCTTTGACCGTGAAGGTCTTCGCATCGGCGCGGCGCCCCGTGCTCGAGACGGGCGCCTGACCGTGCGGTTGCAGCGACACATGGGAGATACGCCCGACATGCCACAATTGCGCGACGATGGCGCCGCCTTTCGCGTGAACCGCCCCGGTGACGGCGCGCCAGCCGTGGATCTGCGCGGGGCTGTAGATGCCTGGTGTATCCCTATACCCTTGCGCTTCCGGAGCAACCTGCGCCGCTTCGGAAACGATGAGGCCCGCGGAGGAGCGCTGTTCGTAGTAGAGCGCCATCAGCGGCGTGGGAACTTGATGTGCCCCGGCACGATTGCGGGTCAAAGGGGCCATCACGATGCGATTCCGCGCCTGGATGATTCCGACTTGGATGGGATCGAACAATGTAATCATACGGCGCTTTCCATTTGTTTATCGTCAATTCATGGCGACGAGCGGATGCGAGGGCACCGCGAGCCGCAGTGCATCAAGATGACGCGGCTTGCAATGCGTGTCTGTTCGTTATCGCACATCGGCTCCGACGCAGCGCCCGATTGTCGCTACGTACGGCATCGAACGGTGGGGGACAAACGCTTCGGGTACTGTGTCTCCTCCTTTTATCAAACCGGAAAACTTGAACCATGAAGACCGATTCCCAACTGCGCCAGGATGTGATCGACGAACTCAATTGGGAGGCGGCGATCGATGCAAGCAAGATCGAGATAGCGGTGCAGGACGGACTCGTGACCCTCGGCGGGCAGGTTCCCTATTATTCGGAGAAATGGGTGGCCGAGCAGGCCGTTCAACGTGTTGCAGGCGTGAAGGCACTCGTCGTCAAAATCGTCGTTGCGCCGGCGGGCTCGCACACGGATGCCGACATCGCGCGAGCAGCCGAAAATTCGCTCGCCGGGGCCGCCTATCTGCCCAAGGATTCGGTGAGGATTCAAGTTGAAAACGGCTGGATTCAACTTTCCGGCAAGGTCGACCGGGACTATCAGCGACAAAATGCCGCCGCCGCCGTTCGGTACCTGGTCGGCGTCAAAGGCATCACGAATGACATCAGCATCCGCTCGGAAACGCCGTCCGCGCAGATCAAGGAAGAAATCGAGGCCGCTTTGGGGCGCAGATTCGACGCGGAAGATCAGGATATTTCGGTCAGTGTAGCCGGCAAGAATGTCACCTTGTCCGGCACCGTGACCAGTTGGTGGCAGCGGGATCTTGCGCGCAACTCGGCGTGGAATGCGCCGGGTGTGCAAAACGTCACGGATCACATGACTATTGGCTACTGATAGGAGAACGGAATGAATCGACACATGAATCGTACGCACATGGCCATCGCCTCCGCGGGCTTGCTCCTCGCCTCCATTGCCTGGTCGGCAGACCAGCCAAAGGAATCCTGCGCCCACATAAAGTGGAATGCGGCATTCCTCAAGGACTATCCCAACGCGCCTGTGACCTGTCAGGAGGTTACTGTCAAAGACGGCGTGAAGTACGCCAAATTCTACGGCAAGGTGTCCAAGGTTGATCATCAGAGCGTGCAGGTGGCGATTTCGGACGTAGGAAATTTTCCGGTGAGCACGATTGCATTCGAAGTGGGTCAGGGCGGCCTGATTACACTCGGCGACAAGACCGAAATGGTGAGGGATCTGCGGGTGGGCGACCTGCTGACCTTCTGGGTACGTGAGGGCGAGTTCGGTGTATCGCCGACGCTCGCTGATCGGCCAATTGCCATTATCAAGCCGGAGCCGATGCCCGCGAGCTGAGCGAATGAGAATCAACGCCTGAGTGTTCCCGCCATCGAGTTCACTAAAATCTCTGGAGAAGGGTTATGTTGGGACCATGTTGATTGATGCACGATGGCAGAGGCACCTCATCGCCACACTTCAGCTGGAGACCCTGTTCGAGTCGCAACATCTGGATGGCGTGGCTGCGAACGGCCGGCGCGAGGCGACGGCGCATCCTGTGATGCATCGATCTGGGGCGCGCGAAGAAGTCGACAGCCATCGACTGGTCAGCCTACTGAGAGGGCTGCGAGTCGGCCCCGACGTTGTCAAGGCGTCGCTCAGGCGCAATGACGCCACCACGGAGCGCGCCGCAAACATCATCGCCGAGTGGATGAGTTACTTGTCGGAGGATTGCGTCAGGGCCATGGTTGGCGACGGGTGGCACTGGTCGACATGATTCGAGAACCAGCGCCTGCCCAGGGTATCCGAAAAAGCAGCTGTTCCAATCCAGGACGTTCCCGCGGCGAGCCCCTTGACACCGGGGCAGACCAGGTCAGCCGCGAAGGCTGGCGGGTGTGGGGTTGGCGAACAGGCGTGCAACCGCTTTGGGCAGCATCGGTTTGCCGAAATAGAACCCCTGTGCCTCGGGGCAGTGATGGCGCTTCAGAAAGGCGCACTGCTCCCGCGTTTCGACGCCTTCGGCGACCACCTGCATGTTCAGGTTCCGGCCCATGTCCACGACCGCGCTGACGATGCTGGCGTCCTCCGAGTCCGTCGCGAGGTCCCGAACGAACGAATGGTCGATCTTCAATGTATCGATCGGAAATCGCTTGAGAAAGCTCAGGCTGGAATATCCGGTGCCAAAGTCGTCGAGCGCGAGACGCACTCCCATATTTTTGAGTTCGTCGAGCACAGCGCCCGTGCGCAGGGGATCCTGCATCAGGAACGTCTCTGTGATTTCCAGTTCCAGCCGGCGCGCCGCGAGCCCGGTGTCCGACAATACCTGCCGCACGCCCGCGATGAACCCCTTCGCCCTCAATTCCACCGGTGAGACGTTGACGGCGATGCTCGTGGGGGCCGAACCGGCGACCTCCCATGCCTTGGCCTGACGGCAGGCTTCCTCGAGAACCCACCTGCCGATGGGGACGATCAGGCCGCTATTCTCGGCGATGGAGATGAATCGCGACGGCAGGATGAGGCGCTGCTTGGTGTGGCGCCAGCGAAGCAGCGCTTCGACCCCCGTGATCGCGCCCGTAAGGAGCTCCACCTTGGGCTGGTAATGCAACACGAATTCCTGGCGCTCGAGCGCAAGATGAAGGGCACTTTCCAGGCTGTGGCGCTCGAGCGCGTACCGGTTCATTTCAGTTTTGAAGAACTGGTAATTGTTCCGGCCGCAATCCTTCGCCCGGTACATGGCCGCGTCCGCGTTCTTGAGAAGGGCTTCTGCGGTCTCCCCGTCCTCCGGGTAGGTGACGATGCCGATGCTGCCCGACACATGCAGCTCGAGCTGGTCGACGCGGTACGGGCGGCGGAGCGCCGCGAGCATCTTCTCCGCGGCTCCCGCCGCGTCCTTTGCGTTTTCCACATCGCACATCAAAATCACGAACTCATCGCCGCCCTGGCGGCTCACGGTATCGGAGCTTCGCACGCATTCGAGGAGCCGCTTCGAAATCGATTGAAGCAGCCGGTCGCCGACGGTATGACCGGCGGAATCATTCACGTGCTTGAATCGATCCACGTCGATGTACAAGACCGCGAGTTTCTTCCCGTGCCGTAGCGCCATTGCGATCGCCTGGCCGAGACGGTCGTCGAACAACAATCGATTGGGCAGGTCGGTCAGGCTGTCGTGCTGGGCGAGATGCGACATTCTGAGCGAAAGCGCTCTGGCCGCGGTCACGTCGCGAAACACGATCACGGCGCCGGTCACCATCCCACGGCGATCGTGAATGGGCGCGGCGGAGTCCTCGATGTGCGTCTCGCCCCCATCGTGGCTTATCAGTACGCTGTTGGGAGTGAGGTTCACGGCCCTATCTTCCCGGATGGCCAGCGCAAGCGGATCCTCGGCGACTTCGCGGGAGTCGACATTGACGATGCGGAAAACATCCGATAGCGCTCGCCCCATGCAGGCCACCCGCGACCACCCGGTGAGGGCCTCCGCGACCGCGTTGACGTAGGTCACCCGCCCATGGGCATCGGTGCTGATCACCGCGTCACCAATCGAGTCAAGGGTGACCTGCGCGCGTTCTTTCGCCTCGAACAGCGCTTCCAAGATGGCGGCGCGCTCGATCATGTTGCGCAACGCCTTCGCCACCGCATAGCCATCGAGTCGACTCTTGACGAAGTAATCCTGAGCTCCGTGTTGAACGGCCAATTTTGCCGTTTCCTCATCGCGCAGGGCGCTCAATATCAGGATCGGAATGTCGGGCGCCGCCGAATAAAGCTTGTCGAATGTCGCGATACCCCGGCTGTCGGACAGAAACATATCGACGAATATCGCAGCCACGCGCTCGCGGCCGTTTCCATCATCTTGAAGTCGCTCGAGCGCTGCCGAGCAGGATCTGACCCAGTCGATCTTGATGGACGCATCGCCGGAACTCAGGAGAAGTTTTTGGACTTCTTTGGCCGCCGAGACATGATCCTGTATGAGAAGTATCGTGTTGGACATCGAATCGCCGTCGACCGGTCGCGGCCGCTGCTTCCCATATAGGACCATGCAGGGTGCGTGGGCGTCTGTGCGGCAGCGAACGCGGAAGGCAGATCCGCGACAGATCCTGGCCGGTGTCACTCAGATAGAGTGGAGCCTCAACCTCTCGCTCAACGCGGGGGCAGGTCCACCGTCGCGCAGTCCGCGTCCTTCGCGTTTCCCGGATCGACGAGCGTCAATTTATGCGCCTGAACATCGATGGCCGGATGGCTGAGGGTGCCCTTGATGAGTACCGGCGCCCGGAATCGGAACAACCGCAAGCTCTTGGGGTGGCCGCTGATGGTGAGATCCAGCGCCTCCGTATCCAGGTGAATTTCGCCTTTCCCCGTGATCAGCACGGATTCGGTGTCCGCGAGGAGCCGTGTCGCCGTGAGAGTTCCATCTTTCGCCTCGAACTGCGCGCCCGCGCATCGCAACGGAATCTCCTTCCGGCTCTTCGTCATCATCAAGCCCAACCCGCGCAGGTCGACACCGGTCATTTCCGCCAGGGAATCCCTCACGGTCCCCTGCTGCACGGCGGCGGCGACGGTCCCATTCGCGCTCGCGGCGATTTGATGGAGCGAGCGCCCCGTTCCGGTGGCATCGATCCGCACTTGGAGCAGGCCGGTGGCCGGCGGGGCGGATCCCTCCTTGCGGCCGATCTCGCCGAGCTGCAGCCCGGTGATGTCGATGTCGGCGTGGGCCCTTGGATCGTCGGTTTTCGCGTCGAGCCTCACATGCGCGCGCAGCTTTCCCCCAAGGATGTCGGCGGTCAGCGGCGTGACGGTGAGCACGCCTTGCTCGAGGGTGCCCTTCGCGACGACACCGGCGAGAATCACACGGCCGACCAGAAGCCGCTCCGCGCGATATCGAATGTCGGCGCCGCCAAGCCTCAAGGTCGGGGGATTGAAGGTGGCGTCTGACAAGAAGAGGGGCGGTGCGCCGGTCTCGGGAGCACGCCCCGCCGCGCGCAGCCCGAAATCCGCCATCCTCAGAAATCTGGAATCGAGTTCGACGTTGAGCTGGGGCCGTCCGCCCGATACGTGCACGTCGACGCTGCCTCGAACGTCGCTTTGGCCGGTCTTCGCGGCCAGATCGGTGAATCCGGTGAAGTCGCCCCGGCGCAGGATCCTGCCCGAGAGCTTGTAAGGGCCGCTGTTGATGAGCGTCACCCCCGTTAAAAAGTAAAGATCCCGGAGGTCTGCCCCCGCCGCCTCGAACGAGGCATCGACGATGTCGAAGTCGAACGGTTTCGGGAGAACGCCGTGGCCCTCCATCTCGGAGCCGCTGGAGCTCTCGCTGAATGAGAAGTGGTAGGGGATGTGGTGGCTCGCCGCGGTCAAAGGATCTCCGCTAATCTCGAAGGAATCGGCGTGCCCGTTGAGCTGGCCCTTGCCCTTGATCGTCAGATGCGACGTGGCTTCGTCGCCGCCATCCGAGGACACGATTCCGTCGAACTGCAGGTGCCGGCGCTGATCATCGAGCAGCACATGCGCCTGGGGAATCGAAAAACTGCGCAGAATCGGCTTTTTATTCGTGTCGGGCGGCAAGTCCGGATTGCTCGTCTGCCAGTTCGCATGTCCGGCGGCATTGCGCATCAGATGCAGTGTCGCGGACTTCATCGACAAGCTCACGATGCCGAAGGTACCGTCGAACCACGGCACGTGCATCACCAACGAGATCTCCCCGACCTGCGCCATGTGTCCGGCGGGCACCCAGGGCGGATTGTCGATGGTGACGCGCTCGCCCCTGAGGTCAGGATGACGGGCGAGCAGATGGACTTGCAGCGCGCCCGCGACGCTGATGGG
Source organism: uncultured Gammaproteobacteria bacterium (assembly GCA_963748995.1). Lineage (GTDB taxonomy): Bacteria > Pseudomonadota > Gammaproteobacteria > Steroidobacterales > Steroidobacteraceae > Bog-1198. Next base: position 315,604 of record CAVVKU010000003.1, on the reverse strand, counting down.
GCGTCCCGCACGAAGCGAGACGAAGCGGATCACCGCGCCGCGAAACAGTCCCGCGTCGATGCAGGCGGCCAATCCGAGCGCAGCAACCATGATCACCACCGCGCATCCCGCGAGCGCGATGAGCACACGTCGAACGATCACCCACGCGCGCACGGCGCCCGCAATGTCATGGACTCAAGCTTCGCAGTCCGGACCTGTCCGCCGCGCGCTTCGCCTCTTCATATCCCGCGTCCGCATAGCGGAGCACGCCGAGCGAGGTGTCGTTGGTCAATGTCAGGCGCAGCCGCTCCGCCCCCGCGGCGGTGCCATCCGCGATGAGCGTGACGCCGGCGCTGGTCATGAAGCCGGCGTAGCCGCCGCCGCCCGAGTGAATGGCGACCAGATCGGCCTGCGAGGCGCAGTTCACCAACGCATTGAGAAGCGGCCAGTCGGCGATGGCATCGCTTCCGTCGCGCATGTTCTCGGTCATGATCTTCGGGTGAGCCATGGCCGCCCCGTCGAGGTGATCGCGCGTGAACGCGATCGGCCCTTTCAGCGTGCCGTCGCGAACCATGTCGTTGACCGCGAGACCGAGCGTCGTGCGCGCTCCATGGCCGAGCCATGCGATGCGTGCGGGCAGCCCCTCGAACGGCACCGAGTCGCGTGCGATTCTGATCCAGCGGGTCACCGAGGCGTCATGGGCGAAGGCCTGCAGCAGATAGTCGTCGATCGTGCGGATATCCGCGCCATCCCCCGACAGGGCGATCCAGCGGAAAGGACCGATCCCCTCGCAAAACAGCGGCCGCAGGAACGCCTCGGTGAATACCGGGATATCGAAGGCGTCGGTGACGCCGGCCCTGACCGCCTGGCTGCGGATCAAGTTGCCGTTGTCGAACACGATGGCGCCGAGCTTTTGGAATTCGAGCATGGCGCCGGACGTGGACACCGATCGAGCGCACCCCGTCGGCGGTGAGCTGGGCGGGGTTGCGCTCCCGCTCGCGGCGCACATCGGCCGGCGTGTAGCCTTGCGGCACGTAGCCGTAGAGCAGGTCGTGAGCGGCGGTCTGATCCGTCACCACGTCCGGACGCAATGAGCCCGCGGCGATGGCCGGATACACATCGGCCGCGTTGGCCACGAGCGCAACGGCCCACGCGCGGCGTTCGGACATGGCGCGCGCCACCGCTTCGAGGGCGCGCGGCAGCGAGTCCGTGACCTCGTGGACGGCGCCGCTTTCGAGCCGCTTGGCCGCGCGCTCGGGATCGACCTCGACGGTGATGCTCGCGGCGCCGAGCATGGAGGCCGCGCGCGGCTGTGCGGAGCCCATGCCGCCGAGTCCGGCGGTGAGAAAAAATCGGCCGGCTGAGGTCCGGAGCGCCCAGTCGGACCGCGGCGCGCGCCAGTATCTCGAAGGTGCCCTGCAGGACCCCCTGAGAGCCGATGTATTGCCAGCAGCCCGCGGTCAGGCCGCCCCAGCAGATGAGCCCGCGTTGCTCGAGGTCGTAGAACACCTCCTCATTGGCCCAGCGGCCGACGAGGTTGCAATTGGCCATGAGCACGAGAGGCGCGCGCGAGTGCGTGGTGAGGATCGCGATGGGCTTGCCCGATTGAACGATCAGGGTCTCATCATCGGCCAGGGTCTCGAGCGCGTGGACGATGGCCTCGTAGGCGGGGCGGTTGCGCGCCGCCTTGCCGAGCGCCGCATACACGACGAGATTCTCCGGATCTTCGCCCACGGCGAGCACGTTCTCGAGCAGACGCAGCAGGCCTTCCTGCCGCCAGCCCCGGCAACGCAACGGCTTTCCGCCGAACTCACGCACGCGCGGCTCGGTCATGGCCGTTTGCCCTCGAGCGCGAAGCGCGCGATCTCGATGCCGAGCGCGCGTTCCACCACGGGGTATACGGACGGGTCGAACACGCTGGCGGACAGCGCGATGCGGCTCTTCGGCACGTGCAGGATGCGCACCGTCATGCCCACCGTGAGTCGTCCCGCGCTCACCGGGACCCCCGCCGGCGTCAACGTCGTGATGATGTCGGGATAGGTGCCGATCCGCTCGCCGTCGCGCTCGAGCGCCATGTATTCGTTCAGCACGTGCGCCACGATGTTGCCGCCCGGCGCCGCGATCTCGATGGCGCCGCAGTCGAACGCCTCCTTGGTGTAGACGAGCCCGTTCCGCACCACCTTGCCTTCGGCGAGGATGGTGCCTCCGGTCGCCTCGCAGATCGCCTCGGTGACCGCATCGCCGCCGCGCGGCTCGGCGCGCACGATGGCCCGGCCGACGGCGAGCGCCTGGCTGATCCCGCCGAGCACCGCGCGTTCGGCGACCAAGCGCACCGGAATGGGATTTCTGCAGCTGGCGATGAAGCCGCCGGCCTCATTGGCGGCCGTACGCAGCGCCGGCGATACGCGCGCGGTCGCGCCGCGCACCACCACTTCCATGTAGGCGCCCTGCTCGCGATTGCCTCCGGCCGCGGTCTGAATCATGGGCTCGGGACTGTTGGCGAGACCGAGCGATCCCATGTCGCCCGTGGGATGCGCGCGCAGATCGCCGACCGCATCGACCACGGCGAGCCCCAGCGCAGCGCCCGGGAGCCACGCGTTCAGCGTGCTCGACATCCCGTTCTGGCCGATGATCAAGCCGACGATCGGCTGCTCCGACGCCTCTTGGAGCAGCTCGACGGCGCGCAGGTAGTCGACGCCGCGCATCTCCCATTGGGTGAGGCCGCCGGGCGCGCCGATCGCCGCCATGGTGGCGACCAGCGCCTCTGGATCGAGCTCGTCCACGCTGACGAGCTGCGGACGGCCGATCGATGTCGCGATGTTGCCGAGGGTGCGTCCGTGATCGGCGAAGCCGCCGCCGCCGCAGCCGTACACCGATCCGCCCTTGACGGCGAAATCGACATCTTCGGGTAACAATTCACGTCTCATCGTTGTGGGGCTCCAGCGGTAAATTTGTAATTCTTACAACGAATTGCAGCGCGTCGGGCAATGGACTTTTCGCAGATGGTACGCGAAGATTTGGCGGCGCCGGGCAGCCCGCAGCGTGAATACCCGGCGCAACATAATAGTATTTTTTCGAACCGGGACGAAACATCGACGAGGGAGGAGGTTCGGCAGCGCACTTCGCGGGGGGCATCTCTTTCACCCTTGACGGTCCCACCGCCGATCCCATGCCGGTCCCTCCACCCCAAGCACACGGCCTCGAGCACGATGCGTGCGTGCGAGGCGGCAGAGGTTGATCATGGAATCAAGTCAAAGCGTCGCACGTAAGAAAAAGCCCAACGGCCATGGCGCCAAGGCCGCCGTCATGGGCTCCCCCGATCTGAATCTCGGCGAGCTTCTCGACGCGCTGCAGGCCATGCAGGCCGGCGACTTCTCCGTGCGCCTGCCCGGCTCGAACACCGGCGTTGCGGGGAAGATTTGCGACACCTTCAATTCCATCGTCGCCGCCAACCAGCGTATCGCCGAGCAGCTCGAGAACGTGGGCGAGGTCGTCGGCCGGCAGGGGAAGACCAGTACGCGCGTCAGGTTCGGGCTGTCGCAGGGCGCCTGGGCGGACATGGAGGGCTCGGTCAATACCCTGATCGACGATCTGTTGTGGCCCACCACGACGGTCACGCGCACGGTGTCGGCGGTGGCGCGCGGCGACCTCTTGCAGACCGTGCCGCTCGATGTCGACGGACGCGCGCTCAAGGGCGAGTTCCTGCGCTCGGCGACCATCGTCAATACCATGATCAAACAGCTCTCGGTATTCACCTCGGAAGTGACGCGCGTGGCGCGCGAGGTGGGCACCGACGGCAAGCTCGGCGGACAGGCGCAGGTGCGCGAAGTGACGGGTGTCTGGAAGGACCTCACGGAGAGCGTGAATTCGATGGCCTCGAATCTCACGGCGCAGGTGCGCAACATCGCCGAGGTGACCATCGCGGTGGCGAACGGCGACCTGTCGAAGAAAATCACCGTGGACGTACGCGGCGAGATATTGCAATTGAAGGAAGCCATCAACACGATGGTGGATCAGCTGAGATCCTTCGCCTCGGAGGTGACGCGCGTGGCGCGCGAAGTGGGCACCGAGGGCAAGCTCGGCGGCCAGGCGCTGGTGCCCGGCGTCGCAGGGACCTGGAAGGATCTCACCGATTCGGTGAACGCGATGTGCGGAAATCTCACCGCGCAGGTGCGCAACATCGCCCAGGTCACCACGGCCGTGGCGCGAGGCGATCTGTCGCGCAAGATCACCGTGGACGTCTCGGGCGAGATTCTCGAGCTCAAGCAGACCATGAACACCATGGTCGACCAGTTGAACGCGTTCGCCGGCGAAGTGACCCGTGTCGCGCGCGAGGTGGGCACCGAAGGGCGGCTCGGCGGTCAGGCGCAGGTGCCGGGCGTTGCGGGGACCTGGAAGGACCTCACCGACAACGTGAATTCCATGGCGTCGAACCTCACGGCGCAGGTGCGCAACATCGCGGAGGTCTCCACGGCGATCGCGAGCGGCAATCTCGCCAAGAAGATCACGGTGACGGTGTCGGGCGAGATTCTGGAGCTCAAGGAAACCATCAACACCATGGTGGACCAGCTGAACGCGTTCGCCTCCGAGGTGACGCGCGTCGCCCGCGAGGTCGGTACCGAAGGCCGCCTGGGCGGCCAGGCGAACGTGCGCGGCGTGGCCGGCACGTGGAAAGACCTCACCGAGAACGTCAATTCGATGGCGTCGAACCTCACCGGCCAGGTGCGCAACATCGCCGAAGTGACCACCGCGGTGGCGAACGGGGACCTGTCGAAAAAGATCACCGTCGACGTGAAAGGCGAGATTCTCGAGCTCAAGGACACCATCAATACCATGGTGGACCAATTGAACGCGTTCGCGGGCGAGGTCACGCGCGTGGCGCGCGAGGTGGGCACCGAGGGCAAGCTCGGCGGCCAGGCGCAATTGAAGGGCGTCGCAGGCACGTGGAAGAACCTCACCGACTCGGTGAACTCCATGGCCTCGAATCTCACCGGCCAGGTGCGCAACATCGCCGAGGTGGCGACCGCGGTCGCGCAGGGCGACCTGTCGAAGAAGATCACCGTGACCGTCTCCGGGGAGATCCTCGAGCTCAAAGAGACCATCAATACCATGGTGGATCAGCTGCGCTCGTTCGCGGGCGAGGTTACCCGCGTGGCGCGCGAAGTGGGCACCGAGGGCCGCTTGGGCGGCCAGGCGCAGGTGCCCGGTGTCGCGGGGACCTGGAAGGATCTCACCGATTCGGTCAACTCCATGGCCGGAAACCTCACCGCGCAGGTGCGCAACATCGCGGAGGTGTCGACCGCGATCGCCAACGGCGACCTGTCGCGCAAGATCACGGTGGACGTGCGCGGCGAGATCCTGCAGCTCAAGGAAACGCTCAACACCATGGTGGACCAGCTGAACCGGTTCGCCTCGGAGGTGACGCGCGTGGCCCGCGAGGTCGGCACCGAGGGCAAGTTGGGCGGCCAGGCCAACGTACCCGGCGTCGCCGGCACCTGGAAGGATCTCACCGAGAACGTCAACTTCATGGCGTCGAACCTGACCGGTCAGGTGCGCAACATCGCCGAGGTGACCACGGCGGTGGCGCGCGGCGACCTCTCCAGAAAGATCACCGTCGACGTGAAAGGCGAAATCCTCGAGCTCAAGAACACCATCAACACCATGGTGGACCAGCTGAACGGCTTCGCCGGCGAAGTGACCCGCGTGGCGCGCGAAGTGGGCACGGAGGGCAAGCTCGGCGGGCAGGCCGAGGTGCCGGGCGTCGCAGGCACCTGGAAGGATCTCACCGACAACGTCAACTCCATGGCGGGCAATCTCACCGGCCAGGTGCGCAACATCGCCGAGGTGGCGACCGCGATCGCCAACGGCGACCTGTCGCGCAAGATCACGGTGGACGTACGCGGCGAAATTCTCCTGTTGAAGGAGACGCTCAATACCATGGTGGACCAGCTGCGTTCGTTCGCGGGCGAGGTCACCCGGGTGGCGCGCGAGGTCGGCACCGACGGCCGGCTCGGCGGCCAGGCGGTGGTGCCGGGCGTCGCGGGGACCTGGAAGGACCTCACCGACAACGTCAACCTGCTGGCGGCGAACCTCACCACGCAGGTGCGCAACATCGCCGAGGTGACCACGGCGGTGGCGCGCGGCGACCTCTCCAGAAAGATCACCGTCGACGTGAAAGGCGAGATCCTCGAGCTCAAGAACACCATCAATACCATGGTGGACCAGCTGAACGGCTTCGCCGGAGAGGTAACACGCGTCGCGCGCGAAGTGGGAACCGAGGGCAGGCTTGGAGGACAGGCCGAGGTGCCGGGCGTCGCGGGGACCTGGAAGGATCTCACCGACACCGTGAACGTCATGGCGGCCAATCTAACCGAACAGGTGCGCGGCATCGTCAAGGTCGTGACGGCGGTGGCCGACGGCGACTTGAAACAAAACCTGACCGTCGCGTCCAAGGGCGAGGTCGCGGCGTTGGCCGAGACCATCAACAACATGACCGACACGTTGGCGACGTTCGCCGACCAGGTGACCACGGTGGCCCGCGAAGTGGGCGTGGAAGGGCGGCTCGGCGGTCAGGCCAACGTGCCGGGCGCCGCGGGCACGTGGAAGGACCTGACCGGCAACGTCAACCTGCTGGCGGCCAACCTCACCACCCAGGTACGCGCGATTGCCGAAGTGGCCACCGCGGTGACCAAGGGCGACCTGACACGCTCGGTGCAGGTGGAGGCCCGCGGCGAGGTCGCCGAGCTCAAGGACAACATCAACACGATGATCGGCAATCTGCGTCTCACCACGGACCAGAATACCGAGCAGGACTGGCTCAAGACGAACCTGGCGCGCTTCACCAACATGCTGCAGGGCCAGCGCGATCTCGCCACCGTCGGCCGGCTGCTGCTTTCGGAGCTCGCGCCCCTGGTCGAGGCGCAGCAGGGCGTCATTTATCAGGTTGACGCCGACGATGCGGCCAGCGCGCTGAAGCTTTTGTCCTCGTACGCGGACGGCGCCGTCGGGGGGCATGCGAGCCGAATGCAGCTCGGCGAGGGGCTCATCGGTCAATGTGCGCTCGATGGGCGGCGCATCTTGATCACCGAGATGCCGGACAGCGCCGTGCCGATCACCTCGGGGTTGTTCCAGGCCAAGCCGCGCCACGTGATCGTGCTGCCGGTGCTGTTCGAGGTGCAGGTCAAGGCGGTCATCGAGCTGGCCTCGCTCGGCGGGTTCACCGATCTGCAGCTCACCTTCCTGGAGCAGCTCACCACCTCGATCGGCATCGTGCTCAACTCGATCGAGGCGACGATGCAGACCGAGGGCCTGCTCAAGCAATCGCAGCAGCTCGCGACGGAGCTGCAGACGCAGCAGCGGGAGCTGCAGCAGACCAACGAGAAGCTCGAGCAGAAGGCGCAGCAGCTCGCCGACCGCAACGTCGAGGTGGAGGCGAAGAATCAGGAAATCGAGCAGGCGCGCCGCGCGGTCGAGGAGAAGGCGACCGAGCTCGCGCTCACCTCGAAGTACAAGTCCGAATTCCTCGCCAACATGTCGCACGAGCTGCGCACGCCGCTCAACAGCATCCTCATTCTCGGCCAGCAGCTCACGGAGAATCCGGACGGCAATCTGTCGGCCAAGCAGGTGGAATTCGCGCGCACCATCCACGGCGCGGGGACGGACCTCTTGAATCTCATCAGCGACATCCTCGATCTCTCCAAGATCGAATCGGGCACCGTGTCGGTCGACGCCGAGGAGGTCTATTTCACCAATTTGCTCGAGATGATCGCCCGGCCGTTCCGCCACGAGGCCGAGAATCGCCGGCTGCAATTCGAGGTGGAGCTCTCGGCGCACGTCGAGCGCAGCATCACCACCGACTTGAAGCGCCTGCAGCAGGTGCTCAAGAACCTGTTGTCGAATGCGTTCAAGTTCACGGCCGAGGGCGGCGTCAAGCTCAAGGTGTCGCCGGCGGTGAGCGGTTGGAACGAGGATCACCCGACGTTGCGCCGTGCCGCCTCGATCGTCGCCTTCGAGGTGTCCGATACCGGCATCGGCATTCCGCCGGAAAAACAGCGCATCATCTTCGAGGCTTTCCAGCAGGCCGACGCGGGCACCAGCCGCAAGTACGGCGGCACGGGCCTCGGGCTCGCGATCAGCCGCGAGCTCGCAAATCTGCTCGGCGGCGAGATCCAGCTGCGCTCCACGCCGGGCATCGGCAGCGTGTTCACGCTCTACCTGCCGATCACCTATATGGGCAGCGGCCTCGCGAGGACGCCGGCCGGAGGCGCGGAGGCGCCGCCGCCGTCCCCGCCGCTCACCTTCTCGATCCGGTCGGCGGAGCGGCCGCCGGAGCAGATCCTCGACGACCGTCACACCGTCGCGCCGGGCGAAAGCGTGGTGCTCATCGTCGAGGATGACCCGCATTTCGCGCGGCTCATGATGGGGGCCGCGAGGGAGAAGGGATTCAAGGTGCTGGTCGCAAGCCGCGGCACCGAGGCGCTGGCGCTCGCGCGCGAGCATCACCCGACGGCCATCTCGCTCGACATCTTCCTGCCGGACATGCTGGGCTGGACCGTGCTCAGCCAGTTGAAGCAGGATCCGGCGACCCGGCACATCCCCGTTCAAATCGTGACGCTCGACGAGGACCGGCACCACGGTCTCGCGCGCGGAGCCTTCTCGTTCGTGCAAAAACCCGCCTCCTCGCAGGGCCTCGACGAGGCGTTCGCGCGGATCAAGGGCTACGCCGCTCCGCGCCGCAAACGCCTGCTCTTGGTGGAGGACGATCAGAACGAACGCAACAGCGTCGCGGAGCTCCTGAGTCACGAGGACATCGAGATTGCGTCGGCCGAAACGGGAACCGAAGCGCTGGCACAGCTCAAGCGCGATCGGGTCGACTGCGTGGTGCTCGATCTGAAGCTCCCCGACATGTCCGGATTCGAGGTGCTGGAGACCATCCGGGACGATGCGGAGCTGCGCGACATCCCGGTGGTGGTGTTCACGGGACGCGAGCTGTCGGCGGACGAGGATGCGACGCTGCACACCATGGCGCGCAGCGTGGTGGTCAAGGGCGTCGAATCCCCGGAGCGGCTGCTCGATGAGACGGCGCTGTTCCTGCACCGCGTGGTGGCGGATCTTCCCCCGGCCAAGCAGCGCATGCTCGAGCGGCTGCACAGCTCCGATGAGGATCTCCTGCGACGCACCGTGCTACTGGTGGATGACGATGCCCGCAACATCTTCGCGCTGTCGAGCGTGCTCGAGCGCCGCGGCATGGAAGTGCTGACGGCGACCACGGGAAGCGAGGCGATCGCGGTGTTGAGCTCGCGCGAGGACGTGGCCATCGTGCTGATGGACATCATGATGCCCGGGATGGACGGCTACGAGACCATCCAGGAGATCCGCTCGAAGCCGGCCTTCAGGCGGCTGCCGATCCTTGCGCTCACGGCGAAGGCGATGAAGGGCGACCGCGAAAAATGCCTCGAGGCCGGCGCATCGGATTACCTGGCAAAACCCGTCAACGTCGACCAGCTCCTGTCGGCGCTGCGCATGTGGCTGCACCGGTGAGCGCACAAGAGGCCTTCGACCGGGTGAACATCCTGCTGGTCGATGACCAGCAGGCGAAGCTCCTGAGCCACGAAGTGGTGCTGGCGGAGATCGGCGAGAATTTGTTCAAGGCGTCCTCGGCGCGCGAAGCGTTCGAGTGCCTGCTCAAGAAACGAGATCGGACTGATTCTGATCGACGTGTGCATGCCGGAGCTCGACGGCTTCGAGCTGGCCGCCATGATCCGCGAGCATCCGAGATTTCAGCGGACCGCCATCATTTTCGTATCCGCGGTGAATTTCGCGCATCTGGATCAGCTGCGCGGCTACCAGCTCGGCGCGGTGGATTACGTTCCGGTTCCGGTCGTGCCCGAGTTGCTGCGCGCGAAAGTCAAGGTGTTCGTCGACCTATACCGCAAGACCCGCCAATTGGAGCGGTTCAACGCGGAGCTCGAGGCGCGGGTGCTGGAGCGCACCGCGGACCTTCGCCGCTTCAACGAGGAGCTCGAGCAGCGCATCGAGGAGCGCACGCACGAGCGCGAGACCGCGCTCGCACAGCTGTTCGAAGCGCAGAAAATGGACACCATCGGCCAGCTGACCGGCGGCGTCGCGCACGATTTCAACAACCTGCTGATGGCGGTGCTCGGCAGCCTCACGCTCCTGGAAAAGCGCCTGCCGGACGACCCTCAATGCACCCGGCTGTTGAAGAACGCCGTGCAGGGCGCGCAGCGCGGGGCCGCCCTCACCCAGCGCCTGCTGGCGTTCTCGCGCCGTCAGGAGCTCAAACCCGAAGCCGTGGATCTTGCGGTGCTGGTGAGCGGGATGGAGGAGCTCCTGAAGCGGGCGCTGGGGCTCGCGATCGAGCTCAAGTGCGTTTTTTCCGATGCGCTCTGGCCGGTGCTGGTCGATGCCAATCAACTCGAATTGGCGCTTCTCAATTTGGCTCTCAATGCGCGCGACGCCATGCCGAATGGCGGAAAGCTCAACATCACGGCCATGGGTGAGACCAAGGCGGAGTCGAGCGCCGGCCCCGATTCGCGGCTGCCTCCCGGCGATTACTTGAGAATCAGCATCGCGGACACCGGCTCCGGCATGGACGAGCAGACCTTGGCGAAGGCGACGGACCCTTTTTTCACCACCAAGGGCCCCGGCAAGGGGACGGGTCTCGGTCTGTCGATGGTCCATGGCCTGGCGGCGCAATCCGGGGGGCTGCTGCGCATCGACAGCGCTCCGAACGTGGGAACGACGGTGCAGTTGTGGCTCCCCCGGGCGAAGACGGCGCCCGCGGCCAATCGAAACGTCGAACGGCTCAAGCCCGCCCCCGCGGCCGCGCATCCATGCCGGGTGCTCATCGTGGATGACGATCAGCTGGTACTGACGGGCACCGCCGCCTTGGTCGAGGATCTCGGGCACACCGCGATCGAGGCGCATTCGGCGGCCGAGGCACTGGCGACGCTGGCCGCGGGTGCCCAAATCGACCTGGTGATGACCGACCACGCGATGCCGAGCATGACGGGCCTACAGCTGGCGCAGACCATCCAGGAACGCTACCCGGGAATGCCCATCATCCTCGCGACCGGATTTGCGGAACTCCCTGCGGACCCCGCGAAGTTTCGCATTCACAAGCTTGCCAAGCCGTGCACTCAGCACGATATCGCCTTGGCGATCGAGACGGCGTTGAATTCGCGGGAGTCGGCGTCCGCGTGCGCGTGAATCTGAGCGGCCACGCTGCCTGAGCGGCTAGGCTGCCCGAGCGGCTAGGCTGCGGGAATCCCGTTGCGCAATATCGGCTGCGGCGCTTCCCGCACCTCGAGAAGCTCCTCGAACAGCGACCGATAGTGAACCACGGCCCTGCGCAGTAATTCGGTGTCGACCTGACCGCGCTCGTCCGCCAGCGCGATCGCCCGCGCTGCGCGATAATTGGAGACGACGCCCGGGTGATCGACGGAGATGTCGGCGGCGCGTGCCTCGAAATCTCCCATCGGATACCCGCGTTTCGCCATGACCTCGTAGACGAGGTGGTCCGCCTCGATCACCGCCGCCTTGGGGTCGTCCACGAAACGGGCCTGCGTGGCAACCCAGGCTTGATGGAAGCGCGCGGCTTCCGCAACCGAGAGCGGCACGATGTCCAATCGCGCGACGCGCTTTTGTCGCGCTTCCAGCTCCGCTTCGGCCTTGCTGCGGTTCCCCATCTCGTTGACGGTGCGGTCGTATTCCGGGCCGAAGCGCTGGCGCAGCGTCGCCGACTGTTTGCGCCTCCGCTGAGCCTGAGCCCAGGCAATGACCGCGATCACGGCGACGATGAGGACGCCGACCAGAACGTACGCATAAACAGGGTTCGTATTCATGGCGCCACTCTCCCCTCAAACCCGGGTCAATGCAGTCGGTCATGCCCGCCGGCGCCCGTAGGAGCCTACCCACGGGAGCGCCATCCGCGCGGGTGCGATCCGCCGGATTAAGCGGCATAGTACAATCTGCGCGGCGCCATCATCGGCGTCATGAGTTCCAACCGAATAGAGTGACTGCAATAAGCTTGCCGCAGGAGGATGGGGCGGACGCCGCGCGCCAATCGGCCCGCCAGGCGGAGGTGGCTGAAGCCCTTTCGCGCGTGCTCCCGGCATCGGCGCTGTTGGTGCGCCGCGAAGATACGGCGCCGTACGAATGCGATGGGTTGACCGCCTTCAAGGCGGTGCCCATGGCCGTCGTGCTTCCCGAGAACGAAACGCAGCTGGTCGCCGTGCTCAAGGTCTGCCACGCGCTGGGAGTTCCGGTGATCGCCCGCGGCGCCGGGACGGGACTGTCGGGCGGCGCGTTGCCCCACCGACTCGGGGTCACCTTGTCGCTTGCCAAGTTCAATCGAATTCTGAAGGTCGATCCATTGTCCTGCACGGCCGTCGTTCAATGCGGCGTGCGCAATCTGGCGATCAGCGAGGCGGCAGCTCCCTACGGCCTGTATTACGCTCCCGACCCGAGCAGTCAGATCGCCTGCACCATCGGCGGCAACGTCGCGGAAAATTCGGGCGGCGTGCACTGTCTGAAATACGGCATGACGTTGCACAACGTGCTCAAAATCCGGGGCTTTACCGCCGAGGGCGAGCCGGTCGAATTCGGCTCCGAGGCGCTCGATGCGCCGGGAATCGATCTGTTGGCGGTGGTGATCGGCAGCGAGGGGATGCTTGCCATCACCACCGAGGTCACCGTCAAGCTGGTGCCCAAACCGGAGCTCGCCCGCTGCATGGTGGCGAGCTTTCCGACCATCGAGTCAGCGGGCAGCGCCGTGGCGAGCGTGATCGCGCGGGGCATCGTGCCTGCGGGTCTTGAGCTCATGGATCAGCGCATGACCGCGGTGGCCGAGGATTATGTGCATGCGGGCTACGATCTGTCCGCGGCGGCGCTCCTGCTCTGCGAGAGCGACGGCACGGAAGAGGAGGTTGCCGACGAAGTCGCTGCGATGAAGCGCGTCCTGGAGGAAAGCGGCGCCAGCCGAATCGAGGTGAGCCAGGACGAGGCGCAGCGCCTCAAGTTCTGGAGCGGGCGCAAGAACGCCTTTCCGGCCTCGGGCGGCATCAGCCCGGATTACATGTGCATGGATTCGACCATTCCGCGCAAGCGGCTGGCCGAGATGCTGCTCGCCATTCAAGCCATGGAATCCAAGTATCAGCTTCAGTGCGTCAACGTGTTTCACGCGGGCGACGGCAATTTGCATCCGCTCATCCTGTTCGACGCCAATGACCGCGACCAGTTCAGGCGCTGCGAGCTGTTCGGCGCGGAGATCCTCGAGGCGAGCCTGAAGCTCGGCGGCACCGTGACCGGGGAGCATGGGGTCGGCGTCGAGAAGCTCAATTCGATGTGCGTGCAGTTTTCCGCCGCCGAGCTCGAGCAGTTCGTTGCCGTGAAGCGCGCCTTCGACCCCGCCGGAATGCTCAATCCCGGCAAGGTCATTCCGACGCTCGCGCGCTGCGCGGAATACGGCAAGATGCACGTGCACCGCGGAATGATGCCGTTCCCTGAACTGCCGAGATATTGATGGCTGCGGCGGGGATCAATCGCGATGCGGCGGTCGAGCGGCTCAGGGACCGGATTCTCGAAGCGCGCGGCCGGCGCATGAGCCTCGACATCCGGGGCGGCAACACCAAGGCCTTCTACGGCGAAACGCCCCGGGGCGAGCCGCTCGGGCTTGCGGAACTCACGGGCATCTCGAGCTACGAGCCGAGCGAGCTCGTGGTCACCGTGAGGGCGGGCACGCCGCTCATCGAGCTGGAGGCCGTTCTGGCCGAGCGGGGACAATGTCTCGCATTCGAGCCGCCGCGTTTTGCGCCGGGCGGCACCGTCGGCGGCATGGTCGCCGCGGGCCTGGCCGGTCCGGCGCGAGCGGCCGCGGGACCGCTCCGCGACTACGTGCTGGGAGCGACGATTCTCAACGGTCGGGGCGAGCTTCTGACCTTCGGCGGCCAGGTGATGAAAAACGTCGCGGGTTACGATGTTTCGCGGCTGATCGCGGGCTCGTGGGGAGTGCTCGGCGTGCTGTGCGAAGTCTCGTTGAAGGTTCTGGCGTCGAAGGTCGACAGCGCGACGCTGGCGTTCGACTGGGACGAGCGGCGCGCGCTCACCGAGATGGCGCGCTGGAACGCGCTGCCGCTGCCGCTCAGCGCGAGCGCCTGGCACGACGGGTGTCTTCGCGTCCGATTGTCGGGTGCGGCGGCTGCAGTGCGCAGCGCCTGCCGCAAACTCGGCGGCACGGAGCTCGATCCCGGCATCGCCCGGGGTTGGTGGAAGAGCGTGCGAGACCACGATCATCCCTTCTTTCGGCCGGATGAGGCTGCGCTCGCCGGCGGCGAATGCCTGTGGCGGATCTCGGTGCCGCCCGCGACCCAGGTGCTCGAGCAGGCCGGCTTCATCGGCTGGGGCGGAGCGGAGCGTTGGTGGCGCACGAACGCGCCGGCGCACCGGATCCGCTCGATCGCGGCGGCGGCGCAGGGCCATGCCACCCTGGTGCGCGCGGCGGATAAATCTGCCGGCGCGTTCGCGCCGCTGGGGGAGAGCCTGATGCGCATACACCGCGCCCTGAAGAGCGCCTTCGACCCGGATCGCGTGTTCAACGCCGGGCGACTGTACGCGGACCTTTGACGAACGCGCATGCAAACGACCCTGAGCCCTGAATTCGCAGGAACGCCCGAAGGTGTCGAGGCCGAAGCCATTCTGCGCAAGTGCGTGCATTGCGGGTTCTGCAACGCCACCTGCCCGACCTATCAACTGCTCGGCGACGAGCTCGATGGTCCGCGCGGCCGGATCTACCTGATCAAGGAGATGCTCGAGGGGGGCAGGGTCACGGAACGCACCCAGCTGCATCTCGACCGGTGCTTGACCTGCCGCAACTGCGAGACCACCTGCCCGAGCGGAGTTCGCTATGGTCAGCTGGTCGATATCGGCCGCAATCTGGTCGAGCGCAGGGTCGAGCGTCCCCTGCGGGTGCGCGTGGCCCGCTGGCTGCTCAAGGAGGGACTCACCTCGCGCCTGTTCGCACCGGCGATGAAGATCGGCCGGCTGCTGCGGCCCATCCTGCCGGCCGCGTTGCGCAGCAAGGTGCCCGTGGACAACGGCACTACGCTCGGCGACTTCGAGGCACGCGAGCACCGGCGCAAGGTGCTGCTTGCTGCGGGGCTGCGTGCAGCCGGCGATGCGGCCCGAGATTCATCGCGCGACCCGGCGGGTTCTCGATGCGGCGGGTATTCAGGTGCTGTTCGCCGCGAACGAGGGTTGTTGCGGTGCTCTGCGCACCCATCTTGCCGATCGGGACGGCGGTCTTGCCGACATGCGCCGCAACATCGATGCCTGGTGGCCGATGGTGTCCAGCGGCATGGTCGAGGCCCTGGTCATCAATGCGTCGGGCTGCAGCCAGATGGTGAAGGAGTATGCGCAGGCGCTGCGCCATGAGCCCGCTTATGCGGAGCGGGCGGAGCGCATCGCATCGATGACCCGGGATCTGTCCGAATTGCTGCCCGAACTCGCGCCCGCCCTCAAAGGTCGGCTCCGCCCGGAGCGGGCGCCGCGGCTCGCGTTTCATGCGCCCTGCACGCTGCAACACGGTCAGCGCATTTCGGGTGTCGATGCGCAGCTCCGGGGGCTGGGCTTCGAGGTGAAGCAGCCCGCCGAAAGTCATCTATGCTGCGGTTCGGCCGGCACGTATTCGGTGCTTCAGCCTGAGATTGCGACCTCCCTGCGTGACCGCAAACTCGCGCATCTCGATGGCGTGAATGCCGAGTGCATCGTCTCGGCGAACATCGGCTGCATCCAGCATTTGGCGAGCGGGACGGCAACGCCGGTGAAACATTGGATCGAGGTGCTCGACCAGGTGCTGACGGACTGACGCGCCGCGTGCCGCCGGCGGTGCCGGCGCGGGATGCTACGGTTTGGCCGCCATCAAGAAATGATTGATCACGGCGGCGACGCCCTCCGGGTCCTCCCAGAATGGGTTGTGCCCCAACCCGTCGAAGACCTTGACTTGGGCGGCGGGCAGGGCGTCGATCAGCGTCTTGCGCATCGGCTCCTCCATGATCGGGTCCTTGCTGCCCCAGATGAGGAGGGTCGGCGCCTTCAGCTTCGGCAGCGTGCTCTGCAGATCGCCGTATAAATTGTCGCTCGGCAGGCCCTGGTCGAGGACCGCGAGCCATACCCGCAACGGAATTCCCGCAGCGTCCTTGCGTTGGCGGCGGATGAAGTCGGGATCGACCGGCGTGGGTGAATCCCACCAGGCGATCATGAAGGGAGAATCCGGCTCGATCGGCTCCTTGAGCTTGCGAATCTCGGCCGTAAAATCGAATTTGGGGGGCGCCATGCCGGGCGGCCGGCCGCCGGTGGAAGCGATCAGCACGACGCGGCCGGTCTTCTCGGGCCAATATTCGGCGAACGTCTGCGCAATGATGCTGCCCAGCGAATGACCGACGAGGTCGGCTCGCTGAATGCCGAGGGAGTCGAGAAGCAGCTTGATGTCGTAGGCGAAGTCGAGCCGGGTGTAACAGCATTCCGGCTTGCTCGATTGGCCGTGGCCCCGGATGTCGACCAGCACGAGGCGAAATTGCTTCGACAAATAGGGCATCAGCGGCACCCAATCGCGTGCGCTGTCGGTGTAACCGTGGATCAGCACGACGGGCGTTCCGGACGGGTTGCCGGTGTCGATGTAGGCCAGGGTTTCGCCGTCCGGTAGAACCGCCTGTTTCTTCATGGCGTCGAAGGCGTTCAGATCGACCTTCAACGGCGGCGGCTTGGCGGCGGCGAAGGCGCTCATGGGCCCGGCAAGCAGCATCCCGAGCGCCGCCAGCCACCCCATAATCCTCATCCGGGTCCGATGTTGCGCGAAGCCAATCTCAAGCGAGTTGCGGCGAGCCATCGGTTTAGCTTAGCGGAAAACGCGATCGGAGCTGTATAAGCTCATATCGATTAACGATTGGGCAGGGCCGTCGGGGCTATTTAGGCTCGTCGGCTGAACAAGGGAGGATTCCGACATGACAGATTCCAAAGATCGCGCCGAATGGCGCTTCGACACCCTCGCGGTGCACGGCGGCTATTCCCCCGATCCGACGACCCGATCGGTGGCGGTGCCCATCTATCAGACGGTCGCCTATGCCTTCGACAACGCGCAGCACGGTGCGGATCTGTTCGACTTGAAGGTGCCGGGCAACATCTATACCCGCATCATGAATCCGACGCAGGACGTGCTCGAGCAGCGCCTCGCCGCACTGGAGGGCGGCATCGCCGCGCTCGCGCTGGCCTCCGGTCAGGCGGCAACGACCTATGCGATCCAAACCATCGCGGAGGCGGGCGACAACATCGTCTCCTCGAGCGCTTTGTACGGGGGAACGTACAATTTGTTCGCCCACACGCTGCCTCAATACGGCATTGAGTCGCGCTTCGCCGATTATCGCAAGCCCGAATCCTTCGAGCCGCTCATCGACCACAAGACCAAGGCGGTGTTCGTCGAATCCCTGGGAAATCCGCAGGGCAATGTCACCGACATCGCCCGCCTTGCGGAGATCGCCCACCGCCACGGCGTGCCATTGATCGTCGACAACACCGTCCCCACTCCCTACCTGAGCCGTCCGATCGAGCACGGCGCCGACATCGTGGTGCATTCGCTGACCAAATACCTCGGGGGCCACGGCACGAGTGTCGGCGGCGCGATCGTCGATTCCGGCAAGTTTCCCTGGGCCGATCACAAGCGCCGATTCCGGCGCCTGAATGAGCCCGATGTCAGCTATCACGGCGTGGTCTACACCGAGGCGCTCGGTCCGGCGGCCTATATCGGCCGGGCGCGGGTGGTGCCGCTTCGCAACACGGGCGCGGCGATCTCCCCCTTCAATGCGTTTCTGATTCTGCAAGGCATCCAGACCCTGTCGTTGCGGATGGATCGCATTTGCGAAAGCGCGCTGAAGATCGCCCGGCATCTGTCGAAGCACCCCAAAGTCGCCTGGACGACGTACGCGGGGCTCGAGGATCACCCGGATCATCAACTGGCGAAGAAATATCTGTCGGGAAAGGCGTCCGGCGTTTTGACCTTCGGGCTCTCCGGGCCGGCGGGACAGGGGCGGGAGCGCGGGGCGCGCTTTCTCGACGCGTTGCAGTTGTTCACGCGCCTCGTGAACATCGGCGATGTCCGATCGCTCGCGACCCATCCCGCTTCGACCACGCACCGCCAGCTTTCGCCCAAGGAACTCGAGCACGCCGGTGTCTCCGAGGACACCGTGCGCCTGTCGATCGGAATCGAGGACGCGAGAGACCTGCTCGCCGACTTGGACCGCGCGCTCGCGGCGGTGTGAGAGAACGCCGCAGCGTCATACGATTGAAATAATTTCCATGGAGGCTTTCCAAGCCACGGCACTAAAATCGCTGGGTGAGTCCAACCCTCCAAGCCTCCGGAGATTTTATGACCACGAGCGACAAGCGACCGCGGCGGACCACCAAAAACGCGAAGACAGCGAAAACCGCAAAGGGCGCCGAGGCGCAGGATGCTGCGCTCATTCAGGCAAAGCCCGACCCGAAGCCGGTCGCAGGCACGGCGGATCAAGGATGTGAGTGTCACCGTCACCTCCCGCCACCGCGAGGACCGCCACTCATCGATCGCGTTGGCCGCCTATTTCAGATCGGAATCGCGAGGCTTCGCGCCGGGTCACGAGGTCGAGGACTGGCTGGCCGCGGAAGAAGAGGTCGATCAGCGATTGCTGGGCGAGGGGCGCGTCTCCTGAGCTCCGTCAGTTGCTGGGGAGGGGGCCTGCTGCGATACTCGTCGTTTCGTGAAGGAGCGGCACTCTGAGCGGCGAGACGCAGATTCTGGTCGGCGACGTGGGCGGCACGCACGCGCGCTTCGCCGTCGTCGACGCTTCCGGGCCGCCACCCTGGCGGATTCAAGACAGGCAGGATTTGGCCGAGGCGTTTCCCACCTTCATCGACGCCCTGAAGAGCTATTTCGCGCGCACCCCCTCGAGAGCCAAACCGCGGGTGGCGGCGATCGCCGTGGCCGGCCCGGTGGACGCCGGCACGGCGCGCTTCACGAACCGAGGGTGGGAGATTTCGGAAAGCGATCTCAAGCAATTTGGTTTCGATGCAGCCATCCTGGTCAACGACTTCGAGGCGCTCGCCTTTGCGGCGGAGGTGCTGGTCGACAAGGACTTCGCGGTCATCGGTCCCGATGTGAAGGGTCGGGACGGGGGGACGATCACCATCCTAGGACCGGGCACCGGGTTTGGAGTCTCCTGCCTGGCGCGCTATGGCGGCCGATCCGTGCCGATGGCCACCGAGGGCGGGCACATCGGATTCGCTCCCAACGACGAGGCGGAACTCGCGGCTCTGCAGGCGATGCGCAGGCAAAAAGGCCGTGTTTCGGTCGAGCGCATCCTGTCCGGCTCGGGTCTCGAGAATCTTTACAAGACACTGGAAGAATTGGCCGGCCGGGAACCCCGAGCCCTCAGCGCGGCGGAGATCAGCACCCAGGCGATGCAGAACGAGCCGGGCTGCCGGGCGGCGCTGACCATGTTCTGTTCGATCTTCGGCGCCGTTGCCGGCGATCTCGCGCTCGCACACGGCGCACGCGGCGGGGTTTACATTGCCGGAGGAATCACGCAAAAGATCCAGAAATTCCTGGTCGAGAGCCCGTTCCGCAGGCGTTTCGAGGACAAGGGCCGGCTCTCCTCCTTCGTGCAGGCAATACCCACCAAGCTGATCGTCAATGCCGACGTGGCCATGATCGGGGCCGCGCGCGCCGGTGTGACGATCACCTCCTCGAAATGAGGCGGGCAGGGCGGTGCGCGGCGCAACGGGCGCGCCGATGAGCGCGATGCCGCCCGCCAGGGGCTCCGCACCCGGCGCACCCGGCATGCCGCCCACATGGTCGAGCAGCGCCAAGGAAATGGTCGGGTGCGCCCTCGGCCGCTCGCGCCTGTGGTTCACGGTCGGCGGCGGCATCGTGAACGAGGTGTATTACCCGCGCATCGACATTCCACAGATCCGGGATCTCGGCTTCATCGTCGCCGATGGCCACGGGTTCTGGGTGGAGGTGAAGCGGCTGTGGCAGCATACGGTGGAGCTGCTCGCTCCCGGAATTCCGGCGGTGCGCATCGTGCACCGGCACCCTCGATTCCAGCTCACGCTGCGCATCGTCGCCGGCTCGGAGCGCGACGTGCTGATGATCGACGTGGCGCTTGCGGGGGATGCGGATCTGCGCCCCTACGCCTTGCTCGCGCCGCACCTCGGCGGCACCGGCTGCGGCAATCGAGCGGAGGTGACGGCGCAATCCGGGCGCCGGGTGCTCGCCGCGACGCAGGGACCTTATTCGCTGGCGCTCGCGGCTGCCACCGTTGCCCAAACCGACGCCTTCGGCCGCGCCAGTGCGGGCAACGTCGGCGCCAGTGACGGGTGGCAGGATTTCCATACCAACGGCGCGATGGCCTGGGAATACGCCGACGCCGGGCCCGGCAACGTCGCGCTGATCGGCGAGCTGACACGATCATGCGCCCTGGCGCTCGCTTTCGGGAGCAGCAGCGAGTCCGCCGCCACACTCGCGCTCTCGGCGTTGTACGAGCCCTTCGATCACACGCGCGACCGCTACATCGAGGGCTGGAGCGAGTGGTATGCCAAGTCGCGCGTGCCCCCGGACTACACCGCGGGACTGCCGCCCCTGTGCGTCGAGCAATTTCACATGTCGGCCATGGTGCTGCGTGCCCACCAGGACAAGACCTATCCCGGAGCGATGGTTGCGAGCCTGTCCGTCCCGTGGGGCAACACCAAGGAGGAGCGCGAGGGCTATCACCTGGTATGGCCGCGCGATCTGGTCGAATGCGCGGGCGCCCTGCTCGCGGTCGGCGCGACGCGCGATGCGGGCAATACCCTGAGATATCTGCTGGCGACGCAGCTCGAGGACGGCCACTGGTACCAAAATCAATGGCTGGGCAGCAAGCCGTACTGGACCGGAATTCAACTGGATGAGACCGCGCTGCCGGTGCTGTTGGCCGCGCTCCTCGCCGAGCGCGATGCGCTCGATGGGACCGAGGTTGCCGGGATGATCCGGCGCGCGCTGTCGTACATCGTGCGGCGCGGTCCGGCGAGCGACCAGGACCGGTGGGAGGAAAGCGCGGGGCTCAACACCTTCACGCTCGCGGCGTGCATCGCCGCGCTGGTGGCCGGCGCGGACCATCTCGAGCCCGATGCGCGCGATCTGGCGCTCGACTTTGCGGATTTTTGGAATTCGCGGCTGGAAGACTGGACCGCCGTTCACGATACGCCGCTCGCGCGCCAGTTCGCGATCCCCGGATATTACGTCCGCGTCGCGCCCGCGCAGGCGGTCGCCGACCGCGGCGCCTTCGATCGAGTGGTGACCATCAGGAATCAGGCCCTGGATCCGGGGCTGCCGGCGGCCGCGCAGTTCGGCGTGGATTTCCTGCAATTGGTGCGCTTCGGTCTGCGCAGCGTGGACGATCCGCTGATCGTGGGGAGCGTGCGCCTTGCCGATGCGCTATTGAAGATCGATACGCCCAACGGCCCGTGCTGGCACCGTTATCTGGACGATGGCTACGGCGAACACGACGATGGCAGCGCCTATGACGGCGTAGGTCGCGGGCGCGCGTGGCCGCTGCTCACGGGCGAGCGCGCGCACTATGAAATCGCCTGCGGCGCCGATCCGCTGCCGCTCATGGAAACGATGGCGCGAATGGCCTCGCCGGGCGGCATGTTGCCCGAGCAGGTGTGGGATGCCCCCCCGATCCCCGCGCGGGGTTTGCACCTGGGCCAAGCCACGGGATCCGCCATGCCGCTCGCGTGGACGCACGCGGAGTATTTGAAGCTCGTGGCCTCGCGCGCCCTGAAGCGTCCATTCGACCGGCCCGAGTCGGTGTGGCGGCGCTATGGCGGGAAGCGCCCCACGCCCTCCCGCGCCCTCTGGTGCGAGCATGCGGCGATCACCACCGTGACGCCCGGGATGTCGGTGGTGCTCGCACTGCGCGAGCCCGCCATCGTGCGCCATGGCGTCGACGGCTGGCGGGACATCGTGGAGGCGCCGACCACGCCCAATGGGCTGGGCGTGCATGTGCTCGCGATCGACACCTCGAAGCTCGTGCGCGGTCAGCGATTGGACTTCACTTTTCGATACGTGCCCGGGGACCGCTGGGTGAACGCGAACTATCGGGTGGACGTCGAAGCCGCCGGCTGAGCAAGGCGGTCCGTCCCGCTCAGGTGTGCGGCGCGGGAAGAGTCAAGGGCCAGGGCGAGGATTCCGCGCCGCGATCGATGGGCACTTCGATGACCGTGGGAGTGTTCGCCTGAAATGCCCGCTCGAGCGCCGTGCGAAGTTCCCCGGGGCTCTCGGCGCGCAGCGCCAACGCGCCGAAGCTGTCGGTATATTTGGCAAAGTCGGGATTCAGGAGATCGGCTCCCAACGTTCTACCCTGGTATCGTTCGATTTGGTCCCGACGCACGTTGCCATAGCTCTCGTTGTTGAAGAGCACCGTGACCACCGGGATACGCTGCTGCACGGCGGTGGCGAGTTCCTGGCTGCCGAACAGAAATCCCCCGTCGCCACTCACGGCGACCACGGCTTTTCCCGGATTCGCCACCTGCACCCCGAGCGCGGTGTTGAAGCCGAAGCCCAAGGTTTCCTGATAGCCGCAGGTGACGTAGCGTCGTGGCCCGTACACCGGGAACCCGAAGCGCGAGGTGAAGCCCACCTGCGAGATTTCCTCGACGTAGAATCCGTCCCGCGGCAACACCTCGCGGATCGCGTCGATATAACCCATCTGCGGTTGAATGCGCTGTATCCGAATGCGCGCGCGCTGTCTCAACCCGGCAAATTCCTCCTCTTTCGAGTCGCGGCGCCCGATCGAGCGCTCGAGCGCGTCGATCAAGGCGCAGGTGCCGGCGGCCGAATCGGCGACGATGCCCACGTCCGGCTCGAGGCGCACCATTTCGGTCGGATCGATGTCGATCCGCACGGTCTTCAGGTTCTCGGGCAGCCATCGCCAACGGAAGTGCTGCAGCTCGAGCCGGCTGCCGATGCCGATCAACAGGTCCGCATCCTTCCAGTACTCGTAGGCGGCGACGGAATCGAGGGCGTAGGGCGAGTCGTCGCTCACGACGCCCTTGCCGCTGCGATGAGCCGTGACGGGTGCCTGCAGGAGCTCAGCGAGGCGCAGCACGGACTCGCCGGCATGCAGGGCGCCGGCGCCGACAGTGATGAGAGGACGCCTCGCCGCCGAAACGAGTGCCGCGGCTCTCGCGATCGCATCGGGGTCGGGTGAAGGCGCCGGGATGGGCACCGATCGCACCGGCGGCACCACCTCCGCCTTCTGGCCGAAGACGTCCCAGGGCGTCTCCACCGCCACCGGCCGAATGCGCCCGGAGGCAAGCTGCCGGAATGCCTCGGCCATCACGTGGGGCGCCGTCTGTGGGGTGGTTGATGCGCTCGGCCCATTTCGTCAGTCCGCGAAGCAGCGCCAGCTGATCGGGCAGCTCGTGCAGCTGGCCGCGTCCGCGTCCGATCAGATGGGACATGATGTTGCCCGTGATGCAGAGCACCGGTGCGTTCGCGCCATAGGCGGTGCAGAGCGCGGCCGCCGAATTCAAAACGCCCGGTCCCGGGACGACGGTGTATACGCCGACACGACCGGTGGATTTCGCGTACCCGTAGGCCATGTAGGCCGCGCCCTGTTCGTGGCGCGTGGTGATGAAGCGTATGGCATCGGCGCGCCGCGCCAGCGCGTCGTTGAAGTCGTACATATGCGCGCCGGGGATGCCGAACACGGTATCGACTCCGTGAGCGATGAGCGCTTCGACGATCGCCTCGCCCGTGGTCATGACCGCCATTGCAGAATCCTCATGCCTCGATGAGCCCGTGGCGGATCGCGATCAGCGTGAGCTCGGATTGATTATCCACGTCGAGCTTCTGCTTGATGTTGTAGAGGTGGGTGCCGACCGTCGAGGCCGAGAGCTTCAGATCCTGCGCGATGCGCTGCACCGAGGCGCCGCGCGCCAGGCGCACGAACACTTCGAACTCGCGTTCGGAGAGCCGCTCGACCGGCGACTTGGATGCGCCGTCGAATTCGGCGAGGGCCAGCTTCTGAGCGAGCGCGGCGTCGAGGTAGCGCCGGCCGTTGCCCACCGCGGTGACCGCCTCCACCAGCGCTTCGGGCGCGCTTCGCTTGGACAGGAAACCCAGCGCGCCCTCCGTCAGGGCGCGCCGCGCGTGCATGACATCGTCGTGCGCCGACAGGGTCAGCACACGGGCAGCGGGATGATGGGCGCGAATGCGGCGCAGGGCCTCGATCCCCCCCATTCCGGGCATGGCGATATCCATGACCACCACGTCGGGCGAGAGCTCGGCGTAGAGCTTGCAGGCGGCCTCGCCCGAGTCCGCCTCGGCGATCACCGACAAATCGGGGATCGATTGCAGCAGCAATCGAAAGCCCATGCGCACGACCGCGTGGTCGTCGACCAGAAGGACGCGAATCATGCGGGTGCCGCGAGCGGTATGTCGGCCGACAGAAGCACCCCGCGGGTGAGCTGATTGTGCACGTCGAGCGTTCCGCCCAATTGCGTGACGCGATCGGCGAGGCCGCGCAGCCCATAATGGCCGGGGCGCGCCCAGTCGGCGGGCAATCCGACGCCGTCATCCGCGACCGCCACGTGAATCCGCTGCGCGTCGGCCTCGACGGAGATATCGACATGCGAGGGCCGTGCGTGGCGCAGCGCGTTGGTCAATCCCTCCTGCACGACGCGGTAGATGGCGAGCGTGACGTGCGGGCCGAGATCCGCGGGCAGCCGCTGCTTCACGTCGATGGAAATCGACGGGTGCCGCTGCTGCCAATCTCGCACCAGATTTTCGATGGTCGCCGACAGGCCGACCGCGTCGAGCGTCAGCGGCGCCAGGCGCGGGATCAGGCTGTGCATGGCGTCGTACAGTCGCGCCGCCTCATCGGAGATCAAAAGTGCCGCCTCGGCGGTGGCCGGGTCCCGCGAGCCCCCCTGCGCCGCGATGGCGAGCGCGAGGCTGCGGATGGCGGTCACCGACTGGCCGAACTCATCGTGCAGCTCGTGCGCAATGAGCCGGCGTTCCTCTTCGACGCGCTGATCGGCCAGCGAGGCCATTTCGCGGCGTTCCTCGAGCCGCGCCTCCGCATCGCGCGCCTGACGCTCCGCCTGCACCTTGTCCTCGACCGCTTGCGCCATGCGGTTGAAGGCATTGCCGATCACCCCGGCCTCGGACCCGGCCAGCGGCGGCAGCCGGAACGCGAGGTCGCCGCGTTGCAGGCGCTCCAGCCCGTCCGCGATGATGGGTATGGGTTTGAACACCCGCGCCACCAGCCAGAAGGCGGCGGCATTCACGATGATCAGCATGGCGACGCCCACGATCGAGATGCGCACGATGTTGTCCCACGCGTCGAGCACGGCGCGCGAGGGCTGGGCTTCCACGACCAGCCGCACGCCGCCCCGAAGCATGAACACCTCTTTCGCCGAGAGCGGGGTGAACCAGCGGGCGAACCAGGCGGGAGCCTCGCGTCCGGCCTTGTACGTGGCCGCGGGCGCGCGGTACAGAAGCTCCCCCGACGGCGCGACCAGGTAAACCTCGTTGGCACGGACCCGCCCCAGCTGCCGCACGAACTCGAGCACCAGATCCGGCCCTCCGATCGTGGAATATACGGAAGCGAGCTGGCCCAGCAGCTGGGAGGCCACCCGATTGGCCGCTTCGATCTCCTCGCGTACCGATTGCTGCGTGCTCTGGACCTCCGCCGCGATCAGCACGACCACGAACGCGGCGCTCAGGGCCGAAATGACCAGATTCAACTGCGTCCTGAGCTTCATTCCCGCATGGTACCAGGGGAGGCGGATGACGCCTCGCCGCCGCCGGCCGGCCCGGGGACGGGATGGCTCATGAAAATCATGAGGGTCGTTTCATGAGTGTGTGGATTCGTCGGGGGTAGCGTGCCCCCACCATGAGATCGTACCTGCTCAAGAGGATCCGTCATGAAATGGGAAACACCGCAAGCGGTTGAGTTACGGTTCGGCATGGAAATCACCATGTACGTGGCCAATCGCTGATACGTCGATTAGGGCGCCCGCCCGCGCAGGCGGGCACGCCCGCTTAACGTCCCTGTGAGAATCCGCGTGCTGGGGTCGGCCGCCGGCGGCGGTTTTCCCCAATGGAACTGCAACTGCCCCAATTGCGCCGGGCACCGGGCGGGTCGCCTCAAGGCAACTGCCCGCACTCAATCCTCGATCGCCGTCGCCGGCCTGGATCCGGCGCGCTGGGTGCTGGTGAACGCCTCGCCGGATATCCGCGCGCAGCTGCTCGGGGCGCCCGAGTTGCAGCCGAACCGGTCCCTGCGGGACACGGCACTCTGCGCCATCGTCCTGGTGGACGGTCAGATCGACCATACGACGGGACTTTACATGTTGCGGGAATCGACCCGGCCCTGGCCGATCTGGTGTACCGACAGCACGCATGCGGACCTGACCCGCGGCAATCCGATTTTGAAGGTGCTCGAACATTTCTGCGGCGTCGATCGGCGCCGCATCGATCTCGACCAGGAATTCGCGATCGACGAGGTGACCGACCTCAAATGGCGGGCGCTGCCCGTGGCGAGCAAGCCCGCGCCCTATTCGCCGAACCGCGAGTCGCCCGTGCCCGGCGACAACGTTGCGCTGATCATCGAGGATCGCTTCACCGGCCGCTCGGCAGTGTACGCGCCGGGACTTTCGGCCATCGACGAGCGGCTGTGGGGGTTCATGCGTGCGGCCGCCTGCGTGCTGGTCGACGGCACCTTCTGGAGCGACGATGAAATGGTTCGGGTGGGAGTTTCCGGCAAGCGCGCGCGGGACATCGGCCATCTGCCGCAGAGCGGGCCCGGCGGCATGCTCGAGCAGCTCGACCGGCTTCCCGCAGGGGTGCGCAAGATATTGATCCACATCAACAACACCAATCCCATTCTCGATGAGCTGTCCCTGGAGTTCGGCGAGCTTAAGCGGCACGGGGTCGAGTTGGCGGAGGACGGCATGGAGATCCCGCTGTGAGCGACTTGCCCTGGAGTCGGGACGAATTCGAGGCGCAATTGAGAAAGCAGGGTTCGGCATATCACATCCACCATCCCTTCAACGTGCTGCTCAATTCCGGAAAAGCGGATCGCGATCAAATCCGGGGCTGGGTGGCCAACCGCTACTACTATCAAATCAGCATTCCCATCAAGGACGCCGCGATTATGTCCAACTGCCCCGATCGAGCGGTGCGCCGCAGCTGGGTGCAGCGCATACTCGATCACGATGGTTACGGCGACGATCCAGGCGGGATCGATTCGTGGCTGCGCCTCGGGGAAGCGGTGGGCTGGTCGCGCGAATCGGTGGAGAGCCTGTCGGAAGTCCTGCCCGGGGTGCGCTTCGCCGTGGATGCCTACGTGAACTTCGCGCGCCGGGCGCCGTGGCAGGAAGCGGTGTGTTCCTCGCTGACCGAGCTGTTCGCGCCGGAGATCCACAAACAACGGCTCGCCAACTGGCCGCAGCACTATCCCTGGATCGATGGCGGCGGACTCCAATATTTTCAAAGCCGGGTGAGCCTCGCGCGGCGCGACGTCGAATTCGGCCTGAAATTCACGTTGGATCACTTCGTGACACGTGCCCTGCAGGAGCGGGCGCTCGAGATCCTCAAGTTCAAGCTCGACGTGCTGTGGCAGATGAACGACGCCATGGCACTGCGCTACGCGGTGCCGGCATGAGCCCGGCGGGCATCCAAGGCGCGTCCCGCCCGTCGATCGGGCGAGGCTTTCGATTGCAATGGGAAGCCGCGCAGAATGCCTACGTGCTGCTCTTTCCGGAAGGCATGATCAAGCTGAACGGCAGCGCGGGTGAGATCATGAAGCGATGCACGGGGGAATCGACCGTCGATGAGATCACGGCCGATCTCGAGCGCACGTTCGAGACCGCCGGCCTGTCGGGGGATGTCATCGCCTTCGTGGAGATGGCGCGCGGCAAGCAGTGGCTGTCGGTGGCCCCATGACGGTCCAGCCCGGCCCGCCAGTTAGACCCGGGCCGCCGCTTTGGCTGCTGCTCGAGCTCACCTACCGGTGTCCGCTGCATTGCGCTTTTTGCTACAACCCGACGGATTTCGCCACCAGCGGACCCGAGCTCGGCACGGAGGATTGGCTTCGCGTGCTGAACGAGGCGCGCGCGCTCGGCTCGGTGCAGCTGGGCCTGTCGGGCGGCGAGCCCTTGTCCCGGGACGACCTCGAGCCCATTGTGGCGGAGGCGCACCGGCTCGGCTTTTACACCAATCTCATCACCTCGGGGGTGGGCCTCAGCGAGACCCGGCTGCGCGCGCTCAAAGGCGCGGGGCTCGATCACATTCAACTGTCTTTCCAGGACAGCACCCGGCAGATGAACGACTTCCTGAGCAGCACCCGCACCTTCGACTTGAAGTCCAAGGTCGCGGCGCTGATCAAGCAACACGAGTATCCGATGGTGTTGAACGTGGTGCTGCACCGGCTGAACATCGACCACGTGGAGGAGATTCTGCAGATGGCGGAGCGCATGGGCGCCGACTACGTGGAGCTCGCCAATACGCAGTTCTATGGCTGGGCCTGGCACAACCGGCTGCATTTGATGCCGAGCCGGGCGCAGGTCGAGCGGGCGGAGGAGGTCACGCGGCGCTTTCGCGAGCGGCAGGAGCGGCCGATGCGGATTTTTTTCGTGGTGCCGGACTACTTCGAGAAGCGTCCGAAGGCCTGCATGAACGGCCTCGGCTCCATATTCCTGACCGTCACCCCGGACGGCACCGCGCTCCCCTGTCATGCGGCGCGGATGCTGCCGGGTCTCGCGTTTCCGAACGTCAAAACCTCGAGCCTCGCGCATGTCTGGTACGAATCCTCGGGATTCACGCATTTCCGCGGAGATGCGTGGATGAAGGAGCCGTGCAGAAGCTGTCCCGAGAAGACGCGGGATTTCGGCGGCTGCCGCTGCCAGGCTTATCTCTTGACCGGCGACGCCGCCAATGCCGACCCGGTCTGCGACTTGTCGCCGCACCATCACAAGGTGGTCGATGCGGCGCTCGCGGCGGGGCAATCCGGCGAAAAGCCGTTGGTGTTTCGCTCGCGCGCGAATTCGTCTAGGCTGTTTTAATGCCTCTGATCACCGCGCTGTTTCTCGTCGCACTGGCCGGCGAGACGGTCATCCGTCTGTGGCTGGCATCGCGCCAGATCGCGGCCGTGAGCGCCCATCGCGACCGGGTTCCCGGCCTGTTCTCGGAGCGGATCGCCCTTTCGGACCAGCAGCGTGCCGCGGACTACACCGTGGCGCGCGTGCGCGTGGGACGATGGGCGACGGTGTTCGAGGCCCTCATCAAGCTGGGGTTGACCCTGGGCGGGGGTCTCGCGCTCATCGACGCGCTCGTGAACCGCATCGGGTGGCCGGAACCCTGGCGGGGCGCCCTCGTGGTGCTCGCGGTGCTGTTGCTGCTGAGCCTGCTCGGTCTGCCGTTCACGCTCTGGCGGACTTTTCGAATCGAGGCGCGCTTCGGCTTCAACCGGATCTCCGCCGCGCTGTTCGCCGTAGATTTCGCCAAGCGGCTGCTGCTCGGATTCCTGCTCGGCGCACCGTTGGTGCTCGCGACGATCTACCTCATGGAGAGAGCCGGCGCGTGGTGGTGGGTCTGGGCGTGGCTGGTCTGGATGGGCGTGTCGCTCGCATTGACCTGGGCGGCGCCGCGGTTCATCGCGCCGCTGTTCAACAAATTTTCACCGCTGACGGACAGCGCGCTGCGGGAGCGCGTGGAGGGGCTGCTCGAGCGTTGCGGGTTCAAAGCGGGCGGCGGCGTGTTCGTGATGGACGGCTCGAGGCGCTCGGCCCACGGCAATGCGTATTTCACCGGCATCGGCAGGAACAAGCGCATCGTATTCTTCGACACGCTCCTGTCGCGCATCGACGGCGAGGAGATCGAGGCGGTCCTGGCCCATGAATTGGGGCATTTCCGGCTGCATCACGTCCGTCAACGATTGGTGGTGTCGTCGGTGTCGCTGTTGGCGGGTTTGGCGCTTCTCGGCTGGCTCGCCGCCCAGCCGGGCTTTTATTCCGCCTTGGGCGTTCCTTCGGGCTCGGCGGCCATGGCGCTGGTGCTGTTCGCCGTGGTCGTGCCGGTGTTCACGTTCTTCGCGACGCCGCTCGAAGCCTGGTGGTCGAGGCGGCACGAGCGCGAAGCCGATGACTTCGCCGTCGCCCATGCCGATGCGCAGCGGCTGGCCACGGCGCTGGTCAAGCTCTATCGGGACAACGCCAGCACCTTGACCCCCGACCCCGTGCACTCGGCTTTCTACGATTCGCACCCGCCCGCGCTCGAGCGCATTTCGCGGCTGCAGCGCATGAGGTTTGCGGCCCGAGTCCCGGGAGTCTGAGACCCGGGCCGCCGGCTCAGGCCGCCGCCCGCTGCACCGGCGCATCCTCCAGGGCGCGCGCCAGCACGTCGTCGATCCGCTCCGCCCACACGAACTCGAGCTTGTTGCGCACGCTCTCCGGGATGTCCTCGAGATCGCGCCGATTGCGCGCCGGAAGGATGACTGTGCGGATGCCGGCACGGGAGGCCGCCACGCATTTCTCCTTGATGCCGCCCACCGGCAGCACCACGCCCCGCAGGCTGATCTCACCCGTCATGGCCACGTCGGAGCGCACGGTGCGCTTCGACAGGAGCGAGGCCAGCGAGGTCGCCATCGCGACGCCGGCGCTCGGGCCGTCCTTGGGTATGGCGCCCGCGGGCACGTGGATATGCAGATCGCAGTCATCCAACGCGGACGGATCGATGCCCAACCGGTCGGCCTGCGACTTCACCAGCGTCACGGCGGTCTGAGCGCTTTCCTTCATCACATCGCCCAACTGGCCGGTCAGGATGAGCTTGCCCGTGCCCTTCACCCGGCTCGACTCGATGAACAGGATATCGCCGCCCGCCGGCGTCCACGCGAGCCCGGTCGCAACGCCCGGCACACTGGTGCGGAGGGCCACGTCGTTCTCGAAGCGGGGAGCGCCGAGGATCGACGCCACTTCCGCCACATCGATGCTCACGCTCGCGGCCTTGCCGGAGGCGATGGCGACCGCGGAATTGCGCAGCAGCGCGCCGATCTGGCGTTCCAGATTCCGGACTCCGGCCTCGCGCGTGTAATCGCCGATCAGCTTGCGCAATGCCTCGTCGGAAATCTTGATCTGCTCCGCGGTCAAACCGTTGGCGGTCAGCTGGCGCGCGAGCAGGTAGCGCCTCGCGATCTGCAGCTTCTCCTCCTCCGTGTAACCCGCGAGCTCGATGACCTCCATGCGATCGCGGAGCGGCGCCGGTATGGAGTCGAGCACATTGGCCGTGCCGATGAACAAAACCTTCGAGAGGTCGAACGGCACCGCCAGATAGTTGTCGCGAAACGTGTTGTTCTGTTCCGGATCGAGCACTTCGAGCAACGCCGAGAACGGATCGCCCTGATAGCTCGCCGAGAGCTTGTCCACTTCGTCCAGCATCAGCACGGGATTGCGCCGCCCCGCCTTGCGCACCGCCTGCGCGATGTTGCCCGGCAGCGAGCCGATGTAGGTGCGCCGGTGCCCGCGGATCTCCGCCTCATCGTGGACTCCGCCCAAGCTCACGCGGCGGAACTGAAGCCCGAGCGCCTTGGCGATGCTCTGCCCCAGGGAGGTCTTGCCCACGCCCGGCGGCCCCACGAAACACAGGATGGGACTGCGGCCTTCCGGATTGAGCTTGCGCACCGCGAGAAACTCGAGAATGCGGCGCTTGACCTTCTCCAGGCCGTAATGATCCTCGTCGAGGATCGTCCGCGCCCGCTCGATATCGAGCTGCTCCGGATCGATCTTCGACCACGGCATGGCGATCAGCCAGTCGAGATAATTGCGCGTCATGGAATATTCCGCCGCAGCCTCGGGCATGCGCTCGAGCCGCGCAAGCTCGCGCAGCGCCTGCTCCTCCGCTTCGGGCGGCATCTTCGCATCGGCGATCGCCTTCTTCAGATCCTCGGCCTCCGCTCCGTTGCGGCCGCCCTCGCCGAGCTCCTTCTGGATCTGGTGCAGCCGCTCGCGCAGCACGGCCTCCTTCTGACGGTCGTCGAAGGCTTCGCGCGTGCGTTCGTCGATTTGTCGCGAGACCTTCAGCACCTCGATCCGGCGGTTGAGGAGGCCGAGCACGCGGTCGAGGCGCGCCTTGAGGTCGAACGTGGCGAGAATTTCCTGCTTCTCGGTGGACTTCAAGTCCATGAAGCTGGTCACGATGTCGGCAAGCGTCGGCACCGATTCGATGGCGCGAATCGCGTTGACGAGCTCGCCGGGCGCCTGCGGCAGGAGTTGCGAGGCTTCGATCGCCCGCTCGCGCAAGGTCAACCCGCGCGCTTCGACCTCGCGGTCGTGGACCGCCGGTTCCCGGTGCGGCTCGATGCGGGCGACCAGGAACGGTTCGAGGCTCACGTAATCGAGCACGGTGAAGCGCTGCTCGCCCTGAGCGATGAGATGGTGGGTGCCGTCCGCCGCGGTCACGAATCGCACGATCGAGGCGACGGTGCCGACCCGATGCAGCTGATCCGGCGCCGGCTCATCGCCCGCTTCGGATTGCAGCACGAGCCCGACCCGCCGCTGGGTGCGCACGGCTTCTTGCGCCGCGGCCAGCGCGCGCTTGCCGGTCAAGGCAATCGGGAGCACGACGCCCGGGAACAGCACGGTGTCGCGCACGGGCAGAATGATCAACACGTCTTCCGGTATCACGGTGTTTGGCAAAGGACTCTCGTTACTCATAGTGGGGACCCCGTCAGCCGCAGGTGGAGATAACCGCGCTCCAAGCGCAGCTCGAGCAGCGCATAGCTGCCCGCCGGCAAATCGATGCGCCGCCGCATCCGGCCGTAGGGGATCTCCATGCGAATGACTTCGCCTCCGGACCGAAATTGCGGCGGCGCGACGTTGGTCTCGATCAATAAACCCGAGGGAGTGATCTTCGCGACCACGTCTTCGGCGCGCGCTCCCGGCAGCGCCAAGGTCACCTCGATCTCGCGGCCCTGAGCCACGATGTTCGCCGGCGGCTCCCAAACGGGGCTTGAAGGTCCGGCCAGAAGCTCATAAAAATGACGATGCCGGCGCTCGGCTTCGTCGAGGCGCGCGCAGGCCTCCGCCCACATCCAGGATTTTCGACGCATCATAGAAGTACAACCCGGTCCAGATAGCTCATTTCGATAGGAAATGAGGGCTCCCGGGTGCAGTTCAAGTGCGCGTCAGGGCTTGGGGGGCGCGCCCTTCTCGGTCAATCGGACCGTGTAGCCGCCGGATTTCTCGTCAGCCCGGAGCGTCAGGAGCCCGCGTTTCTCCGCATCCGCGAGCAGATCGTTGAACGAGCGGAAACCGTAGAAACGCTCGTTGAACCCGGGATGCCGGCGTTTGATGGCCTGTTTGATCATCGAGCCCCAGATCTGCTCGTTTTCGCCGCGTTCCTCGGTGACCGCGTCGAGCGTCTCGAGCACCAGATCCAGCGCATCCGCGGGGTCGGGGGCCTTGTTGTCCGACGGCCCCGTGCTGTCGGCCTGAGCGCTGTCGGCCGGAGCATTGCCGGCGGGAGCGTTGCCGGTGGGAGCGTTGCCGGTCGGAGCGTTGCCGGTGGGGGCGCTGCCGGTGGGGGCGCTGCCGGCGGGCGCGCCTACGGCCGGAGCGGCGGCGGCCCGGGACCCCGCATTGCCGCCTCCCGTACGCCGGCGCTTGGTGCGCTCCTTGCGCACGAGGTCATCGTAGTAAATGAATTCGTCGCAATTGTTGAGGAAGAGGTCGGAGGTCGAATTCTTGACGCCCACGCCGATCACCGTCTTGGCGTTTTCCCGCAGCTTGCTCACCAGCGGCGAGAAATCCGAGTCGCCGCTCAGGATGACGAAGGTATCGACGTGCCCTTTGGTGTAGCAAAGGTCCAGAGCGTCCACGACCATCCTGATGTCGGCCGAGTTCTTGCCGGATTGGCGCACGTGCGGAATCTCGATGAGCTCGAATGCCGCCTCGTGCAGGCCGCGCTTGAAGTCCTTGTAGCGATCGAAATCGCAGTAGGCCTTCTTGACGACGATGTGGCCCTTGAGCAGCAATCGCTCGAGCACCTTGTTGATGTCGAAGCTCGGGTATTTGGCATCGCGTGCGCCGAGCGCGATGTTCTCCAAATCGAGGAACACGGCCATGGTGGCGTCGGAAGTGATCGTAGACATAGGTTTTAATCCAGAGGCCGCGGGAGCCGCGGCTAGAACCAATTGTAGTTGAAGCTGATGCTCACGCGCTCCGCGCGCTTGGGATTCGGCGCCACTTCGTGCCTCAGCCAGCTTTCGAACAAAACCAGTTTGCCGGCCTCGGCCGGCACGGTCATCCAGGTACGGTTCGAGGCCCGCGCGTCCGCCTTGCGCGGGGGCGCGGCCATGAAGCGATCGAGCCGTGGGTCCTCGAATTTGAGCCCGGGAGATCCGGGAGGCACGTGCACATAGTAGGTCCCGCTCAGTGTCGACAAGGGGTGCAGATGCAGCACGTGCACGGTGCCCCGAGGCATGATGTTCACCCAGCAATCCGTCATCGACAAGCTGCGGCCGTCCAAATCCCAGTCCACGGCCTGCGCAAAGGCCCGCACGTGCCGATCGAGCTTGCGTTCCAGCATCCGGAAGGTCGGGGAGACGCCCTGCAGGCGATGAGCCGAGGCATAGGAGGTGTAGCCGCCCGGATAGTTCTCGGCCGACCAGCGGCGCCCGGCGGGATCGTCGAGGCGCAGCTGCTCGCATTCGTGCAGCAGCGCCCGGTTCAATTCCGGCGCGCCGCGTCGTTGCAGCGCAGCCGTGTAGACGAGCGTCGGAAAGACCTGGTGGAAGGACACTCTTAGAGGGACAACTTGACTTCGTTGAACTGGATGATGGGTTGCACGTCGGTGTAGCGGGGAATGTCCGCCGTCAATTCCCCCGCCGCGGGCCCCCAGACCTTGAGGAATGCCTCGATCGAATCGAAGTAGAACTGGCATCCGCCGAAAAAGGAGGGCGGCTGTCCTGGCGCGGTGCCTTGAATACCCGCATCCACCTCGGTCTTGTGCAGCCCATGGGCGAGCAGCTTCATCGCCAGCGGTATGTGCTGGGTCGTGTAGTAGGCCATGTCGAAGTGCGAACCGGGCTTGTTAGGATACAGGACGCTGACCTTGATCATGAGAGCCGCCTTGGGTTTCAGCAGGGATGAGTTCTGGAGCGCATTATACGGTGCCGGAGGACGCCCAACGGTCCGGGCGCCGTGGGCCGCGTGCGGCCTACCAGTAATCGAACCAATAATTGATGTTCACGCGGATCAGATCCGCCTCGAAGCCGTTATGGCCGTTTTGCAGCGAGACATTGGCGAAAGGCGCGCAATTGACCGCGGTGCCTGCGCAACCGGCCGTGGACGAGGATCCCTTGCCGAGGCTCGCGTGGAGGTACTCGGCGGCAATCGACCAAGATCCATGCAGGCCGATTTCGACGCCGCCGCCCGCGACCCAGCCGATCGAGGCGAAGCTCTTGCCGCCGTTGAAGGACGCGGTGGCTTTGGTTGCCCCTTCGGGCACGAAGCTTACCGTGTCGTCATGGGATCCACCGGCCAGCAGCCCTCCGCCCTTCACATAGGGAAGCCACTGATTTCCCGCGTAACCGATGCGGGCGGTAAAAAGTCCGAGAAAATCCGGGTTGCGCTTTCCCGCGAAAGTATAGGTTCCCGCGGGGAAATAGGTCCCCGCGGGTGGCCCGCCGACCGCTGTCGGGCCGGGCACGGACTTCGATTGCTTCGAGCTGCTGCCCGACCAGAAATCTCCGGCGGCCTCGACGCCCCAGCTGAGCCGATCGCTCTGGAAATTGTCGCCGATCTGGCCGCCGCCGAGAAAGGCGCCATGGCTGCTGCAGTCGGATTGATAAAGCCCTGCGAGCGTCGCCGATTCCGCCGACGAGCCGTTGGCCGTCCAGGTGCTGCACGCGTGGCTCGACGCCTCACCCGCGCTGAATCCCGCGTAAGCACCGTTCCAGATATTGTCGACGGCAAATGCGGTCGGCGTTGCGAGCGCCCATACCGCCATCGCGGCGGCGCACCTTGCTGCGTTCATCATCGTACCTCCTGGTTGTCATCCACCCCGACCGCCGATCCCGCAGGCGCGCGCGAATCGGCGGCGCCGTACAGCATTCCCGGACGCGGAAATCCCAGCGCTTTGGCCTGCGCCTGCCCGGCCGGGGCGATGCCAATCGCCTCCACCGCATTGCCGGTTCCCCACGGCGGCAGGGGGACGATCCGGTAACCCATGTGCCGCAAGGCCGCCTTCGTGACCGCGGACAGCGCAAAGGGCTCTGCGGCGAGCGTATCGGGCAGCCATTGATGGTGGATGCGCGGCGCATCCACCGCCTCCTCGAGTGGCATGCCGTGATCGATGACGTTCACGATGACCTCCAGCACGGTGCTGATGATGCGCGATCCGCCGGGCGTGCCCAGCACCAAGACGGGCCTGCCATCCTTCATCACGATGGTGGGCGTCATCGAGCTCAAGGGCCGCTTGCCCGGGGCGATCGCGTTGGCGCTGCCTTGAACGAGGCCGAACATGTTCGCGCTTCCGGGCTTCACGGTGAAATCATCCATTTCGTCATTGAGGAAAAAGCCCGTATCGCCCGCGATCACCTTCGCGCCGAAGTCGTCGTTGATCGTGAATGTCACCGCCACGGTGTTGCCCGCGGAATCCACCACCGAATAGTGAGTGGTGGTGGCCTTCTCGGGCGCCGCCGCCGCCGTGCCGAGCGAGGCGGACGGGGTTGCGCGATCCGGCGCGATGCGGGCGCGGATCGCGGCGGCATAGTCCGGCGAAATCAATCGTGCGACGGGATTGTCGATGAAGGCCGGGTCGCCCAAGTAAAGGTTCCGGTCGTGATAGGCATGGCGCATGGCCTCCGTGAGGTAATGCACGGAGCGGCTCGAGTGAAAGCCCAGCTCGTTCAGCGGATAGCCCTGCAGGATCTGCAGCATCTCGCAGAGGGTGACGCCGCCCGAGCTCGGCGGGGGCGCCGATGAAACGCTATAGCCCCGATAGGAGCACCGGATCGGCGGCGACTCCGTGACCGTATACGCCGCGAAATCGCCGGGCGTCAGCAGCCCGCCATTCGCGCGGCTCGCCGCCGCGACCGACGCGGCGATGGGGCCGCGATAGAACGCA
Organism: uncultured Gammaproteobacteria bacterium; assembly: GCA_963748995.1. Classification (GTDB taxonomy): domain Bacteria; phylum Pseudomonadota; class Gammaproteobacteria; order Steroidobacterales; family Steroidobacteraceae; genus Bog-1198. The sequence goes on along the minus strand of CAVVKU010000003.1, from coordinate 278,409 downwards.
TCGACGCCGCCCGCGCTGATGTCGTGAAGCGTCGATGCCAGCTCAGTCTGCACCAGCCGCTCGCCGGGCCTGAACGGCGCACCGTGGTTCAAGAACACCGCCGCGACATTCGGTTGCGCGCGAAATTCGCGCGTTGCACCGTCGAGCACGTCGGTGTCGCCGCGGGTCAGAATGAATCCGTCCCGGGCCAGGGCGATGGCCGGCGCGAGCAGCGTCGCTCGCGGCAACGTGCCGTACCTCTCCCGTGCGGTCTCGAGCCCCATGACGGTCCCCGGCACCCCGACCGCGAGGTAGCCATCGATGCTGCGTGCCGCAATGGGCTCGCCGTGGGAGTCGAGGTACATGTTCGCGGTCGCGGCGAGCGGCGCCTTCTCGCGGAAATTGAGGAAGGTGTCCCGGCCATCGGCGAGATGGATCAGCATGAATCCGCCGCCGCCGAGATTCCCGCAGCAAGGGTGAGTGACCGCGAGCGCATATCCGACCGCGACGGCCGCGTCGATCGCATTCCCTCCCGCACGCAACACCGCGGCCCCTGCGTCGGACGCAAGATGCTGCGCGGAAACCACCATTCCGCCGGCCGATTCGACGGCCGGCGCTGCAGCGCCGCGGGCCGCGGACACAAGCAATGTGGCGGCCGCCATCGAGCAAGCCGATGCCCGCAGCAATGCCTTCAGACGGCCTCTCCCGAACGAGGCGGCGGAATGGCCCCCAGGGCTTTCTCGAGCGACGCACCGAGCTCGATCAACGCGCGGTCGCCGTGCCCGGGTCCGTCGAATTCGAGCGCCACCGGCAAGCCGGCCGCGGTGAGTCCGGCCGGAAGGACCAGGCCCGGGATTCCCGCCGTGCTGCCGGGCGCGATGTTGCGCGCGACGGCCTGTTCGAACGGCACGGGCTGACCCCGGATATCGAGCGTGGTCTCCTCGCCGATGCGCGGCGCCGCGACGCGGGTGGCGGGAAACACGAGCGCGGCGACGCCGGTTTTCTCGAAGTAGGTGCGATAGAGCTGCCGCAACTGCGGCAGGTAGCGGTCGCGAGCCGCCGTGTACACGGGCTCGGAGACGAAATTCGGGCCGCCGGGCATCACATCGCTCTTGAAAGCGGCGCGGATATCGGGGCTCGCCTGCGCGATGAGCTCATCGAGCGTCACGCCTGCCCCATACTCCTCGAGGTAGCGCGCGAGCGCGAGGCGCACGTCATGGTTCTGGACCTGGTCCGTCGTCAAGTCGACCAGGTGCTCGATGCCGGGGAGCGGCGTCTCGACCAGCACCACGCCCGCGTTCTCGAGACGCGCGAGGGCGGCATCGGTGATCCGTTCGACCTCGGGATCGAGCCCCGCGTACCAATAATCGCGCACGATTCCAAGACGCACGCCGCGAAGCGGCCTGGCTTCGAAGGGGCGGGCGTCCGGAACGAGCACGGAGTCGAACAGCCGGATATCCGCCATGTTTCGCGCATGCGGACCCGCCTGGTCGAACAGGCTCGAGATGGGCACGCAGGCCCGCGTGGAATAACGGCCGGTGGTCGGCCTGAAACCCACGATGCCGCAAAACGCCGCGGGCACTCGAATCGAGCCCTCGGTATCTTCGGCAATGCCCAGCGGGGCGAGCCGGGCGGCGATCGCCGCGGCGGTGCCGCCGCTCGAGCCGCCGGGAATGCGTGACGGATCGTACGGGTTGTGGACCGCGCCGAATGCCAGGTTATTGCTGGTCCAGCCATAGGACAGCTCGTGCAGATTGGTCTTGCCGAGCACGATGGCGCCGGCCGCGCGGAGCGAGGCCACCAGCGGCGCATCCTCCTTCGGCCGGAAGCTCCTGAGGGCGGGCGTGCCGCCGGTGGTGGGATAGTCGCGGGTGTTGACGCTGTCCTTCACCGGGATGGGCAGGCCGAACAGCGGCCCGGGCGCCTGGCCCGACTTGCGTTCGAGGTCGCGCTGGCGGGCGCTCTCGATCACACGATCCGGCTCCAGCGTGATGAACGCGTTGAGCGCATGCGCGACCCGGCAGCGTTCGAGAAGGGCGGCGGCGTAGCGCTCGCAGGAGAGCTCGCCCCGCGACATCCGCGCCACCGCCTCGACCGCGGTGAGCTCGGCGAGATGGCTGCGGGGCTCGTCCTCGGCAGCCAAGGTCAAGCCGCGCAAAGCGGGCAGCGCCGCCGCCGCGCCGGCCGCCGCACCGAGCATGAAGCGCCGGCGGTGAGGATCATCGGGACGCGACACGGTCGCGCCTCAATGCCTGGCACATGCAGTGCACCGCACCCCCGCCATTGCCGATCATCGAGACGTCGGGGTCGTAGACGGTGAGCCCCTCGGCGCGGCAAGCCGCGATGAGGTTCTTGCTGGAGGCCGGCACCAACACGCGCTCGTCGCCCAGCGCGACCACGTTGCTGCCGAGTTGCATGGCATCGCCGTAGGGGATCGGTATGGCGCGGATGTGCTGCGATCGCAGCCAATCGACGAGCTCCGGCTCGACCGCCTCGACGCAGACCACGGCCAACCCCTCGGCGATCATTCCGATCTGAACGTCGAGATGCAGGAAGTGCGAATCGAACTCGTAGGTGCGCATCTCCCAGCCCTCCGCCGCGAACCAGCCTTGCAGCTGCTTGACGGCCGGTTCGATCGACCGCTCGCCGGAAAATCCGCAGATCGCGACACCGGGCTTCAGTACCATGAGATCGCCGCCCTCCACGTTGCCGGCGGTGATCAGGTCGTAGATCGGGATGCCCGCGTCCAGATAGAACTGGATGCAGGCGGCGTACTCCCCGCGCCGATAGGGTTTCTGCGCCTGAAGGATCACCGCGCCCCAGGGCGTCATGGCGCTCGAGTCGCGGGCGAAGATTTGATAGGGAAGGTGAGGATCCGGCGGCAGGATGTGGACGTTCACCCCGGCCTGGCGGTAGACATCGAGCATTTCCGCGTATTGCTGCCGCGCGATCTCGAAATCGAATTTGAGGCCGACCCGCTCGGAGCGCTGCGCCACCGAATTGCCGCCGCGCCACGCGAAATGGTCGATGGGACCGACCAGCACTTCGCGTAACCGGCCGTATTCACTGTCGACCCCCCAGCGTTCAAGCCGCGGCGTGCCGCCGCCTTCGACCCGGGTTTTGAGCTTCATCTTGGGCTCCCTCGTCGGACAATGACCGACACGGGGGGCATGATTGCATAACTGGTCCCGCTTCGGCATCTCGTCCCGGGGTCAAGTCGGATGAAAACCGCCCGTCGTTCTGGTAGCTTGCACACATGCGATTTGCCGTCTGGGCATCCTCACCTCTAAAACACGTTTACCGGGCACTCGCCCTGGTCGCGCTGTTGATTGCCGGACAGCAGGGCGCGGTGGTGCACGAGCTAAGCCATCTGGCGGGTGCTCAAGGCATCGATCTGCAAGCCAGCGCGAGCGACCCCACCGACAGCAATTGCGCGCTGTGTCCGCTGTTCGCGCAGGCTGCGACCGCGGCATTCAGCCACTCCTTTCAGATTCCCTCGGCGCGCCGCGCCGGGATCGTTCGCGTGGACGAGCCTCTCTTCCAGGCTGTCGACGCGGCCGTCCCCACACCCCGGAGCCGCGGTCCCCCCTCCCTAAGCTGATCGTTGACGACGTTCTGAGCCGCCCGCGCAATCGGCGCGGCTCGGCCCGATTGGCTTTTGTGGAGTGATTTCAATGTTCAGATTTTCCTTTGCGCAGACCGCGTCGCTGGGCGCCGCCGCGCTCGTGCTCGCCTCGGCGGCGCTCGCCGATGCCGCCGACACGGCGCTCGATGCCGCTGCGACCCCGGCAACCGCGCCCGGGGCGACGCCCGCGACGACCCAAGACCTCATGCCGGCCATCGTGGTGACGGCTCAGCACCTCGACGAAGTGCGCTCGCACATTCAGACGCAGACGGGCGCTTCCACCTATACCCTCGATGCCAAGGCGATCGAGGCCACCCCGGGCGGCGACAACACGCTGCTCAACCAGGTCGTGCTGCAGGCGCCGGATGTCGCGCAGGACTCGTTCGGCCAATACCACGTGCGCGGTGAGCACGACGGCCTCCAGTACCGCATCAACGGCGTCATCCTGCCGGAGGGCATCAGCGTCTTCGGCCAGTCGCTCGATCCCCGGCTGATCACCTCGATCAGTCTGGTGACCGGGGCGCTGCCCGCCGAGTTCGGTCTGCGAACCGCCGGCATCATCGACATCACGACGAAGAGCGGCCTTCAGGCTCCGGGCGGATCGATCTCGTTGTACGGAGGAAGTCACGGAGAGATCGAGCCGAGCTTCGCCTATGGCGGAGGCGCCGGATCGTTCAGCTACTTCGTAACCGGCGATTTTCTGCGCAATGACCTCGGGATCGAGTCCCCGGACGGGAGCTCCAATCCCATCCACGATCACACCACCCAGTACCACGGCTTCGGCTACTTCGAGGACATCCTCGACGACGACAACCGCCTGTCGCTCATGCTGGGCAGCTCGGTGGGCAGGTTTCAGATTCCCGATCTGGACGGCGAGCAGCCCTCGCTCGGTTGGAACGTCAACGGCGTCACCGCCTATCCGAGCCAGGCGCTCGACGAGAATCAGCGCGAAGTGACGCAGTTCGGCGCGTTGAGCTGGCAGCACTCGGTGGGGCCCTTGAACGTGCAAACCTCCTTCATCGCGCGCTATTCGAGCCTGACCTTCACGCCCGACTGGCTGGGCGATCTGTTGTTCACGGGCATCGCGCAAAACGCATTCAAGCAGAACGTGGCCTATGCGGGGCAAAGCGATGCGTCGTACGAGCTCGACGACAGTCATACGCTACGCGGCGGCGTGTTCCTGCAATCGGATCACTCGATCAGCAATACGGTGTCCGAGGTACTGCCGACCAACGATGCCGGCGTGCAGACTGAGGACGCGCCCGTGAGCATCATCGACGACGGCGCCAAGACCGAATGGCTGTACAGCGCGTATCTGCAGGACGAGTGGAAGGTGGTATCCAACTTCACCGTCAATTACGGCCTGCGGTTCGACAAATTCACCGCATATACGGGCGGACACCAGGTAAGCCCCCGCCTCAACATGGTTTGGGAGGTGCTGCCCGATACGACGCTGCACGCCGGCTATTCCCGCTATTTCTCGCCCCCGCCCTTCGAGCTGGTGGGCGCCAAGGACATCAATCTGTTCGTGAACACGTCCTCTCCGCCGCTCTCGCCCCAGGCCACGGCGCCGCAGGCCGAGCGCGCGAATTACTACGACGCCGGCATCCAGCAAAAGATCACCTCGGACTTCACCATCGGCCTCGATAACTATTACAAGCAGTCGGTGAACCTGATCGACGAGGGCCAGTTCGGCGCCCCCATCATCCTCACGCCTTTCAACTATCGGTACGGCAAGCAGTACGGCTCGGAGCTGACCTTCAACTACACCACCAAGACCTTGAACGCGTATTTGAACCTCGCCGTGCAGAGCGCGAAGGGCAAGGACATCGAATCGGCGCAGTTCAATTTCACGCAGGTCGATCTCGACTACATCGCGAACAACTACATCCATCTGGATCACGAGCAGCAGCACACGGCGTCCGGGGGCGTCTCCTACCTCTGGCGCGACACCCGCTTCAGCACGGATTTTCTGCTCGGCTCGGGGTTGCGCGCGGATCTGCCGCTGCCGGCCGGCGAGACGACACCGTACGGCGGCACCAGCATTCCGAACGGCGAGCACCTGCCTTATTACACCCAGGTCAACACCGGCCTCACGCATGTGTTCACCATCCCCGGCAACGGCACGCTCACCACGAGGTTCGATGTGATCAATCTGTTCGACAAGGTCTACCAGATCCGCAACGGCACGGGCGTCGGGGTGGGGGCGCCGCAGTTCGGCCCGAGGCGCGGCTTGTTCTTCGGGGTGTCGAAGTCGCTGTGACGGGGCGGGTTACATCCCGGACTTGAACTCCAGCCACGTCCGGTTGAACGCTCGGGCTTCCTCCGGCGAGTAGACTTTTTGGAGCTCGAGCCGATCGCGGACGTCGCTCGGCGGATAGATCACCGTGTTGTCCCTCACCGCGGGCTCCAACAGCGGCACCGCCGCGGCATTGGCCGTGGCGAATCCGATGAACCGGGTGACGGAGGCCGATACCTCGGGGCGCATGACGAAATCGATGAACGCCGAGGCGCCGTTGGGATTGGGGGAATCCGCGGGTATCACCATGCTGTCGATGTAAAAGGGCACCATCTCGCGCGCGAAGGAGTAATCGACCTTGATGGTCCCCTGCGATTCGCCGACCATTCGGCGGGCAATCAGCGCGTCCCCCGAATAGCCGATGGCCAGGCATAGATCACCCTCCGCCAGCTGCTGATAGTAGCCGCTGGTGGAGACGCGCCGGATGTAGGGACGTATCTCCTTGAGCTTGGCCGCAACGGCGGCCAGCTTGGCGGGATCCACAGACAAGGCAGGCTGACCGAGGTAGCGGGCGATCATCGGCATGATGTCGCCCCAGGAGTCGATCAGCCCGATACCGCAGGTCGCGAATTTCGCGGCGACCTCTTTCTTGAACACCATGTCCAGGCTTGCCGTCGGCGCCGCGGGCATGATCGCCTTGATCTTGTCGACGTTGTACATGATGCCGGTCGTGCCCCACATCCAGGGAACCGCGTGCTGATTGCCCGGATCCACGCGGCTCAAGAGCTGCATGATTTTGGGATCGGCGTTCTTCGCATTCGGCATGCGCGAGGCGTCCAGCACCTTCCAGAATCCCTTGGGGATCTCGCGGCCGAGCTCCGGGGCGGCGTTCATCGTGACGAGGTCGTAGTTCGAGCTGCCCACGGACAAGATCGTTTCGGCGGTCTCCGGCGAATCGAGCACTGTGTAGTTCACGTGAATGCCCGACTGCGCTTCGAACTTCGCCAGCAGCGCGGGCGGAAAATACTCCGCCCAGGCGTAGATGTTCAACGTGTGCGCGCGGTCGGCGGCGTGTGCGGGTATCCCGAACAACACGGGGTTCGCTGCGAGCAGGAGGCCCGCGGCAGCGAGACTTATCTTGATAAGGTGGGTTGGGGTCAAAGGGGATCCCGGCGAGCCGGACGGCTGTGGCCCCGGATCTTACGGGGATCCGAGGGCCGGGAACACCCCCTCCGGCTTCAGGTGGGGGTGCACTCGGTGTCCGCGTGGACGTGGACCGAGGCGGAATCCGTCAATCCCTGAGTGTTCGCGTGGCCGCATTTGCGGCCGTTCGCATCGGCCGTCACCGCGGTCCAGGCGATGTTCCCGCGGCCGCTGTCATCGGGGGACAAGGAGACCGGTATCCGCGTGAACCCGTTGATCCGCTCGTGCGAGAGCACCACGCTGTTGGGTTGCGTGCTCGTGTCGTACACCGTCACCACCACATCTTCCGTGCCATCGTTCGTGATGGTCACGTCGATGCCATTCAGTCCACCGACCGCCGCCCCGCTCATCAACACCAGCGGGATGGAGCTCAGCAATAAACTTTTGTGGACGCTCCGCATGGCCTTCTCCTTCCTTAACAGCAACACCCGAGGACGCGGCGCCATTGTGTTCGCTGGCGGCAGGGCGGGCGTAGCGGAGGGCTACGCGATGAGGGGTGGGACAGCGCCTACGTGCGGGTGCCTAATAGATTGATTTTCATTAATAAATTGACCACCTTCGGGCGGCGCGCGAAGGCGCTTCCGGGATGAATCCAGGGGCGGGCGAACGCGGGGGCGGCCGGGGATGTTGCCGGGCATTTATCGGCCGGCGGGAGGCGCCGCGCCGGTGGGTGGCGCGGCGTCGCCGGTGGAGGGGGCGGCCGCGCCGGTGGCGGGCGGAGACGCGTCGCCGCCCGCCGCGTCCTCATGCGCCTGCGCCATGACGGCGGAGCAGTCCTTGTTCTTGGCGAGGCCCGGATCGATGAGCGCCAGCGCGGCGGCGGCGGGAGTCAGCAAAGTGCCGAGCGCGACCGCAATCCCGGCCTGCGCGATGAGCTTATCCGCTTTGACGCCGACCACCGGGTGCAACAGCGTCCCATGCAGGGTGATGGGGGATCGCAGGCGCAGCAGGCGGATCTTCTTGGGATCACCCTGGAGCGTCAAGTCGAGCTTCTCGTCCTTGAGGTCCACGTCGCCGCGTCCGGTGATGAGCACGTTGGTCGTATCGATGAACACGGACTTCGAGTCGAGCATGCCGTTCTGCGCCTGGAAATCCACGACCCCGCAGCGGATCTCGGTGTCCTTGTGCTTGTCGGACAACAACAGACCCAGGCCGTTGATGACGTTGATGCCGGTCAATTCGGCAAGGGCGTTGTTCATCTGGCCTTGGGGCAGCGCGACGCTGACGCTGCCATCGGCGCTCGAGGCCAATTTATGCACCGAGGCGCCGAAGCCATGAATCTTGGAGCCGGCCCACCAGCGAGCCGTCGAGCGGCGGCTGCTTGGCCGAGGCGGATTTGAATTGGCCCAGATCCACATCGTGGAGGCCCATGTCGATGGTGGTCTCGGGAACGTTCTGGTGCGCATCGATCTTGACGCTTCCTGCAAATTTCCCCGCGTCCAGCACGAACGACAGCGGGTTCATCTGCAGCACTCCGTCGTGCAGCTGCAAATGGAAGTCGACTTGCTTCATGGGCAGCTTCGGCGCCACCACGGAGTTGGCACGATAAGTCACGTCGGCATCCATGCCGCGGACGCGATCGACCTGCAGGTCGGCGTCGGGAAACAAATGATCCGCGGGCGGCGCAGGTTGCGTGGGCGGGGGGGTCTTCGATGAGCGGTGCGGGGGCGGCTGCAGGGAGGACGCCGGGCTGCTCGCCGGATGCCCCAGGGTCGGCGCCAAATCGTCCATGTTGAGGGTGTCGGAGTGAAGATTCGCGCTGAGCTTGGGCCTTTTCCCCAACGTCTGAACCTGCAATGTCGCCCTCGAGATCGCTCGATCCGAGCCGGCCCTTGAAGTCTTCCAGCCGAAACTCGGTGCCGCTGTGCCTGACATCGGCGGCCAGCTGGTACGGCGGCGTGTTCGGCAGCGCCAATCCCGTCAAATAGTAAATGTCGGCAAGGTCGCTGCCCGACACGCTGAATTTCACCCGGTAAGCCGCCAGGTCGAAGGGTTTTGGAAACGATGCATGCGCATCGACGGTGATGTCCGAGGCCGTCAAGCGGGCTGCGAGATCATAAGGGTGATCGGGGTCCAGATTGACGAGCGGGCCGCCGTGAATCTGGGCGTGAAACGGCTTGGCATTCAACGTTCCGCTGCATTTCAGCGTGAACCCGGCGCTCTGATTTCCGGCCTCGTCCGCGGCGTTCAACGAGCCGTCGAGCGAGAGCTTGCGAATTCGATCGATGATGCGCACGGTGCCGTCCTCGATCAGCAACCGGCGGATGGCCGGAATCTTGGCGGGCTTGGCGCTCGTCTTTGGCTTGCCGGAGGCATCGCCGAATTCCCAGCTCGCCCGGCCTTGCTGATCGCGCTCGAGATCGAGGCTCGGCCGGATCACTTCGATCCGAGGCAACACCAGCTGACCCCGAAGCAAGCGGCCGAGGCTCACGCTGACGGTGAGGCGGTCGGCATGGAACATCACGTCATGTTCGGCCCACGCCGGGTTCTTCATCGTCAGCCCGTCGATCTCGGCGCTCGGGTTCCAGGACCAGAGGTGAACCCCAAGATTGCCTGCAATCGTCGTCGGGCGGCCGGTTTTCTCGGAAATCATCCGCGCGAGCGTGGGCTTGAAGTAATTCCAGTCGAAGAACGCCAGGAAGAGCACGATCAAGAGCACCAGGGCGCCCAACCCCAAGCCGACCCATCGCGTCTTTCGGTGTGTGGCGAAATAGTCCCGCAACATGGGCGAAGGATGAGTCGGGGGTGGTCAGCGCGCTGTAGGAAAGGCGCTCCAAGGCTTGTCGGCGCGTCTCGAAGCGTCTTGGCGATTGATCGAAAGCATTGCAGCACCCAAGGTGCAACCGGTATGGTGCAGCGGGTGAATACCGAGCCAGCGCGCATTCCGAGCCCCGTCCCCGCGCACCGTTCGCCCGCCCGTTGGTCCATGTTGGCGGCGCTCGGGATCGTGTTCGGCGATCTGGGCACGAGCCCGCTCTATACGCTGCAAACGATCGTGCAGGCCATGGGCGGCAAATTCACGCACGGCGAGGCGCTCGGCATTTTGTCGCTGGTGATCTGGACCCTGATCATCACCATCTCGATCAAGTACTGCCTGTTCGTGATGCGCGCGGACAACCGGGGCGAGGGCGGCATTCTCGCGCTGATGTCATTGATCGGCGCCAACGGGTTCAATCCGGGCTTCAAGGTGCTGACGGCGATGGGGCTTCTGGGCGCCGCTCTGATCTACGGCGACGGGGTGATCACCCCGGCGATCTCGGTGCTGAGCGCGCTCGAGGGTGTCAACGTCGCAACCGATGTTTTCAAGCCCTACGTCATGCCCATGGCGGTGCTGGTCCTGGTCGTGCTGTTCACGACGCAACGGTTCGGCACCGAGAAGATCGGACGCGCGTTCGGTCCCATCATGCTCCTCTGGTTCCTGGTGATCGCGTTGCTCGGCGTGTCTGCCATCGTGCGCCACCCCGAAGTGCTCGCGGCGCTCGATCCGACCCATGCGGTGCGCTTCATGATGCATTCGGGCGGACACGGTCTGCTGGTGCTCGGCGGGGTGTTCCTCTGCATCACCGGCGGCGAGGCCTTGTACGCCGATATGGGCCATTTCGGCAGGGGACCCATCCGCCTGTCCTGGTACACCATCGCCTTGCCCGCGCTGCTGCTGAGCTACGCGGGGCAGACCGCATTCCTCATGGACAAGGGATCCGTGAGCGGCAATCCGTTCTTTTTGATCGCACCGTCCTGGGCGATCTATCCGCTCGTGGTGCTCGCGGCGGTGGCGACCGTGATCGCGAGTCAGGCGATCATCACCGGATCGTTCTCGATGACGCGCCAGGCGATGCAGTTGGGCTGGCTGCCGGGCGTCACCATCCGTCAGACCTCGGATCAGATGTATGGTCAGATTTACGTGCCGAGCGTCAACTGGTTGCTGATGGCGGCGACGCTCGGCACCACCATCGGATTTGGAAGCTCGGATCGGCTGGCGGGCGCCTATGGCACGGCGGTGGCGACGACCATGATGCTCACCACGGGGCTTCTGTACAAGGCGATGCGCGACGTATGGAAATGGCCGGCCGCCGCCGCGGTTCCGGTGATAGCGGTGTTCGGCGTGGTCGATGTGAGTTTCTTCTGCGCCAATCTTTTGAAGATCGCCGACGGCGGCTGGCTGCCGCTGACTTTTGCCGGTGTGCTGTTCGTGGTGATGGTGACGTGGCGGGCCGGCCTCGACGCCATCCACACGGCGCTGCTGCAAACACCGGAGACCGTACAGCAGTTCCTGTCCCAGTTGTCGGCGCACGAGATACCGCGCACCGAGGGAACCACGGTGTTTCTGACCCGCAGCAACCAACGGGTGTCGCGGCTCATCGTCGATCATGCCCATTACACCGGCGTGCTGCCGAAGAGAACCATCGCACTCAGCATCCGCTTCGAGAGCACCCCCCGGATCGTCGGCCCCAAATGCTCCGTGGTCGAGAAAATCGGGGAAGGCGTCTGGCTCATCTCGGCGCGCTTCGGGTTCTTCGAGATCCCGGATTTGAGGGCGGCGCTCAACAATGCCCAGGGCCTGGAAGCGCCCATCGATTTCGATCAAGCGTTGTTCGTGGCCGCCCGGGATCTGGTCGTCCCCAAGCCGCACGGCCGTTCCATGGCGGCCTGGCGGGTTGCCTTATTCGCTTTCCTGTATCGCAATTCCGCGAAGATCGTGGATCGGTTCAATCTCCCGCCGCACCGGGTGATTGAAGTCGGCAGGCAGATCGAGATCTAGCGCCGCTGCGGCCGGAGCGGCCGGCCAATCCCGCCGCAGCATGTCCCGCAGCACGCTGATCAAGCCCGCAATGATCAAGATGAAGAACGAACAGATCAGGATGAGCGAGAGCAGCAGATGCATGGGTGCGAGCCTGTCATCGCGCCGGCGGGTGACGCTGTAGGACAACGCCGGGTGGACGCGTCGGACGGCGCCGAAATTGGCGGCGATGGGCGCCCGCCGCACGACATCCGCGTGTGCGCAAAGTCATCTCGGCCGGGGCGGCAGGATCAGACCGGATGCCGCTCCGAATCCGACGCGTGCCGCGCCGGATTTTTCGCACCACCCGCGCAGCGTCACGGTGTCGCCGTCCTGGAGAAATGCGCGGGTTTCCCGCGATCCTACGGCGATCGGGCGCTTACCGCCGCCGCTCAGTTCCAGCAACGAGCCCGCTTCACCCTCGGCCGGGCCGGACTGCGTACCGGTGCCGAGCAGATCGCCCGGCCGCAGGTTGCATCCATTGACCGTGTGGTGCGCGACCAGTTGAGCGACGGTCCAGTAGGAATGGCGGAAGCTCGTGGTGCAAAGCCGTTGCGGCGGTTCGCCGCCTGCGCGCATCGAAGAGGTCGCGAGATCGACTTCGAGGCGGATGTCGATTCCGCCGGCCGCGTCGATCGCGGATGATCGCAGGTACGACGGCAACACCGGATCATCGGGACCCCGCGCGTGGGGCGTGCGAAACGGGGCGAGCGCCTGCAGTGTCACGATCCAGGGCGAGATCGTGGTCGCGAAATTCTTTGCCAAGAACGGGCCCAGCGGCTGATATTCGAAGGCCTGGATATCGCGGGCCGACCAATCGTTCAACAGGCACAGTCCGAAGACATGAGTCTCGGCGTCCTCGATGGTGACGGGCGTGCCGAGGGGATTGCCGTTCCCGATGAAGACTCCGAGCTCGAGCTCGTAGTCCAGCCGAGCGCTCGGGGCGAACTCGGGTTCCGTGCGACCGGCCGGCAAGATCTGTCCCCACGGCCGGCGGATCTCCAGCCCGGACAGGCCGATCGAGGAGCTGCGCCCGTGATAGCCGATGGGCAGCCATTTGTAGTTGGGGAGCAGCGGATTGTCGGGCCGGAACAGGCGGCCCACGGCGGTCGCATGATGGATGGAGGAGTAGAAATCGGTGAAATCGCCGATGACCGCGGGGAGCGCGTATTCCACCCGCGACTCAAGCACGAGGCAGCGTTCAAAGGCCGCCCGTCGATCCGATCCCTCCAGCAAGCCGTCGAATACGGCGTTGCGAAGCGCGCGCCAGGCGGCGGGACCGAGCTCCATCAAACCGTTCAGCACCGGCCCGGCCGCGCTCAGGACGGCGGCGCGGGCGTCGGGGTCCCATCCCCCCGCCTCGCCGCTCAGAAGGCGCAGATCCAGCACCTGATCCCCGATCGCGATACCGCCGCGGAACGGCTCATCGGAGCCTCGTCGGCGAAATACGGCGAACGGCAAATTTTGAATGGGAAAATCGCTCTGCGGGACGTTCGCGGCGCCCACCCAGCTTTTCTTTTGCGGATCGTTGGTCGAATCGAGCGGCATGGGTGGGCGGCGCTCAGGGGCGGGTGGGATCGAAATGCTTCTTCAGGTCCCGCCAGCAGCCGGCGTAGTCCCTCTGCAAGGGCGGCCGCCCCTCGAGCGCATGGCGCGTGGGTTTGATCACGCGGCGGCTCTCGAACATGAAGGCCATCGTGTCCTTGATGTGCACGGGGACGGCAGTGTCCGCCGCGCTGGCGCGATCGAAGGTCGCCGCGTCGGGCCCGTGCCCGCTCATGCAGTTGTGAAGTGAGGCCCCACCGGGGACGAAGCCGCTCGCCTTGGCGTCGTACACCCCCGCGATCAGCCCCATGTACTCGTTGGCGACATTGCGGTGGAACCAAGGCGGCCTGAACGTGTGCTCCATGACCAGCCAGCGCGGCGGGAACACCACGAAATCGATGTTGCTGGTGCCAGCGGTGTCGCTGGGCGAATGCAGCACCAGAAAAATGGACGGGTCGGGATGATCGTAGGAAATCGAGCCGATGGCGTTGAATCGCCGCAGATCGTATTTGTACGGCAGGTTGTTGCCGTGCCAGGCGACCACGTCGAGGGGCGAGTGGTCCAGGGGCGCCGTCCACATCCGCCCGAGAAATTTGGCGATCAGCTCATGCGGGCCGTCGTTGTCCTCGTAGCGCGCGCACGGCGTCAAGAAATCCCTGGGATTGGCGAGCCCATTCGAGCCGATCGGCCCGAGGTCGGGAAGCTTGAATGGGGCGCCGAAATTCTCGCACACGTAGCCGCGGACAGCGTGAGCGCTGGTGGTGACGCGAAAGCGCAGGCCTCGCGGAATCACGGCGATCTCCTGAGGCTCGAGCTCGATGCGTCCGAGCTCGGTGTCGAGGTGGAGCGCACCCTGCTCGGGAACGATCAAGAGCTCGCCGTCCGCGCTGTAGAAAAACCGGTCGATCATCGAGCGATTGGCCGCATAGAGGTAGATGCCACAGCCCGAATGCTCCTCCGCCGAGCCGTTGCCGGCGACCGGCAGCAGGCCTTCGACGAAATCCGTCGGATCGACGGGCAGGGGCAGAGGATCCCAGCGCAGCGGGTCGGGCGCAAGCGGCTGTGCATCGCCTTGCCCGGCGAATACATCGCGCTCGAGGGGCGCGAACGCGCCACACGCGACCGCGGGGCGGATCCGGTAGAGCCAGCTGCGTCGATTGGCGGCCCGCGGCGCCGTAAAGGCGGTGCCGGAAAATTGCTCCGCGTAAAGTCCGTAGGGGCAGCGCTGCGGCGAATTCCTGCCCACCGGCAGCGCGCCCGGAAGCGACTCGCTCGAATGCTCGTTGCCGAAGCCGCTGAGGTAACCGCTGGTGGTATCGGTGCTCATCGAGCCCCCTATCGAATCCTCGCGCCCTGACGGAGAAGCTCGGCTTGCACCCGGCCCACGTCCAGACGATCGAAGGGCTGACCCGTTTGGAGCGAGATCGCCGCCGCGGTCCCCGCGCCCTGCCCGGACACGGCGCAGCACATCATGTTACGCACCGCGGCGTGCGATACCTTGTCGCCGCCGATGCAGCGCCCGGCAACCAGCAGTCCGGACACCCCCTTGGGTAACAGCGATCGATAGGGCACGTGAAAATATCGGCCGGTCGTCGGCAGGATCAAAATGCCGTAGCCGTCGATGAATTCCGGAAAGATGCCGATCGAATCGTCGAAGCGGGCTTGTTCGCGAACGTCCGCACCCGTCATGTTGTACACGGCGTCTATTTTGCGCGTGTCGCGGACGCCCAGGGTCATGCCGAAATTGCGCAATTTCGCGTTCTCGCATCCGGGCATGAAGGCCTTGAGCGCCGTGATCGCCATCATGGCCTGGTGGCGGCCTTGAATCTCGCCGATCGTGAGATCCTTGGGATCGGTTCCGTCGCAATTCGGCAAATGGACCAGATTGAGGTAGGTGAGATCGCCTTGATCGGACACCGCGCCCCAGGTGCCGGCTATCGTGGTGAGGTTGGCCGGGATGAGGCCGGCGGCCACCGCCTGTTTGAACGGCTTGCGCATGAAGGGGGAGAACAGCTCGTCCTCTTTCCCGGACGTTCTCGATGTCCCACTCGCCATTGCCGGTCCAGTCCTTGTAGGTCTGCGGGTCGGCCTTCACCTGTTCGATGAAGCGCTGTTTGTTGACGCCGCTCATGGAGAACATCACCGAGGTCGCCATCATCTGCTCGCGCGGGGTCTTGTGGGTCGGCGCACCGGCGCGCATCGCCACATCCGCATCCCCGGTCGCATCCACCACGCGCTTCGCGAGGATCGCCTCGCGCCCGGCTTTGCTTTCCGTGATCACACCGACAATCGCGCCGTCCCGAACGATCGGAGCGACGACCAGGCGATGCAGCATGGGCTCGATCTTGGCTTCCTCCACCAGGACGTTGGCGACGTATTTGAACATCTCGCCGTCGAGCGCATAGCTCGTCGATTGAGGCTCGGGCATCGCGGCCCCCATCGTCCTGGCCCGCTGCTCGAACTCGATGCCGATGCCTTCGCTATCCACGGTTTCGGGATGCCGGTACCAGGCGAGACCTTCGACCCCCACTTGCGTGATATTGCCGCCGAAGCAGCCGTAGCGATCCATCAGCACGGTCGCCGCGCCAGCGCGGGCGGAGGCCAGGGCGGCCGCGAGGCCCGCAGGTCCGCTGCCGACCACCAAAACGTCGGTTTCGGCCACCACATCGATGTTGCGGGCCGCTTCGTTGATCTGTTTCACGCCGATATTCTAACCCGGCGCAGGTTGCCGGTGCGTTACGTCGGAAGCGCCATGGGCGCGCGCGCGTGCCGGGCGGGCTTGCGCCGGGCAGGCGTCGGATTGGGGACTCAAAAAATCCAGCAGTTGCCGGCCGTGCGCCGAATTCTCGGCAATCACCTTCAAGGTGGCCAAGGCGGGCGTTGCCAGCACGACCCCGGCGATGCCCCAGAAAAAGCCGCCGAACCATAGTGCGAGGAACACCAACATGGGATTCGATCTTGCGCCTGGCGGGCGTCGCGCTCGCGCGAATGTGATCGAACAGGTATTCGTGCGTTTTCGGCTGCTGCGTCATTGTTATTCGTCCGCTGTGGCAGGCGCGAATAATTTGAATCACTTCGACACATTGCGGTAGCGCACCGCGGGCCGAGCGCGCGTAGGAGGCAGCCGACGATCAAACGCCGGCGCGGCCCACTGGCGCTGCGCCGCCTCGCGCTGGACATAATATCCGGGGGAAGGCGCAGTGACGACGCAGCGTTACTGGCTGCGGCCCATCCTCTTGATCAGCCGGTAGGTGAACTCGACGCTTTCGTCGAATGCCTGAACACCCACCCGCTCGTCGCGGCCGTGCGCGCGATTCTCATCGATGTCGATCCAAATGCCGCTCACGTCGTAGCTCGGAATGCCGGCATTGCGCGTCTGACGGTCGTCCGAGAATCCCGTTGCCATGGTGGGTACGAGCGGCACGCCCGGCCACATCGAGTGGGCGACCGCGGCGACCTTGTCCATGATGGCGGGCGTCGGCGGGGATTCGGGGCTGACAATGGGCGGCGCGTCCATGATCACGGAGATGCCGGGGTCCTGGAGGGTGTCGATGAGCCGGCGCTTCACGGTCTCGGCGTTGTCGCCGGGCATCATACGGCACTGAACGGTCGCCTTTGCCCGCTGAGGCAGCGCATTCTCGGCGTGCCCACCGGAGATCAGCGTGGCCACGCAGGTGGTGCGCAGCTGTGCGTTTTGGCGCACGTTGCGGCTGAGGCGCTCGGCGGCGGCCGGGTCCGATGGATCCTGCGATACCGCGAGCATGTCGGCGCTGTCGGGACCGGGCTCGAGCGTCGCAAAGCTCTTGAAGCTGGCACGGGTGGTGGCCGTCAACATCACCGGAAACCGGTAGGTCTCCAGACGCAGGAGGCCGTGGGCCAGGTGGTAGATGGCGTTGTCGGGGCCCGGAAGCGAGCCATGGCCCCCCGGGCTCGTCGTCTGCAAGGTGTAGGTGACGTAGGTTTTCTCGCTGGTGCCCACTTCGAAATACGCGCGCTTGCCTTGCTTGAGGTCGCCGCCGCCGCCATCGAGATTGATGGCCAACGAGGCATCGATCAGGTCCCGATGCTGGTTCAGCAGGAAGGCAGGTCCGTTCGAATCGCCGCCGGCCTCTTCATCCGCCGTGAAGGCGAAAATCAGGTCGTGCTCCGGTACGTAATGCTCCCTTTTCAACCGGATCAGCGATTCGGCGAGCGCCGCATCGCCATCCTTCATGTCGATGGTGCCGCGTCCGTAGAACCAGTCGTCCTTCTGCGTGAGCTTGAATGGATCGACCGACCAGTCGGCCGGGTTGGCATCCACCACATCGAGGTGTCCCATGAAGAGCACGGCGGGCTTGGGATGGCGCCCCCGGTAGCGCACCACGAGGCTTGCCTTGGCCGGGCGATCGGCCGGAGCGATGAGCACGAGGTCCGATCCCGAAAAGCCGGCGTCCGCGAGCCAGGTCTGAATGGCCGTCGCCGCGGCGGTCGAGCCGTGGGCGTGCGTGGTATCGATCTCGACCAATCCCTTGAGCATGTCGCGCGCGAGAGCCAGGTCCGCGGGGGGCGGCACGATTGCGTCGGCAACGCAGGGATTCGGGCGGACGCAGGCCAGGGCGAGTGCGGCGGCGATCAGGTAAGCTTTGTGCATGGTCGGCGCAAGTTTGCCATGAATACGACGAGACTCGAAGCATTCAGCGACGGCGTGATCGCCATCATCATCACCATCATGGTGCTCGAGCTCAAGGTGCCGCACGGGGAAAACCTCGCGGCGCTCGCTCCGGTGGTGCCGGTATTCCTCAGCTACGTGCTCAGCTTTGTCTACGTCGGCATCTACTGGAACAACCACCACCACATGCTGCACGCGAGCAAGCAGGTCACAGGCGGGATCTTGTGGGCCAACCTGCACCTGTTGTTCTGGCTGTCCCTGTTTCCGTTCGCGACCGCCTGGATGGGCGAAAACTACCACGCGATGCTGCCGAGCGCGGCTTACGGCGCCGTGCTGCTGGTCGCGGCGCTCGCGTATGTGATCCTGCAGCAAGCAATCATTGCGGCGCAGGGCCCGGGCTCGCTGCTGAAACAGGCGGTGGGCGGCGATTGGAAAGGCAAGCTCTCGCCGGTGCTTTATGCGCTCGGAATCGCGGCCTCGTTCCGGTCGCCGCCGGTCGCGCAGACCCTCTACGCGCTGGTCGCGGTGATGTGGCTGGTGCCGGATCGACGCATCGAGCACGTGCTGGAGGCCGGGGAAAATTGAATCCTGATTTTCCAGTACAATATGCGCCCGCTCGCGAAACGGCGCATGATTTTCAGAGATCGAAAATGGCGAAGGCAACCTTTCATTGGGACGATCCGCTGCTGCTCGACGGGCAGCTTACCTCCGACGAGAAGATGCTGAGGGACGCAGCGCGGGATTATGCCGAGGGCCGGCTGGCGCCGCGGGTTCTCGAGGCATTTCGCCATGAGCAGACCGATCCCGAGATTTTCCGCGAGATGGGAAGCCTCGGGCTCCTGGGCGCGACCATCCCGGAGGAATTCGGCGGGGGCGGCCTCAACTACGTGAGCTATGGATTGATCGCCCGGGAAGTCGAGCGTGTCGACTCCGGTTTCCGGTCGATGATGAGCGTGCAATCCTCGCTGGTCATGCTGCCGATCTACGTGTTTGGAAGCGAGGATCAGAAGCGCCGCTATCTGCCGGCGCTCGCCCGCGGCGACTCCATCGGCTGCTTCGGCCTCACGGAGCCCAACCATGGATCCGATCCCGGCAGCATGGTCACCCGCGCACGCGCCGCGAGCGGCGGTTTCCGGCTATCGGGTGCCAAGACCTGGATCACGAACAGCCCGCTCGCGGACGTTTTCGTCGTCTGGGCGAAGACCGAGGATGAAGTGATCCGGGGCTTCATCCTGGAGAAGAGCTTCCAAGGCCTGTCGGCGCCGGCGCTGCACGGCAAGGTGGGACTGCGTGCCTCCACCACGGGGCAGATCCTGATGGATGAGGTGTTCGTCCCGCAGGAGAATCTGCTGCCGGGCGTCAGCGGTCTGAAGGGGCCGTTCACCTGTCTCGATTCCGCGCGCTACGGCATCGCATGGGGGGCGCTCGGCGCCGCGGAGAGCTGCTGGCACACGGCGCGCGACTACGTGATCGGGCGCAAGCAATTCGGCCGCCCGCTCGCCGCCAACCAGCTCATCCAAAAGAAGCTCGCCGACATGCAAACCGAGATATCGCTGGGACTGCAGGGGTGCCTGCGGCTGGGACGCATGAAGGACGAGGGCACCGCTGCGGTGGAGATCACCTCCATGTTGAAGCGCAACTCCTGCGGCAAGGCGCTCGATGTCGCGCGGGCGGCGCGCGACATGCTCGGCGGCAACGGCATTTCCGATGAATATGGCGTGATTCGCCATCTGGTGAATCTCGAGGTGGTGAACACCTACGAGGGCACCCACGACATCCACGCGCTCATCCTGGGCAGGGCGCAGACCGGCATCCAGGCTTTTTCCTGAGAGAGTCATGAAAGCACGCGTGTTGGGAAGCCAAGGCCTGAAGGTCTCCGAGATCGGTCTCGGCTGCATGGGGTTGTCGGATTTCTATTCGACCAGCGGGGCGACCGAGGATGAGGCCATATCGCTGATACATCTTGCGCTCGATCTGGGCGTCAATTTTCTCGATACCTCCGATGCGTATGGTCCGCACACCAACGAGATCACGGTGGGCAAGGCCCTGAAAGGACGGCGCGACGGCGTCGTGCTCGCGACCAAGTTCGGGATCGTGCGCCAGCCCGGATCGCAGGTCCGGGGAATCGACGGGCGCCCCGAGTACGTGCGTTCGGCCTGCGACGCCTCGCTCGCGAGGCTCGGGGTGGACGTGATCGATCTCTACTACCAGCATCGCGTCGATCCGAACACGCCCATCGAGGAGACCGTAGGCGCCATGGCGGAGCTGGTGAAGCGGGGCAAGGTGCGCTACCTGGGCCTGTCGGAAGCCGCGCCGGCGACCCTACGGCGCGCGCACAAGATCCATCCCATCAGCGCGCTGCAGACCGAGTATTCGCTGTGGAGCCGCGAGCCGGAGGACGAGATCATTCCGACCCTGCGCGAGCTCGACATCGGGTTCGTGCCCTACAGCCCTCTCGGCCGCGGATTCCTGGCGGGCCGCTTCAAGAGCCCCTCCGACCTGGCTCCCGACGACTGGCGGCGCGAGTCGCCGCGCTTCCGCGGCGAGAATTTCGCCAGGAATCTCGCGGTGGTCGAACAGATCCACTCGATCGCGAGCGAGAAGGGCTGCACGCCGTCGCAACTCGCGCTCGCCTGGATCCTCGAACGAGGCGCGACTTTCGCCCCCATACCGGGAACCACGAGTGCTGCCCGGCTCAGGGAAAACGTCGCTTCGACGGCGGTGCAGATCTCCAGGCGGGATATCGAGCGCATCGAGGTGGTGGCTCCGCGGGGGATCGCCCGGGGCGACCGCTACCATCCGCAGATGATGGCCTATCTGAACGGCTGATCCCGCCTCGCCCAGCGCCGAAGCCCGCGCCGAGGATGACGACTCGATGCAAAGGCCGGTCGCTCAAGGCTGCGTCTCCACGCCATAGCCCGCCTGGATCCACGCATCGAGCCCGCCGAACAGCGGCCGCACGCGCTTGAAGCCATGTTTCATCAGGATCCTCGCGACCCGCGCCGCGGAGGCTTCGCTCGGGCAGGTGCAATAAAGAACGATTTCCCGGTCCTTGGGCAGATGGTTCACATGCAACCCCACGGCCTCGAGCGGGACATGTATTGCTCCCGGGATCCACCGAGGCTCGAGCGCGCGCGCCGTGGAAGTGCGCACGTCGATGATCGAGGGCTGCGCGCCCGCCTGAATGAGGTCATAGAGATCGGTCACCGTGATCCGCGCCATCCGCAACGTCCGGTAGAAGCGCAGGCGCTCCCACCACTTGTAGAGGATATAGGCGGCGAGAGCGACGCCGAGGGCGATGCCCGCAATGTTGCCGATGCGGGTGAGGCGGGTGAGCAGGACTTCGATTTGCGAGCGGAACAGGACGCCCGCCGCGAGCCCGAAGCCCACCCAGATTGCCGCGCCCACCGCGCTCAGGGCCACGAATCGAAGCCAGCCGACGCGCATGGCACCGGCGAGCGGTGGGGCGATGATGGCGAGGCCGGGGACGAACTTGGCCACCATCAACGAGTTGATGCCCCAGCGCTCGAATCTGCTCTGGGTTTGACTCACGCAGGAGTCCGGCTCGAGGGAAATCCTGCACAAGGTCTTCAGAACCCGGATCCCATACGCCTTGCCGATGAGATACCAGCCGCAATCCGGCACCACGCACGCAACCACGGACCAGGCGAACAAGGGCCCGATCGACAGGCGGCCGGCGGCGGCCATCGCCCCCGCGACGATCAGCGTGGGCATGGCCGGAACGGGCAGACCGATCTGGTCCACCAATACGTTCAAAGCGACCACGAGCAGCCCGTATTGCGCGATCAGCGACACGAATTCGTGGCTCAAACGCGGCTCCGGACGACGCGGTGCTCGATGTTCGGCAGGAACGCGGCGCAGATCCCGAGCAGCGGCAGGAATGCGCACAGCTGATACACGAAGTCGATGCCGTAGCGGTCGGCGAGCACCCCGAGCACGGCGGCGCCGATGCCGCCCATGCCGAACGCCAGGCCGAAGAACAGGCCCGAGACCGCGCCGACCTTGCCCGGCATGAGCTCCTGAGCGAACACGAGAATCGCGGAGAAGGCGGAGGACAGGATGAAGCCGATGATCAAACTCAGCAGCGCAGTCGATGTCAATCCGACATGGGGAAGCGCGAGCGTGAAGGGGGCCACCCCGAGGATCGAGAACCAGATGACCCGCTTGCGTCCGATCCGATCGCCGAGCGGGCCGCCGATGAGGGTGCCGAGCGCGCTCGCGAGCAGGAAGAGGAACAGATACACCTGCGCGGCCTGGATGGAGACGTGGAATTTCTCGATCAGGAAAAAGCTGTAAAAGCTCGAGATCCCGGCCAGGTAGAAATATTTCGAGAAAACCAACACCACGAGAATGGCAAGCGACCAGGCGACACGGGTCGAGGACACGGGACTCGGGACGGCGGTCTGGGCTCCCGCCGTCCCGGTGCGCGCGAGGTGATGCCTGACGTACCAGCCGCTCACGTTCCACAGGATCACGATCGCGAGAATCGCGGCCAGCGCGAACCAGGACACGCTCGAGCGGCCGTGAGGAATGATGATCCACGCCGCGAGCAGGGGGCCCGCGGCACTGCCTGCGCTGCCCCCGACCTGAAATATCGACTGGGCCAGCCCGTGGCGGCCGCCCGACGCGAGGCGTGCGATGCGCGAGGACTCGGGGTGAAAAACGGCCGATCCGGCACCCACCAAGGCGGCGGCAACGAGGATCGCGGCATAGCTCTGCGCAAAGCCCAGGGCGAGGAGACCCGCGAGCGTAAAGCCCATCCCCGCGGACAGCGAGTGCGGCTGCGGGTGCCTGTCGGTGTAAGTGCCCACCAGCGGCTGCAGGACCGAGGCGCAGATTTGATAGGTCAGCGAAATCATGCCGATCTGCGCGAAGCTCAGGTCGAACTCGCCTTTCAGCAAGGGATAGATGGCGATGATCAACGACTGGATCATGTCGTTGAGAAAGTGCGAGAAACTGATGGCGCCGAGCACCTTGTATCGGGTCCCTTCCGCGCTCGCGTGCGCCTGCGAATGTCCTGCCAAACTCTGCTGCATGTCTCTTGCTCGAATGATGTGGGTGAGCGGCCCCGTGCCGCCTTGTCCCTACTACTACTTGATCGTCTGTCCTGCGAGAATGCGCCGATGAATCGATTCGAACCCTACGTCTTTCTGCGCGGCCTCGCGTCGCGCTGGGACGTGCTGGCGTTCATCGTCGTCATCGGCCTCATCGCCTTTCTCGGCGAGACGGCGCGCGGTCTGTTCGCGCCGCTCACCCAGATCGAGGTAGTGCCGCTTTCCTTGAATCCGTCGCATCTGCCGGAATATGCGGCGCGCACCACGTTCCGCATGCTGGTGGCGCTGTTCTGCTCGCTGGTGTTCACGCTCACGTACGCGACCTGGGCCGCGAAGAGCGAGCGTGCCGGCAGGCTCCTGGTCCCGATCCTCGACATTCTCCAATCAGTGCCCATTTTAGGTTTCATTTCGATTACCAGCGTGTTTTTTCTTTCCCTGGCCCCGGGCAGAGTGCTCGGCGCCGAATTCGTGGCGATATTCGCCATTTTCACCAGCCAGGCCTGGAACATGGCGTTCAGCTTCTACCAGTCTCTGCGCACCATCCCCACCGAGCTGGTCGAGGCCGCCGAGTCGTTCCAGCTGTCGCCCTGGATGAAATTTTGGCAGCTCGAGGTGCCCTTCGGAATGCCGGCGCTGGTCTGGAACATGATGTTGTCCATGTCCGGGGGCTGGTTCTTCGTGGTCGCCTCAGAATCGATCAGCGTGGGAAATTTGTCGGTCGCGCTGCCCGGTGTCGGGTCGTACATCGCGCTCGCCATCGAGCAGAAGAACCTCACTGCCATCGGTTGGGCCATCCTCACCATGCTGATCGTCATCCTGCTGTACGACCAGCTGCTGTTCCGGCCCCTGGTCGCCTGGGTGGACCGGTTCCGGGTGGAGCAGGAACCGGGCGAGCGCGTTCCGGACTCCTGGGCCTTGACCATGCTGCGCCGGTCCCGTTTCGTCACGGCCGCAACCCTCGCGTTCGACGCCGCGGTGCTCTGGACCAGCCGCCTGTTCGAGCGCACCAACGCGCCGCTCATCGATGCGCCTTCGCGGCCCAAGCGCAGTCTCGATCTTCTGTGGGTATCGCTGATCGTCGTGGTCGTGGTGCTCGGCCTGTGGCGCATCGTGGCCGACCTCATTGCCGGCACCTCGCCGAGCGAAGCCCTGCATGTCTGCCTCCTGGCCTGCCTCACCATGCTTCGCGTGTTCATATTGATCGCGCTGGCGAGCCTGGTGTGGGTGCCCATCGGAATCTGGGTCGGCATGCGTCCGCGGGCGGCGCAGATCGTGCAGCCGATCGCACAATTCATGGCCGCGTTTCCGGCCAATCTGCTGTTCCCCCTGGCGGTCTACGGCATCGTCGTGTGGAAGCTGAATCCCGACGTATTCTTGAGCCCGCTCATGATTCTCGGCACGCAGTGGTACATCCTGTTCAACATAATCGCCGGCGCGAGCAGCATCCCGGCCGAGATGCGCCATGCCACCATCAATTTCGGGGTCAAGGGATGGCTCTGGTGGCGCAAGGTCGCCATCCCCGCGGTGCTGCCGTTCTACGTCACCGGCGCCATCACCGCATCGGGAGGCTCCTGGAACGCGGCCCAGGTCTCCGAACTGGTGAGCTGGGGTCATACGGAGATTCGCGCGCGCGGCCTCGGCTCGTATATCGCCGACGCGGCGGCGGCCCACAATTTTCACCAGATCGTACTCGGCGTGGGCGTGATGAGCCTGTTCGTGGTGGTCATCAACCGGGTTTTCTGGAGGCCCTTGTATTACTACGCCGAGCGCAAGTATCGGCTCACGTGACAGGATGCGAGCATGAACACCTCCCCGCTGCTGACATGTATCGACGTGCGCAAGGCGTTTCCCAAGCCCGACGGCGAGGAGCTCCTGGTGCTCGAGGGAATGAACCTGGAGCTTCGGGAAGGGCAGATCGTGGGCCTTCTCGGGCGCTCCGGCTCCGGAAAATCGACGCTGCTGCGGCTGATCGCGGGGCTCGCGGAGCCGAGCGGCGGAAGCGTGCGCTACCTGGGCGAGCCGGTTTCCGGGCCGGCGCGCGGGATTGCCATGGTTTTCCAGAGCTTCGCGCTGTTTCCCTGGCTCACGGTGTTCGAGAACGTGGCGCTCGGACTCGAGGCTCAGAATCTTCCCCGCCCCGAGATTCGCAAGCGTTCCCTCGCGGCGATCGATCTCATCGGCCTCGACGGCTTCGAGTCCGCCTATCCGCGTGAATTGTCGGGCGGCATGCGACAACGCGTGGGTTTTGCGCGCGCGCTGGTCGTGCATCCGAATATTCTCCTCATGGACGAGCCGTTCTCGGCGCTCGACGTGTTGACGGCGGAGACGCTGCGCACCGATTTCCTCGACCTCTGGGCCGAAGGCCGGATGCCCATCAAGGGCGTCATCCTCGTGACCCACAATATCGAGGAGGCGGTCCTGATGTGCGACCGCATCTTGGTGTTCGGCAGCAATCCCGGCCGGATCTTGAGCGAAATCAAGGTGACGCTGCCGCAGCCCCGCAACCGGCTCGACCCGAGCTTCCGCGAGATGGTCGAGCGAATCTACGTGGAAATGACTGCGCGCCCCAAAGGAGTGGGTCCGGGCGGCCGTCAGGAGCGGTTTCCGGGTCTCGGGATAGGCATCGGTTTTGCCGCACGTCGGATCCAACCTGATCTCGGGCTTGATGGAGGCGGTGGCGGCGCCGCCTTTCAACGGCAAGGCGGATCTGCCCGAAATCGCCTCCGATCTGCAGATGGAGAGCGACGAACTGTTCCCCGTGGCCGAAACGCTGCAGATGCTGCGCTTCGGCGAACTCGAAGGCGGAGATCTGAAGCTCACCGACGATGGGATGGCGTTCGCCCAATCGGCCATCGATGATCGCAAGCGCATTTTCCTGCGCCATTTGCTGGCCTACGTCCCGCTGGCGGCGCATATCCGGCGGGTGCTCGACGAGCGGGCCAGCCATTCGGCGCGCAAGAGCCGCTTCATCGATGAGCTCGAGGACTTCATGAGCGAGGAGGACGCGGAACAGACCCTGCGCTCGGTGATCCGCTGGGCCCGCTACGGGGAGGCCTTTGCCTACGATGACGAGAACGCCATGTTCAGCCTCGAGAATCCGACGTAAGATGAGACTGCCATGAGCGATGCGGCGTCGTCCTATCTGAACCTCCATGTGCCACCGGACGAAATGGTGCGATACATCCAGGATCTCATGACGCTGCCGCACGGCGAGATCGCAGCCGGATCGGCGATGACCCTGGCACAGCGCCAGTGGGGGGGCGATACCCCGCTCGCTCGCGCGGCGCTCCTACGCTGGGGAGCGCTCAATTTAGCCTTCCAGGACAAGCGCTTGGACACCTGGACCGTGGCGCGGGAACGGGACCGCATCCAGGTTCCCGCCGCTTTGGTGGCCGCCGCCGGAATCGCGCCTCTGGTAATGGACAATGAGCGTGCTGTTTTCGACATCCCGGCGCTGCTCGATGCGACCCTGGAATTCCAACCCCCCGCGGGTCAGGCTTAGGGCACCATGATCCCCGCGGAAGATCCGGCGCCCGTGCCGCGCTTTGGAATGCTACGTACCATCGCACTCTACAAGCTGCTGAAGGTCGTCATTCTGTTGCTCGCGGCCTGGGGCGAGATCCGCCTTCACGATTCGACCTTTTTGGCGAAGCTGCTGTCCTGGGCGGCCAACCGCCCGCAAGGTCTGGAACACGATCTCGTGACCCGCGCGCTCTCCTGGTTCAGCGGACTGTCCGAATCCCGCGTGCATGCGTTGCGCTTCGTGACCTTGACCTATGCCGCGGTGTTCGCCGTGGAGGGAATCGGCCTTTGGATGCAGCGCCGCTGGGCCGAATGGCTCACGACCATCATAACGGCCTCGCTGATCCCCCTGGAGATCTGGGAACTGGTCCACCAGCCTTCGATCGGCGCCGTTCTCGTGCTGGTCGCCAACATATTGATCGCCGGATACCTCTACTGGCACGTCTCGACCCATCAGCGACCGTCTCCGCCGCTGAAATCCACGATGAAATGATCTTCATCTCGAATCAAAGCTCGAGATCCGGCGTATTCTTCGATTCGCTCGACAACACCACTGCTGGAGATTCCATGATTAAGTTGATTGCCTCTGCGTTACTGTCCGTCGGTATTGCCGCCGCGGCGATGGCTGCCGACATGCCGAAGTCCGCTGTATCCATGGCCGCCGATGCGCCTGCCGCGGGCACGACCTCTTCGACTCCTTCCAAGCCTGCCAAGAAGCACAGCAGCAAGAAGAGCAAGAAGGCGGCCGCTGCTCCGTCGACCTCCAAGTAAGATCATCGTAGCTGCGCCCCGACCGCCGAAAGGTGGCCGGGGCGTTTTGCTGTGCGAACCCCGTGCGTCTCCTCAGCGCGATGCGGGACGCAGGCGCACCGGAATCGGGACATTGCAAAGGTCGATGTGCCCGGCCGGCACCTTGAAGAACTCCTCGGGACGATTGCGGCGCGCTTCGATCAGCGCCGCGAATGCCGGCGTGTCAGTGCGCATCACTTCGAGAGCGAGCCGCTCGGCGGGCGGAACATCGGTCGCCAGACGTACCGCCTGAATGGGAACCGGCTTTTCAGACTTGTTGTAGAAGCCCATCTCGGCGCCGCCGCGGGGAAGAGCCGACAACAGCTCCATGCCCTGCAGCACCCGGCCGACCAGCGCGACGTTGCGATCGAGGTGGCGCGGCGCGTGACCGATGACGACGTACAGTTCCGCGCCGCTGCCGCTTTCCACATCCAGATCCCGGGCCACGCCGACCATGCCATAGCAATGCGCGAGCCAGGTCAATCCGAGCTTGGGCGCGCGAGCCGCGGGGAATCCATCGCTGAAGCCCACTTCCGGCGCATAGACGTCCCCGTCCTTGAGCCGGGTGAACGGCATGCCCGGCCACATCGCAGTGTCGAATTCCGGGGCGACCTTGCGCAAACCTTCGGGCACGGGATGTCGATTTTCAGGATCCCCCCACTGCACCACGTAGTCGTCCTGCACCCGCACGATCGACAGATGATCGTAGTAATGGGAATGGGCGAGAGTGCCGATGTTCGCGACGTGCAGCGGCGCGAAGCGCGGTGCAAGCTCGATGACCACCCGCCCGCCGGGCAGGTCCACGTAAAGCGTATGCTCGGGATCCGCCGGTCGCCAATCCGCCTGGGTCGAGGCCGCGAGAATCTCGGCCATCGTGGGGTGGGGCGCCGCCATCGCGTGCGGAGCCAGAAAGGCCAGCGCGCAGACGCCCAAGAATTTAAAATGGCGCATCATGTATCGAGTATTGCACGAACCAAGGCTGCGTGGCCGGGAGGGCAGAATGCCTCGAATTCTGTTGAATGGATTGGCGCTCGCCACGGTCTGGCTGTTCGCGAACGCAGCCTTTGCGCAGATGCAGGGGGGTCCCGGCGGGTACCCGGGCGGTGGGATGCCGGGTGGAATGCCGGGCGGCGGAGGGCGCCCAACCGTCGGCGGCCCGCCCGATGACACGACTCCCCCGACGACCACCGAAAAGCCGGATGCCGCTGCGCGCAAGGCCTACAAGGAGGCCATGAAGTATTTGAACAAGGCCACGCAATACGAGGCCGCCGCGGCCGCCGCGAGCAATCCCGACAAGAAGGCCAAAGAAAGGGAAAAGGTGGGCGACGCCTACAGCCGCGCCCTGGATGAGTTCACGGAGGCATTGAGCAACAAAGGCGACATGGTCGAGGCGTGGAACAATGTTGGCTACGTGCATTTGCGCCTCGAAGCGTATCAAGAGTCAATCGACGACTACAATCACGCGCTCGCCCTGAAGCCGGATCTGATGGATGCGATCGAGCATCGCGCGGAGGCGTATCTCGCCGTCGATCGAATCGACGATGTCAAGGCGCCCTACATGGATCTGTATAATCACGATCCCGCCTTGGCCGCCCAGCTGATGGCCGCCATGCAGAAGTGGCTCAGCGAGCACCAGAGCGATGCCAAAGGCATGCGTCCGGCCGACATCGCCGCGTTCGGAAAGTGGCTCTCCGAGCGTGATGGCATCGCCAAGCAGGCGGCTTCGCTGCCGCAGCACTAGGGGCCGTCCGTCCGCCGGCACTGCGCCGGTCGCCGGCGATCAGCGGGCCGCTTTGAGCGCCTCGATCTCCTGGCGAAGCTCCGCCACCGCGGCTTCGAGTTGCGCAACGCGGTGAGCCAATGATGCCGTGCCCGGAGATTCGGCCGGGTGCGCCGACGGGGCTTCACCCGGATCGGGAGCGGACTCCACGGCGCCGAAGAACAGATGCGTGTAGCGCGATTCGCGCGCGCCCGGCGCACGCGGCAGGCGGGCGACGAACGGCCCGTCCTCACGCGTCATCAGCCCTTTCAATGTGGACTCGACCGCCTCGGCGTCGGGAAATTCGCACAGCCGGTTGGTGCGCGTGCGCAGCTCGCCCGGCGTCTGCGGTCCGCGCAGCAGCATCACGCAAAGCGTGCCCAGCTCCTGCGCGGAGAACTTGAGGGGTCCAAATTCGGTATTGCAGAAGCGGTGCCGGTATTTCGTCACACGGCCGCCGTAGCCGGCCGATTTGTCGCTCACCAGATATTTCTTCATGAGCGCGTCCAGCGTCTGCTGAACGGTCGATTCGGAAAGCTCGAGCACCGGCTCGCGATTGGTCTTTTGATTGCACGCGTTGGCCAGGGCGTTGAGGGACAAGGGGTATTGATCGGGGGTGGTGATTTCCTTCTCGATCAGGCAACCGATGACGCGCGCTTCGTTGGGAGTGAGTTCTATATTCATGCTGGGGATGTTTTAGGTTGGGGGCTTACGGCAGAATATCGCGACCGCGGACACAAGGTGCACTCATGAGCGAAATTCAATTGGTGTCGGAACACGGATGCTTTGGCGGTACGCAGCGATTCTACAAGCATGCTTCACGCGAGACGCGCGGAACCATGAAGTTTTCGGTTTATCTGCCGCCCGGCGTCAAGTCGGGCCAGGCGAAGTCCGCGAAGCTTCCGGTGCTCTATTATCTGTCCGGGCTGACCTGCACCGAGGAGACCTTTCCGATCAAGGCCCATGCGCAGCAGGCGGCGGCAGAGCTCGGAATCATGCTGGTCGCGCCGGACACCAGTCCGCGCGAGCCACGGATCCCCGGTGATGCGGACAGCTGGGATTTCGGGCAGGGCGCGGGGTTCTACGTGGATGCCACCCAGGCTCCGTGGTCGACCAACTACCGGATGTACAGCTACGTGACCCGGGAGCTGCCCGAGGTGGTGGCGGCGAATCTACCCGCGGACGCCGCCGCGTCGGGCATTTTCGGCCATTCCATGGGCGGGCACGGCGCCCTCGTCTGTGCGCTCAGAAACCCGGACCGATACAAATCCGTGTCCGCCTTCGCGCCCATCGCGGCGCCGACACAGTGTCCCTGGGGCAAGAAAGGATTCGGAAACTACCTCGGACCCGATCAAAATGCATGGCGCGAGTACGACGCCACTGAGCTCGTGGCCCGCAAGCCCTTCCCAGGGCTCATTCTCGTCGATCAGGGCAAGGCGGATCAGTTCCTGGCCGATCAATTGCTGCCGGAGAAGTTTGCCGCCGCCGCGGCCAAGTCAGGTCAGAAGCTCGACCTGCGGATGCACGACGGGTACGACCATGGCTATTACTTCATGCAGAGCTTCATGGCGGATCACCTCCGGCATCACGCCTCGGCACTGAAGAAGCCTTAGCGCTAGCGGGAAACGACGGGCGCCGAGGTGACGCGTCCGTCGAAATCCATCCACACGTGCTGCGCGAAATCGTACAGCTTGCAGCGCCGAACGGTGTTCCAGTAATAGCGCCAGGTGAACACTTCCGATTTCAGCCGCTCGTCCAAGGTGGCGCTCAAGCGGGCCTGGGCTTCCTTGAGGCGATAGAGAGGAATGCCCATGTTCACGTGATGGGCGCCGTGCTCGAGGATGTAGTGGATCAGGCCATCGAGCGGGCGCACGAGTTTCACGTGCACCGTGGTGGTCGCGTAGCCGGCGTTCGCGCTCCATTCGTCGCGCCGATCGTACCAAGCCACCCGCGGGTTCGTGTGCTGGACATAGATGACGAAGCCCATCAGGCAATTCCACACGAAGAACGGAATGCAGAATCCGAACACCAGTATCGCCCAGAGCGATCTGCCGCTGTACACGGACCAGGTGACCAGGCCGCCGATCCACGCGGCCCCGAACGCGCTCACCAGCACGCAGTCCCAAAAATAACTGACGCGGCGATGCCCGACGTGCTTGCGGCTCGGGAAGTACAGCTTCTTCCACCACATCTCGACCATGTAGTAGAAACCCTGGCCGACGCCGCTCCGATAAATGTGCTCGAGGATGCGGCGGCTCCAAGGCAGTCGGGCGAACTCATGCGGGGAATAGGGGGTCCAGACGTAGTCTCGGCCCTTCAAGTTGGTGAAGCCGTGGTGGGCGAGATTGTGTCCGACATCCCACAGGCTGTACGGCGTCAACGAAGGAAGGAAGGCGATCCGCCCGATCCAGCCGTTCAACACCTTGCTCGGCGTATACGCTCCGTGGCAGGCGTCATGTCCGATCACGAACAGGCGCGCGATCCAGAGGCCCGCGACGAGCGAGGCGAATACGCGGATCCACCACGAGTCCACCACCAGGAGGCTCGCAATGGCGGACAGGAACACGAACCAATCCAGGAAAAACCAAATGATGGGCGTGACGATACCGCGTTGCAGCGTGAAGGGCTGCAGGAGCTTCTGAAATCTGAACCTCGATTTGTCCGGTGCCGGGGTCTGCACGATCTCCACGGCATTTCGCGGGTCAGAAGGCGATGAGGACATTAACGACTCCGGCGGCAGCGCGACCGCCCATTATATACGCCGGCGAAGGGCGTTCACATAATACGTGAAACTACGGGTTTCAATCCGTATCGGCATCCGGCCAGAGAAGCACCCCCAGATGCTCGCAGGCCTCTATCAAAGCGGTGGCCGCCTCGCGTGTGCTGGCATCCAGCCGGCGGTCGTGGGTGAGGAGCCAGGTGAGGCGCGCACGCCGTGAGCGGGCGGAAGGCTCGCTGTCGAACAGCGCCGGGAACAATCCGAGCGCATCGATGAACTCGCGCATGGGCGCGCTGGTCTGGGCACTGGGCGCGGGAGTGAGCAGCAGCTTCAACCAGGTGACGCAGCGCTTTGCGAGGCCCGCGCGGGTGATCCCGAGGCTGGTACGCCGCCGCGTCTCGCCGTCCGCCAATGAATCGGCCAGACGCCGGTAGCGCTCCACCGACGCCTCGTCGGCCGGTAACGCGGGACTCGCGTCCGACAGCACCGACCGCAGCAGGTCGGCCAGCAGCAGGGCCAGCTCTTCGGCCAAAAACCGCTGGCTCTGCTCGGCGTCCGGACGAGCCAGGTCGGCCCACACCCTGGGTCCGCCCACTCGCCTCGCGTTCGGAGAGTTCGACATGCCTCCAAGTGTAGCGGCTCCGCGGCCCATCGCAACTATGTCAAAATGGGACGAGGTTCACTGACACGCGCCGATTTGCTGCAAAAGGGCCGCGCCGCCCGCCGCGCGCACGCCGGCGGATCGAAAAATTTAATGAAGCACGACCCATCATGATTCCCACCGATTTCACCGTGGGTGAGCCCGTCGTCGTGGCGCCCGGCGTCCGGCGCATCGTCGCGGGCAACGCCGGGCTCATGACCGGTCCCGGCACGAATACCTACCTGTTGGGCGCCGCCGAGATCACGGTCCTCGATCCCGGGCCCGATGACGCGCAACATTTGCGCAGCATCCTTGCCGCCGCGGGTGCGCCCATTCGCTGGATCGTCACCACCCATACGCATCGCGATCACTCGCCGCTGGCCGCATCCCTCCGCCGCGAGACGGGCGCGCACGTCATCGGTCTGCCCGCGCCCGCCGACGGGCGCCAGGACGATGCGTTCACCCCGGACGAACACCCTCGCGACGGGCAGGTCCTTTCACTGGGCGACGTCGCGCTGACCGCCGTCCTGACGCCGGGGCACGCCTCCAATTGCGTGTGCTACCTGCTGGCGGGCCAGCGGCTGTTGTTCACCGGCGATCATGTGCTCGGCGGCGTATCGCCCGTGATCTTGCCGCCGGACGGCGACATGGGGGCGTACCTCGCCTCGCTCGACAAGCTCGAAGCCTACGATTTCGAGCAGATCGCGCCCGGTCACGGCGCCATCATGAACCGCGGCAAACGGGTCCTCTCGATGCTGCGCGCTCACCGGCTGGCGCGCGAGCGCAAGGTGCTCGAACGCCTGACTGCACCCGCGACCCTCGATGCGCTGACGCCTGCCGTCTACGACGATGTGCCGAAGGATCGGCATCCGTGGGCGCGCCTCACGCTGGAGGCGCATCTGATCAAGCTCCGGCGCGAAGGAAAAGTCGCCGATGCGGACGGTCTCTGGCGGCGCATCCCGTGAGGGGGCGCCTCTCCGTCTCGCTGCACGCGGTGAGCGTGCGGCGCGGAAACAAGTGGGCGCTCAGGAATATCTCGGTCGAGCTCGAGGGCGCGGTGCACTGGGCGCTCGTCGGCTCGAACGGATCGGGCAAGACGCAGCTGCTCAAATTGATCGCAGGGGACGTTTGGCCGACCCCCACAGGCCGCGAAAAACTCGTCTACCGCGCGGGCGGCCGCGAAATCCACCTGGATCAGGCGAAACGGCGAATCGCCTATCTCGGCGCCGAGCTTCAGGACAAATATGCGCGCTATGGCTGGAACCCGAGCGTGCAGGAGCTGCTCGCCACGGGCTTGCACCGCACGGACCTCAAGCTCGCGCCGATCACGGCGGCGCAGCGCCGAAAGATCTCGGCGACCCTGTCGGCATGCGGTCTCGCCGCGCTCGCCGAGCGGCGATTCTCGTCGCTGTCGTACGGGCAGAAGCGGATCGCATTGCTCGCGCGGGCGCTCGGCCAGGCTCCCGATTTGCTTCTGCTCGACGAGTTCTACAACGGGCTCGACGCCGACTACCGCGCACGCATCGATCGGATGCTCGGGGCCGCGCGCGCCGACGGCTGCTCGTGGATCGCCGCGGCACATCGCGCCATCGATGTTCCGCCCGGCACGCGCCGGGTGATCGAGCTCGAGGCGGGGCGGCTCGGTCCGCTGCGTGCGTTGCGGCCCGCGGAACTCGAGCGATTGAGGCGGGATGCCGGCGAGCGAGCCCCGTCCGCCAGGCGTGCCCCGTCCGGCACGCAGCGGGGACGCGCGCGGCGGTTGCCGCCTGCGGCTGAGCGGGCGCCGTTGATACGGCTTCGGCAGGTGAGCCTGTACGTCGACTACCATCGCGTGCTCCGCCAGGTCGACTGGGAATTGCGTAGCGGCGAGCACTGGGCCGTGTTCGGCGCGAACGGCGCGGGCAAGACCAGTTTCTTGAAGCTGCTTTACGGCGACCTGTCGCCCGCCTTGGGCGGCAGCATCGAGCGGACGGGGCACCCGCGCGGAACGCCGATTGCCGAGTGGAAACGCCACATCGGCTACGTCTCGCCGGAATTGCAATCCGACTACGCGGTGAGCGTGACGGTGCGGGATCTGGTCGCAAGCGGCCGGTACGCGAGTATCGGGCTTTCCGATGCTCCCACCGCGGCGGATTTGCGGGCAGCCGGCCGCTGGCTCAGGTTTTTCAAGCTGGCCTCCTTCGCCGAGCGACGCCCGCGCGAATTGTCCTATGGCCAGATGCGCCGCGCGCTCATCGCCCGGGCCCTGGCAGCGCAGCCCCGTATCCTGTTGCTGGACGAGCCGTTGACCGGCCTGGATCCGAGGCAGCGGGCGGCCATGAAGGGGCTGCTGCGGCGCTTGATGGACGACAAATTGACCGTCATCGTCGCCGTGCACCATGCCGAGGACCTGCCGGAGGGCATGACGCACGCACTGCGGCTTTCCGGGGGGCGCGCACGGGCCGAGGATTGCCATTCTGCGAACTGAGTCGGCGGCGCGCGCAGACCGTTGCGAGACACTTCCACCCTGGTATCCGGCATGGGGTTCGTATTATGTCTCGCGTCCTCGACAGTTGCGCCCTGGCGGCCGCGGTTCTGGCGCTCGTCGGGTGCCATGGTGGCTATGCGGTGCGGCCGATTCCAAGGATCGCCGCCGACAGCGTCGGCAAGCCGGTCGCGCGCCTGCAAGAGGCGTTCGGCAAGCCCCGCAAGATAGAAACCACCCCGACCAAGGAAGTGTACGTGTGGTTCCTGGCGCAGAAGCCCGATGGCGCGCCGGCCGGATTCCACGGCTGCGAGATGGAGGTCACCGTCGATGCGCGCTCGGAGCACGTTCTCGGCTATTCGCTGTCCAACATCGGATGGTCGAAATGCCGCGAAGTGGAGCGCAAGATCCGCGTCGCCGAACGCTAGATTACAATGGGGGTCCTGCCGCCGGGTGGCGTGCTCGGAGTTCCCCGTGTCCCTGATCATCATCCTTTCCATCGCTGTTCAAGCGGGCTTGATCGCACACGTGATCAAGACCGGGCGGAACATGCTGTGGATCTTCGCGATCTTCTTCATGCCGCTCGTCGGCCCCATCGCGTACGTGGCGGTCGAAATCCTGCCCGGCTTGTTCGGCGGCAGGACCGCCCGGCGCGCGAGATCGAGCATGCATCGCATGATCGATCCCGACCGCGATCTGCGCCGCGCCAGCGCCGAAGTGGAGATCTCCGGCAATGTCGATGCGCGGCGGCGCCTGGCCGATGAATTGCTGGAGCGGCGTCAATTCGACGCCGCCATCCAAGCTTATGAGGGCGGCCTGACGGGGATTTTCGAGCATGACCCGACTCTGCTCGCGGGATTGGCGAAAGCGCAATTCGCGAAGAGCGATTTTGCCGGATCGCGTGCGACGCTCGAGCGGTTGTTGCAGCACAATCCCGACTTCAAGTCGCCGGAATCGCAGTTGCTGCATGCGCGAACGCTCGAGGCTCTGGGCGCCTTCGAGGAGGCTGAACGCGCCTACCAGGCGGCGGCCCCTAATTTTCCAGGCGCTGAAGGGCGCCTGCGGTATGCATTGTTTTTGAAGGGGCGCGGCAAGGTCGATCAGGCGCGCGGCATCCTCAAGGATCTTCTGGATGGGGCGAAGCTTGGACCCGCGCATTATCGCCGGGCGCAGGCCGAGTGGCTGGATATCGCCCGCCGGGAGCTCAATTGACCGGGTCCCCGATGGGGTGGGGAACGAACGCCGGTCCGACCGGTCGAGATCAACAAAGAGGTCCATCCGACATGACTCACCCGCGCCCGTTCTGGAGATTTGCATCGCTGAGCGTTGGGTTCTTGCTGTTGGCGGCATGCGCCGGCCAACGCGAGCCCGCGCAGAAAATGATGAGCGACATCGAGGCGGCCGTCAGTTCGGCGTCCGTCGATGCGGCGAAGTACGCGCCCGATCAGTTGATCGATGTCCAGACCAAGCTCGATGACCTCAAGACGGCATTCAACGCACAGGATTATCAGGGCGTGCTCACGCGGGGTCCCGCGATATTGAGCGAAGCGCAAGGCCTGGCGGGCGCCGCTGCCGCCAAGAAAGCCGACACGATGAAGTCGCTGAACGACCAGTGGAATTCGCTGGCGGGCACCGTGCCTGATGAGCTGACCGAGATTCGCGGCCGCTTCGATGCGCTGGGGCAACCCAAGAATCGCAAGCTCGCCCGCGGCATCGATCTCGGGGCTGCGAAGTCCGACCTCGATGAGGCGACCTCGCAATGGTCGAAGGCGCAGGGCGCGTTCGGCAACGGCAATCTCGATGAGGCGGTGACTGCCGCCGGCCATGCGAAATCCAAGCTCGACGCCGTGGCCGGCACACTGCCGTCCGCTAAAGAGCCAGGCGTCCCTCGCTGACGATGACCGC
Organism: uncultured Gammaproteobacteria bacterium; assembly: GCA_963748995.1. GTDB lineage: Bacteria > Pseudomonadota > Gammaproteobacteria > Steroidobacterales > Steroidobacteraceae > Bog-1198. The sequence goes on along the minus strand of CAVVKU010000003.1, from coordinate 241,520 downwards.
GCTGCCGCCCACGTGCGCGGCCGCCAATGCGCCATCGTCCATCTCCAGCCGCACCTCGATGCGCGAGGGACGGCTCATGTGGCGACCCTGGAGCCCGACGAACCCCGAAGCCTGCCTGCTGATCTGACCCATCTCGAACAGGTAGGCGGCGAGCATGACGTGAGCGTTGCCGCTCGCCGGATCTTCCGGGATGCCGAGCGCCGGACAGAACATCCGGGACTCGGTGGTGAGCTCCTCCGGCCCCGACGCACGATTGACCGCAAAGACGAAAAAGCCGTCCGTTCCGAGCTCCTGGCCGAGAGATATCAGGGTTTCAGCATTGGGCGCCAGGAGATCCAGCGCGCGCGCATCGGCGATCGGCACGAGCAGCCGGCTGCTGCCTTTGCGCGCGATGCGGGCGGGCATGACCTCGTGCAGGGACGTCGCCGGGAGCTTGAGTGCTTCGGCGACCCTCAAGGTCGTCTTGAACGGCAACGGGTTGTCCAATTCGGGCATCGTCTGGCGAAACTCGATGACGGGATCGTGCCCCGGGTTGCCGCGTACGCGGACTTCGATCACGCCGGTGCCGCTGGCCTGGCGCAGCGGAGCCGTGCCGCGCCGCCCGAGGGCGAGCAGCACGGCATGGGCCGCGATGGTCGCGTGCCCGACGAACGGTGCCTCCTTGCGCGCATTGAAGAAACGCAGCCGGATGTCGTGATCCGGCGCGTCGGCGGCGCTCACGAAAGCGGCTTCGGCGTGGGAAAACTCGCGCGCGATGGCGGACATCGCCGCATCGCTCTGGCCGTCGGCATCGAGGACGACGGTCGCCGGGTTGCCGCTGAAGCGCTGCTGCGTGAACGCATCCACCTGAAAAATTTGCACGCGATTCTCCCGCTTGCGCCGCCGCGGCAATGGCGCAGTTTTGCACGCATCGCCATGGCAAGCTACACTCACTCGAACCTTGGGGTGGCCCTTTGGGGGCCTGAGATGCGGGATACCGGAGCTGCCGAGTCCTGCGAACCCGTTGAACCTGACCCGGTTAGTACCGGCGTAGGGAGCAGGTGTTATGCAAAGCGCAGTTGAAATCAGCATGTATCCGTTGACCGGCGAGTATCGGCCGTTGATCGGGGCGTTCATCGAGCGCCTGAACACCTACCCGGACATGACGGTTCGGACCAACGCCTTGAGTACGCAGGTGTGGGGCCCGCTGGATCGGGTACTCGCGATGGTGGCGGCCGAAATCGAGCGCTCCGCCCGCGGTGGCCCGCAATTGGTCTTCGTCATGAAGGTGCTGCCCGGCCTGGCACCGCCGTGATCGAGACGCTGTGGGTGCAGCTCGCCGGCGCGTGGCGCACGACGAGCTGGGTCGAGATCTTGGCGGTGGTGCTGGCGATCGGCTATCTGCTGCTCGCCATCCGCCAATCGATCGCCTGCTGGATGGCGGCGTTCGTGAGCTCCTGTTTGTACGTGTGGGTGCTGTTCGGGGCGCGGCTGTACATGGAATCGGTGCTCAATTTGTTCTATGCGGCCATGGCCGTGTACGGATTCTGGCAGTGGCGGACACGCGAGAACGGGGCGGTGCTGCCCGTGAGACGCTGGCCGATGGCCCGCAACGGATGGGGGTTGGCGGCGGTCGTCGCGCTGTCCGCGATCAGCTCGGTTTTCCTGCGCCGCTACACCCCTGCGGCTTCGCCCCTCGCGGACTCCATGGTCACCTGGGCCAGCGTTTTCGCCACGTTTTTGGTCGCGCGCAAAATCTACGAGAACTGGCACTGGTGGCTGTTGATAGATTCGGCCAGCCTTTACCTGGCCTTCACGCGCAGGCTCTACCTCACCATGCTGCTGTTCGCCGTGTATCTCGCGCTCATCGTGTTCGGCATGCGCGAGTGGCGCCGCAGACTCCCGCTCGCCGCGCAAGCGGCCTAGCGCCGGCATGCCTCGAATGGCGGCCCGCCTCGAGCGCCTGGCGCAGCGTTACGTGCCCGGCGCCGGTCCCGTCACGGTCGAGCCGCTGGGAACGGGGCTGGTCAATCACAGTTACCGCGTCAGCCGCGAAGGGCGGGTGTTTTCCCTGAGACTGGCGGCGCCGCGGGCCGGCGAGCTCGGCCTCGACCGAGAGTGGGAATGCCGCGTGCTCCGCTGCGCCGCCGCCGCCGGTCTCGCGCCCGCCGTCGAGTGCTGCGAGCCGGCCGCGGGCATCGTGGTGTCCCAGTGGGCGGAGGGGATCGCCTGGACGGTCGAACAAGCGTCCTCGCCGGACAGTCTCGGGACGGTCGCGATGCTTGCCCGGCGGGTGCACGCGCTACCCGTCCTCGATCGGCCGCGCGCGGTGAGCGCTGCCCAGTGGATCGCCTTCTATCGCCGCTCGCTCGAGGGGCACGGCGGCGCCAAATCCTCCCGGATTCGCAATCGACCCGGGGCCGGGCTGGAGGTCGAGGCGGACCTCCTGGTCGAGGCGCTGCGCGAAGCGCCTTCGCCGGCGCCCACTTTGTGTCACAGCGACCTGCACGTGCAGAATCTCATCATCTGCGCCCAAGGCGTGCCGCTCATCCTCGACTGGGAATATGCGCATGTCACCGACCCGCTGTGGGATCTGGCGGGTTGGGCGTGCAATGGCGATCTCACGGCGGCCTGCCGCGATCTGCTGCTGCAGCTCTACCTGGAGCGGGAGCCGACGCGCGACGAGGTGCTGCGACTTGGCGGGCTGGCCTGGCTGTACGATTACGTCAGCCTGCTGTGGAGCGAGCTTTACTTAAGCTCGCGCTCCGGGGGCAGCGCCGCGACCGATGCCGTGGCCGCCAGGGCGGAGCGGCTCGCCAAGCGGCTCGCCGACAGGCTTGCCGAAAGGCCCGCCGACAGGCTCGGCGCGACTGGTCGCGGCAGCCAAGTTCCGGCACACTAGCGCGCTTTGGCCTTGGACCCTGGAGGGATTGATGGCGCGGATGATCGTGGTGGACCGTGACGGCAAAGAGCACGAGATCGAGGCCAAACCAGGCCTCAAGGTCATGGAGATCCTGCGCGAGCTCGACTACGGGGTCGCGGCGATCTGCGGCGGCCTTTGCTCCTGCGCCACCTGTCACGTGTACGTCGATCCCGCGTGGACGGCACGGCTGCCGAAACCGCAAAGCGACGAGTTGGAGCTGCTCAAGGAGCTTTCCGATTATCGGGAAGCGACCTCCCGCCTGTCCTGCCAGGTGGACTTCACCGACGCGCTGAGCGGACTCAAGTTGGCGATCGCGCCGGACACCTGAGGGCGAGCCCGTTGAGGGCCAGCCCACAATTCACTTCTTTTTCTCGCCTTGCCGGCGCACGGCATCTTGCGCCGCCGCGACGGCGGCGGGGTCGCCGAGGAAGCGCCGGCTGAGCGGTCTCAACTCGTCATCGAGCTCGTACAGCATCGGTATGCCGGTGGGAATATTGAACTCCACGATCGCACTCTCGCTCATGTCGTCCAGCATTTTCACCAGCGCCCGGAGCGAGTTTCCGTGCGCCACCACCAGCACCGTGCGGCCGGCGCGAAGCTCGGGAACGATGCGCGACTCCCAGAACGGCATCACCCTGGCCAGCGTGTCCTCGAGCGACTCGGAGGCCGGGAGCACCCGCGGATCGAGGTCGGCGTAGCGGACATCGAATTTCGGGTGACGCGGATCGTCCGGCCCCAGAGGCGGCGGAGGAACGTCATAGCTGCGGCGCCAGATCTTCACCTGGGCCTCGCCGTGCTCGGCGACGGTCTGCGCCTTGTCGAGACCCTGCAGGGCCCCGTAGTGCCGCTCGTTGAGCCGCCAGTTCCTCTCGACCGGCAACCACATCCGATCGGTCGTATCCAATATCAGCCAAAGGGAACGGATCGCCCGCTTGAGCACCGACGTGAATGCGATCTTGGGCTCCAAACGCTCGAGTTGCAGCTGCCGGCCCGCGAGTATGGCCTCCTGTCTGCCGAGCTCGGTCAGATCCACGTCGTGCCAGCCCGTGAACAGATTATCCACATTCCAGGTGCTTTGGCCGTGACGGACCAGGATCAGTTTTGAGGGCACCCTATTCTCCTAAAAAAGCGGGACCGCGGCGCAGCGCCGCCACGAATACGCCGTCGAATCGCGCAGCGAGCGTCGGACCGTCCAGAATCTCCACGTGCAAGCGGATGCGCCCGCGCCCGGAACGCGCCAGCATCTTCAGGAACTTCTCCACGTGCTCGGGAGGCGGCGCCTTCAGGGCCGCGCGAAACTCGCCGTTCACCGGCTTCAAGTAGCGGATCGTCGATTCCTGGATCACGGCGTCGGCGTTCAACCCGTGCGCCTCGATATAGCGGCTTGCCCAGGCCCAACCGGTGAGTACAGCGACGCAGAACAGGCTCCCTCCGAACGCGGTTCCCTTATGGTTGGCATTCGGGGTCAACGGCGCGCGCACCACCACGGCGACGTCATTCGCGGCGTCGACCAAGACCTTGAGATGCCGCGCCAGGGGAAATTCGCGCTCGATCCGAGCCTGTAGATACTCCACGCCGAACGCGTCATGCACCTCGTCGGCCCTCAGAATCGTGCCGGGGGTTTTCATTCTTGAGCGAGCCGCCTCACCGCCTGCAGGGCGACCGACAATGTGGCGAAGTCGGGCTGCGACCCGGTGCGCATATCGGCCAGGATCCGCTTCAAGATGTCGATCGGCGCCGCACGGCGCCGGGTCCACTCATCGACGCGCGCGACGGGGTCACGGCCCTTGCACTCGAGTGCCGCGCCCGTGATCCTGCGCTGCAGGCCGTACAGCTCGTCTCGAACGGTCCTGCGGGCGGCGGCCTGCCATTGTCCCTCGACCGCCAGACTGTCGATCTGCTCCTTGATCCAGGAAAGCCCCATGCGCTCGCTGATGTTGAAGTAGGCCTTTGCGGCGAAGCCGATTTCGACCTTTGCGGCCATGGCGACCTCCACCAGATCCAGCGCGCAGTGCAGGATCTCGAGCGACGCGATCCGGGTCGCCAGCCGCTCCGGGACGTTCTGTTCGACCAGGCGGGATCGATCCACGCCGAGGCGCGCCGAGGCCGTGGCGGACAGCGCCGAGCCGAGCTCGCCCCACAGCTCCTGCACCGGCGCGGCGTAGCGAAGCACGGCGCGCTCAATGACCAGATGCTCGCGCAGGTGCTCGATGAGCCAGTAGCTCGCGTGACGCAGCAGGCGGGCCGTTTGATTCATCGCGATGTACTGCACCGAGGCCGGGATCTTGTTGTCGAGGTCCTCGATTTGCGACCAGATATCGCGCACCGCGAAGACCTCGCGCGCAGTGGTGTAGGCGCGCGCAATGGCCGCGGGATCCGCTCCGGTATCGTCCTGCGCGCGCACCGGGAAGACCGGTCCCATGCGGTTGATGAGGCTGTTGGTGATGGCCGTGGCGATGATCTCGCGACGCAGCCGATGACGCTTCAAACGCGCGGCGAAGCGGCGCTGCACGGGCGCCGGAAAATAGCGGATGAGCTCGACGGAAAGATAGGGATCCTCCGGCACGTTGGAATTGATCAGCGCCTTGTACAACCAGATCTTGCCGTACGAGAGGAGGATGGCGAGTTCCGGACGGGTGAGGCCCTCGCCGGCTTTGCGCCGGTCGGCGATCTCCTCCTCGGAGGGCAGAAACTCGAGCGCGCGGTTCAGGTCGCCGGAGCGCTCGAGCACGCGGATCACGGCGGCGTTCTCGCTCAGGCGCTCCTTCGAATGGAACTCGCTGGTGCTGATCGCCTGGCCCTGCAGGTAATTGTTGCGCAACACCAGGCCCGCGACCTCGTCCGTCATCTGCACGAGGAGGCGGTCGCGCGCGGCCCGCGTGATCTCGCGCGCGCGCACGGCGCCGTTCAGCAGGATCTTCAGGTTGACCTCGACGTCCGAACAATTCACACCCGCGGAATTGTCGATGAAGTCGGTGTTCAGGCGGCCGCCGCGGAGGGCGAACTCCACGCGGCCGAGCTGCGAGAAGCCGAGATTTCCGCCCTCGCCGATGACCTTGCAATTGAGCATCGCGGCGTCGATGCGCACGGCATCGTTGCTGCGGTCGCCCACGTCGCCGTTGGACTCGCCGCTCGCCTTGACGTAGGTGCCGATCCCGCCGTTCCACAACAGGTCGACATGCGACTTCAGGATGGCCTTGATGACCTCATTGGGTGTCGCCTGCGCCGGCAGCTCCAGAAGCGCCTGCGCCTCGCGCGACAGGGTCAGGCTCTTGGCGCCGCGCGAGTAGATGCCGCCCCCCTTGGAGATGGCCGCCTTCGAGTAATCCTCCCACGAGGAGCGCGGCAGGCGGAACAGACGTTCGCGTTCGCGATAGGAGCGTGCCGGATCCGGATCCGGATCGATGAATATGTGCTGGTGATTGAAGGCCGCGACCAGCCGAATGTGCCGGGATTGCAGCATGCCGTTGCCGAACACGTCCCCCGCCATGTCTCCGATCCCGGCCACGGTGAAATCCCGGCTCTGAATGTCGATGCCGACCTCGCGAAAATGCCGTTTGACGCATTCCCACGCGCCGCGGGCGGTGATCGCCATTTTCTTGTGGTCATAGCCGGCCGAGCCGCCCGAGGCGAACGCATCGCCCAGCCAGAATGCGTATTCCTCGGATATGGCGTTGGCGATGTCCGAGAAGGTCGCCGTGCCCTTGTCCGCGGCCACCACCAGGTAGGCATCGTCGCCGTCGTGGCGCACCGCCCGCGGCGGCGGGACGATCTTGTCCTCGACGATGTTGTCGGTGAGGTCGAGCAGGCCGCGGATCAGCGTCTGGTAGCACGCGACCACCTCGGCGAGCTGCGCGTCGCGGTCGCCCGTCAGGGGCCGCCGCACCACGAAGCCGCCCTTGGCGCCGACCGGCACGATGACGGTGTTCTTGACCTGCTGCGCCTTCATGAGGCCGAGCACTTCGGTGCGGAAATCCTCGCGCCGGTCCGACCAGCGGATGCCGCCGCGGGCGACGAAACCCATGCGCAGATGCACGCCCTCCATGCGGGTCGAAAACACGAAGATCTCGAACATGGGCTTCGGCAGCGGAAGCTCGCGAAGCTTCTGGCTCTCGATCTTGAACGAGAGATAGTCCTTGAGCCGGCCGCTCCCGGAGAGCTGGTAGGCGTTGGTGCGCACCGTCACCGAGAGCGCGTTCCACAGGGCGCGAAGAATCCGGTCCTCGTCGGAGCGGGTCACATCCTCGAGTTTGGATCGGATCTTCTGATCGAGCCGCGCGCCGCCTGCGCGGCGCGCCGCCTCGGAGATGTCCGGGTCGAACCGCGTGACGAACAGGTCCGCGAGATCGCGCGCGATCTCCGGATTATTGACCAGCACCTGGGCAATGTAGCCCTGGCTGAACGGAAGTCCCGTCTGCAGCAGATACCGGCAGTAGGCGCGCAGCACCACCACGAGGCGCCACGGCACGCCGGCCGTCAGCGTCAGCTGATTGAATCTGTCCGAATCCATCTGGCCGGTCCACACGGCCGTGAACGCGCTCTTGATCTCGTCCGCCAGAACGTCGAATTTGGCGACGGCGGTGCCCTGAATGTTGAGCTCGAGATCCTGGATCCAGGCGCGCCGCCCGCCGGCGAACTCGAGCCCGTACGGACGTTCGGCCATCACCTTGAGTCCCATGTTCTCGAGCATGGGCAGAAGGTCGGAGATCGGGATGGCATCCTCGAGATTGCGGAAGATCTTGAGAAAGAATTTTTCCTTGCGGCGCGGCTCGGGACGGTACACGTCCAGATGCAGCCGCTCGCGCTCGCGTTCCGCGGCCTCGAGGAACGTCACGTCGACGGCCGCGGCATCGCCCGAGAAATCCTCGGTATAGGCGGCGGGAAACGCCTGCGCGTAGGTCGCGAACAGCTTGAGCGCGTAGGCTTCGTCGAAGCGCGCCAGGAGCGCCGTCTTGAAATCGTCCGCCCAGGAACGCACCGCGACGGCGATCCGCCGCTCGAGCGCATCGCCGTCTTTGCGCGAGCCCGCGGTCGGCAACGTGCGCGCCACGATGTGGATGCGGGCGAGGTTCGATTCCGCGATCTGCACCTGCGACTCCATGCCCGTGGCCTCGAGCGCCTCGCCGATGACGCGCTCGATGCGCTGGCGCACCTGCGTGTTGTACTTCTCGCGCGGCACGAAGACCAGGCAGGAGTAGTAGCGGCGGAACGGGTCGCGCCGCAGCAGCAGACGGACCCGCGGCCGCTCCTGCAGCCCGAAGATGCCCATCACCAGACGGATCAGGTCGGGCACGCCGGCCTGGAACATCTCGTCCCGCGGGAATGACTCCAGTATGTGCTGCAACGCCTTGCCGTCGTGGCTGTCGGGCGCCAGCGCGAAGTGCTGGACGACCTGCGCGACCTTGTGGCGCACCAGCGGAATTTCGCGTGGCGTGCAGTTATAGGCGGAGGAGGTCCACAACCCGAGAAACCGGCGCTCGCCGATCAGCCGGCCGGCCGCATCGAAGGACTTCACGCCCACGTAGTCCAGGTAGCCGGCGCGATGCACCGACGATTGCAGGTTCGCCTTGGTGACCAGCACCAGATCGCGCGCACGGCTTTGGCGCCGGATGTCGCTCGGCAGGGTTCGCGTGGTGCTGGGCGGGCGCCGATGCCCGGTCCGCAGCACGCCGAGCCCCGTTTCCTCCACCGGCTCGAGCGCGTCCTGGCCCTTGCGGCTGCGCAGCCGGTATTCCTTGTAGCCCAGGAAGGTGAAGTTGCGGTTTTCCATCCATGAGAGGAGCGCCTGCGCTTCGCTCACGTCGCGCGCATCGAAACGTGCGCTCAGGGCGCCGAGATCATCGGAAGCGCGCCTCGCCTCGGCGCGCATCTTGGCCCAGTCGGCGCAGGCGACGCGCACATCGCGCATGCTCCGCTCGATATCCTCGCGCAGCGATTCCAGGAGCGCGGGATCCACGATGCGATCCACCTCCGCATGCTGGAATGACTCCAGGCGCAGATGCTTGTCGGTGACCGCGGCGCGTGCCTCGATGGAACGCAGCGCCCCCGCCGTATCGCGCGATACGGCGAAGATCGGATGGGCGAGGAAATGCATGGTCAGCGACGCCCTGGTCAGGGCGAGGCCGATCGAATCGACCAGAAAGGGCATATCGTCGTTCACCACCTCGATCACCGTATGAGGCGAGGTGTAGCCGTCTTCGCGCAGGGTCGGATTGAACACCCGCACCAGCGCGCGGCCGCGGCGCGTGTGGGCGAATTTGAGGTGCGCCAGCGCCGCTCCCGCGAGCTCCGCCGGCGCGCGCGCCGCCATGTCCTCCGGATCGACGCTGCCGTAATAGGTTTCCAAAAAGCGCTTGTAGTCGGGGGCGCGGCGCGACTTCGGCAAGCGGGCCGCCGCGGCGACGACGGCCGCCATTCGATGTTGTTCGGTGCTTGCTGGGTGCATGTTCTGGTCCTGGAAGTCAGTCTGGCTTTTCGAGATCGGCGATCACGGCCGCCAGAAAGCGGCATGCCTCGCCTCCGGTGATGCAGCGGTGATCGAAGCTCAAGGACAACGGCATGCGCCGATGCGCCGCCACGGTGCCGCCGACCGCGACCGCATCCGCGCGCACCTTGCCCGCGCCCAGAATCGCAACCGCCGGCGGCACCACGATGGGAATGCCGTAGCGGCCCGCGAGCGTGCCGAAGTTCGAGAGCATGAGGGTGAAATCGCGAAGGTCCTCCGGCGGGATGCTGCGCTGATGCGCGGCGCTCTTCTGCGCGGCGACGGCGGCCTTCAATTCCGCCGGCGGCTTGTTCTCGATGTTCCTCACCACCGGCACGATCAGGCCTTGGGGGGTATCCACCGCGATCGCGAGATCGATGTGATCGAAAAGCACGCGCGAATTCGAGGCGGTGTCGTACCAGGCGTTCAGGGCGGGCTCGATGCGCCAGGCGCCGATGAGCGCGCGAATCAGCCGCAGCATGTAGTCCCCGGGCCTCGACCACGCATGTAGGTCGGCGTCATCGCACACCGTGGAGAGCGGAACCTCGGCTTGCGATGCGGACATGCTGCGCGCCATGGCGCGCCTGCAGGCCGCGCAACGGCTCCCACGCCGCTCCGGGCGGCAACGCCGGCGTCGCAGGTGCGCCGCGCTGGGGCGCGCCGGTGGGCGCTCCCCCGAGCACGTCATCGAGAGTGATCAGGCCATCGTGCCCAGAGCCCAAGATGCGCCCGAGATCGAGCTTCAAGTGGCGCGCCGCCGCGCGCGCCACCGGCAATGCGCGCGGGCGCGCCGCGCCATTGCCCTGCGAGACCGCCGCCATTCCGAGGTCGACGGACTCCGTCTCCGCCGTGACCGGCATGCTGCCGACGACGGTGCCGGAGTCGAAGTCGATCAGCGGCGCGCCGGTCGCTATGATGTCGCCCGCGGCGCCGTGGAGCTTCATGACGGTGCCCGCGTAGGGAACCGGCACTTCGACCACGGATTTCGCCGTTTCCACCGACACCATGGGCTGATCGGCGTGCACGTGGTCGCCGGGCCCGACGTGCCACTCGAGGATCTCGGCCTCCGCCAAGCCTTCGCCCAAATCCGGAAGTCTGAATGTGCCCATGCAGGTTGCTCTAACCGTCCAAGGTGGATCGTGCGGCATCGACGATGCGCTGCACGCCGGGAATGTAATCGTGCTCGAGTTTGAACAACGGCATCACGGTATCGAACCCCGTGACGCGTTGGATCGGAGCGACGAGATCGTACAGGCCGTGCTCGGCGACGATCGCCGCGATCTCGGCGCCGACACCCACGTTGCGTGCCGCCTCGTGCACGATGACGAGCCTGCCGGTCTTGGCGACGGAGGCGAGGATCGCGTCGCTGTCGATCGGACTCAAGGTCGCCAGATCGATCACCTCGGCGCTGATTCCCTGCGCCTCGAGCAGGGCTGCGGCCCGCAGCGTCTCGACCGTCATGGCGCCCCACGTGACCAGCGTCAAGTCACCGCCCTCGCGCAGGATGAAGCAACGGTCGAGAGGCAGCGCAAGCCCGTCGTCGCTCACCTCCTGGCGCATGGCGCGGTACAGCCGCGCCGGCTCCAGGAACATGACCGGGTCGGGATCGCGGATGGCGGCGAGCAGCAATCCGTAGGCGCGCGCCGGCGATGACGGGCAGACGACCCGGATTCCCGGAATGTGGCAGAGCATGGTCTCGGTGCTCTCGGAGTGATGCTCGGGGGCGTGAATGCCGCCGCCGTGCGGAGTACGGATGACCACCGGGCAGGTGAGCCGCCCGCGCGTGCGGTAGCGCATGCGCGACATGTGATTCACGATCTGATCGAGGGCCGGGTAGATGAAGCCCATGAATTGAATCTCGGCCACCGGCTTCAATCCGTGCGCCGCCATGCCCACCGACATGCCGGCAATCGTCGCCTCGGCGAGCGGCGTGTCCTGCACCCGAAGCCTGCCGAAGCGCGCCTGAAGTCCCGCCGTCGCGCGGAACACACCGCCGTTCACGCCGACGTCCTGACCGATCACGACCACGCGTTCGTCGTGCTGCATTTCCCAGCCATGCGCCATTGCGATGGCCTCGACCATGGTTACTTTCGCCAACTCAATTTCCGCTGGAATGTCCGCTCGTCTTCGCGCCGTATCTGCGCGCCACCTCGCGCTGCCCGATGAGGTGGCGCGGCATCTCGGCAAACAGGTGATCGAACATGGCATCGGTCGAGGGCTTCGAGCCCTGTAAATACTCGTTCACCGCCGCGTCGATCTCGCGGGCGCATTCCCGCGACCACGCCTGTTCATCGGCATCGCTCCAGGCGCCCGCCTTGAACAGGTACTCGCGCAAGCGGATCAGGGGCTCGAGCGCCCAGGCTTGCTTGACCTCGTCGGGATGGCGGTAGCGGCCGGAGTCGTCCGCGGTCGTGTGATCGCTCAAGCGGTAGGTCAGGGTCTCGATCAGAGTCGGGCCGCCGCCCCGCCGCGCGCGGTGAAGCGCGGCCGCGACCGTGTCGCGCACGGCGAAAACGTCGTTCCCGTCGACCTGGATTCCCGGGATCCCCGCGGCCACGGCCTTCTGCGCCAGGGTGCGGGTGGCGGTTTGCTGCGCGACGGGCACCGAGATCGCCCAGCCGTTGTTCACGATCACGAAGACCACCGGCAGCTCGCGCGCGCCGGCCAGGTTCAACGCCTCGTAGAAAGCGCCTTCCGAGGTGCCGCCGTCGCCGATGTAGGCGAGCGCGCAGCGCGGCTCGCCGAGAATCTTGAACGCCATGGCTGCGCCGGCGGCGTGCAGGGTCTGGGTGGCGATCGGCACGCACCACGCAAAATCATGCCGCGCGTGGGCGAAGTCGTTGCCGCGCTCGTCGCCTCCCCAATAGGTGAGGATCTCCGTCATGGTCACGCCGCGCCACAGCTGAGTGCCGATTTCGCGATACACCGGCGCGAGCACGTCTTCCGGGCGCATCGCGGATCCCACGCCGATGTGCGTCGCCTCGTGTCCGAGCGCCGAGGCATAGGTCCCGAGCTGGCCGGTTCGTTGCAGATTGACCGCCTTGGCATCGAACAGCCGTTCCCGCGCCATCGCCCGGTACATGCCGCGCACGTCCTCGTAGTCCGTTGCGAAGGCGGGCGGATCCGCCACGAGCGCTCCCGTGGGATCGAGGATGCGCTTGTATTCGATTTTGAATTCGGCCACCGTCGGCATCGGCGAATTATGCCAGGGCGCGGAGCACAGCGCTTCAGGCATGGTGGCGGCCGGCGAGATATCCCGGCGTTTGCATCTCGACCAGGCGGCTGGCCGCGCGCTGAAACTCGAATCGAAGGCGCTCGCCGCGGTAAAGACTTTCCGGGGGAGCGGCCGCCGATACCACCGTTTTGACGCCGCGATCATAGAACTCGTCGATCAGCATGATGAAGCGCCGCGCCGCATCCTCGTGCGAGGGTGTGAATACCGGGACATTGGCGATGAACACCGTGCCGTAGAGTCTGGCGAGCTCGATGTAGTCGTTCTGGCTGCGCGGACCTTCGCAGAGCTCGGCGAACTCGAACCATGCCATGTCGGGGCCGGTGTGCACGGCCCGGATCGGCCTGCCCTCGATGGTGAGGGTGGCCGGGGCGGTCGCCCCGCCCCCGGCAAGCTCCTCGAAGCGCTTCAACAGCGCCTGCGACGTCAGCGGCGAGCCCGAGTCCAGATAGGTCGGCGCCCGCTCGAGCTGCCGCAGCCGGTAATCGACCCCCGAATCCACCTGGAGCAGGTCGACGTGGGCCTCGATGAGCCCGATGGCGGGGAGAAAACGCTGCCGCTGCAAGCCGTCCTTGTACAGCTCCCGCGGCGGAACGTTCGAGGTGGCGACCAGCGTCACCCCGCGGCGAAACAGCCCGGCGAGAAGACCCGACAGGATCATGGCGTCGGCGATGTCCGCGACGAAGAACTCGTCGAGACACAACGCGCGCGCGCGTCCGGCAATGCGCCGCGCGACGAGCTCCAGGGGATTCTCGCGGCTCCTGGCGCGGCCGAGCTCTTCGTGCACGCCGCGCATGAAACGGTAGAAGTGAGTCCGCTCGCGCGGCACCGCTCCGAGCGAGGCGAAGAACGCATCCATCAGCAGGGTCTTGCCGCGGCCGACTCCTCCCCACAGATACAGCCCGCGAGGAGCGTCCCCATTGGCTCTTTTCCAGCCGCCGAGCCACGTGCGCCGCTCATGCCGCAGGCCGTCGGCCACCTGGTCGAGCTTTTCGGCCGCCTCCTGCTGCGAGGGATCGAATTGCAGCCGGCGCGCGGCGATTTCCGACCGCCACCGGGCGCCGACCGTCTGGGGCTCGTGCGTCACGCAACTAAAGGCTCTGGTAGTTCGGGCCCGAGCCGCCCTCGGGCGTCACCCACGTGATCTGATCCGTGTATGGTTCCTTGATGTCGCAGGCCTTGCAATGCACGCAGTTCGACGAGTTGATCTGCAATTTGCGGCCGCCCGCGCCGTCGTCGATCATCTCGTAGACGTTGGCGGGACAGAAATTGGTGCAAGGGTTGCCGAATTCCCGGGTGCAGGTCGTCGCACAGAGATTCAGGTCCGCGACCTTGAGGTGAACCGGCTGATTTTCCTCGTGTGTGGTGGAGGCAAAAAACACGAATGCCAGCCGATCGCGCGGCGGCAATTCCCGGTCTCCCCAATCCCGATCGGGAGAGACGTATTCATCCAGGCGCTTGAGGGCCTTGTCGTCGGCGTGATTGGCGAGCGTCCAGGGTAGTTTACCGAGCGTGACGGTTTCCAGTCCCGCATTGGCGAGCCCGAGCCATAGACCGTGTTTGAAGCCGGGCCGGATGTTGCGCACCTTGTACAGCTCGCGGCCGCCGGGCGACTCGCGCCAGCGCTTGTCGAAGCCCGCGGAGCCGCCGGTCTCGACGTAATGGGCGGCGGCGGTCATGCCCGAGCGGATGGCCTGATGAATGCCCTTGATTTTCGGCGTGTTGAGCGTGCCTCCGGCATCGCCCACCAGCATGGCACCGGGCATTTCCAGGGTCGGCATGGATTGATAGCCGCCTTCGATGACGGTACGGGCGCCGCCGGCGAGAATCTCGCCGCCCTTGAGGAGCGCCTTCACCGACGGGTGATTCTTGAATTGCTGGAACGCCTCGAACGGCTTGAAGCGCGGATCCTCGTAGTCGAGGCCGACGACGAACCCGACGTACACCCGATCGTTGTTCAGATGGTAGAGAAAGCTTCCGCCATAAGTTCGGCTGTCGAGCGGCCAGCCCACGGTGTGTTGGATGAGGCCGGGCTGCACGCGCCCGGGCGGCAGCTGCCACAGCTCCTTGAAGCCGAGGCCGTAGGTTTGCGGCGACTTGCCGGCGTCGAGCTTGAAGCGGCGGATGAGCTGTTTCGAGGTGCTGCCGCGGCACCCCTCGCAGAACAGGGTGACCTTGGCGTGAATCTCCGGGCCGAGCGCGAAATTCGGTCCAGGCTCGCCGTTCTTCTCGAGCCCCATGTCGCCGATGCGCACGCCCTTGACCGCCCCGGCTTCATCGAAAAGTGCTTCGGCAGCGGCAAATCCGGCAAACACGTCCACGCCGAGCTTCTCCGCCTCGGCTCCGAGGATGGGGATCAACTGTCCCAGGGAAACGATGAAGTTGCCGTGATTCACCATCTGCGGCGGCGTCATCGGCATCTTGTACCGGTTGCGGCGGGTCAGGTACAAAAACTCATCCCGGGTCGCGGGCACGCAGATCGCCGGGGCATGCTCGCGCCAGGACGGTAGAAGCTCGTCGAGCGGTCCCGGCTCGAGAACCGCGCCGGAGAGGGAATGAGCGCCGAGGCTTGCCGCCTTCTCCAGCACACACACCGAGAGGTCGGGGTTCAGCTGCTTCAGCCGGATGGCGCAGGCGAGGCCTGCGGGACCGCCGCCAACGATGGCGACCTCATATTCCATGACATCCCGTTGATTTTCGGTCATCGAATTCGCACCTGGGTGTTTGAGCCTAAGTCATTGAAAACGGTGGCGTAGTAGACCACAAATGCCTCGATCGGACGACCCGTGTCCGCCAGGCGGACAGGCGTTGAGGGGATTGACGAACGAACGTCGCTTTACTCGATGGGGACACCATGGTTCTAAGCCACGGAAGCTGCTTACCAGGGATGGTCAATGGATCTGGGCATGGTCGGGCAGGGATGCCCACCCCCATTAGCGGGCATCCCTCGCCGGTGCCCGCGTGCTTCAGAGCAGCTCGACGGCGATCGCCGTCGCTTCGCCGCCGCCGATGCAAAGGCTCGCGATGCCGCGCTTCTTGCCGCGGTTCTTCAACGCGTGCAGGAGCGTCGTCACGAGGCGCGCCCCGGTGGCGCCGATCGGATGCCCCAACGAGCAGGCGCCGCCGTTCACGTTTACCTTGCCGTGATCCAGGCTGAGGTCCTTCATCGCCGCCATCGTCACCACCGCGAAGGCCTCATTGATCTCGTACAGATCAGCATCCTCCGCGCGCCACTCGATCTGCTTGAGAAGCTTCTGCATCGCGCCCACCGGGGCGAGCGTGAACCATTCCGGCTCCCTGGCGAAGCTCGTGTAGCCGAGAATGCGGGCGAGCGGCGTAAGACCGCGCTCGCGGGCCACCGATTCACGGGTCAACACCACGGCCGCGGCGCCGTCGGAAATGCTCGCGGAACTCGCGGCCGTGACCGAGCCGTCCTTACGGAACGCGGGTTTCAGCGTGGGAATCTTCGACACGTCGATGGTGCCCGGCGTCTCGTCCTTGTCGATCACCGCTTCGCCCTTGCGGGTCTTGGCGGTGACCGGCGCGATCTCGGCCGCGAAGGCGCCGTTCGCGATCGCCGCCTGGGCGCGGCGTGAGGATTCGCGCGCGAAGTCGTCCTGCGCCTGGCGTGAAAAATCGTACTTGCTCGAACGTCGCCTCCGCGAAGCAGCCCATGAGCTGGCCGTCCCAGGGACTTTGGAGCCCGTCCGTGAACATGTGGTCGAGCACCTCTTGATGCCCCATGCGATAGCCCGCACGCGCCTTCGGCAGCAGATAGGGGGCATTGGTCATGGACTCGAGCCCGCCGGCCACCATGATCCGCGCCGACCCGGCCAGGATCTGATCCCCGGCCAGCATGATCGCGCGCATGGCCGATCCGCACATCTTGTTGATCGTGGTGCTGGGGACGCTCGCCGGGATGCCGGCGCCGAGCGCGGCCTGCCGCGCGGGGGCCTGACCGAGGCCCGCGGCCAGCACGCAACCCATGATCACCTCATCCACGTCGCCGGGCGCGACCCCGGAGTCGGCGAGCGCCGCCTTGATGGCCACCGAGCCCAGCTGCGGTGCGGTAACGCCGGCAAATACACCTTGAAAGGCCCCAACCGGTGTGCGGCGGGCGGACAGGATGACGAGTGGATCTCTGCTCATGGCACAAACTTCCATAAAAAGGGGAAGTCCGGATTATACGCCCGGTCAGGGCGCCAGCGGCTCGCCCACCGCGGCAGCGATCAACTCCCGGCTTTTCTGACGCGCGCCGTCGGGCGACATCACGCCGAGCACCTGGAACCGGATGGGGCTGCGGTGAATCATGAGGCTGCCGGTCGGCAGAACTTCGCGGGTGCCGTGGATCGCCACGGCCACGACCGGCATGCCGGCCCGCTCGGCCGTCGCGAAGGCGCCCCCCAGGAACCGACCCACCTGAGGCGTCGCGTCGAAGGTGCCCTCCGGAAAGAAAACCAGCGACTGGCCGGTTGCCGCCAGCTTCCAGACGCGACGGGTGTCGGAGCCGCCCTTGTGGCGGTCGAACCGCTCGACGAAGGCGGAGCCGAGCCGTCGCAGCAGAAGGCCCGCGAGCGGCACGCGCACCATTTCACGCTTGATGACGAACGCGAAATCCGGCGGAAGCGCCGCCGCCGCGACGATGCCATCGATGTAGCTCGCATGATTGGCGACCACCACGCACGGCGCCTCGGGAAGCCGATCCAATCCCTCGATTCGCAACGGGATGCCCGCGATGCCGAAGAACCAGCGCGAGAAGGCGCCCGCCACCCGGCGCCGACCCTTGAGGCCCGGCAGGAACAGGTTGACGGCGAGCGTGATCAGGCTCAATGCCGTGAACAGCACGATGCAATAGACTGAATACAGGCGTTGCAAGAGGGTTCGCGCGCGCGCTTCTGTGATCTGGTTCTCCTTATGTTAATACTTAACCCTGATTGTGAGACTGGTCACGCCCCCCTACAAGCACCGCTCGCATACTGAACCCCGACAGCGCGTACAGCACGATTTCGTGCGGCTCGAACGCGGGAACATATGGCGACGGCTCTGAAACGGTCGGTTTATACGAGAAGCTCGGGCGCGGGAGTGCCTCCATCAAAAGATGCGGCGGATCCCGCCTTGCAGCGATTTCTCGACGCGGTGTGGATGGAGCGGGGCCTCTCGGCCAACACGCTCGCGGCCTACCGTGCCGATTTGACCGCACTGGCGCGCTGGCTCGAGGAGCGCGACAGCGCGCTGCTCAAGGCCACGCGCATCGAGCTTCTGGGATTCATCGCCGCCCGGGTCGAGGGCGGTTCGCGCCCCAGGTCCACGGCGCGCCAATTGTCGAGCTTCAGGCGATTCTTCCGGTTCATGGTGCGCGAAGGTTTGATCTCCGTGGACCCCACCGCGCAGATCGCGATGCCCAAGATCGGGCGCTCGCTTCCGAAATCGCTCACCGAGGCCGAGGTCGACGCGCTGCTCGAGGCGCCGCTGGTGACCGATCCGCTCGGCCACCGCGACCGCACCATGCTCGAGGTACTCTACGCGACGGGCCTGCGGGTCTCCGAGCTGGTGAGCCTCAAGCACAATCAGGTCAACGTGAATCAGGGCGTCATGCGCGTGATCGGCAAGGGCAATCGCGAGCGGCTGATTCCGCTCGGCGAGGAGGCCGTTCGCTGGCTGCAGCAGTTCATGCAGGGGCCGCGCGTGGAGATCCTGCTGGAGCGGCAGACCGATTACCTGTTCCCCACGCGACGCGGCGATCGCATGACGCGCCAGGCATTCTGGCACATCATCAAGCGCTACTCGAAGAAGGCCGGCGTGGAGAAGGATCTTTCACCGCACACCCTGCGGCACGCCTTCGCGACACATTTGTTGAATCACGGTGCGGACCTGCGGGTCGTGCAGATGCTGCTCGGCCACTCGGACCTCTCGACGACCCAGATCTACACGCATGTCGCGCGCGAGCGACTGAAAGAGATCCACGCTCAGCACCATCCGCGCGGCTAGCTCCGGGCGGAGCGGCGCACGGCCGATGATCCGATTTCCTGAACCACCGGGCTGGGAGACAGTCCAAACCGCTCTCACCCTCCGGAGTATTCGATGCGGACAAGCTGGGTAATTTTCGCACTCACGGTGCTCGCCGCCGGCTCGCAGCCGTGCGGCGCGCAGGCGACGGTTGCACAGGCGCCGGATTCGCAGGCACCGGATCCGCAGGCGGCAGCGGCGGATGCGCATCCCGATCAACGGCCGGCGCTGCTCAAACTGCTGCCGGCCGGCACGAAGCTCGAGGATCTGAAACCGTCGCCGATCCCCGGGATCTACCAGTTCACGCAAGGCGCCGAGGTGAGCTACCTCACCGCGGACGGCAAGTATTTCCTCGACGGCAACGTGTACGACATGGCGACACGGGCCAATCTGACCGAGGCCATCCGCGCGCGCGCGCGGGCCGCGATGATCGACGCCGTGCCCGAATCGCAGATGGTGATCTTCTCGCCCAAGAATCCGATTTACACCGTCACGGTGTTCACCGACGTTGACTGCCAGTACTGCAGGAAGCTGCACAGCGAGATCGCGGAGATCAACAAGCTCGGCATCCGGGTGCGTTATCTGTTTTTCCCGCGTACGGGGCCGAATACGGAAAGCTGGCGCAAGGCGGAAGTGGTTTGGTGCTCGGCGGATCGCAACGAGGCGTTCACCCGCGCCAAGGCGGGGGCCGAGCTCGACATGAACAAGACCTGCGGCGCGACGCCGGTGGCGCGGGAGTACGCGCTCGGTCAGAGCATCGGGGTGCGCGGCACGCCCGCCATCGTCACCGACGGGGGTGATTTCATCAACGGGTACATGCCGCCCCGGGAACTCTTGAAGACGCTCAAGCAGCTGCAGGCGGCGGCGCGCGCGAACGGCGAGGGCGCCGAGCGCACGGCGCGTCAGGCGCCTTAGCGCTCCAGGAGCTTCAACTTGTCCTTGACGCCCTCCCATTGCTTGGCGTCGGCGGGCGGTTCCTTCATCTCGCTGATCACCGGCCATTTCTTGGCGAGCTCCGCGTTCAGCTGACGGAAATTCTCCTGGCCGGCCGGAATCTCCTCCTCGGAGAAAATCGCCTCCACCGGGCATTCGGGTTCGCACAAGGTGCAGTCGATGCACTCATCGGGATCGATCACCAGAAAATTCGGCCCCTCATGGAAGCAATCCACCGGACACACTTCCACGCAGTCCATGTATTTGCACTTGATGCAGCTTTCAGTGACCACGAACGCCATGACTTGCCCTTCTCGAGATGATTATGAGTTGAATGAATTTCGTTGCGGCCGCTATTCTGCCACACCAGAGGATTTCAACGGTCGCGTGAGCTCCGTGAAATGGTAGTCCTCACGCCCCTTGGCCCGGTCCGCGAAATAACGCCGCAGCGTGAACTCGCCGCTCGGAAACGCCAGATCGTCCCAGGGAATCTCCGATTCCCCGTACAAACCCACCTCGAGGCTTTCCCGGCCCGGCGCGAATTCCGGCGCCAAAAGGCGCGCCCGGAACATCACGTGCACCTGACCCGCGTGGGTGACGTTGACCACCGCCAGGAGCGATCCAATCTGGACCTTCGCGAGGGCCTCCTCGTAGCACTCGCGCGCAGCCGCGGCCTCCATGGTTTCGCCGTTTTCCATGAATCCGGCCGGCACGGTCCAGAACCCGAGACGCGGCTCGATCGCCCGCCGGCACAGCAGGATCTTGTTCTGCCATTCCGGAACGCAGCCGAGCACCAGCAGCGGATTCTTATAGTGGATCGCGCCGCAGTTCGCGCAGACGAAGCGCGGCAGATGATCCCCATCGGGAATCTTGGAGGTGACGGGCGAACCGCAGTGACTGCAGAAATTCAAGGGGATCCCACAAGTTAACTCTGGTGCCCGGAGAGGGAATCGAACCCACACTCTTTTCAGGGAACCGGATTTTGAGTCCGGCGCGTCTACCAGTTCCGCCATCCGGGCATGCCAGGGGCGCAGTATATTCGATTATCGTTCCATTTTCCGGGAGCGATTGCCGCGCTTGGTAGTATGGATCGGATGCAGCGCCAGGATTTTCACTTCGAGCTTCCCACCGAGCTGATTGCGCAGCGGCCCGCCGAGACGCGCGGCGGCAGCCGGATGCTGGCGCTCGACGGCGCGAGCGGGCTGCGGCGCGACCTCGATTTCCGCGATCTTCCGGGGCTGTTGCGCCCGGACGACCTCCTGGTGTTCAACGACACCCGCGTCGTGCCTGCGCGGGTTCGCGGCACGAAGGAAAGCGGCGGCAGGATCGAGTTGCTGCTCGAGCGGGTGCTCACGCCGCGCACGGCGCTGGTTCACGCGCGCTCGAGCAAAACGCTCAAGGCGGGGGCCGCGGTGCTTCTGCCCGGAGGACGCAGCGCGCGCCTGATCGACCGCGACGGCGACTTGTTCCGCCTGGAGTTCTCGACCGATGTGCTCGAATTCTTCGAGGCGTTCGGCGAGGTGCCGCTTCCGCCCTACATCGACCGCGCGCCCGAGGAGGCGGATCGGGAACGCTATCAGACCGTCTATGCGCGTGAGCCGGGCGCCGTCGCCGCGCCCACGGCGGGCCTGCACTTCGATGCCGCCATGCTCGCCGAGCTCGAGGCGCGCGGCGTGCGCCGCGCGTTCGTGACGCTGCACGTGGGCGCGGGCACCTTCCAACCGCTCCGGGAGGACGATATCGAGCGGCACGAAATGCACGCGGAATACCTCGAGGTGAGCGCCGCGCGCGTGCGCGGCGATCGAGGCCGCGCGCGCCGCGGGCGGCCGCGTGGTCGCCGTGGGCACGACGGTGGTGCGCAGTCTCGAGACCGCCGCGCTCGCCGGCGGCCCCCCCGTGCGCTGCGTGCAGCCCTACCGGGGGACGACCCGGATCTTCATCAAGCCCGGCTTCAAGTTCCGCGTGGTCGACGCCATGCTGACCAACTTCCACCTGCCCGAGTCGACGCTCGTCATGCTCTGCGCGGCCTTCGTCGGCAGGGAGCGGCTGCTGGCCGCCTACGCCCACGCGGTGCAGGCGAGATATCGATTTTTCAGCTACGGTGACGCGATGTTCCTGACCCCCGCCGCCGGCGCATTGGACGAAACGTGCGGTTCGAACTCCTGAACCGCGACGGCGCGGCGCGGCGCGGCCGGCTCGAATTCGCCCGGGGCAGGGTCGACACCCCGGCGTTCATGCCGGTGGGCACCTATGGCACCGTCAAGGCCATGACGCCGGAGCAACTCGAGTCCGTCGGCGCGCAGATCGTGCTCGGCAATACGTTCCATCTGTATCTGCGGCCCGGCCTTGAGGTGATCGAGGCGCACGCGGGGCTGCACGGCTTCATGCATTGGCAGCGGCCGATACTCACCGATTCGGGCGGCTTCCAGGTGTGGAGCCTGAAAGAGATGCGCAAGATCACCGAGGAGGGCGCGAGTTTCCGGTCGCCGATCGACGGCTCGCCGGTCTTCCTGTCGCCCGAGGAATCGATGCGCATCCAGCGGGTGCTCAGGTCCGATATCGCGATGAGCTTCGATGAATGCACGCCTTATCCGGCGACCGAAGCCGAAGCCCGCGCCTCGATGGAGAGGTCGATGCGCTGGGCGGAGCGGGGATATCGGGCTTACACCGAAGCCGACCCGCCGGGAACGCTGTTCGGCATCGTCCAGGGCGGGGTGTACGACAGCCTGCGGTCGGCCTCGTTGGCGGCGCTCGAGGACATCGGATTCGCGGGGCTTGCGATCGGCGGCCTCGCGGTGGGCGAGAGCGAGCAGGAACGGCTGCACGTCCTCGAGGCGTTGGTCCCGTCGATGCCGATGCACAAACCCCGGTATCTCATGGGGGTCGGAAGGCCGGAGGACATCCTCGAGGCCGTGCTTCGCGGGGTCGACATGTTCGACTGCGTCATGCCCACCCGCCATGCGCGCAATGCCCACCTCTTCACCCGGACGGGCGTGATCAACATCCGTAATGCGGCGCATCAGAAGGACACCGGCCCGATCGAGGCGGGGTGCCTGTGCTACACCTGCCGCAATTACAGCCGAAGCTATCTGAGGCATCTGGACAAGTGCGGCGAGATTCTCGGATCGCACTTGAATACCGTGCACAACCTGTACTTCTACCAGCGGCTGATGGCCGAGATCAGGGCCGCGATCGAGGCCGGCCGCTTGAGCGACTATGCCGCCGAGTTCTACGCGCTGCGATCGCAGCCCCCGGAGCCCGGCGCCGGCTAGCCCGTGGCTCCTGGTTCGGCGTCCTGTATACTGCCCGGCTTTGTGTTGCGGCGTGCGCCGCGAAAAGTGGATGTAAACGCTATGGATTTCTTCATCAGTGCAGCCCATGCCCAGGCGGCGGGCGGGTCGGGTCAGGGCGGCATCATCGCATTCCTGCCCCTGGTCATGATCATCGTGGTGTTCTACCTCTTTCTGGTACGCCCGCAGAACAAGCGCGCCAAGGAACAGCGGGAGATGCTGACCAAAATCGCCGCCGGCGACGAGGTGGCCACCGCCGGGGGGCTGCTCGGCAAGGTGGTCGAGGTGGGCGACCAGTATCTGACGCTCGAGATCGCGAACGGCGTGAACGTCAAGCTGCAGAAATTCCAGGTTTCGCAGCTTCTCCCCAAGGGGACGGTCAAGGGCGCATGATTTCTTATCCGCGCTGGAAGATTGCGCTCGTTGCGATCGTGCTCGCGATCGGGATTTTTCTGGCGCTTCCCAATTTGTTCGGCGAGGAAAGCGCGCTGCAATTGGCGCGCGACCGCGCCGCGGTGCTGCCGGCCGACCGCACCGATATCCAGACGCTGCTCGAGTCGAAGGGCGTCAAGCCGACCGGATCCTTCCTCGATCAAGGCCGTCTGACACTGCGCTTCGCCTCCAAGCAGGACCAGTTGAAGGCGCGCGACATCATCGCCGAAGCCCGGCAGAACGACTTCACCATCGCCCTCTCGCAAGCCTCGCGCGTACCCGATTGGATGCGCAGCCTCGGCTTGAGCCCGCTGAAGCTCGGCCTCGATCTGCGGGGCGGTGTCTACCTCGTGTATCAGGTCGACGTTGCCGGCGCCGTGAAGCAGCAGCTCGACCACCGGGAACAGGATTTCCGCGCCTCGCTGCGAGGCGCGCGCATTCCGTATCAGGATGTTCAAGTGGACTATCCGGCGAACCGCGTGCGCGTCCTGTTCCGCGACGACGACAGCCGAACCAAGGGCAAGGCGGCCATCCTCGCAGACAACCGCAACCTCAATTTGACCGACGTGACGGTCGATGGCGCGCCGGCGCTCGAGCTCGTGCTCACGCCGCAGGAGATCAAGGATCGGCAGGACTACGCCGTGCAGCAGAACATCGTCATTCTGCGCAATCGCCTGAACAGCCCCGAGCTGGCGGTGTCCGAGCCGCAGGTCGCGCGCGAGGGCATCGACCGGATCGCCATTCAGCTGCCGGGACTGCAGAACTCCGCCGAGGTCAAGAAGATCCTGGGCAAGACCGCGACGCTGGAATTCCGCATGGTCGACGAGTCGGACAATCCGCTCGAGGCGGCGGCCAGCGGCCATGTGCCCCTGGGATCGAAGCTCTACTACACGCGTGAGAAGCAGCCGGTGCTGCTCAAGCGCGATGTGGTGGTCACCGGCGACCAGCTCACCGACGCCTCCTTCCAGCCGAACACGCAGGACGGCCCGGCGGTGTCGGTGAGCCTCGATTCGCGCGGCGCCTCGAAGATGCTGAAGAACACCGAGGAGAACATCGGCCATCTGATGGCCGTGGTGTTCATCGACCGTTCGCGGGAAAAGAACGCCCAGGGCGTCGAGGTGGACCGCACCACCGAGGAGGTCATCAATCGGGCCACCATCCGCGGCGTGTTCAGCAACAACTTCCAGATCACCGGCGTGAATCCGATCGAAGGGCGCGAGCTCGCGCTGCTGCTGCGCGCCGGCGGACTTGCCGCGCCGTTGACACCGGTGGAGGAGCGCGCCATCGGTCCGAGCCTCGGCCAGGACAACATCGACAAGGGCCGCAACGCCATGGTGTACGGCATGCTCGCCGCGTTCCTCTTCATGGCGGTCTATTACAAGCTGTTCGGCGTGATCGCCGACGTGGTGCTGCTCGCCAACGTGGTTCTGCTGATCGCGCTGCTGTCGATCTTTGGGGCCGCCCTGACGCTGCCCGGCATCGCGGCGGTGGTGCTGACGGTCGGCATGGCGGTCGATGCGAACATCCTGATCTACGAGCGCATCCGCGAGGAGCTGCGCAACGGCGTGTCGCCGCGGGCGGCGATTTCGGCCGGCTTCGAGCGCGCCCTCTCGGCGATCGTCGATTCCAACATCACGGCCGCGATTGCGGGAGTGGTGCTGTGGTTGTTCGGCGCCGGCGCGGTGCGCGGCTTCGCGGTGGTGCTGGTGCTCGGCATCGCCACGTCGATGTTCACTTCGCTGATGGGAAGCCGCGCCCTGGTGCAGATCATTTACGGCGGCAAGCGCAAGGTCGAACGTCTGTCGATCTGAAGACATAAGAGTTCGATCCGAGGTCATTCATGGAGTTTTTTCACAAGGTAACGCGCTTCCCGTTCATGAACACCCGCAAGGTGTGGTACGGGTTGTCGGCCGTGCTGATCGTCGCCTCGTTCGCGCTGGTCGCGGTGCGCGGACTGAATCTCGGCATCGACTTCACCGGCGGCGTGGTGGTCGAGACCAATTTCCCGCAGCCGCCCAACATCGAGCAATTGCGCACCGCCCTCGCGAAGGCGGGGATTTCCGAGGCGCAGGTTCAGGCCTTCGGCAGCTCCCGCGACATCCTGGTGCGTCTGCCGCCGGATCCGAGCGCGAAGGGCGCGGAGATCGGCGCGCGCATCCTGGACGTTTTCAAGAGCGCGGATGCGGGCGTGAAACTGCAGCGCACGGAGGTGGTCGGGCCGCAGGTCGGACAGGAGCTGTTCGTGAAGGGCGGGCTTGCGCTGGTGGCCACGCTGGTGCTGATCGCGGTCTACGTGCTGTTGCGCTTCACCTTGAAACTTGCGCTGGGTGCAATCCTCGCGGTGTTGCACGATCCGATCTGCGTCGTGGGATTCTTCGCGGTCTCCCAAATCACCTTCGATCTGACGGCGATCTCCGCCATCCTCGCGGTCATCGGCTATTCGCTCAACGACACGGTCATCGTCTTCGACCGGGTGCGCGAACGGGCGCGACACGCACGCAAGCTCCCGGTCTCGCAGGTCATCGACGAGTCCATCAACCAGACGCTGTCGCGAACCCTGATGACCAAGCTCGTCACCCTGCTGGTGGTGGTGTTCCTGCTGGTGTTCGGCGGCGAGACGCTGCACGGATTCTCCGCGGCCCTGGTGATCGGCATCATCGCGGGAACGTATTCCTCGATCTACATCTCCGCCGCGCTCGCCCTGGATTTCGGCCTGCGCACCGACGATCTTCTCGAGCACAAGCACAACAGGCCCGAGGAAATCGACGGACTTCCGTAGAGGCTCGCCGACGGCTCGCCGAAGGGCGGCCGTTTGCGTTGATCGGCGGCGATCCCTAGAGTCGCGGCATGGAGCTGTTTCTCGATCCGCAGGCCTGGCTGTCGTTCCTGACCCTGTCGCTGCTCGAGGTGGTCCTCGGGATCGACAACATCATCTTCCTGGCCATCCTGGTCGATCGACTGCCGGAAGGCCGGCGGCGCAGCGCGCGGTATCTCGGCCTGAGCTTCGCCGCGATCACCCGGATCGCCCTGCTCTTGTCGGTGGTGTGGCTCACGCGGCTGCGGGCGCCGCTGTATCGCTGGTTCGACGAGGATGTCTCGGTCCGCGACCTGGCGCTGTTCGGGGGCGGCATCCTGCTGGTGGTGCAGAGCGTGAAGGAAATCCGCGACATGCTCCGGCATCGGGCGGCGCGGCGGGAAACGGGCTCGATGCGCCGCTATTGGCTCATCATCGCGCAGGTCGGGGTCATCGACATCGTGTTCTCGTTCGACACGGTGTTCACGGCCGTGGGCCTGTCCAACCACGTCGAAGTGATGGTGGGCGCCATCCTGGTCTCGGTGGCCGTCATGATGGCGGTCTCCGCCGGGGTGGGCGCCTTCATCAACCGTCACCCGACGATCAAGACCCTGGCGCTCTCCTTCCTGGTGCTGGTCGGCATCGCGCTGCTCGCCGAGTCGGTGCACATCGAGATTCCCCAGGGTTATTTGTATTTTGCGATGGCGTTCTCGGGGGCGGTGGAGTGGGTCAACATCCGCTTGCGACGCCAGGGGTAACGTGTAGAGTGCCCTAATCTCAAGGCTGCGCCGGGTCCAGAATATGAATCTCAAAGGGATGTTAGCGACCAAGCCGATTGCCGCCTACCAGCGGGAGGCATCCCACGAAGGCTTGAAGCGGGCGCTGGGCATCCCCTCGCTCATCGCCTTCGGCATCGGCGGGATCATCGGCACGGGAATCTTCGTGCTCACGGGCGTCGCGGCGGCGACTCACGCCGGCCCCGCCATCGTGATTTCGTTCATCATCGCCGGCATAGGCTGCATGTTCGCGGGGCTGTGCTACTCGGAGTTCGCCGCCATGGTGCCGGTCGCCGGCAGCGCCTACGCCTACAGCTACGCGACCCTCGGCGAGCTGGTCGCCTGGTTCGTCGGCTGGAACCTGATATTGGAATATATGATGGCCTGCTCGACCGTGGCGGCGGGATGGAGCGGTTACTTCATCAAGCTGCTCGAGCATTTTCACGTCAACTTCATTCCGGCCTCATTGAGCTCTGCGCCGTTCGAAACGTCCGGCCCGGGAATTCAATTCCATGCCACCGGCGCCTATGTGAATCTGCCGGCCATCGTGATCATCGCGGCCGCGACCTGGCTGTGCTACCGGGGCATCAAGGAATCCGCGGTCGTCAACACCATCATCGTGGCCGTGAAGGTGAGCATCGTGCTCGCCGTCATCGTGTTCGGCGCGATGTACGTCAACACGGCGCACTGGTTTCCGTACATACCGGCCAATACCGGGGAATTCGGGCATTTCGGCTGGAGCGGCATATTCCAGGCATCGGCCATCATCTTTTTCGCCTATATCGGTTTCGACGGGGTCTCCACCGTCGCCCAGGAAGCGAAGAATCCGCAGCGCGGCATGCCCATCGGCATGCTCGGGAGCCTGGCGATCTGCACCGTGCTCTACATTTTGATGTCCAGCGTGCTCACCGGGCTGGTGCCGTTCCAGTCCATGAACGTCGCGGCGCCGGTGGCGGTCGCGCTCGAGGCGCACCCGCAGCTATCCTGGCTGTCTTTCTGGGTGATCCTGGGCGCGTTGTTCGGCCTCACGTCGGTGATCATCACCATGATCATTCCCCAGGCCCGCATCTGGCTCACCATGTCGCACGACGGACTGCTGCCGAAGGTGTTCGGAGCGGTGCACCCGACCTACCGCACACCGCATATCTCGACGCTGATCACCGGCGTGGCCGCCTCGCTCGCGGCGGGTCTGATACCTCTCGGCGTGCTCGGCGAACTCGTGTCCATCGGCACGCTGATCGCCTTCATCGTGGTCTGCATCGGCGTTTTGGTGCTGCGCTACACGCGTCCGGATCTGCCGCGGCCGTTCCGCATCAAGGGTGTATGGGGGGTGTCGCTGCTTGGCGTGCTGTTCTGCTCGGGGATGGCCTATTCGCTGCCGAACGAAACCTGGTGGCGGCTGCTGGTCTGGAGCGCGCTCGGGATATTCTTGTACGTGGTCTACGGCTACCGCCACAGCAAGCTGCGCAATGGCGCCGAGCGCGGGGGCCGCGAGGCGACGGAGCTTACGACGGGGCGGCGCTAGCCGCGGAGCGGGATCTTTAGGCGCGAAGCGCGGCGGGCGTGAGAGGTCCGAGCGCATCGAGCAGCTCCTGATAGACCTTCGGGGTGCCGGCGACGATGTTGGGCCCGAGCGCGTATTCGGAGCCCGTGGGAGTGCCTACGCGGCCTCCCGCCTCTTGGATCAGCAACGTTCCGGCCGCCGTGTCCCAGGGCGCCAGTCCGAATTCCCAGAAGCCGTCGACGCGGCCCGCCGCGACGTACGCGAGGTCCAGCGAGGCGGCGCCCGGACGGCGCACTCCGGCCGCGACATTCATCACGGCTTTCAAGATCGCGAGATAGTCGTCGATGTGTGCGGCCGCCATCCGGTAGGGAAAGCCGGTGCCGATCAGAGCGCCTTCCAGCGTGCGCTGCGTGCTGACGCGGATCTTCTTGCCGTCGAGCTGGGCGCCATCGCCGCGTGAGGCGGTGAACAGCTCCTGGCGCAATGGATCGTAAACGACCGCGTGCTGGAGCCTGCCGCGGTGCTCGACCGCGATCGATACGGCGAAGGTCGGGAATCCGTGCAGGAAATTCGTGGTGCCGTCGAGCGGATCGATGATCCACACGTACTCGCTGTCGCCGGTGCGGCCGCTCTCCTCGCCGTGGAAGGCGTGATCCGGATGAGCCCGCCGCACCGTCGCGATGATGTCCGCCTCCGCCTGCCGGTCGATGTCGGTGACGAAGTCGTTGCGGCCCTTGGTCTGGATCTTCAGTGAATCGAGACGGGACATGCTGCGGACGATCAGGTCGCCGGCCCGGCGCGCGGCGCGCACGCCGATATTGAGAAGTGGCTGCATAATGACGCGCTAGAATAACAGAGCATGACCGCTCTCGTTCGCGTCGTACTCGTCGATCCCAGCCATCCCGGCAATATCGGATCGGTGGCTCGCGCCATGAAGAACATGGCGCTCGATGACCTGGTCCTGGTGAGGCCCCGATCGTTCCCGCACGCCGATTCCGTCGCGCTCGCGGCGGGCGCCGACGACATCCTGGCGCGGGCGCGCGTGGCCGGGACCGTGGCGGAGGCGATAGAGGACTGCGGGTTCGTCGCCGGCTCGACCTCGCGCCCGCGCTCGTATCACTGGGAATTCACCACGCCGCGTGACGCGGCGGCGCGGGTGGTGGCGCTTCCCAGGGAGAATCGCGCGGCGCTCCTGTTCGGCTCGGAACGCTACGGACTCGGCAACGAGGATCTGGATCACTGCAATGTACTCATCCGAATTCCGGCCAATCCGGACTATTGCTCGCTCAACCTCGCGATGTCGGTGCAGCTCCTCGCCTACGAGATCTTCATGGCGCGCGAGCAGCCGCAGTCGCGCGTGCAATTGGAAATGCCCCTCGCTTCCTCGGGCGACATGGAGCTTTTCTATGCGCATTTGCAGACGGTGCTCGGGGAGATCGAGTTCCAGGATCGCACCGGGCACCTGATGGAGCGGCTGCGCCGGCTGTTCAATCGCGCCCAGCTCGACGGCAATGAGCTCAACATCCTGCGCGGCATATTGAGCGCGGTTCAGGGACGGCGCCGGCGCGCGGGGGCGGGCCCGCGCCCATGAGCTCCCCGGTCGCTTATCTGGATTACGCCGCGACGACGCCGGTCGCGCCCGAGGTGGCGCAGCGCATGGCGGAGTGCCTCACCGCCGACGGCGTATTCGGCAATCCGAGCTCGGTGAACCACGAATACGGTGTGCGCGCGGCCGAGCGGGTGGAGTCGGCGCGCGCTCAAGTGGCCGCATGCATCGGCGCGGAGCCTGCCGACGTCGTCTGGACCTCGGGCGCGACCGAGGCCAACAACCTCGCCATTTTCGGCGCCGCGCACTATTACCGGGGCTCCGGCAAACACATCATCACCGCGCGCACGGAGCACAAGTCGGTGCTCGATTCCTGCCGCGAGCTCGAACGACGCGGATGGCGGGTCACCTACCTGTCGCCCGGCTCCGATGGGGTGCTGGAGCCGGGGCGAATCGCCGAGGCGCTGGAACCCGAGACGGTGCTGGTGTCCGTGATGCACGTCAACAACGAAATCGGCACGGTTCAGGACCTCGCGGCGATCGCCGCCGTCTGTGCGCGCTCCAGCCAGGCGCGGCTGCACGTCGATGCCGCGCAGAGCGTGGGGAAAGTTCGATTGGACTTCGCCGCGCTCGGCGTAGACCTCCTGTCGCTCTCGGCCCACAAGGTCTACGGGCCCAAGGGCGCGGGCGCCTTGATCGCATCCAGGCGGCGGGCCGTGCAGGTCTCCCCGCTCTTGCACGGCGGCGGGCAGGAGCGGTCGCTTCGATCCGGAACGATCGCAACGCACCAGGTCGTCGGGATGGGAGCCGCGTTCGCGCTGGCGGACGCCGAAACGACGCCCGAGTACGAGCACATCGGAACGCTGCGCGAGCGGCTCTGGCAGGGCATCAGCGCGCTGGGCGGCATTTGGCGCAACGGCGATCCTGCGCGCTCCGTCCCGCATATCCTGAATGTGTCGGTCGAGGGCGTGGAGGGTGAAAGCCTGGTCGCCGCCGTCGGCGCCCGAATCGCGGTGTCGACCGGCTCTGCCTGCACCTCCGCGCAGCGCGAGCCCTCGTACGTGCTACGGGCGCTTGGGCGCGACGATCGTTTGGCCGAGAGCAGCCTGCGCTTCAGCCTCGGCCGCTACTCGAGCACCGCCGACATCGACACGGCGATCGAGGCCGTGACGAGCGCCGTGAAACGGCTGCGCAGCATCAGCGGCCGATGAGCTACAGCGAGCTCACGCGGCGCTGCTTCGAACACGCTACCTGCGCGGGTGAGGCGGGCGGCGCGGATTGGTTCCGAGGGCAGGCCGGAAGCCGCGAGCGGGGCACCTGGGTGCAATTCGACGTGCAGGTCCAGTCAGCGGATGCCGGCGGCTGCGTTGGGGCCGTGCGTTTCCTGGCGTTCGGCTGTCCGCACGTGATTGCGGCCTGCCAGTGGGTGGCGGAACGGGCGATCGGGCTGGCTCTCGAGCCGCGGCTGCCGGAGAGCGTCCAGGCGCTGCGCACGCGGTTCGAGGTCCCGGTCGAGAAGCTGGGCCGGTTGCTGATCGTGGAGGACGCCTGGGGGGCCGCCGTGCGGGGCGCCGTTTTGCGGCGCAATGCATGACGATATCCTTAAAATGCGCTGGAGTTCCCGTGGGGAGCGGCCATCGGAGTGTACTATCAGGACTCAAGAGTCGATCAGAGGATTACCGGATATGGCGATATCATTGACGGAATCGGCGGCTGAGCGGGTGCGATCGCATCTGGCGAGGCGTGGCGCTGGGCTGGGGCTACGGATCGGCATCAAGAAGACCGGTTGCTCGGGGTTCGCCTATGTGGTCAATTACGCCGACGAGGTTCATCCCAACGATGTGGTCTTCGAGGAGCGCGGGGTCCGGGTCGTGGTCGATTCGGCAAGCCTGCCGTTGATCGACGGCACCCTGGTCGATTTCGTCAAACAGGGCTTGAACGAGGCGTTCAAGTTCCAGAATCCGAAAGCCAAGGGCGAATGCGGTTGCGGAGAGAGCTTCAGCGTATAGTCCGGCTGGTTGCTCCCGCAAGGCGCCGGCGAGCGGTTTTTCCAGATAATACAGGCACTTCGGCGATCGAGCCAATTGCCTGGCAGGGCCGCCTCCAGTACACTTCGCGGTCTTTGTCGGGCCCTTCCAAGGGCCTCTCCCGCAACTGACCCGAGGATCATCATGCCCAGCGAGCGCACTCTCTCCATCATCAAGCCGGACGGCGTCGGCCGCAATCTGATCGGCGAGGTACTGAATCGGTTCGAGAAGGCGGGATTGAAAGTGATCGCCGCGCGCATGATGCACCTCTCCCAGAAGGAGGCGGAGGGCTTTTATGCGGTGCATCGCGAGCGCCCGTTCTTCAAGGACCTGGTCAAGTTCATGACCTCCGGCCCGGTTCTGGTGCAGGTGCTCGAGGGTGAGGGGGCCATCGCGAAGAACCGCGAGGTGATGGGGGCGACCGACCCCAAGAAGGCGGCCAAAGGCACGATCCGTGCGGACCTCGCGAGTTCCATCGACGAAAACGTGGTGCACGGCTCGGATGCGGCCGATACCGCGGCGCGCGAGATTGCATATTTTTTCCGTGAAATTGAGGTCTGTCCGCGTACGCGATAGCGTATGCGCGAGTACCCCTTTGAGGCTCGAGGCATCTTAAGTGGTCGCTGAGCGTGTAAATCTTCTCGGCCTGCCGCGGCAGGAGCTCGAGGCGTTCGTCGCCGAGCGCCTCGGCGCGAAGCCGTTCCGCGCCCGGCAGCTGATGAAATGGATCTATCGAAAGGGCGCCGCGGATTTTTCCGCCATGAGCGATTTGAAGCAGGAGTTCCGCTTGGAGCTCCAGGGCGTCGCCGCCATCGAAGTACCCGAGATCGTGACCGAGCAACGCTCCACCGACGGCACGCGCAAATGGATGCTGCGCATGGATGAGGTTCAAGGCATCGAGACGGTCTACATCCCGGAGCCGGATCGCGGCACGCTGTGCATCTCGAGCCAGGTTGGATGCGCCATGGACTGCACCTTCTGCTCCACGGCGCAGCAGGGGTTCAACCGCAACCTGAGCGTCGCCGAGATCGTCGGGCAGGTGTGGCTCGCGCACCGCGAACTCAAGGACACGCGGCCCGACGGGCGGGCGATCACCAACATCGTGTTCATGGGCATGGGGGAGCCGCTCGCCAACTATCGCAACGTGGTTCCGGCCATGCGGATTTTCCTGGACGATCTCGGTTACGATCTGTCGCGCCGACGGGTGACCTTGAGCACCTCGGGCCTCGTGCCCCAGATCTACAAGCTGGCGGAGGAATGCAACGTCGCGCTGGCCGTGTCGCTGCACGCGCCGAACGACGAGTTGCGAAACCAGCTCGTGCCGATCAACCGCAAACATCCGATCGAGGAGCTCCTCGCCGCCTGCTGGCACTACATCGACCGGCAGAACGGACGCAGCATCACGTTCGAATACGTCATGCTCGACGGCGTCAATGACAAGCCGGAGCACGCAAGAGCGCTGGCCCGGCTGCTCCGGGGCCGTCCGGCGAAGCTCAACCTGATCCCGTTCAACGTGTTTCCGGGCACGCGTTACCGCTCGAGCCCGGCGCGCACCATCCTCGAGTTTCGCGACATCCTGAACGATCATGGCGTGATTGCGACCACGCGCCGCACCCGCGGAGACGATATCGATGCCGCCTGCGGCCAGCTCGCGGGCAAGGTGACGGACCGCACCCAGACGCGGCTCGGGGCGAAGCTCGGTGCGCCGCGCGCGGCGGCGGAGGTTCAATGAAGCACCGGTTGCGTTCGCGCGCCGCGCCGCTCCTGACGGCAAGATGCGCCGCGTCGGCATTGACGGCGATCATCACGGCGGCGTCGATGCTGGCCGGATGCCACCCTGCGCCGCCCGTCTATCAACAGCCCGACCGGCACAGGAAGCCCGAGCCCGCGCAGGCCGCGATCGCGAACATGCAGATGGCCCTCGAGTACATGAGGATGAACGACCTGGCTCATGCACGCGATCGCATCGAGCGTGCGCTCGGCGAGGCGCCCAACAACGCGAACGTGCAGGAGACCGCGGGCCTGGTCTACGAGCGGCTCGAGGACAAGGTGAAGGCGCAGCGCGCCTTCTCGGCGGCCGCCCGCCTCGGCAAGGACGACCCCTCCATCCAGAACAGCTATGCCGGATTTCTCTGCCGCACGGGCAAGACGGCCGCCGGCGAGAAGCTGTTTCTGGAGGTTGCACGCAGCCCTCTCTATCAGACGCCGGAGGTCGCCCTCCTCAATGCGGGCGTCTGCGTGGGCGGCGCGGGTGATGTCCTCGATGCCGAGCGGTATTTCAACCGGGCGCTCACCGTCAAGCCGAACATGCCGGAGGCGCTGTCGCAGCTCGGGAACCTCGCCTTGAGCCGCGGCGATTTCAAGGAGGCGCTCGATTACGTGCAGCGCTATCTGGCGGTCAATCCGGCGAGTCCGGAGGTGCTGCTGCTCGGCGTGCGCGCGGAGCGCAAGCTCGGCGACAGCACCGGGGCGGCCGTTTTCGCACGCCGGATCGAGTCCGAGTTCCCGAATTCGGAGCAAGCCCAGGTTCTGCGCAGCGGCATCGAGCGATGAGCGAGGATCCGCAGGCGCTCGGGCAGCGATTGAAGGCCGAACGCGAGCGGCGCGGGTTCAGCACCCAAAAAATCGCCAATGGCATGCATCTGGACGAATGGGTCATCGAGGCGCTCGAGGCCGGCGACTATCAGCGCATCGGTCCCGAGGTGTACGCCAAGGGGCATCTCAGGAAGTATTCGAGCCTGCTCGGCCTATCCGCAGCGCCACCGGCGGCCGACGCACCGCCCCCGGCACATTCGCCGGCGATCCGCTATCCGCCGCCCATCGTGAGGCTCGATACGCCGAAGGACGGTCACGCGGCCTGGCCACGCATCGGAGCGGTGGCCGCGGTGGTGATATTGGCGGGCGGAGTGTTCTGGTGGCGCGAATCGCGCCAGGGAATCTCTGCGCCCACGCCCGCGCGGCAACCCCCGCCGCCGGTGCTCGCCTCGGCCGATACCTCGGCCGATACCTCAACCGACCATGCGCCGCCCGCGGCCGACGAGCCGGCGGGCTCGGCGTATGAGGCCGCCTCGCCGGCGCCCGCCTCCGAGCCGACGCCCGAGGCGGCGGCGATACCGGCGATGATGACCCGACCTGCGCCCACACCCGCAGCGCCGGCCGCAGCGGCGGCGGCAACGGCCGTGGCCGCCGAGCTCACTCCCGGTGTCGGCAAGGCGCGCTTGCGGCTGAGTTTTTCGGCGGATTCCTGGGTCGACATCCACGATTATTCCGGCAAGCGCCTATTCGAGGGAAACGGCCGGGCGAACACGGTCAAGACCGTCGCCGGCGCGGCACCATTTCGGGTCTATTTGAGGTCGGCGAGCGGCGTGCAATTGCAGCTGAACGACCGAGCCGTCGCGATCGGCCGGCAATTCATCTCGGGCGACGAAGCGCGCTTCGAAGCGGGCGCGGACGGCGTGCTGCGGCGGGAGCCTCCGTCGGCGCCGGGCAATGGCCCACAAACGGCCGCTGTGTCCCCCCACGGCTGAACGGAGTTTCCCTTGAGCAAGCTGATCGAGCCGTTGCGCGGCGTTCATGATGTGCTGCCCTCGCAGGTTGCGGCCTGGCAGTTTCTGGAGAGAACCACGCGCGAGGTGTTCGAGAGCTACGGATACGAGGAATTCCGCGTCCCGATCATCGAGCAGACGCAGCTGTTCAAGCGCTCGATCGGAGACTTCACGGACATCGTCGAGAAGGAGATGTTCAGCTTCGTGGACCAGGGCGAGGATCACATCACCCTGCGGCCCGAGGCGACCGCGGGGATCGCGCGCGCGATGATTTCCAACGGGCTGGTGCGCGAAGGCCGCCTCAAGGTCTGGTGCATGGGCCCGATGTTCCGGCGCGAGCGGCCGCAGGCGGGCCGGTACCGCCAGTTCCATCAAATCGACGCCGAGGCATTCGGCTTCCCGGGGCCGGACATCGATGCCGAGATGATCCTCCTGTCCGCGCGTTTGCTGCGGCGGCTGGGTCTCACGGGGCTGAAGCTATTGGTCAATTCCTTGGGAACGCCCGAGGTGCGGGCCGTGTATCGCGATCTGTTGATCGCCTATTTCGCCGGCCACGAGGCCGCGCTCGACGAGGACAGCAAGCGGCGGCTCAAGGGCAATCCGCAGCGGATCCTCGACAGCAAGAACCCCGACATGCAGAGCCTGATCGCCGGCGCACCCTCGATACTCGATGCGCTGGATGCAGAGTCCAAAGCTCACTTCGAGGAGCTTTGCGGACATTTGCGCAGCGCCGGTATCGCGTATGATGTCGAGCCGCGCCTGGTGCGGGGTCTGGATTACTACACGCGCACGGTGTTCGAATGGACAACCGATGCGCTCGGCTCGCAGAGCACGGTGTGCGGCGGCGGCCGCTACGACGGCCTCATCGCGCAGTTGGGAGGGGCGAGCACGCCGGGCATCGGTTGGGCGATGGGCCAGGAGCGAATCGTCATGCTGCTCGACAAGCTGGCGGCCGACTTCGCGCCCCACCGTCCGCACATCTACCTGGTGTTGGCCGGGGAGCGCACCGAGACCCAGGGCTTCAAGCTGGCCGAGCAAGTGCGCGACGCGTGGCCGTCGCTGCGGCTGCAGGTGAACCTGGGCGGGGGAAGTTTCAAGGCGCAGTTCAAACGCGCCGACAAGAGCGGCGCCGAGTTCGCGCTCGTTTTGGGAGAGGACGAGCTCAATCGGGGGGTCGTTGCCCTGAAGGCGCTGCGTCGGGAGATGGCGCAGGAAGAATGCCCCATCGCCCAAATCAGTGAACGCTTGGGGTCTTTGTTGGGTCTGACACGGGGCTCAGGTAGTGGACGAGGGTAGCGCAGAGGGGCAGCGGAGCAGTCATGGCAGAAGAATATTTGACAGACGATGAACAGCTCGAACACGTCAAGCGCGTGGTGGCGGAGTATGGCCCGTGGACCGTCGCTGCCGTGGTCTTGGGAGTGGCGTTCGTGTTCGGCTATCGCTATTACCAGGGGCACCTGGACCAGCGCGCGCTCGCAGCGGCCGCGCAGTTCGAGGGCATGGCATCCGCGGTTCAACGCAACGATCAAGCCAAAGCGCGGCAGATCGCCGACGGGTTGATCAAGGATTTCCCGGGATCGCCGTACGCCGATCAGGCGCAATTGGCGCTCGCCGGACTGTACGTCGATCAGGGCGAGGATGCGAATGCGGTCGCACCGCTGACGGCGGTGATGGATCATTCGAAGGACGGCGAGCTCAAGCGGGTCGCGCGCCTGCGCCTGGCGCGGGTGATGATCGATCAAGGCAAACCGGACGACGCGCTCAATCTGCTGTCGGGCGATCCGGGCGCGTTCGCGGCGCGCTATCACGACGTGCGTGGCGATGCCTACCTCGCCAAGAACGACCCGCAGAAAGCGGCCGAGGAGTACAAGGCCGCGCTCGCGGGCGCAAGCGGCGGCGGCATGGATGCGGCGCTCTTGACCTTGAAGATTGCCGATCTCGGCCTGCCGCCCACGCCGGCGGCCGGCGCCATTCCGAGCGTCATCATGCCTGCCGCCGCCGGCGCGGCGCCGAAGGCGAACCCCTGATGCGCTCATACCTTCCGTTGGCCTTCGCCGCATTGTTGATCTTCGCCGGATGCAGCAAGGACAAGGATGTCGAGCCGCCCGCGAAGCTGGTCAATTTTCCCGCGACCCTGCCGGTGAAGGAGCTGTGGGGCGACAAGGTCGGCGGCGGCAAGAAACAGGTCAAGCTGCGTCTGGGATTGGGACCGGCGGTCGACAACAATCTGGTGTTCGCGGCATCCGACAAGGGCGAACTGGTCGCCGTCAATCTGGACAGCGGCCATCAGGTTTGGGTGAAGAAGTTCAAGCGGATGCAGTTCTCGGCCGGCCCCGGCGCGGCCCTCGGCAAGGTGGTGGTCGGCTCGAGCAAAGGGTGGGTGATCGCGCTCGAGGGCGCCAGCGGCAGGGAGTTGTGGCGCACGCGGGTGAACTCCGAGCTCCTGTCCGCGCCGGCGATCGGCGAGAAGGCGGTGGTGATGCGCTCGGTCGACGGCCGATTGCACGCCTTCGACGCCGACAGCGGCAAGGAGCTGTGGTCGGTCGAGCAGCAGGTACCGCGCCTGAGCCTGCGCGGCACGGCCGTCCCGGTGATCGCGAAGGACATCGTCGTGAGCGGATTCGACAACGGCAAGGTGATGGCCGTGGCGCTCGGCTCGGGTGACACGGTGTGGGACACCGCACTCGCCACTCCGCACGGCCGCACGGAACTGGATCGCCTGGTCGACGTGGACTCCTCCGTCAGCATCGTCGGCGACAACGTGTTCGCCACGGGATTTCAAGGCCGCACCGCCATGCTCGCCCTCGACTCCGGTCAGATCTGGTGGGCGCACGACATGTCGAGCTACCGCGGCTTGGCGGTCGATGAGGAGAATTTGTTCGTGACCCAGTCGGACGGCATCGTGGTGGCGCTGCGCCAGCGTGACGGATCCGAAATATGGCGCAACGACAAGCTGAAGCGGCGCGGTTTGAGCGCACCGGCGGTTACGAGCACGGCGATCGCCGTCGCGGATTACCAGGGCTACCTGCATTGGCTCGACAAAACGACGGGTGTGCTGGTCGCGCGTCAACGGGTGGCAAAGTTCCGCGTGAGCAGTCCGCCGGTGGCCGTGCAGGACACCGTGGTCGTGATCACGGACTCGGGCAAGCTGGCCGCGTATCGCGCGACCCCCGCCGCTCACACCGCGCAGTCGGCCGCCGAGCCGGCGACAATGCCCGCGACGCGGTCGCAGCCCGAAGCCCCGACGACGCAGGGCGCCGCTCCGCCGCAGTAGCCGTTCCGAAATGCTGCCCGTAGTCGCATTGATCGGTCGACCCAACGTAGGCAAGTCGACGTTGTTCAACGCGATGACGGGGACGCGGGACGCCCTGGTCGCGGATTTCCCCGGCCTCACGCGCGACCGGCAATACGGTTTCGCGCGCCGAACGGAGGTCCCCTGCATCGTGGTCGATACCGGTGGGCTGGTGGAGCACTCCGACGCCGACCAGATCGAGAGCCTCATGGTCGCGCAGACGGAACGAGCGATTGCCGAGGCGGACCGTCTGATCGTGCTGGTCGATGGACGGGCAGGTCTTACGCCCCAGGACGAGTTCGTGGCGCAGTTGGCGCGCCGCAGCGGCAAACCCGTGATCCTGGCCGTCAACAAGACGGAGGGATTCGACCTCGACGTGGCTGTTGCGGATTTCCATCGTCTCGGCCTCGGCGAGCCGCATCCGATCGCGGCGGCTCACGATCAGGGGGTGGTGTCGCTCCTCGAGGCGGCGCTGGCGGGCCTCGAGCCCGACCCTTCCGACGGGCCGGAGCTCGACGGCATCCGGGTGGCGGTCATCGGACGTCCCAACGTGGGCAAGAGCACCCTGATCAACCGGTTGCTGGGCGAAAATCGTCTGGTGGCGTTCGATCAGCCCGGTACCACCCGGGACGCCGTCATGGTGCCGTTCGAGCGCGATGGCGAGCGCTACACGCTGATCGATACGGCGGGCCTCAGGCGCCGCTCCCGCGTCGAGGAGGCGGTCGAGAAATTCAGCGTCATCAAGACTTTGCAGGCCATCGAGACGGCCAACGTGGTGGTGGCCGTGATGGACGCCCACGAGAATGTCGCGGAGCAAGATGCGAGTCTTCTGGGCATGGCCATCGAGCAGGGCAAGGCGCTGGTCCTGGCCGTCAACAAATGGGACAACATCCCCACCGAGCAGCGCGACGAGATCCGTGCGCAAGTTCAGCAGCGCCTGAAATTCGCCGACTTCGCGCCCATTCATTTCATATCCGCACGGCACGGGAGCGGGGTCGGCGAGCTCTTGCGCACGGTCCGGCAGGTCTACGCCGCGGCGATGCGCGACATGAGCACGCCCGAGTTGACCCGGGTGCTCGAGGCCGCCATCGTCAGTCATCAACCGCCGCTCGTGAGCGGGCGGCGTATCAAGCTCCGCTACGCCCACCAGGGCGGCCGCAATCCGCCCGTGATCGTGATCCACGGCAATCAGACCGATCACGTGCCCGACGCGTACCGGCGCTATCTCGTGAATGTCTATCGCGAGGCGTTCGATCTGAGCGGGACGCCCGTACGCGTGGTGTTCCGGGGCGAGGAGAATCCATTCGCGGGCAAACGCAATCCGCTGACGCCGCGCCAGCGCCGCAAGCGAAAGCGTCTCATTCAGCGCAACAAGCGCTGAGGGGTTCTTTGCTACACTAGCTCCAGGGTGTAAAAAGAAATCCACCGGCCGCACCGGTGTCATGAGCGGGTGCTCTGTGCTGCAACTATTCAGGACGAGACTCGCACGCTGGGTCGCCATCGCCGCGGCGCTCGTTGCACTGTACGCGTTGGCGGGGTTCGTGATCGCACCCAAGCTGGTGCGCAGCGCGCTCCTCAAGGACATCCCGCAAGCGATGGATGCGACGCCCAGCGTCGGCGACATTCGCATCAACCCCTTCTCGTTGCAGCTCGACGTGCGCGATTTTGCGCTGGCCGACAAAGGCGGCAATAAACTGCTCGGATTCGGCCGGCTGTTCATCGACTTCGAGCTGTCCTCGATCTGGCATCGCGCGTACACCTTCAAACAGATCGAAATCGCATCGCCCTACGTCAACGCAGTCGTGGCCCGCGACGGGACCGTCAACCTCAAGGCGCTGAGTCCGAAGCCCTCGGCGGCGGTTCCGCCGCCGGCCCCCGTCGCCGCCGCCAAGCCGCTGCCGGCCCTGCGGGTGGGTACATTCAAGGTGTCCGACGGCTCGCTGAGCTATCAGGATGAGAGCCATCCCTCGCAGTTCGCGGCGCTGCTCAAGCCGATCAATTTCGAGCTCAGGGATTTCGTCACCGGCGTGGCGGGGGGGCTGTTCAACTTCACCGGCGTCTCGAAGGTCGGCGAGCGCGTGGAATGGCACGGACATTTGTCGGTGCAGCCGATCGAGTCCGATGGTGAGTTGAGCATCGCGGGATTGCGCGCGCATACGCTGTGGGAATACCTGGAAGACCGGCTCAATTTCGTGATCGATTCGGGCACCATCGACGTGCAGTCGACGTACAAGTTCGCCTTGAAGGACGCTATCGAGCTGCAGCTGAACATCGCGAAGGCCTCGCTCAGCGATTTTGCGGTCAAGCCGAGAAATTCCGACCTCGCCTGGGTGAGCGTTCCGCAACTTACCGTCACCGGCACGAATCTGGATCTGGCGCAGCGGCTGGTGCAAGTCGACGCCGTGGCCGTGTCGGGGCTGAAGCTCTCGACGTGGCTCGAGCCGAATGGCTCCTTCAACCTCATGCAGCTCGCTGCGCAACCCACCGTGGCCGGGAGCGCGCAGCCTTCGGCGGCGCCCACGCTGAGTGCGACGAACGCGAACCCGAACCCGAGCGCGGCCGGGCCGGGTGGCCCCGGCGATACGGGCGCCCCCTGGCGGGTCGAGCTCAAAGAGTTCGATCTGCGCGACGCCAGCGTCTTCGCCGAGGACCGCAGCGTTCAGCCGGCGACCAAGCTGGTGCTGGCGCCCCTCTCCCTGCAGATCGGCCCGGCGAGCCTCGATTTGAGCAAGCCGGTGCAGTTGAAGCTCGAGACCCGCATCAACGATACCGGATCGCTCGCGGTGAGCGGGCAGGTGACGCCACAACCCGCGGCGGCCGTCGCTAAAGGTGAAGCTCTCCGGAATCGATCTCTCCACGGCTCAACCGTATATCGCGCAGCGCTCGTCCCTCACCCTGCGCAGCGGAAAGTTGGGCGGCGAGGCGCAGGTGAGCTTTCGGGCCAATGGCGAGACGGGCGTTGCAGCGAAGAATGGCCCAGCGTTCAGCCTGTCGGGCGATATCAACGTCGAGGATCTTCATACCGTCGACGACCTGCGCCATGACGATC
Source organism: uncultured Gammaproteobacteria bacterium (assembly GCA_963748995.1). Lineage (GTDB taxonomy): Bacteria > Pseudomonadota > Gammaproteobacteria > Steroidobacterales > Steroidobacteraceae > Bog-1198. The sequence goes on along the minus strand of CAVVKU010000003.1, from coordinate 199,708 downwards.
TGATCAAGTGGGAACGTCTCGACCTTCGGGGCTTGAATTTCCAGCAGAACCCGAGCCGGCTCGACATCGCCGAAGTCGTGGTGCGCAAGCCGTATGCACGGGTGATCATCGAATCGGACACGACGCTGAACGTCACCAATGCATTGAGGAGCCCGAGCGCGGTCAAGTCCGATTCTCCGGCCAAGCCCGATGCCGTCGCCAAGTCCGATGGCGCGCGCAGCAAGAGCCGGGTGAAAAGCCCGGAATCAGCCGCACCGAGCGCATTGCAAGCGCAGAGCGCCTCCACCGCCATGCCCATGGCGATCAAGAAAGTGCTCATCAAGGACGGCCTCGCCAACTTCACGGACCTGTCCGTGTCGCCGCATTTTTCCGCCGCGATCCAGAAGCTGGATGGCAGCATCCTCGGGTTGTCGTCGAAGCCGGGGTCGCGGGCGACCGTGGACCTGCACGGCGCCGTGGATGCGTTCTCGCCGGTCTCCATCAAGGGCGAGGTGAATCCGCTGGGGGTGCCGCTGTATGCCGATCTTGCGCTGGATTTTCGCAACATGGAGCTCAGCATCTTCAATCCGTATTCCGGGAAATTCGCGGGCTACAACATCACCAAGGGCAAGCTGACCACGGAGCTGCATTACAAAGTCGACGGTCGCAAGCTCGATGCGCAACACCACATCGTGATCGATCAGCTGGAGTTCGGCGACAAGACGGAAAGCAAGGATGCGGTATCGCTGCCCATCAAGCTCGCAGTTGCGCTGCTCAAGGATCGCAACGGTGTCATCGATCTCAGTCTGCCCGTGACGGGGTCGCTCGATGATCCGAAATTTCGTCTCGGGCCGATCATCTGGAAAGTCTTCGTCAACATCCTGGTGAAGGCAGTGACCGCACCCTTTGCATTGCTGGGATCGCTGTTCGGTGGGGGCCCTGATCTGCAGTTCATCGACTTCCGTCCCGGCGCGGCCACTCTCGAGGCGTCCCAAGAGGACAAGGTGAAAGCCATCGTGAAGGCGTTGCAGGGGCGTCCGCAGCTCAAGATCGAGGTGCCCATCGCCGCGGTGCCCGGCCTCGACCGGCCGGCCCTCATCGATGCCGAGCTTGCCTCCGAGCTAAGCCAGGCGATGGCGCAAGCGCCCGCTCGCAAGAAACAGGCCGCGACCGCGGCGCCGAGTTTCGATCAGCTCGATGCCGCCGCCAAGCTCGATGTGCTGACACGCCTCTATCAACACGACCTGGGTGGAGAGCCCAAGTACCCGGACTCGGTGGCCTCCGTCAAACAGAAGCCCGAGCAGATCTCGGCGAAGATCGATTTCCTGACCGGTGCATTGCGCGAGCATGTGACCGTCCCGGACGACCGCTTCAAGGCCCTTGGAGAGCAGCGTGCCCAGGCCCTGCAGCAGGCCCTCCTCACGGATACGCAGATCGATCCGGCGCGCGTTTTTTTGGTGGCGAACGACAAGGCGGTCGCCAAAGACGGTGCGGTGCGCTTCGAGTTGTCGCTGCGCTGACAGGGTCCATGCCAGGACGGACAAGCGCGGTGCCGCGGCGGGGCCCGTGGTGCACTGCGCATCAATCTGAGGCGTCGATGGCGCGGATTCTGCACCGATCTGGTGCGCGACAGCCGCGGGACGGCGGGGGCAAGTCACTAACTCCCTGATTGGCTTGGGAACTCGCTGACTGGCATGGCTGGTGCTGAGGTAGCAGCCGATCCTCGGGCCCGCGCCTTCGATCGGAACCATAACAGCGAGCGGCATTCCGAAAGGGGTGCCCGGAAGGGCACAGCCGAGGGGCATTCCATGAAACTCGTCACCGCGATCATCAAACCCTTCAAGTTGGACGAGGTGCGCAGGGCAATCAGCGACATCGGCGTGCAGGGGGTTACCGTGACAGAGGTCCGGGGATTCGGACGGCAGCGGGGCCACACGGAGATCTACCGGGGCGCGGAATACGTGGTCGAGTTCGTCCCGAAGACGAAAATAGAGGTCGCGGTGACCGATGCCATGCTGGAGCCCTTGATCGAGGCGATCCAGAAGTCGGCGCACACCGGAAAGGTGGGCGACGGCAAGATTTTTGTGTTCGCATTGACCCAGGTCGTGCGGATCCGGACCGGGGAGCGCGATGCGAGTGCCATTTAGGGGAGCGAACTGATGATCAAGCGGTCGATGGGTGTGTTCGTATTGATGTCGGCCCTTTGCGCGCCGCTCGCCCACGGGGATGAGCCCGCCAGCGGCGCCTCCGCAGCCGCGCCTAGCGCCACCGCTGAAGCACCCGCTGCGCCGTCGGCCGCCCCCGCGCTGACTGCACCGGCGCTCGTCGCGGCCGACAAGCTGAGTGCGGGCGATACCGCCTGGATGCTCACCTCCACCGCGCTGGTGCTCATGATGTGCGTGCCGGGCCTGGCGCTGTTCTACGGCGGCATGGTGCGCAAGAAGAACGTGCTCGCCACCCTGATGCAGAGCTTCGCCTGCACCTGCGTGGTCACGATTTTGTGGTGGGTCATCGGGTATTCGTGGGCATTCACCCCCGGCAACTACTTCATCGGCGGCGCATCGCGGGCGCTGTTCAGCGGCATGACGTACATCCACGACGATGCCGGCAGCAAACTGACCGTTTCGCATCTCGCGCCGACGATTCCCGAAACCGTCTATGCCATGTTCCAGATGACGTTCGCGATCATCACGCCCGCCCTGATCGCGGGCGCCTTCGCCGACCGGATGAAGTTCTCGGCGATGCTGCTGTTCATGTCGGCATGGTCGCTCTTCGTGTATGCGCCCATCGCGCACATGGTGTGGGAACCGACCGGCTGGCTGAACGCGGCAGGCGTGCTCGACTACGCCGGCGGGACCGTGGTGCACATCAATGCCGGAATCGCGGGACTCGCAAGCTGCCTCGTGCTCGGCAAGCGGCTCGGCTACGGACGCGAGGCGATGCCGCCGCACAATTTGACGCTGACCTTGATCGGCGCATCCCTCCTGTGGGTGGGCTGGTTCGGGTTCAACGCCGGCTCCGCGACCACGGCCGACGGCCGCGCGGGCATGGCCATGCTGGCCACTCAAATGGCGACGGGCGCAGCCGCGCTCGGATGGATGTTCGCGGAATGGTTCAGCAAGGGCAAGCCGAGCGTCCTCGGCATCGCGTCGGGCGCGGTGGCCGGGTTGGTCGCCATCACCCCGGCCTCCGGCTACGTGGGTCCTTCGGCCGCCGTCATCATCGGTCTGGCCGCCGGCGTCGTTTGCTACTTTGCGGCCACTTCCATGAAACACATGTTCGGTTACGACGATTCCCTGGACGCTTTCGGCGTGCACGGCATCGGCGGGATTCTGGGCGCGCTGCTCACGGGGGTGTTCGCGAGCAAGGAAATCAGCGGTGTGGACGGCTCGCTCCTCACCCAGTCCAAGGGCGTGCTGACCACGGTCGTATACGGCTTCGTGGTGAGCTATGCGATCCTCGTGGTCATCGACAAGCTCATCGGCCTGCGGGTGACCGAGGACCAGGAGCGCGAAGGCCTCGATATTTCGCTGCATGGCGAGAGTCTCGAGTAGCGTAAACTAGCCTCTCCGCCATCCGCGGGGGAGGGGTGACTGATGTCGTGGTACGGGCTTGCGACCTTTTGCGCGGTGTATTTTCTGGCCGTGGCGACACCCGGTCCAGGCGTGGCGGCGGTCATTGCGCAGGGATTGGCGCGAGGCTGCGCGGGAGCGCCGGCCTTCATCGCCGGGTTCGTGGTCGGAGATCTGTTGTGGTTTTGCGCCGCGGTTCTGGGCCTCGCGGCCCTGGCGCAGACCGCCCATGCCGCCTTCGTGATGGTCCGATATGCGGGCGCGTTGTACCTGTTGTATCTCGCCTATAAGTTTTGGACCGCACCGGCAAAGCCCCTGGCGGAAGCCGATGCGGCGACGCTCGGGAAGCCGCCGCAGGCGCTGTTTCTCGGCGCCTTGACCCTTACATTGAGCAATCCCAAGCCGATGCTCTTCTTCCTGGCGTTGCTGCCGACGGTGGTGCCGCTCGAGTCGTTGAGCGCATTCGGGCATCTGGAAATCGCGGGCGCGATCGCCGTCATCCTGCCACTGACGCTCGGCGGCTACGTGCTGATCGCGACGCGGGCAAGGAAGTGGCTGCGCAATCCGGGCGCGATCCGGCTGATGAACCGGGGCAGCGGCACCCTGATGGCCGCCGCGGCCGTCGCGGTCGCGACGCGATAAGCATGCTGCCCCTGGCTCAAGTCCTGATCGTGGCGCTGATCGTCATCGCGCTCACCGGGTTTCGGATCGCGCAGGAGTACGAGCGCGGAGTCGTGTTTCGACTGGGAAGATACCAAGGGTTGAGAGGCCCGGGCCTGTACTGGATCATCCCCTTGACCATCGAGCGCGCCGTCACGGTGGACATCCGGACCCGCACGGTCTCGGCCGAGCAGCAGGAGACCATCACGCGGGACAGCGTCACCATCAAGGTCAACGCGGTGCTGTGGTACCGGATCGTCGATGCGTCGCGGTCGGTGATCTCCGTCGCCGATGCACCCGCGGCCGTTTATCAGCTGGCGCTCACCGGGCTGCGCAACATCATCGGCCAGCACGATCTCGACGAAGTGCTGCAGGAGCGCGACAAGATCAACGCGTTGCTGCGCGATAGCATCGCAAATTCAACGGCGGAATGGGGGCTGGAGGTGCAGCGCTTCGAAATGAAGGACGTTGAGCTCCCCGAAGCGATGCAGCAGGTGATGGCGATGCAGGCGGAGGCGATCCGCGAGAAACGTGCGCGCATCATCAAGGCGGAGGCCGAGCTCGAAGCGTCGGTGAAGCTTTCATCGGCTGCCGCCCAGATCACCTCGAGCCCCGCGGCGCTGGAGCTGCGCCGCATGCAAATGATCGCGGAGGTCGGCGCCGAGAACAACAGCACCGTGGTGCTCATGATTCCGTCCGACTTCGTGTCTTTGGCGCACAATTTGAGCGAGTATTTGTCGCACCAAAAGAAATCACCTCCAGGAGTCGACCGCTCCCCGACGGAGTAGCCCGGGGCCGCCGCGAGACGCGGCGCGGTCGCAGTCCTCTCGACCGGGGTGAGCCGGCCGGGGCAACCGCCTGTCCGCAAATTGCGACAGGGTCGTCATCGGCTTTTTTCTCATCGCCGCTTTTCGTGACGGGATTCCCACTTCGATTTCAATTATGCCAGGTACGCTTTCGCCCACTGGTCGAGCACCCCTTGTCACCCGGAGATACCGAATGAGCAATCCGTACAACAGCGCGGCCGAGCGCGCGTCGATCCTGGGTCCCACCCTCTATTTCAAGGGGGACCTGAGCGCCGAGGAGGATCTGCTGATCCAGGGACGGGTGGAGGGCTCGATCACGCATACGCAGCGCTTGACCGTCGGCCCGCAGGGCACGGTGAAGGCGAACATTCGAGCGCAACTCATCATCGTCGAGGGTGCGGTGGATGGTGATCTGCAGGCCGACAAGTCGGTCTTCGTCAAGGACACCGCCAAGGTGTGCGGCAACATCTACGCACCGTCCGTCAGCATCAGCGAAGGTGCGAGTTTCAGCGGCAGCATCGATATGAGCGGCAAGAGCGGCCAGGGTCATGGCAGTAAATCCGACAGTGCGCCGCCCCGCACGGCTCGAGTATCGGGGAGCGCGGCGTAACAATGGCTTGGTTCAAAAAATCCGAGGATGGAGAGAGCGACATGATGAATTCCAATTCCGGCGGCCGTCCGACCCCGCAGGAGCCGGGAATGGCCCGGCCCGAGCCGCGCGAACCGCGCGTCGAACCGCGCACGCCGACGGCGCGCCCGGCCGAGGCCCGAGCCCACGACCCGCGCCCGTCCGATCCGCGGCCGGCCGATTTGCGCCCGGCTGAAGCCCGCCCGCTCGTGTCCGAAACGGTGCCGCGTGCATCGGTGCTTGGACCGACCTTGAAGTTTCGCGGCGAGCTCTCGGCGCAGGAAGACCTGATCGTTCAGGGCAGTGTCGAAGGCTCGATCACCCATACACAGAGTCTGACCATCGGCACGGACGGCACGATGAAGGGCGATATCCGCGCCCGCGTCATCATCATCGACGGCAAGGTCGAGGGCGATCTGTACGCGACGGAATCGGTGAGCATCCGCGCCACCGCCAAGGTGAAGGGCAATGTGTTCGCTCCGCGCGTCGGCATCACCGACGGTGCGTTCTTCCAGGGTCAGATCGAGATGCAGCCGTCCGGCGCCGCCGTTCAGGAACACAGCGCCCGCTTGCGGCAGGCGGCGCAAACGATGCCTTCGATCGACCCGCCGGCGGTGGATAAGATGTTGACGGCGGGCTAGCCGCGAAGATTGGCGGGATGGCCCGCGGCTAGTTCAGGAAAAGCGCCGGATCGACCCAGGCGCGATTCAGGTTGAGCGCCCAGTGCAGGTGCGGGCCGGTGGCGCGACCGGTCATGCCCACGGCGCCGATGCGCGTGCCCGCGGTGATGCGCTGGCCGGGCTTCACGTCGATGGCGCTCAGATGGCAGTACATGCTGATGAGGCCGCGCCCGTGGTCCACCAGGATGGTATTGCCGGTGAAGAAATAATCTCCGGTATCGAGCACGGTGCCGTCGGCCGGCAGGATCACCGGCGTTCCGGCGGCTGCGGCGATATCCATGCCGGTATGGGGGTTGCGCGATTCGCCATTGAATACGCGGCGCAGTCCGAAGGAGCTGGAACGAACGCCGGGCACCGGGGGCGGCCAGCGCAGCGTCGTGGGCGGGGGCTCGCTCCAGTGATTCAGCGCACGATCCATGAGCTCGTGCTCGCGCTCGTTGCGTTTCAGATCGGCCGCCGAGAGGTCGACCTTTCCCGGCGCGACCTTGAGCGATTGGGTGGTGTAGCGCTTGTCGCTCACGGCGAAGTCCAGATCGCGCGCACCGGCAGAATCGCGGAGCCTCACGTGAAAGGGCCCGACCGGCGCCGACAAGGGAATGCCTATGACCGCTATCCAGGCGCCTGCATCCTGAAGCACCAGCGCGCGATGACCGTCGACGTCCACGTACGGCGCAACCCCGCCGACGGTGTCCAGCCGGATGATCTTCACGCCGCCGGGAACGGCGTTCTCCTCGGGCAGCTGCATGCCCTCTGCGGCGCGCGCGGCGGTGCCGGCGATCATGAGCAGCATCAGCCCGCGGGCAAGGCTCGCCAAGGCGCAGGTCACGGGCGCTGAACCTTGGCTCGGATGCTGCCGACGGCGAGTCGCGCCTCGATGAGGCCGCCTTCGGCGACATCCGCTGCATCGCGCAAGATCTTGCCCTGCTCGTCGATGACGATGGCGTAGCCGCGGCCGAGCGTCGCGAGAGGGCTGACGGCATTCAACGTGCGCACCAGCGGCAAAAGACGCTCGCGCGCGCCCCGGACGGCCTCGAGTCCCGCGGCCTCCAGCCGGGCCGCGAGCGCCTCCTGGCGGGCGGTGAGCGTGCGAACGTGCGCCAGCGGATTGCCGTGCCAGAGGCGGCCGCGGTATTCGCGAAACTGAGCGGAGCGGCTGCCGTGAAGCTGGCGCATCGCCCGGCCCAGGCGTTGCTCGAGATCCTCGAGACGGCGCAGATGCTGAGCCACGCGGGCGGAGGGGCTCACGAGCGCCGCCCGGCCCCGGAGCCACAGCAGGCGCTCGCGATGGCCTTGCAGGCGCCTTTGAAGCGCCCGTGACATGCGCTGATCCAACTCGTCCAGACGCTGTGTCTGCTGAACGAGGCGCGCAACCGGGCTGACCTGGGCCGCGCGGCCGGTGAGCCAACGCAATCGCTCGCGGTGCTCCATCAGGCGTCGCCGCATGCCTCGCTGCAGCCGGATGCCGAGCCTCGCGCTGGCCGCGAGCCAATCCTCGGCGTCGGGAACGACCAGTTCCGCGGCGGCCGATGGTGTCGGCGCGCGGACATCGGCGGCAAAGTCGGCGATGGTGAAGTCCACTTCGTGGCCGACGCCCGAGATCACCGGAATCGGCGAGGCAACGATGGCGCGGGCCAATTTCTCGTCGTTGAAGGCCCAGAGATCCTCGAGCGAGCCGCCGCCGCGCGCCAGGATCAGCACGTCGCATTCGAGCCGCGCGCCGGCCGTCTTGAGTGCCGCCACGATCTCCGCGGCGGCCTGCGCGCCCTGCACGGCAACGGGATAGATCAGCACGCCCACCGCGGGAAAACGCCTCGCGAGCACGTGCAGGATGTCACGCACGGCCGCTCCCGTGGGCGAGGTGATGACGCCAATGCGCTTGGGGAGGGTCGGCAGCGGACGCTTGCGTTCGGCCGAAAACAATCCTTCGGCGGCCAACCGTGTCCGCAGCTCCTCGAATTGGCGCTGCAGGGCGCCGAGACCGGCGTCCTCCAGGTGATCGACGATGAGCTGGAATTCGCCGCGCGGCTCGTATAGGCCGATGCGGGCCCGCACCAGCACCTTCTGGCCATCGCGGGCGGTGAACGCACACAACATATTACGCTGGCGGAACATCGCGCAGCGGACCTGGGCGGAGCCGTCTTTCAGGCAAAAATACCAGTGGCCCGAGCTCGGCCTCGAGAAATTGGATATCTCGGCCTCGAGCCACAGCGTTCCAAAGCCGCGTTCCAGGAGCACGCGCGCCTCCCGGTTCAGCCGCGAAACGCTGTACACGTCGCGCTCGTGAGGCGCGAAAGGACCTGGCGAGGCTTCCATGACCGAAATGATAGCGGTTTACCGCACCCCCCGCCCAAGGTACAATGCGCCGCCTCTTAGACGAACCAAGTGAACGCCCCATGCGTATTCTGGAAGAGGCACTCACCTTCGATGACGTGCTGCTGGTGCCGGCTTATTCCGAGGTCCTGCCGCGCGAAGTCTCCTTATCGAGCCAATTGACGCGTGAAATCCGGGTGAATCTGCCCGTGGTCTCGGCCGCCATGGATACCGTCACCGAGGCCCGCCTCGCGATCACGATCGCGCAGGAGGGCGGCATCGGCATCATTCACAAGAACATGTCGATCGAAAACCAGGCGAGACAGGTCGATCGCGTCAAGAAGTTCGAGAGCGGTGTGATCAGCGATCCCATCACGGTCAAGCCCGACATGACCATCCGTCAGGTGATCGACCTCACGCGCTCGAAGAACATCTCGGGCGTGCCCGTGGTGCTCGGCACCCGGGTCGTGGGCATCGTCACGCACCGGGATCTGCGCTTCGAGACCAAGCTCGATGCGCCGGTGTCATCGGTCATGACCCCCAAGGAGCGGCTGATCACCGTGCGCGAGAACGCGCCCAAGGAAGAGGTCCTGGCGCTTCTGCACAAGCACCGGATCGAGAAGGTCCTGGTGGTGGCGGGCGACCACGAGCTCAAGGGCATGATCACCGTCAAGGATTTCCAGAAGGCGACCGAGTTTCCGAACGCCTGCAAGGATTCGGTCGGGAGCCTGCGCGTGGGCGCCGCCGTGGGCACGACGCCGGACACCCTCGACCGGGTTCACGCGCTGCGTGAAGCGGGCGTCGATGTCGTGGTGGTGGACACCTCGCACGGTCATTCGCGCGGCGTGCTCGAGATGGTCTCCAAGATCAAGAAAGCCTATCCGGATCTGCAGGTCATCGGCGGGAACATCGTCACCGCCGAGGCGGCGCTCGATCTGGTCAAGCACGGTGCGGACGCGGTGAAGGTCGGCATCGGACCCGGGTCGATCTGCACCACGCGCATCATCGCGGGCGTGGGTGTTCCGCAGATCAGCGCGATCTCGCGAGTGGCCAAGGCGCTCGCCGGCTCGGGCGTTCCGGTGATCGGTGACGGCGGCATCCGATATTCGGGCGATATCGCCAAGGCGCTCGCGGCCGGGGCGCATTGCGTGATGATCGGCGGCATGTTCGCGGGCACCGAGGAATCTCCCGGCGAGGTCGAGCTGTACCAGGGCGCGTCGTACAAATCCTATCGGGGCATGGGGTCGCTCGGCGCCATGGCCCAGGCGCACGGCTCGAGCGACCGGTATTTCCAGGACACGACCACGGATCTCGACAAACTCGTTCCCGAAGGGATCGAGGGCCGGGTGCCCTACAAAGGAAGCCTGGTGGCGATTCTGCAGCAGCTCGCGGGCGGTCTGCGTGCGGCCATGGGATACACCGGCTCAGGCAGCATCGAGGAGATGCGAACGCGTCCTTACTTCGTCCGGGTGACCAGCGCCGGCGTTCGGGAAAGCCACGTGCACGATGTGACGATCACCAAAGAAGCTCCCAACTACCGGGTCGGTTGATGTCCGATATTCATGCCGACCGGGTGCTGATTCTCGATTTCGGATCGCAATACACCCAGCTGATCGCCCGTCGAGTGCGTGAATTGGGTGTGTACTCGGAGATCTACGCCTGGGATGCCGATCCGGCCGCCATCGAAAGCTTCAAGCCGCGCGCCATCATACTTTCCGGCAGCCCCGAGTCGGTGTACGAAGCCAAGGGGCCGGAGGTCCCGCGGAACGTCTTTGCGATGCGTGTGCCGGTGCTCGGTATTTGCTACGGCATGCAGACCATGGCCGCCCAGCTCGGCGGCAAGGTGGAATCGTCCTCCCACCGCGAATTCGGCGCCGCGCGCGTCCGTCCCCTGGGTGCGTCGCGTCTGCTCGACGGCCTCGCGGACAATCGCGATCTCGCGGACCGCCGCGTTCTCGATGTGTGGGCGAGCCACGGCGACCGTGTGGTGGCGCTTCCACCCGGGTTCAGCGTAATTGCGGAAAGCGACAACGCGCCGCTGGCGGCGATGGCGGATGAGTCCCGCGGCCTCTACGCGCTGCAGTTCCACCCCGAGGTCACCCACACCCTGCAAGGCGGGGAAATCCTGCGCCGCTTCGTCCGCGAGATCGCCGGATGCGGCGCGAGCTGGGCCACCCGCAACATCATCGAAGACAGCGTCGCGCGCATCCGCGCACAGGTCGGCGGCGACAAGGTGCTGCTGGGCCTGTCCGGCGGGGTCGATTCGTCGGTGCTGGCGGCGCTTCTGCACCGGGCAATCGGCCGCCAGCTCACCTGCGTGTTCGTGGATCACGGATTGCTGCGCCTCGGCGAGGGGGACCAGGTCATGGCGACCTTCGCCGAGCACATGGGCGTGAACGTCATCCGGGTGAATGCGGAGCAGCGCTTCCTCGATGCCCTGCGCGGAGAGGCTGATCCCGAGGCCAAGCGCAAGATCATCGGGCGCGTGTTCATCGAGGTATTCGATGAGCAGGCGGCCAAGCTCACCGAGGTCAAATGGCTGGCGCAGGGAACGATTTATCCCGACGTGATCGAATCGGCCGGCTCCAAGACCGGCAAGGCGCACGTCATCAAATCGCATCACAACGTGGGCGGTCTGCCGAAGGACATGAAGCTGAAGCTGCTCGAGCCGCTGCGCGAGCTCTTCAAGGATGAAGTGAGACAGCTGGGCTTGGCGCTCGACCTCCCCGCGGACATGGTGCGCCGGCATCCGTTTCCAGGCCCGGGGCTCGGCGTTCGCATCCTGGGCGAAATTCACAAGGAATACGCCGAGGTGCTTCGCCGCGCCGATGCGATCTTCATCGAGGAGCTGCGCCGCGACGAGCTCTACGACAAGGTGAGCCAGGCCTTTGCGGTGTTCCTGCCCGTGCGTTCCGTGGGGGTCATGGGCGACGGCCGCCGCTACGATCATGTGATCGCGCTGCGGGCCGTGGAGACCGTCGACTTCATGACGGCGCGCTGGGCGCGGCTACCCTATGATTTTCTCGATCGTGTGACCCACCGCATCGTGAACGAGGTGCGCGGGATCTCGCGGGTGGTGTACGACATTTCGGGTAAGCCGCCGGCGACGATCGAGTGGGAGTGATTCGGGGGCTTTCGCCATCTATCGGCAGCCTGCGAAATAGATACTTAACTCTTTGAATTAAAAGATTAACCCTTTCGCCATCTATCGCCCTCTATCGGTGCCAAGCGGAAGTTTTTGACGGTAAATCTGACGGTATGGACATTGGCGTGAGTCCGTCACCGATGAATTTACCGTCAAGTCGCTGACGGTAAGCGGGGGTCAAGAATCGCAGTATTTCTCGGGAAATATAGAGAAATTTCACTCAATCCGCAGTTCAGATTGAGTAAAAAAGGTTTTTGACGGTAAAATTGGACCCGCGCTGGAATGAGGGGCCGCCAGGGCAGGTGGTTTGAAAGTACTATCCGCAGACTAGAAAGAGCGAAAGAGCGGCGCCCACATTCAGGCCGCCCATGCGAAGCTGTCCGCCGAACCATCCAGTGCTTAAAATAATATTCCCTGGAATGCGCCGCTCGATGTTGGCAGGCCGATGTCCGCAGTAACGCGATAAGACCCGAGTTTGGCGGTTCAAGAGATCTTTATTGATGCGACTGAAGACTGTTATTTTTGCCATTGGTGATGGCAGTAGTGTTACTTGAGAGCGCGTACCAAACAAGTCCTGCACCGGCAATCCATTCACCCAACACTGAGGCGCCGTGCGTAGCTAACGAAATCGCGTAAGTTGACTCGCTCCAGATCCGAAACCATGCACCAGTCGCATAACCCGCCAAATATCCAACAAAATACATAGCGAACCCTGCGGTGATTAAAACAGTAGCAGGCAAATGCTTGCGGCGCCAAAGGACGACGCTACCAAACAGCATTAGCGCAACTGGGACCAAGACAAGAATATTCAACCAGGTGTATTGCATATCATCGGGCCGCTCAATTACCTTCAAAGCTGACGGGCGCATGCCACGTGCACCGCGTTAATTGGAATCCTGGATTGTCTTGGAGCTGCAGTCAGTCGTTCAATATCGAATTGCATACCAAACAAAACCGATCGCTGCTATCCACTGACCTGCAAATGAAGCTTTACTGTCTATAGAAGCAATTAGCCGATACGTAACGAGAGCTTGCCAAACACTGCTAGCATAGTTAACAAGTTCAGCTGCCAGCACCATCGAAAATCCTAAGACCACAAGGACCGTCGCAATTGACATGCTGCGCCTTAAAAGCAGCGCGCCTCCGATCGCGAGCAGCGCAACGGGAACTCCTGCCAAGAAATCCGACACATATGACACAGCATGTTCCATTTACTAATGATCTCCAATGCGAACCTTGTCACGTTAATGGACGGTGCTATTGGGCTTGTCTGTCCAAATTAGTTACCGGGCGCAAATCCTATCCAGGTGATGGGAACAGTTGGGGGTGTAGGGCTGTTGGTATACGGACGAGGAGACCACGCATAGGCGACGGGCCACAAACCCAACGTTGAGTTGGCGTAAACGACTTGTTGTGGTGCCACGACAACTGTGCCTAGCGAGTTCGCCAAAGCTTGCGCGCCTCGCTTGGTAGTACCCGACGAGCATGCGACTAAAAGTGTTGGCAAAGACGGATCATATCCCTCGGTGGTCTGAAGGAGGTTTGCAAGATTCTGCGGAGAAATTGTACTACTGCCGAAAGGAAAATAAGAAAACTGACCGCTAGCGCCTCCATGTACAACAATCGTATTGAAATTGGGCGGCTGAAAGCTTACGGCCCAGTCGTAAAGACTCTGTTGATCACCTGCGTTAGATATGTCTACCAGGTGCGCCGCAAGGCCGAACACGTCATAAGCTGAAATAGGATTATTCCCGACGTATGCATACGTCGAGTAGCTTCCGCCTTTAAGGCCAACGGGATCCGACTCCAAATACCTTCCCGTCGCCGGATCATAATCGCGGAAGTAGTTCTGGAAGAGTCCAGTCTCGGCCTGGTAGTACTGGCCGGGGAAGCGCAGGTTGTAGACAAACGTTCCTAGCCCTGAAGGATTTTGATTCGGTGTCGAGGTGTTGCTGCCGAAAGTGTCCGGGGCCCACCGCCACATCAACGAGTTGTCGGAAGGCCGAATGACTTGGCGAGCCGACCCCAAAAGGTCACTTAGAACATAGAATACGCACACCGTCGTCGTCGTACACCCCGTGCTGCCGTTCGGGCGCAGGGTCGCGACAGGCAAGTTCCCCATCCAGACGGTCTCTTCGATGAGGGCGCCTGAGCTCGTGTACTCGCCGATCAAATGCCCCGCCTCATCGTAGGTAAGGTACGTGGCTCCGCCCGAATTGGATTTCTCGACGAGCTGCCCAAGTGCGTTGTAAATATAGCTGGTGATCGCTCCGCTCACGACCGCCGCACTCATCCGCCCGCGATCGTTATACGTGTAGCTGTTGCTGCCGTAACTCTTGGTGTTGCCCGCCGCATCGTAAGTGTAGGTGCGAACAAGGCTGCCCGTGATCGATGAAACCTGATTGCTCGTCGGAGAATTGGTCTCGGTATATGCGATGGTTCCGGTCTGCACGGTACCATTTCCGTTCGCATCGTATTGGTAACCGCGGCTAATGGCGGTGCTTGAGGCGCTATTGACCCGATCGAGGGGATCGTAGCCGAAAGTAAAGGAGTTGCTGGCAAGGCTCGAATCACTGATTCCAATGATCCTCGAGGCAGCATCGACCGTATAGTTATTCGTTTGTCCAGTACCTCCCGGGATCTGGGTTTGGAACTCGCTCGGGTTACCGTTCGAATCAAGGGTTCGGATGACGGATGAGTAATTGACTGTACCCCAACTCCACGAGTTCACAGGACCGAATGGGTAGTAGTACGCATTGGATAGAATCGTTGTGCCGTTCACCGAGATCGATGTGATTTGATGATTCGTGTACGCATACACGATCTTCTGTCCGGAGGGGGTTACGAGCGAGGTCATATCATCGTTCGTGTATCCGTAACCGACGGAGGTGGTGAGCGTGCCCACAATCTGCGCCTTACCCGTGATGCGGCCCTGCGCGTTGTAGGTCCATGACATCGAGTGATTGGCGTCCGAGGCACTCGTCAGATGCCCTTTGCCGTGGGCGCCTGCATCGTAGCCGTACTTGATCGTTTGATCCGCATAGGCGAGCTTCGTGAGCCGGTTCAGTGCATCGTAGGTCGAAGTGGCGACCGCGTCCCGGGCATCGGTGGTTTTCTTTACATTGCCGGCCGAGTCATACGTACTCGTGTTCGTTCCTGTGTCGGGACTCACGAGCTTCGTAACCTCGTTGAATCCATCATGGGTGTAACTTGTGGTCAAAGAACGCGGATCGAGCACGGAGGCCACATTGTCGTTCGCGTCATAGCCGATCTTGGTGATACCGCTGTTGGGATCGGTAATCTGATCGAGTCGATTCAGCGCATCGTAGGCGGGCGTGGTGTTGCGCCCGAGCGGAGCAGCGATCGAAGTCTGATTGCCTTGCGCGTCGTATCCGTAAGTCGTCGTGTACGTGGCTGGAGGCGATCCGTTATTCACATCTTGATAAAGCTCACTTAAGGTGTTGAAGAACCTCTCGTGATAGAACCCTAAATTTTTTAGGGCATTCGAAATGCTATCCGCAGTGTGATTCCCGAGCGCATCGAGACTGTACGTAATCTCATTGCCTGCCCCATCAGTAATATTTTGCAGCCGGTGCGCCCCATCGTAAGCATAGCTCACCGTGCTCGCATCCGGGAGCGTGACAACATGCAAGAGGCCAATCGGCCAGTAGCTATACTGCGTCGTTTCGGTGCCCACTTCCTTTGAAGTTACTCGTTCCCGTGCATCGTAGGTGAGCGTCGTCACGACGCCATTGGGGTCGGTGATCGTGAGCGGCTCGCCATAGGCGTTGTAGGTATTGAACGTGGTGATTTGATTCAACCCGTTTTTCACGGTATCGACCTGCCCACACATCCCGCCCGTCGTGCAATTGTAATAGGTGTAATTAGTCACATCGGTCGTGATATCGGTGCGGGAGCCTGTCGCGGTCTCAACTTGTCCATAAAGCCCGCTGTTGAAGTATTGGTTCGTCCAAGTGCGCGAGACGTTCGGCGTGATCGAGGTATCGGTGACCGTTTCGGTGAGGACGTTCCCGTAGCCATCATAGGTGAACGACGTGGTCCGATTGGGCTCGGTGATTGTCTGAGGCTCCCGCCAGGTGGTGTTCCACACGGTCGTGATCTTTCTCTGTAGCGTCCCCGTCTCCGGGGTGTAGGTCGAGAGCGGTGTGGGGCAAGTGCTTCCCGGGGCGAAGCCTTCGACGCGGTAGAGTTCAAGGCCGCGAACCGGATCATTCTGATAGCAGGTGAGATTGCCGTTGTAGTCGGTCCGACTCGACACATAGCCCGCGCTGTCATAGGTCGTTGCCGCCGAGTCCTGACATCCCCGGCACTGCGAACCGCTGATCGAGGTGTCTTTATTCATGTCACCCACGCGGCTCAAGGTATACGTGCGCACCGCTCCCAAGGCATCGGTAACGGTCGTCGTGCCGTTAGCGTTGTAGGCAAACCTCGTTGAGTTCGCGCCTCCGGCTTGAACGCTCGAGGCGGCCTGTTGCGCTTGGTTGTATTGCCATTGCGTGAGCGTCGTGACACTTTCATCGACGACGGACGTCAAGGCCGTCAGAAAATTGTTGTAATTACCGGTAGTCGCGTTGTAGCCGTAGCTGCGGCTTGTGCCATCCAGATTGGTCACGCCATTTAGGCGCGCGCTCGAGTCATAGCCGTATTGCACCAAACCGCCGCCGCTTAGCGCAATGCTCTTGATGCTGTTTTGGGCATTGCGGGCGACGGTGAGGGAGTTGCCAAAGCTGTCGATTACTTCAAGCAAGCGCCCGTTGGTGTCGTAGGAAAGCGTCTGTACGACGCCTGAGCGGCTGGTGATCGATTGCAGCACCCCGGCTTTGTTGTAGACCTCGACGTTGTCCTGATCATCCGTGACGGTAAAGCCGGATGCGGTCGTCGCCAAACGGATAGAAACCCCGGACGGATTGTTGATCACGCCGTTTTGCAAGGTGTAGCGAAGCGTCTGCCCGTCATCGCGAATCACATCGTATTCCACAGGGGTCGAGGGCGGAGTCGGAGCTGGGTACACCTGAATGGGTAGCGTTCCGATGGTTGTGGAGCCTATCGAGAGTACGCACACCCCATTGTTGTAAGTCGCGGTCGCAAACGTCCACGCGGCGACCGAGGCTTGAATGGTGGCAAAACCTTGCGTGCACGCCGCACTCGGGGTCGTATATTCGGGGGAAACCGTGGGACTTTGTCCGGGCCAAAGGGGGCCCGCGGTTTGATAAATCGTATCGATGGATCGATCATACGAGTGCCGCCATCCGGGCACTTGATCGGCGCCTGCCACATCCGCACTGTTGAAGCTTCTGCTAAACGCGATCGCTCCCGCGCCCGCAAATTTCACATCGGTTTCGGTCGTGTAGACATTCCCGAGCGCTGGATTGACGGGGTCTCCGCCTGGGTCGGGCGAACTTGTTTGCGCCAGGGGCGGAGTCGTCGCGGTTACATAGTAAAGCGTCGATGCCTGTATCACATCAACGTCATCAAGCTCGCTAAAATATACGGCGGAGGTGCCGTTACTTGCTCCGCAGGATGAAACCGTGAGCGTGCCGTATGCCACTAAGTAGTAGAAGTCGTCGGGATTGGATTGATTGGGATTTGGGGACGGCGGCAATGGCTGAGTGGTCAGCGTATATGCGATGTTGACAGTCTGCTGCTGATTTGCCGTTAGTGTGAACTGACTGGGAGATGCGGTGCTCGATATTGCATCTGGTATATAGGTTCCGCTGACCGTGTAGAGCGCGCTGCCCGTGTACGCGTATTTATAGACACAGGATGAAGACGCGCCAGGGCCGTAACAATTCTCCGGGGCTCCAAAACCGCTGCCTAGATTTTCCCCGTTAAAAGTCCATGACCCATAGCCGCCGCACCAAGAGTTGCCGTCGGCATACTGAAAATAAGGCGGCGGTCCGGGCGGCGACGGATCCGGAGTAAACCCTTGCGCCAACGCCATCGCCGAAACGAGGACCATCCCAATGAATGCGAGCAGCTCGCTTAGTTTCACCCCTGAAGGATCTCGCGGTGTATCCGCAGTATGGGCGACACATCCCATTCGAAGGGCCGCCCGGCAAATCGAAGCGGATGACGGTTTCCCGGTTCTTGTCATGGATCAATCCCTTTCCTTCATCTTCTTCCCTATGCAACACACGGGCGTCGAGCAACTCATCTTGCGCCAAGCGTAAAGGACAATTTTTTTATGCTCGGTCGAGCGGAGACGTTTTTGGCCTATCCATATTTCTTCACATGAAACACTTCCTTGTGATGTCGGACCTTGCGCCACTCTCAAATTATAAGCAACAGAATTTTGACGACTATTCCTCGATCAAGATCGCTCGAAAGTCGTTGACGTTGGTGAGCGTCGGCCCGGTGACCACCGAATCGTCGAGAGCGCCGAAGACGCCGTGCCGGTCGTTGTCGTCGAGCGCCTCCTTGGGCTTCAAGCCCTGGGCCCAGGCACGCGCGAGCGTGTCCGGCGCCATGAGCGCACCGACGATCTCTTCCTGACCGTCCACGCCGTCGGTATCCCCCGCGATGCCGTGGCTGCGGCACGTGCCGCGTACGGTCACGGCGGTCTCGCCGCCCGACAACAGGATGCAAGGCGCGCGGAACGGTTGCCCGGTGTCGGCCGCGTGCGCAGCGATGCCCGCAAAGCACTTACCCACACCATCTCCTCCGGATTACCGGTCACTTTGATCCCACACTACTCCATCACCGCCAGTTTCTCCTCTGCGGTCCCCTTGCCTCCGGAGATGATCGCCCCGGCATGACCCATTCGCTTGCCCGGCGGTGCGGTCACCCCCGCGATGAAGCCGACGACGGGCTTCTTGATGTTCGCCTTAATCCAGCGCGCGCAGGCCTCTTCGTCCTCGCCCCCGATCTCGCCCACCATGATCACGGCGTCCGTCTCCGGGTCCTCGTTGAACAGGCGCATCACGTCGACATGCTTCAGGCCGTTCAGCGGATCGCCGCCGATCCCGACGCAACTCGATTGGCCTAGACCCTGCTCCATCAACTGACCGACGGCCTCGGGGGCGGCGAATCATTACGCCGCTATACAGCCGGAGGAACTCGATGCTTTCGGCATCTATCGCCGTCTATCGCCCTCAAGCGAAAGTTTTTGGCGGTAGATCTGACGGTAAGTTTGGCAGGCCCTCTGTATAAATCTCGCTATTTCAGCTACTTATAAGTGCCGGAGACAATTGAGTGGGAGTGAGTAGACCAGGGCGCTTCCCTAGTGTTGCACGGTTGTTCGATGCAGGAAACCCTGAGTTTCTGGGCAAAACAGGCAAGAACTCCAGGAAAATCTAGCTCTTGATAGATCTCCCAAAATGGGAGATACTGTCAGTCGATGAGGGTGATCGCCAAGAGCAGCCTGAGGAAGTTCTGGGGGCGCCCCGCCTACGCTGATGCGCGAGGCCCGCTGCACAGCTGGTACGAAGAGGCTCTGAGGGCAAAGTGGCGCAGGCCGCAGGACATCAAGGATCAGTTCGCGAGCGCGAGCATCTGCGTCAACAACCGCGTCGTGTTCAACGTGGGCGGCAACAAGTATCGGCTCGTGGTCGAAGTGCAGTACCAGGCGGGAATCGTCTGGGTGAAGTTCATCGGGACACATGCGCAATACGACCGCATCAATGTGGAGACCGTGAATGACTATTAAGCCGATCCGAAACGATGCCGATTTGAAGCGGGCATTTCGCCGCCTCGAGAAGGTCTTCCAGGCCGAGGAAGGCACCGCGCAGGCTGACGAGCGCGATGTCCTGGTGACGCTCGTCGAGGCGTATGAGAACAAGCACTACGACTTCGGGTCTGCGGATCCGGTGGAGGCCATCAAGTTCCGCATGGAGCAAGGCGGGTTGACGCCTCGTGACCTGGAGCCTTTCATCGGTCCGAGTGGGAGGGTTTCCGAGGTGCTGAATCGCAAGCGGCCTCTCAGCCTGCGGATGGTCAAGCGCCTGCACGACGGGCTGAAGATTCCTTATGAGAGCCTGCTGACTGAGGTGTCCTGACTGCGCAGCTACCGGCGTACGCCGATCAATTGCTCAACTTGAGACATTTTCTCACTGCGTAAAAAATTGCCGCCGGGTTATCCATGCTCGGATTGCCTTCTGGCGACAGCATCTGCAAGGCGAACTGGAACGTTGTCATGATAACAATTCGAACCTCCATCGCAGCAGATGCGCCAGCTATCTGGTCGATACTCAAACCCGTCTTCCGTGCGGGAGAAACCTACACCATTCGTCGGGACATCGACGAAGCTGACGCGATCGCCTATTGGTGCGGTAGGAACCACGAGACCTTTGTTGCAGAGGACGAGGGCAACATTCTTGGAACCTATTACCTGCGCGCGAACCAAGCCGGAGGCGGCGATCACGTGGCAAATTGCGGGTATATGACATCCTCGCAGGCTCAAGGCAGAGGTATTGCGCGCCTGATGCTTCAACATTCCCTGGTCCGTGCCCGGGAGCGTGGCTTCCGTGCCATGCAATTCAATTTCGTGGTGAGCACCAACGAGCGCGCGATCAAGACGTGGGAGGCATACGGCTTTGCGAAAGTCGGCCGCCTGCCGCAGAGCTTCAGGCATCCGGCGCTAGGCTTTGTGGATGCATTCGTGATGTACAAGCAACTTTGATCCGATCGGTAGGAAATCGGCAAAAGCCTGCATCGGATTATTCTTTGAGCCGTGTACGCGTCGCACGATCGCCAAACCGCATCGACCCTTTCGGCATCTATCGCCTTCTATCGCCCCCAAGCGACCTTGTTTGCCGGTAAAGCTGACGGTAAGATGGCTGCGACCCCAGAAAAAGTCTCGTGCTTTCAGATGGTTATAGGTGCAGGAGACAATTGAGTGGGAGTGACGAGGGCTAGGTAGTACCTTGAATATTGAGTGGGCATCGCTCATTATGCGAGGTATGCTTAACCGGAAAAAACTCCTGGACAGGCTGCGTGCTGGCCTAAAAGCCAGTCCTGCGGTGGCGCTGATCGGTCCCCGTCAGTGCGGCAAGACTACTCTCGCCCGGCAGCTCGCAGGTGCCTCGAAGAGTACATACTTCGATCTGGAAAATCCTGTCGACCTGGCCCGTCTGTCTGAGCCCATGACGGCGCTCGAGCAATTGCGCGGACTGATCGTGATCGATGAGGTGCAGCGTCATCCCGATCTCTTTCCGATCCTCAGGGTATTGTTGGACCGCAAGCCGATTCGAGCGCGTTTCCTCATTCTGGGCAGCGCATCGCCCGAGTTGCTGCGCCAGAGTTCCGAAACTCTGGCGGGCCGGCTTGCCATTGTCGAGATGGCCGGATTTACGCTTGAAGAGCTCATTCGCCCGGATCTCAACCGGTTGTGGTTACGAGGCGGCTTCCCGCGCTCGTTCCTGGCGCGAACGGAAGCGGCGAGTAGCGCATGGCGAGAGGATTTTATCCGCACGTTCCTCGAACGTGATTTGGCTCAACTCGGGGTGCAAGTGCCCGCGGGCACCATGCGCAGATTCTGGACAATGACCGCCCATTACTCAGGCGGGATCTGGAACAGTTCGGAGATTGGGCGATCCCTCGGGGAGGCTCATACGACCGTCAAACGCCATCTTGACGCCTTGTCCGGAGCGCTTGTAGTGCGTGTCCTGGAGCCTTGGTTCGAGAATGTTGGTAAGCGGTTGGTTAAATCACCGAAAGTGTACATTCGGGACTCCGGACTCCTGCATACGTTGCTCGGCGTTGGCGACCGCCGGCAACTTGAGGGGCATCCCGTCGTTGGCGGATCTTGGGAGGGTTTCATCATCGAGCAGCTTCTCGCTCACTTACCCAAGGCCAAAGCCTATTACTGGAGAACACAGGCCGGCGCAGAACTCGATCTGCTGTTGTTTCTGAATGGGCGGCGCATTGGAATCGAGATCAAACGGGCGGATGCACCGAAAATGACGCCGTCGATGAGTTCGGCGCTCGAAGACCTGGAATTGCATCGGTTGTTAGTGGTTTACCCGGGCTCTGTGGGATATGAGATTCGTCCCAAAGTTGAAGTGATGTCGTTGGCGCAGTGCGTGGCCGAGTTGGCCTAACCAGGTAGGACGCGCGATTCCGTGACGGGATGTTGGCAGCCATGAAAGTGGTCGGGTTCCCGGGCAGCCCCTGATTCGCTGAGCGCTATACGTGTCGCGGGAATGCAAAAACGTCTCGACCATTTCGGCATCTATCGGGGTCTATCGTCCTCAATCGGGATTATTTGGCGGTAGATATGACGCTAAGCTTGGCGGACTCCAAAAGGAAGTCGCGTATTTTCAAGTGCTTATAAGCGCCGGAGACAATTGAGTGGGAGTGAAAAGGGGCTCCGCAGGATTTTGGCACGGGCAGTTGAATTTGCGAAGCCCGAGATTGGGGGCAAAACTGGCAAAAACCCACTCGGATATTCACAACGCCTTGAAAAGCAATGTGACCAACCTGACTCCCATTATGTTCGGGGCGCGCACATCGCAACAATCCCGGTAACCGGGAGGGCTCAGCGACCGGTCATCGCCAGGGCGCTTGCAGGCAGTCGTTCACCCGTCACAGGGATCTTCGAGACTGCATCGCCGATCTCGGCCAGGTCTTCCAAAGTGAGTTCGACCGCTGTCGATCCGATATTTTCCTCGAGCCGATGAAGCTTGGTCGTGCCGGGAATTGGCACAATCCACGGTTTCTGAGCCAGCAACCAGGCCAGGGCGATCTGGGCGGCAGTGGAGTGCCTCCGTGCTGCAACCTTCCGAAGGAGATCTACCAGCACCTGATTTTCTCTTCGTGCCTCCGGGGTGAACCGGGGAACGACATTTCGGAAATCCGTCTTGTCGAATTGCGTGTTTTCCGTGATCTTCCCGGTAAGGAAGCCCGCACCGAGAGGGCTGAAGCACACGAAGCCGATGCCGAGCTCTTCGAGTGCGGGTAATACCTCTGCCTCCGGACCTCGGTAGAAGAGGGAGTACTCGCTTTGGACCGCAGTGACGGGCTGGACAGCATGCGCGCGCCGAATGGTGGCGACTCCGGGCTCGGAGAGACCGAAGTGTTTGACCTTACCGGCCTGGATCAACTCCTTGACCGCCCCCGCGACGTCCTCGATCGGTACGGCCGGATCGACGCGGTGCTGATAGAACAAATCGATCGCCTCGACCTTGAGGTGCTTGAGCGAGCGTTCCGCAACAGCCTTGATGTGATCCGGTCGGCTGTTGAGGCCTGAGCGACGTTCGCCAGTGACGAGATCGATATCGAATCCGAACTTGGTCGCGATCCCGACTTCGTTTCTGACGGGTGCCAACGCTTCCCCCACCAGTTCCTCGTTGGCGAATGGGCCGTAGGCTTCGGCCGTATCAAAGAACGTGATACCCCCGTTGTGGGCCGCCCGGATGAGCGAGACCATTTCCTGTTTATCGGCGGCAGGGCCGTAGCCGGAAGTCATGCCCATACAGCCAAGTCCGAGAGCCGAAACCTCGAGGTTACTGTTGCCAAGCCTGCGCTTCTGCATGTTCCTGTCTCCTTCGATAGTTGAGCGGATTGACCCGGCCGCTGCCCGATCAGGACGACGTACCGTCATTGATGACCTTGATCGCATTCAGGGAGCGGGGATAGCCGATAAACGGCAGCAACTGGGTGATCGTGTTGATCAACACCAGGCGGTCGTTGCCGACGGCGAGGTTTGCGGCCACATGACCGGCCAGCTGAGGTTCACACCCTCCGAGCGAAGCAAGCATTGAGAACGTCAGTAGCTCTCGTGTCTTGAGGTCGAGCCCTTTGCGTGTAAGGAAGTCGCCGAAGCAATTGCCAGACAGGTACCTCTGGATATGAAGCTGGTCCTTCGGAGACTGGGCATACATCTGGTCGATGCGGTCGCCGAGAATGCTTTTCTGCACATGAAGGCCCTTTTCCAGGCGATCGTCGGGAGTCGTCGTGGACTGGCCCGGGAGGGGGAGCTCAATACCTCGGCTCGCAAGTACCTCGTTCGTGGCGTGAAGGAAATCGAACACTTTCGCCATCCCGACATATGGGACCGCCTGGTAGACGATTTCCTTTACTTCGACCGGCGTGACCCCGACATGCAATGCGGCGTTCAGCATCACGCGATATTCGCTGACCGCCTGGCAGGCGATGATGGCGGCCAGCTGCACCATGAGGCGAGATCTGGGCTCAAGGGGCGCGTCCCGCATCACTTCGTCGAAGGCCCAGTTGTCGAACAGCTCGACCAACTCAGGGTCGCTGACCTTCAGCGTCGACCGGTGATCGGGAAACATCGCGTCGTGATTGCGCTGGGCTGTAACGCTAATGGCCATGGTGTGTGTCCTTGGGAACTTGTCGTTGGCTCATTGGGGGGCGAGCTCCCCGTACCAATAGGAGGCAGTGACGCCACCATCCATGAGGAAATCGCTTCCGGTGATGAACGCACCCTCCGGCCCCATCAGGAGTGCACCTACCGTGCCGACTTCGTCCGGCGTGCCGGCGCGCCCGACCGGGCACAGCTCTATCATGCGTCGGTACCCATCCCCGCGGGGGCCGGACAATTCGTCATTGGCGAGCGGGGTGATGATGATGCCAGGGCTTATCGTATTGAGCCGCGCTCCGCGCTTGCCCCACTTGACGGCTTCTGCCATGACGCGCAGCGAATTGCCGCGCTTGGACAGCTGATAGGCGTTCAGGGAGTCCTTCACTTCGCCGGGTTGGAGCATCGGGAGGGTGAGCAAGTCGTCAGCGGGAGTCGTCGCGAGCGCCTTGTCCTGCTCGGCCGTCAGCGCGCCCAGGCGGTGCCCGGATTGCGAGGCGATGACAACGCCGGCACCGCCTTGGGCGATTACGTTCCCGAACGCTTCGAGTACCAGCGCCGTGCCATACAGGTCGACGGAGAGAATCGTCGCCGGTGACGCCTGTGTCGGTGAGACGCCGGCAGCGTGGATGACGCCGGTGACCGCGCCGAGCGCGACTGCTGTCCGCACAAGCGCGTGAACACTGGCGCGCTTCGATACGTCCACGGTCGCGGTGCTCACCGAGAACCCGGCGTCCTTCAGCACGTTGGCCGCGGCGTTGGCACTCTCCTGGCGCAGATCAGCCAGCAGTACATGCTTGCCCGCGCTGACGCGTCGCGCGATGGCCTGGCCGATGGACCCGGCTCCGATGACGACAATGACGTTGCTCATACAAATTATCTCCCTGCACGTGCGGACAGGTGTGCCGGATAGCGGTCACCCTGGATTTGAATATGAGTCAGTGCTTCCGCGATCCGAGTTAGGTCTTTCGTTGACAGCTCGATGGCGGCCGCGCCGACGTTTTCCTTCAGGCGGCTAAGCTTGGTTGTGCCCGGGATCGGTACGATCCACGACTTTTGCGCCAGTAGCCAAGCAAGCGCGATTTGCGCCGCGGTGGCCTTCTTTTCCGTCGCGAGGGATTCTAGTAGACCGACGAGCACTTGGTTCGCCTGGCGGTTCTCGGCCGAGAAGCGCGGGACGATGTTGCGGAAATCGTCTTTCGCAAAGGTTGTCGACGCGTCGATCTTGCCGGTCAGGAATCCCTTGCCCAGTGGACTGAAAGGTACAAACCCGATGCCCAGTTCCTCGCAGACCGGCAGCACCTCGGCTTCCGGGGCACGCCACCACAGCGAATATTCGCTTTGCACCGCCGCCACGGGTTGGACTGCGTGCGCGCGCCGAATCGACTCGACACCGGCTTCCGACAGACCGAAGTGCTTGACCTTGCCCTCCTGAATCAGCGCCTTGACGGTCCCTGCCACATCCTCCATAGGCACATTCGGATCGACCCGGTGCTGATAGAAGAGGTCAATTCGATCGGTTTTGAGCCGCCGAAGTGCCGCCTCGGCGACCGCTCGGATGCGCTCCGGGCGGCTGTCCATGCCCACCGTCGAGTCTCCGTCCTTGAAACCAAACTTGGTCGCGATCACGACCTTGTCGCGAATCGGCGCCAGCGCCTCGCCTACGAGTTCCTCGTTCGTGAAGGGACCGTAGGCTTCGGCCGTATCGAAAAACGTCACGCCGGCCTCAAATGCTGACCGAATCAGTGCGATGGCGTTCCCTTTGTCCATGGCCGGACCATAAGCAAAGTTGAGCCCCATGCAGCCGAAGCCGATTGCGGAGACTTCCAGTCCGCTCTTGCCGAGTTGCCGATGTTTCATGTGAGTTTCCTCGTGTTGAAAAGAACGTCAGCCACTCACGCCCAAGCTTTTGCGGGTGTGCAACGTCGGCGATAACGCCAGTTTGACAATGAGATCGGACAGGCTGTTCAAGGACACGTCGTGGCCTTGGAACGGCTCGCCCTTCTGTGTGAGTCGATATTCGATCTTGTCGTCTTGCGTGAACCAACCCGGCCGGAGGATCGTGTAGTCCAGGTCGGACTCCTCGATGATTGTTGCGGAGTCGCGGTATGGGTCCAAGACGGAGCGGTATTTCTCACCCGGCACTTCGCTATAGATGCCCATCGAGCTGATGAAGATCAGCCGCTTGATGCCTGCGGCGTGCATGGCATCCACGATGGCGCGGGCCTGCGGCGCCATGTCACCAGCGAGGTTGGCATAGACGACGTTCTGGCCGTGCATCGCTGACATCAGGGTCGTCCTGTCCAGCACGTCGCCTTCCACGATCGTCACCCGCCGCCGGTCCGGATTCTTCAGTCGGCGGGCACGGCGCAGGTACAAGGTGAGATGCGCATCAGTGCGGTCGAGGAAGAACGGCGTGGTGTGGCGCGCCAGCTGACCGTTGGCACCGAGGATGAGGATGCGGGTCAACGTTCCTCCGTGGAGGTCGGTCTTCATGCTGGCAAGTCCTTGTCGCGAATCCATGGCTGCACTCTAGGCAGACCGCGATTGAATGACTAGACTGCTTAATAGACATGGCGCCATAAGCAGGACTAATGAATGGCAAAGTTCGACGACCTGTCGGCCTTCGCGGCCGTTGTTCGCGCGCGCAGCTTCACGCGCGCCGCCGCGCAGCTGGGGTTGACCCAGTCCGCGCTCAGTCAGACGGTGCGGGCACTTGAACGCAGACTCGACTTGAAACTCCTGAACCGGACGACGCGCAGCGTGTCACCGACTGAAGCTGGTGAGCGGCTCTACGAGACCGTCAGTCCGCGTTTTGCGGATATTGAAGCCGAGCTGGCAGTCCTTCGAGAGCTGCGCGGCAAGCCCGCGGGCTCAGTGCGCATCACGGCAACCGAACATGCCGTGCGGACGATGATCTGGCCGAGGCTCGAGGCCTGGCTTCCAAAGTACCCCGACATCAGCATCGAAATCAGCAGCGACAACCGATTCACCGACATCGTGGCTAATCGCTTCGACATCGGTGTGCGGTTGGGCGCCGACGTAGCCAAGGACATGATTGCCGTACGCATGGCCCCGGATATGCGCATGGCGGTGGTCGGCAGTCCCGGGTACTTCGCCCGGCACCCTCGGCCGACTACACCACAGGATCTGACCGAGCACGACTGCGTCAGCATGCGCCTGCCGACGCACGGCGGACTGATGGCTTGGGAGTTCAAGCGCCGTGGCAGAAGTCTGAACGCCCACGTAAAGGGGCGACTCGTTTTCAACAGCAGCGACCTCATGGTCGCCGCCGCGTTGACCGACCATGGACTCATTTGGGTGCCGGCAGATATCGTCGAAGAACACGTCGCTGCCGGCCGACTGATAAAGGCTCTCGATGACTGGGCGATCACCTATCCTGGATACCATCTGTATTACGCCAGTCGTCGCGCATCGCCGGCGTTGACGTTGGTGGTAGAGGCTTTGCGATACTCAGGCTCTTTGTGACTTCGGTGTGGCGTCGCTACGGGCGAAGGCGGCGACAGCCAAATCTATCCCCAGCGCGCGAGTGGGAATGGATTGAATCGTTCGGCATCTATCGCCTTCTATCGCCCTCAAGCGGAGTTTTCTGGCGGTAGATTTGACGGTAAGTTTGGCGTAGCCTCAGTAGAAGTCTCATTATTTCAGGTATTTATAAGTGCCGGAGACAATTGAGTGGGAGTGAGCATCATAAGTTATTGTTTATAAATGGTTTATTAAATGTCACGCTCACAACCGGTGAATGGCATTTGTCATAAGCCGCTGCCAGCACCATGGTTTTCCGGTCTATTCCGGTGGCGTATCCGGTGGATATTCCGGTCTAAACCGGTATATATTCGGGTATGGCTAATGTCGACACCCTCCACGTTACTCCCCAACTTCTTGCTCTGCTGTCCGAGCTGGACGAGTTCAAGGGAGCTTGGCGCGCGCTGGGCATCCTTGCGCCTGAGCGACTGAGCGCCCTGCGGCGCGTAGCAACCATCGAGAGTATCGGGTCTTCCACACGCATCGAAGGCAGCCGCCTGACGGATCGGGAGGTGGAAGCGCTGCTGGGGCGGCTGAACATCAAAGCCTTTGCGACCCGTGACGAGCAGGAAGTTGCCGGTTACGCAGAGGTCATGGAGACGGTGTTCCAGTCATGGGCCGACATTCCCCTGACCGAGCGTCACCTCAAGCAACTGCATCGCGATCTTCTGCGCTACAGCGAGAAGGACGAGCGTCATCGCGGCGAATACAAGACACTCCGCAATGACGTTGCTGCATTCGATTCCGATGGCAAGATGATCGGCATCGTGTTCGAGACGGCAACGCCCTTCGACACGCCGAGAAAAATGTCGGAACTGCTGGCGTGGCTCGAAGATGTGCGAGCAAACAATAGACAGCATCCGCTGCTGATCGTCGCGGTGTTCACAGTCGTGTTTCTGGCTATTCATCCATTTCAGGATGGAAATGGCCGGCTGAGCCGGATTCTGACAACACTGCTGCTGCTCCAAGCAGGCTATGCGTATGTGCCGTACAGTTCCCTGGAGAGCGTGATCGAGAACAGCAAAGAAGGCTACTACCTAGCGCTGCGTCAGACGCAGAGCACGCTGAACAGCAACACACCCGATTGGCAGCCATGGCTGCTGTTTTTCCTTCGGGCGTTGCAGCAGCAGAAACGTCGTCTTGCCACCAAGGTCGAGCGCGAGAAATCCGCCATCACGTTGACCGATCTGGCCGTGAAAATTCTTGACTACGCCAGGGACCATGGGCGGGTTACGACGCGTGACATGGTGCGTGAGCACGGCGCAAGCGCAAATACGCTCAAGTCAACGTTCGGTAGTCTGGTTGAGAAGCGTTTGCTCGTGCGCCGCGGGGGAGGTCGTTCTACTTGGTACGCATTGCAGTAGCGCTTCCGCTCGGTTTCGGCATCTATCGCCATCTATCGGCATCAAGCAACATCTTTTGCCGGTATGTCTGACGGTAAATCCTGCGTCGTTCGACAAGAAGTTTTATCTTTTCAGAAGCCTATAAGTGCCGGAGACAATTGAGTGGGAGTGAACTGGGCGCCTCCCTCTCAGTGCTACTCTGTAGATCTACTGCGAATCGGTATCTCGAATGACCGCGCTGGTATCAATTAATAGAATGCTGACACGTGCTGCGTTGGCTTTGTCGACCGTTAGCGAGGTTAGGAATGCACAGTGACTCGCGAAAGCATTTGGCGGCGATGCTCGTGTTCGCAACCTATGCAAGTTTCGGAGCATGCTAAGACGCCTGGGCCGCCGACCGAACCGGCACGTCACATAACCTGACGGATCAGCGCGGTGCGCTCGAGGAGCGCTCCTATGCGGCATGGAAGTCGGGCGACACGACGTTCTGGAAGTCTTTTCTAGCCGATCAATTCGTGGCCTGGGGTTCGGCCGGACGGCTCGACGAGCGGTCGGCCGTGCCTGTCTTGGGCGGGGGCGGGTGCCAGATCGACAGTTATCGCCTCACGGACATCCAAGCCACTGCACTGACGGCGCGTGCGGCGGTGCTTACGCATCGCACCGATGTGAACGGCGTCTGCCATGGGAAGACGTTGGTGCCAGCGTATTACACGGCGACGGTGTTCGTGCGTGAAGGCAAGCGGTGGAAGGCCGCCTTTCGTGCGCAGTCTGCAATTGTCGATCCGATGAAGGCGGTCAGACCTGCTGCGAGTGCGCTGTGGACCGACGGTCCGACGCTTACTGATGCCGACACGCAAACCCTGTTGGGACGCGAGCAGCCGATGGTGACTGCCTGGAAAGATCACGACGCAGGGCGCATGGACAAGTTTTTCGGTCCGGAAATGCAGTTCATAGATATCTTCGGCGACCACATCGCGACGCGTGCGCAAGCGCTGAAGGCGTGGTCGGGCGAGGGCTGTGACGTGAAGAGCTTCGAATTCAGCGCCGCCAAGGCGACGATGTTTGCACCGAACTTCGGCGTGCTGACTTATCGTGCCTCGTACGATGCCAAATGCTTTGGGCAAGACGTTTGGCCGATCTGGGGAAGCTCCTTCTACGTCAAACATGGCGATGCTTGGATGTGGTCTGGCGGTATTAATGTGTTGGCGGGAGCTGACTGGGCGACGACGCCCGCCGGTTAATTGACGGCGCATTTCAGAGCGGCGACGTAGCCGTATTGAACCGGACCTTCCTCGCGGCGAAATCTGTGAAAACTCGGCCGAAGTTGGGTCGAGGCTTTGGCATCTATCGGCTGACCGAGCGTCGGACCCGCAGTGCGCGGGCAGCTTCAGTTCGTTGACGATGTAGCCACAAGTAGCTACAATACCTCCTATGAAAACCGTCGGCGTCCGTGACCTCAAGAACAAGCTCAGTGAATACCTTCGCCGAGTGCGGCTGGGAGAGAGCGTTCTGGTGACCGATCGGGGAGAAGTCGTGGCCGAGCTTCAGCCACCCGGGCAAATGCAGGGCGATCCGTCAGTGCCGGCGGGACTTCAGTCACTGGCAAAACGTGGCGTCCTCACCTTGGGTACTCCGGCTGGGGCTGACCTGTATCCCTTGCTACCGCGCAGGGAGGGCGGACGTCGGCATAGCCTCGCCCAATTGCTCGACGACGAGCGCGGCACTCGGTGAATCTCTACGCGGAGTCGAGTGCGGTGCTGGCATGGCTCCTTGACGAGCAGACCGCACCGGCGGTGCGCCGCCTGCTCGGCGAGGCCGAAGTCATTGTCGCTTCGGACCTGACGCTGATCGAGTGTGATCGCGTATTGCTGCGGGTGGTGGCGCTCAAGGAACTGACGGAAGCTGAGGCCGCCGACCGACGCGCGCACCTGATCGCGGCTGCGGCTCATTGGCATGTTCTGCGAATTGCGGCCGAGATCGTCGATCGCGCGCGTCAGCCGTTTCCCGGTGACCCAATTCGGACACTCGACGCCATTCACCTCGCATCGCTTCTCGTCGCGCGTTCCGCGGTCGTCGGCCTCAGACTACTGAGTCTCGATGAGCGCGTGCGCCAAGCTGCGAAAGGGTTGGGTATTGCCGTCGAGCCTGCCTGAGCACGGCTGCAGTGAGCCGGAGCGGATCGGACGCCCAGCTGCGTCGTGCGAAACCAAGGCGCTACCGCATGATGACACGGTCGGCCGTGGCAGTGAACCCTGAGCTTATGGGCAAAACTGGCAAAAACCCACCGGCCTGCGCTGAAATGCTGGTTGCAGCGCGACCAGCTGATGCGACCGAGGTACCAAAGTCAACAATTGCGGTGCCTAACGCGTACGACTGGGCGTAGTGCGGCGTGGCAATGACTCTCGCTGTGTCGTGCGCCCCTTTGATCGACGCAATGGGGCTTGCGCGGCAATGAAACGCCAGAGCCGCTCGGCCACGGGCCCATGGGCAACGTTGCGCCGTCGCGCCGCAACCAGCTCTGCGCTGCCCCCCGCGAAATGCTTACCCTTGATTGAGAGGAGTTCCCCGCGATCGAGTTCGTCGCCAATCAGATAATCTGGCAGGTGTCCCCAGCCCATACCCTGAAGGATCACTTCTTTCTTCATCAGCTGATCGCTGACCGTCCAGCTGCGTGCCCCTTCGACGACGTAGTAGTCGCGTGGAGAGGAGTGCCGCGCGGAGTCTCTTATGATGCATTGGACGTGCTCGCGCATCTGTTCCGGCGTGATTGATTTCGAGATAGGAAACGGCAGGAAACGGGGTGCGACGACCGGAACCAAGGTCACGCTGCAGAGGTCGATGAACTCCAGGCGCGGGTCGCTCTTGTCGATGTGATGAATGATCAGGTCCGCTTCGCCATCGAACAGCCGCTCCCAGGGACCGGAGATCGCCTCGAAGTGTAAGTGCAGTCGAGTCCCCGGGCAGTCGTCGAAAAACCGCCTCAGCAGGCCCAGAATTTCAGCGGTAGGGCATAGGTCTCCAATAACGACAGCCAGTTCGCTTTCTTCGCCCATCGCCAACTGGGTGGCGTGAGTTTCAAGATGCGCGGCCTCCGCGAGGAAGATCCTGGTTCGCTCATGGAATGTGCGCCCAGCCTCGGTCAGCGTGATGCGATATCCCGATCGATCGAACAGGGTGAGTCCGAGCTGCGCCTCGAGACTTTTGATCGCAGCGAAAACGGTTGGCTGAGAGCGAAACAGCTTGTCCGCTCCGGCCTGGAAGCTACCTGCGCTTACTACCGCATCGAAGCAACGGAGCTGATGAAGCGTCATTTTTTCCATTATAGAAATAGTATATTAAGTTACTTATAACTTCATAATATCGTTTGTTTGACCATGCCAGTAAGGTTGCCCCTACCCAGACATGTAGGAGCAATGAAATGCGTGCGATCGTCATCAAGCAGTACGGCGGACCCGATGTCCTTACCATCGAGGACCGTCCGCTTCCAAGCCAGCAAGCCGGGGAAGTGTTGATCGAGGTCAAGGCGTTCGGTCTCAACCACGCCGAGATTTATTTCCGACAGGGCGCGTGGGGTGACGTGGCCGAGATCAGCGGCATCGAGTGCGTCGGTGTCGTGAAATCCGATCCTTCGGGGAGGCTCGCAGCCGGCCAGACCGTCATTGCCATGGTCGGTGGCATGGGGAGGAGTCTGAACGGCAGCTATGCCGAATACACGAGTGTCCCTGCCTCCAACGTTGCGCCGATCAAAACCCGCTTAGCCTGGGAGGAACTGGCGGCAATTCCTGAATCCTACGCGACAGCGTGGACCTGCCTATTTGTGAATTTGGAACTGAAGAAGGGCCATTCGTTTCTGGTCCGCGGCGCGACGTCGGCGCTTGGGCAGGCTGCCGTCAATCTCGCAGCGCACGTCGGCGCGCGGGTGATAGCGACGACCCGCAATCCGCAGCGCGCTTCCGGGCTCGAATTACTCGGAGCGCGCGAGGTCCTTCTTGAATCTCCCGGCCTGCATGATCGCGTCCGCGAGCGACATCCTCGGGGTATCGACGCCGTATTCGATCTGATTGGAAACACCGCAATCCTCGAGTCGCTCGCGACTCTCCGTCGCGGCGGTCGGGCGTGCCTCGCGGGCTTTCTTGGCGGTGGTGGGCCCATCACCAGCCTCGAGCCCGTGTTCCAAATACCGAGCTCCCGACACTTGAGCGTCTTTGCGAGTGCACTCGTTACCGGCAGCGGCGAGTTTCCGCTTGCCGAGATCCCTTTTCAAGACATCGTAGATCGGGTCGTGGATGGGACGTACAAAGCCAAGCCATCAAAGGTTTTTGATTTCAATGATATCCGTGAAGCACATCGCCTGATGGAGTCGAGTGGAGCGAACGGAAAAATTGTCGTTCGCGTGCAGCGCGTGGTCGGAGCATCTGCCGTCCGGCGCATCGTTCGAAGCGATGTCTACCTGCCACGTCGATAACGTCTTCTCTATAGCCTGGTTCATGGCGAGGATGATGGAGATGTTGTGGCGAGGCTTGTCGCTGACGGGCGAACGCCCGCTGACGCGCCAGATGCCACGAATGATTGACATGCCCGTCACCCTCGACATCGGTCGCGCACGGCGTGAACTGGACTATCATCCGGTCGTCACTTGGCGCCAGGGAATCTAGGCCATGCGCGATGGTCAATTGCTCCGGCGCCGATCAGCCCCTCGGGCGACACAGCCGCGTGAGATGCGTATCCAAGATCTTTTTCGACCAACTCGGTCGGAAACAGCGGTGAGAAATCTCCGGACTGCATTAGCGTCGCTGCGCCCTTCGCGGCGGGGCTGAGCAGCGGCGTTGTACCGAGAATCTCGACAAGGTATTACCAAGGTCGCGCGAGTGGGATCCGGCTAAACGGGAACTGGAATCAATGCGAAGTGGGGTGGTCATGGCGCCTCCTTAACTGGATGACGCCACTTTATTCGCTAAGTCACTGCTGCACTCACCAATCCGTACACGGTCCGAAGGCAGCTGCACGAAACGTAGGAGACGTGTCGGTGGCTTCCGGACATGTAGAAAATCGAAGCCAAAATCAAGCGCTCGAGCGCTCGAGCTCCAACAGTTGCCTGTGCAGCGGACGCGCCGCAAATCCGGTCGCTTCACTCGTTCTCATGACCCGTTCTTCAGACCTTCCTTAGAATGAAATCTCTTTTTGCAATCGTGTTGGTGGTACTTGCCGTGTTTGCGCCCGCTTGGGCCGACGCACAAACCGACGTACAGTTGATGCAAAGCGAGCTAGCGCTGACAGGACCCTGGATCGCTGTGCATGTATACATCCCAAAATACATAGCGGCCGACGACGAAGCCGGAGGATTGCATGTCGCTCCGATTTTAGCGACCGCAGAAGATGGATCCTCTCAACTTATTGTCCAATGGTGGCGAACTTTTTGGGGCTACGTCGTCGAGGTCGTCGAACCTGCCTTGCTGCTTGGGCTTGGACTATTTGCACTCTCGCTGCATCAATTTGCACGAGCCGATCGGTTCTTGCCGGCCGTTGCTATCGCATGTTGCGTTACCGCTGCATTGCGGGCCCAAACGGCTGTTTTGTTTTTGTCAGGAATTGAAACCCTGAACACTTACCTGGTAGTTAATACGGCCGTACTCGAGCCGCTTGCTTTGATGGTGTGGACCTTGGCTTTGAACCGTTGGGTTGAGGCCCCGGATCGCCGAATCGACATTGGCGCGGCACTTTTCGGCGCCGCGGTCGCACTAACCGGATTGGGCGATGGCCCCGCCTTCGAGACCATCCACACAATAGTGCGACTTGGCTTTTTTTGCCTTCTCGCGTGGGGAGCTGTCAGAGCCGCTATTCGAGGACGCCACTCAATCTTGGTCGTCTTGGCGGTAACCACCGTCGCAGTTGCTCTATTTGCAGACGAACTGAGCACCCTTGGCGTCCCAGGAATTTGGTTTCCGTTCGGCGTCGGCGTTTCGCGGTCCCAGTACGCGCTTGCGATCTCGATACCCCTGCTCGCGGTCGTGTTTCAATTTCGCGCTGGCAGGGCGTTGCATCATGTTGGCGGCGCTCCGCAAATGAAATCGCCACGGAATCCGCTCTCTCCTGTGCCACTAAACCAGAGTCCCGGTTCAAAATGATACGGGCGATGTTCAATAGCAAAGCGCACCGCGCCATGTATTTCGCGCCCGCAAGGATTGCCAGGCACGCCAAAATAATCACGATCCTATTGCGCCATCGAACAGGTCTTGTAGTTCCAGTCCATGGTCGCGAGAGCAGGCCGCCGAGCATCGTGCTATGTCCCTTGTTGGTCACGCGAGCGACAAGATTATCAGCGTCGCGATGGCTGTCGCGCTTCGTCGGTGGCCGGAGCGACACATCGCTTCTCCGATGGCGGGTGGGCGGCAGTGGACGGTAGGGAGTCGTTCGGCATCTGTCGCCGTCTATCGCCCCCAAGCGGAATTATTTGGCGGTAGATCTGACGGTAAATTTGGCGTGCCGTGACAAGAAGTTTCCGGGCAAAAGTGGCAACTACCCTCTGGCTGGGCCAAGCCGATGCGGAATGAATTCGACTGCCGGGAAATTGAATTGTCGGCGCCATGATTTCATCGAGCGTCCAACCACCTATCCCAGGGCGCCGGGTTCCCAAATGCTAGCTTCAGTCTTTCGATAAACAGCCGCGTCTTGACATTTACGTGTTTGGCCGTCGGTGTAATCGCATGAAGCGGAAGTGTGGGGTTGGTGTACGAGGGTAAAACGGGGACAAGGTCTCCGGATTCTAAGTGCTTGGCAAAGGCGAACGTCGGACCATAAACGATACCAAAGCCGCAAAGGGCGATCTCGGTCATCATGCCGGTATTGTTCGCCATGAAGCGACAGCGGCACTGAAGCTCGGTTATTCCACCGTCGATATCCACAAATGTCCATTGCGCAGTCGTGACATCCCCAATGTAGCCGATAAGCGCATGCTTGCTGAGGTCTGCCGGCTTCGACGGAGTGCCGGCAGCTCTCAAGTAGATTGGCGAAGCGCAAGCCATCAGGCTGCAGTCAGCCAGCTTCCGCGCGACGAGGTCCGAGTCGGCCAACTTTCCAATGCGTATTGCGAGATCCATACCCTCCTCGACCAAATCCACGAATCGGTCCTGAAGGTGCAGTGATACATCAACCTCGGGAAATTCCGCCATGTAGCGCGCAGCGACCGGAGCCAAATACATATGGCCGAAAGTGATGGGGGCGGTAAGGTGTAAATTGCCGCGCGGATTGGCCTGCCGATCGGCGGCCTCGCCGTCAGCTTCTTCAAGGTCCTCTAAGATTCGTTTACTTCTATCGAAGTAGGCCCGACCCGCGTCGGTGAGGCTTAGCCGGCGCGTACTCCGTTCGATTAGCCGTGCGGATAAGTGTTCTTCCAGCGCCGAGAGATAGCGGCCAGCCATTACCGCCGAGAGACCGAAGCGCTTCCCCGCCGCGGCGATGCTTCCTTCTTCCACTGCGGCCACAAAGACCGACAAACTCATTAGACGGTCCATGCAGCTCCTCACTATGTACTGACGCGTTCGACTCTACATACGTAGGGGTCAATTCTCAACTTGGGCGAAGTGCCGGAACATCGCTCCTGTCACGCGGATGCTCCGGCGTCCGGAAAAACGGGGGCACTGTAATGAAGATCTCGAGCAATGGTATCCAGCTGAACGTCAATGACACTGGTGCAGGAGATATCGCTCTGATTTTCCAGCACCATTGGGGTGGCTCCTCGCTTACCTGGAAGGAGGTCGTCGTCCGCCTACGTGACCGCTTCCGCTGTGTTGCCATAGACGCGCGCGGCGCGGGAGAGTCCGACGCACCTGCCGCCGGATATAGCACCGAAGACCATGCACGCGATGCGTTAAGTGTCATCCAAGCCCTCGGACTCACCCGATTTATCCTTGTCGGTCACTCCATGGGTGGCAAATCAGCGCAGTTGCTGGCGGCGAAGCGACCGGCGGGCCTCCTTGGTCTCGTTCTCGTCGCCTCATCACCGCTTTCGCCCATGGCTATCGACGAGGCGCAACGTGCACAGATGCGGGTGGCCTATAGAGACCGCAGCGCGATCGAATGGACATTGAAAAATGTGCTGTTGGGAAGCCCGATCTCTGCTCCGTCTCGGGAGCAGCTCATCGTCGATGCGCTCCGCTTGAGTGCCGAAGCCAGTTCAGGATGGATCGACATCGGCACGCGAGAGAATTTTAGTAAGTACGCCGCGGATATCGAAGTCCCGGTCGTAATCGTTGCTGGGGAGCTCGACCGCGTCGACCCGCCTAGCGTGGTAAAGGCGCACGTCGTTCCCCCCCATCCTACTGCGCAGGTGAACTTCCTCCCGAATAGGGGCCATCTATTGCCCGTGGAGGTTCCCCAGGAGGTCGCCACCCTCATCACGTTCTTGGCGGACACCCGAATCAGCGCTCAAGCGCGAACCGCCAATTCAAACAAGCGTTCCCCTACCCCAACGATGAAATCTCTCAACTAGCGAGGATTTTCCATGCGTAACACTGCCTTCACCGTTCTTTATTGTCTTGCAGCCTTCATAGGAGTCAACATGAGTTCCACCGCGTCCGCCCAAACATCGAGCGAAACCCCTTCCGTGCATGTCCTACTGGTCCATGGGGCATGGGCCGATGGTTCCAGCTGGTCGAAAGTTATTTCGCTACTGCAAGCGAAGGGAATCAGTGCAGTTGCCGTTCAGATACCACTCACCAGTCTCTCGGGCGATGTCGCGACGGTAAAGCGAGCCATCGCGTTGCAGAACGGCCCGGTCGTTTTGGCAGGGCATTCGTATGGTGGTGCTGTGATCACCGAGGCCGGAAATGATCCGAAGGTTGTTGGACTGGTCTACGTTGCTGCGTTTGCGCCGGACAATGGCGAATCGGTTGGCAGCCTCAGCAAAGGCTTTCCGCCGGCGCCGCTCGGCGCCGAACTTCGGCCGGACTCGGAAGGATACCTGTCGATCAGTCCCAAGGGATTTGCCGAGGATTTTGCGCAGGACCTGCCAGAGAAAGAAGTGAAGGTGCTTTGGGCGACCCAGGGTCCAACCAACGCCGCGGCATTTGGAGCGACAATTACCAATGCGGCCTGGAAGACAAAGCCGTCCTGGTTCGTTGTTGCAGCCGAGGATCGTGCGATTCCGCCGGCGCTGGAAAAGGCGGAGGCCGAGCGAATGAAGGCGACCACAATTACCTTGGCGTCGAGTCATCTGGCCATGCTGTCGCATCCCAAGGAAGTGGCTGAGATGATTGAGAAGGCCACTATGGTCGCAGCAAAGCGCTAGCGCGCATGTGGCCAATTGAGACAGAATTCCATGAGCGACGTCCCGGTGGACAGTCCAATATTGAGATAGTCCGTCTTATTTACGAAAGGCCCGTCGGCTGTTAAGATCCCCGAATGACGAAGCCGCGTGGTTCAGCCGCTGATGTGTCAATGCCGGCATTGCTGCGTCATGCACGCCTGGCGTATTCGTCATCGATGCGCACTGCACTGGATGCAGCAGGCTATGACGATATACCGAAGAACGGTCTTTATGTGATTGGCGGGCTGGCACGCGAAATCGGCGCACACCCATTGAGTCAGCTGATCGAGGAGCTGCAGCTTTCCAAACAGGCCGCCGGCCAGCTCGTCGACATCCTGGTCATACGCGGATACCTGAACCGGGAGGTTGATAGCGAAGACCGGCGGAGGTTGACGATTGGGCTTACTGAACGAGGGCGCGCTGCGGCCAACGTACTCGCAACTGCGGGTGTCGCGGTGGACGACGAGTTGATGTCCCGCGTTGGAACGAAGGACATCGAGCGGGCGCGCCGCGTCCTCTTCGTATTGGTCGATATCGGACGAAAGACGATGGGGCAGGCAGCGAAATAACGACCGAAATATTGAGAATATCCAAATGGAATTAACCAATACCCGCAAAATCCTTCACGTGCGCGACGCGGACCTCACTGATTCTCGCTTCTCGGAAGTAAAGCTTACGAACGTCCAGTTCGACGACGTGAACTTGCAAGGGTCGACGTTCACGAAAGCGAATCTGGCAAGCGCGCAGTTCGACGATGTGAACTTACAAGGGTCGACGTTCAAGAATGCGAATCTGGCAGGCGCCCAATTCGACGACGTGAACTGGCAAGGGCCGACGTTTAAGAATGCGAGTCTTGCCGGCGCCCAGTTCGAGGACGTTAACTTGCAAGGGTCAACGTTCACGAATGCGAATCTCGCAGGCGTCCGATTCCGAGACGTCAATTTGGCGAGCGCAACGATTGAAGACGCCAACCTGACGGGCATGTCTATCAACGGCGCCTTAGTTACTGACCTGATCCGCGACTTTGGGAGACGTGCGCGGATGGTTCTATACGCGAAGGACCTTGCGATTTTGCAGGCGTTCTATCAGGGCGCATTTCAGCTGGAGGTCGAGCAATCGGAGCTGGACCACGTGGTGCTCGGATCATCCACATTGCAGCTGGTGATCGTCCAAGTGCCGGCGTACATCGCGTCCACGATTCACATAGCCGATCCGCCGGTTCGCCGGACCCGAACACCGGTCAAATTGGTGTTTGACGTGGAAAGCATTTCGGCTGCGAGGGGCGTAGTGCTTAACCTCAGAGGTGGAATTGATCCGACGGAGAGTGAGTGGATCTTTCAGGGACATCGTGTATGCGACGGCCACGATCCGGAAGGAAATGTGGTGCAGTTTCAGCAAAGACATCATAATTCCGGCACGCGGGTGGATTCAGCCGAATAGGATATCGAAGCGCGCAGCGAGAGCTCGCCCATGATCGCGGCTTCCGCGCCACCGCTCTCGAACTAGAGGTCGTTGAGGCCGCTGGACGTCAGGTATGCCCGATACTCCGCGATGTTCGCGATGTCTGCCAGCACGAGAACGCCGCCAGGGCGCCACACTCTCAGCATTTCATCCAGCGCCTGGTGGCGGTGATTTGCATCCGGTAGGTTGTGAACCACCCAGTGCGAGAGCACCGCGTCGAAGCTGCAGTCCATGTATGGAAGTTGGCGCGGGTGGCCCGTGTCGATTCGTATCGGGTCGGAAACCCCTCGCGGCGTGCGTGCGCTTGCGCGGCCTCGGGGGAATTGTCGGCCTGATCTTCGGTGCGCCACAGATCGATTCCGACTGCCTGTCCGGTCGTGAGCCGACGTGCTGCGCCCACCAGCATCAATCCGCGCCCGCAGCCGATGTCCAGCACGGTTTCATCGCCGGTCCATGGAAGCGCATTCATGAAGTCCTGATGCGTGAATGCCGCCCGAAAGTGCGCGACTGATTCCCACACGGCGTAGTTCATGAACATGCAGCTACCGCCTGTCGCACGATGCAGTTGCGTCGAGATGTATCCGGGCTGCTGCTTCATCCAGTTCGCATCTTTTTCCCACGCGGCAGTTAGCGCCGGAATGTCGCGCTCGGCGACGGAAAAGAGATTGACCAGGACGACCGCCGTCGAGCCGGTCGACAGCTGAAGCGGATTGACATTGTGATGTCAATAGGGCAGTATGTGTCCATGAGCAAGCTCAAACCGACCGCGGCGGGGCGCGCCCTCACGGATGTCATTCTCGAGCTTTTCCGGCTGAATAACCGCCTGCTCTCCGCCGGGGATCGGTTGGTTGCGAAGCTCGGCTTAACGAACGCTCGATGGCAGGTGCTCGGGACCATCATTGCGGCGGAGCGGGCTCAGCCGGTGTCCTGGCTCGCGCGGGACATGGGGGGCAATCGCCAGAACGTGCAGCGCATCGTCAATGATCTTGCCGCCGACGGCCTCGTCGCTTTCCAGACCAATCCCCATCATCGGCGCGCACAGCTGGTGGTTCTCACGGAGAAGGGCAGCGAAGCGTTCAGCTCCGCCATGGCCCTTCAGACACCCTGGATCAACGGCCTGGCCGAGGGTCTGCCAACGGCCGATATCGAGGCTGTGCGCGAGGTGATTTCGACGGTCCGCCAGAGGCTCGAGGCTGCCGAAGACATCGAGGACTAGTCGATGCGACCCGCTGCCGCGGGATGGTCGCTCCGACGCTGACGCCGTCGATCCGCTCGGCAATGCATGCCGCTGCATTTAAAGCTGTTTTGGCGGTGCCCAGATCAGCGTGGCGATGAGATAGCCCCAGGTAAGGAGAGGTTGAAGAAATGATCCTCTATTCGACAGTTGGAACTTCGGACATCGAGCGCGCCATCAAATTTTATGACGCGGTATTCGGCGCATTGGGCGTCAGTCGTGCTCCGAACTGGAGCGACGGTTGGGCGGGGTGGGGAGGATCGTACGACGAGGGATATGGATTCTGGGTGTGCAATCCGTTCGATGGGCGGGCACCTGCCGAGGGAAACGGTACGATGATCGCGTTCCGCGCCAAGGATGAATTCCAAGTGCAAGCTTTCCACGCCGCCGCCCTCGAGTACGGCGGCAGCGATGAAGGGGCTCCCGGTACGCGTCCATATTACGAGCCGACGTTCTATGTTGCGTATGTACGCGACCCTGACGGAAACAAACTCGCTTGCGTCTACCACAAGCACAAGCCGCACCCCCGGGATTGAACGCGAATCCAGCTACGAAGGCGCCGGCATCTATCGCCGTCTATCGCCCTCAAGCGAACCCAAATGACGGTGTGTCCGAAAGTAAGATTCGCGCGCTCCGGCACGAAGTCATTAGTTTTTGGGCAAAACCGGCAGAAACCCACCTCTCTCCGCTGCGTGCGAAACAGTTGGTTTGGGCGGTCTTTTGAACTGTCTCGCTAATGTTGCCCATGAAAACGGAGCCTTGTGAGCGGAGAAGCGGGCCAAAATCGACCATATTTCAACATT
This sequence comes from uncultured Gammaproteobacteria bacterium, assembly GCA_963748995.1. GTDB lineage: Bacteria > Pseudomonadota > Gammaproteobacteria > Steroidobacterales > Steroidobacteraceae > Bog-1198. The sequence goes on along the minus strand of CAVVKU010000003.1, from coordinate 157,957 downwards.
CGGCGAATTGAAAATCCCGCTTTGCGGTAGGCTCGTCAATCGCAGTTAGAAATGGGGGATGATTATGCGTGCGGAGAGTCGAGCCACAAGAGTTAGCGCAGCCCTGGCATTTCTTGTGTGGGTCTTCGCTGGGTACACCGCCGTTGCCCAGCAGATACCCCAGAGTCCTGCCGCACCACAAATCGTCGTGAGCGGAAGTGCTGAGGTGTCGGTGCCGCCGGCGAGAGCAGCGTTCTCTGTCGGTATTATGACGTCAGCGCCGTCCACGGCCACGGCGGGCGAAGAAAACGCCCGCATTTCCAAAGGCGTATTGGCAGCTCTTGAGAGCGCGGGGTTGAAGCACGAGGAAATTACCGGCTCTCGCCTTGGAGTCCGCCCCAGATGGGAGTACGACGATAAGGGAAGGCACCCAAAGCGCAGCGCGTTCGAGGCGAATAACACGATTCAAATCGTGACAGACAATCTTACGCAGATTGGCAACTACATTGACGCTGCTTTGTCGGCCGGCGCCACGGATGCTTCTGAAATCACGTTTTCGGCGAAAGACATTGATGAAGCGCGCCGCCGCGCTCTGGGCCAAGCGGTGGTTGCCGCCCGAAACGATGCCGAAGCCATGGCTCGCACCGCCGGCGGTACGTTGGGCGATCTTCTGCTACTGAGCACCGAGCGCTCCAACGAAGCACCTGGCGTGGATCTTGAGGAGATCGTCGTTACAGGCGCGCGACGAGCGCGAGAACCTGTCAATACAGACGTTATCCCGAGTCAGATCAAAGTTACGGCACGTGTAATTGCGCGCTGGCGATTTGTGGCTGCCGCGACACCGAAGTAGGCCGTGCGATAGCGCATCGCGCAAGGCAATTCCAATGGGGATTCTCGACCTATTCCGCGGTTCCAAAAGAGAACGAATTGCGCGGAACGCGAAATCAGCAGGGCACCAGAGGCTGAGCATGATGCGATCTACCGACGTTACGCGGCCGGCAAGATGGAAACGGCGGTGGAGAACCGTACTCGTTCCAGGCGGCGCGGCTGGTGCACGCAAAGCCGGACGCATTTCCGTCCGCTCGCGCGGGAATCTCGAGAGGTGAGTTCTTTCGACAGGCAGAGTCTGGTTCTGGGACGCGTGTTTGTGTCGATAGCGCTATGCACCGACACACTCTACGTATTTACGGCGTCTGTTGTCGCCTCAGTCACGCGTCGGCGATCACCATGGCGCCGATATGGAAAGTACGTGTCCGCCTCGTCGTTCTTCGGTCTCGGCGTGTACGCAGCATTCGCAAGCCAGAGCCCCACCAAATAGAGTGACGGGATGTAAGTGATTGGCAGCGGTCTCCTGCATTGCTCTCTCAAAACGTAATTACCGCTTTGCCGTTAATGCGCTCGCCGCGCTCCAGTGCGGCCATAGCAGCCGCGGCGTCCGTCAGGGAAATCGTTTTAGCGACCGGAACGGAGAGTTTCCCAGCGGCCGCGAGATCCACAACGGGCTGAAGAGTCTCTGCTTTGGGATCTATCAAGATCACCTTGCGCGAACGGGATATTAGTGCCCTAAGAAACTTAGAGGCTGATGGCACTACATCGACGATCTTGCCGGCGCGTTTCCTGAGCCTCTCCTCCTCGCGTACAGACAAACTGCCATTGCAGTCGAGCACGACATCAAAGGTGCCATCCAACGAGTCGGGCAACGGTTTCGTGTAGTCCAACGTCGAGGTGAGTCCAAGCGATTGTGCTTCGTCTATGGAGCGCGGCCCCACCCGACCGACCGCCAGGGCACCTATCCCGCGCGCGATCGTGACGGCCGCTTGTCCGACTGCGCCCATGGCACCGTTTATGAAGACTCGTTCGCCGGGCGCGAGATGACCGTACTGGACCAATCCAACCCATGCCGTGACACCAGCCACAGGCAGGCATGCGGCTTCCGCGAAGGGCAGGTTGGCCGGCTTCCTGACCAGGTACTGTTGTGACGCAATTACCCGGGTTGCGAATGCGCCGCCAACCCTGTACGACACGGACCCGATCACCTCGTCACCCGGTTTGAAATGCGACACCCCTGGGCCCGCGATTTCCACGATTCCGGCGAAATCCAGACCCATTGCCCGCGGGAACTTGGACCCAATCATCTTGACGGCACCGCTGCGAATCTTCCAGTCCAGTGGGTTGATGGAGGCCGCGGCCACGCGCACGAGCACCTCGTTGGCCTTGAGATTCCGAAGGGTGAAGGGGCGGAGGCGGACCACTTCGGGTCCGCCGGCACGATCATATTCGAGTCTTTCCATAGGCATACCTCCAACGTGAATCTTCATAGCAGCGTCAGTCCTTGGTCGACGACCAACACCTGCCCAGTGGTGTAGCTGCCGCGCAGGAGGTGGATATGTGCCTGAGCGATCTCCACGGGTTCGGCGCTGCGAGGAATCAACCGGTCACGAGTGTATGTCGCGATCCTCCTGCGCACAAAAATGCAAGGACCAGATAGGATCGTCGCCAATGGACTATCTGACGCGATGGCGGATGCTGATGGTGGCGGACAGGCTCGCGCCGTCCCCCAATGCATATAGAGGGGTGGCGCAAAGCCTAGATGCTTCAGAATGACCAGCCCGTCGCTGAGCGGAATGAACGTTGCAATCGCCAAGAGTGTCGCGCTTGTGCGGCGATCTCCCTTCAAGAGAAACGGCAGGATTACCAGACCCGAAAAAATGTCGCGAATTCCCTTGGTCCACATATAGGGAAAAGCGGCGGGGTCATGAATCGGAATGCCGAAACCGGTTGAGGCGCCCACCGGGTTAAGTAGAAAATTGATGCCGAGCGCGATGATGCCGACCGGCAGCACGAGCGCGAACCAGAACAGCGGCGAATTCTTCCGCAAGATCGAACTAACCAAGTCAGTTGTTGCGCAGACAAGCGGGGAGACTTTCCGACGAGCGGCCTCGCCGGGTTCCGCGCCCGGCGCATTAGAGGTATGGACGCATTAGTTGTTCACGTGTTAAGCGCCGGCATACTGGAGAGCAGCGTCCGCCACGATCAACCCGGAAAAGACAATCGCCGGCATGATGTGCGCGAGGCGCTCGCGACCTTTCAGGAGGGTCGCCAACGCGGCAAGAATCACGAGCCCCAGTGCAGCGAGCGCGATCAGACGCGTTGACGGCAGCAATAGCGCCGCCGCACCCATGAGTTCCAGCGCCGCCGTCAAGAAGCGCCATCCCTTCGGGTAACCCCAACGCTGGAAGTCAGCCTCTGCGTTGCGGACGTTGAGGAGGTTAGCGAGGCCAGCAGCGGCGAAAGCCACCGCGGTAAGTCCGTTCACAATCATTGCAACGCTCATCGGGTTTCTCCCTGGTGATGCGCCTCCGGCAGGTCGATGTCGGCCATCAGGCGGGGTAGGTCGGCGAGTTTGCGCATGACGTTTCTCCTTGGATTTGATACGATACGAAATCGTACCGTATCAATAGCGATCATGCAAGACGTTTTCGTATCGTATGAAAATCACTGATTCCCGTAAATGGCGACCGGATGACCCGAGAAGGCTGCGCATGGCCGAGAAGCGCAAAGAGATCCTGCAGGCCGCACGACCCATCCTGCTGCGGGACGGCCTAGGTGGGGCGACCCTGGATCGGGTCGCCGCTGAGGGCAAAATCTCCAAAATGACCCTCTACCGGCACTTTCCGAGCAAGGAAGCGCTGTTCGAGGGTCTGGTCACGGACATGTGCGGGACTATGCGCGAGGGCCTGGAGAACGCGCCCTTGGCCGACATTCGCAAACCCGCCTCCGACAGGCTCGCGGACGAACTGCGAGCTTTCACGTCGGCGCTGATCGAGCCTGACTGGCTTGCGCTCTATCGCTTGCTCGTGGCGGAAGGTTGGCGTTTTCCGAACCTTGCGCGCGTCTTCGATCAATCCGGCATGCGTATCATCCGGCGGCGTATAGCCGGATTGCTCGAAGCCGGTGGGGTACCTACCAACAGGTCGGGGCAACTTGCGGGCGCAGTCGTCGCATTGTCGCTGGGTGATGCGTACCAGCGCGCCATTCTTGGCATCGTTGAAGACGGCGACCGCGAAGCGTTTGCGCGCCAAATCGAAGTTGCGGTTGCGCATGGATTTTGCGGGAAAGCCTAGCTACCGAGCCGCTGTCTGGGTCGTTAGGCCGATCATGTGCCTTGACGAGTATATACCGGATAGGGCATATTACCATGCATGGGGTCCGCATTCACCATCCTCGCCCAGCCGAGTTGCCGTGCCATTCTGACTCTCCTTGCAAGTGGCGAGCGCACCGTCGGGGCACAACGCCCGATCCGACAGCTGCATCTGTGGGTGTCCATCGCGTTCACAGTAATCGTCATTGGCAATTTCATCGCGAGAGCAAAGAGATCTCCGCCGGCTTGGATAACCTACTCGCCGCTGGTGCCGCTCGCCGTGCTCCTGCCGACGGGCCTACACCTATTCGTGCTGCCGTATACCGTGAAGCGGCGATGAATCCATCGGTCAGCAAGGTTCACAGGCAGGAGAAACGCTGGAGCACTGAATTCGCTGCGCTCCGGAAGCTTTGTCTCGGGTCCGGCCTAAACGAAGAATTAAAATGGGGCCAAGCTTGTTATGACCTCAACGGTCGGAATGTGGTGTTGATCCACGGCTTCAAGGATTATTGCGCTTTGCTGTTCATGAAAGGCGCTTTGCTGAAGGACGCCAAGGGTATCCTCGTGCAGCAAACCAAGAATGTGCAGGCCGCGAGGCAGATCCGGTTTTCCGCGATTGCGGATATCAACAATCAAAAAGCGATTGTTAAGGCCTATCTCAGAGAGGCCATTGCAGTTGAAAAGTCCGGCGCCAAGGTGAAGATGAAGAGCGCGGCACAATTTGATATGCCGGAAGAATTTTTAAGGCGCTTGGATGATGATCCGAGATTGGCCGAAGCCTTTCATGCGCTAACCCCAGGCAGGCAGAAGGGGTACTTGCTGCATTTCGGCGGAGCCAAGCAGTCGGTCACTCGAGCATCCCGCGTAGCGAAGCATGCGCCGAGGATACTGAAAGGCCTTGGACTCGATGACTAAGCACAGAAAGCGTATGAGGTTGCCGAGCGGGCCGCGCCTGATCTTGCCATGGTTCGCGGTGGACGGGTAAGGGCGGGATTGCCGGGGAAACCAACAATAACCCAGCGCGCTGCGCGCGCGATATGACTCCACTGCAGGCATGCCAAATTGCCGGGCGGTTCACGAATTCCGTGTCGCCTATTGATTTGTATATCACTACTAAGTAATATAACCATATGGCGACATACAAAACGGATCAGCTGAGCGTGACGTTCGCTGCGCTCGCTGACCCCACCAGGCGCGCGATTCTGGCGCGACTCGCTCAAGGGGAGGCGGATGTCTCGGAATTGATGAAGCCCTTTGAGCTCAGTCAGCCTGCGATTTCAAAGCACCTCAATGTATTGGAACGCGCGGGCCTTGTTATGCGAGGTCGTGCCGCGCAGCGGCGGCCACGCAAGCTCACGGCGCGCCCCCTCGCGGAAGCCACTCAGTGGCTGGAGACTTACAGGGAATTTTGGGAGGCTTCCTTCGCGCGGCTCGATGGTTTGCTGAGCGAGCTGCAAGCCGTCGATAAGAAACGCCATCGGACCACCAGTAAGAGGTAGCGGCATCATGCGATTCCCAGACAGCTTTAAGGTGTCCACGCCCGGCGATCGCGAGATCCTGGTGACAAGGGATTTCGACGCACCGCGACGCCTAGTGTTTGACGCATTCACCAAGCCGGAATTCGTCCGTCGCTGGCTGCTAGGTCCGCCGGGATGGACCATGCCGCTGTGTGAAATCGATCTTCGCGTCGGCGGAGCCTACCGTTATGCCTGGCGTTCCGAAAAAGACGGCGCCCAAATGGCCATGGGCGGCGTTTTCCGAGAAGTAATTTTACTCGAACGTCTCGTTGCGACCGAAAAGTTCGACGATGCCTGGTACCCGGGCGAGGCGCTCAATACCACCGTCTTTACCGAGACGCGCGGTGTGACCCGGACATCGATAACTGTTTTATACGAATCCAAGGAAGCCCGTGATACGGCGCGTCGCTCCGGCATGGAGCACGGGATGGCCGTCGGCTACGACCGACTCGAATCACTACTGCCCACCATTGGAGAATATTGATGATCAAAGATGTCTGGATAAACCTGCCAGTAAAGGATCTGGCCAAGTCCGCTTTGTTTTACGAAGGCATCGGACTTGCCCGCAATCCGGGACCTGGCAACACTGAAAACTCTGCCTGTTTTGCGATCGGAGAGAAGAAGATTGTGTTGATGCTTTTCGCCGAGAGTGCCTTCGTCGGCTTCACCAATAATGCCCTTGCCGACTGTCGCACGGGAACAGAAGTTTTATTCTCCGTCGGCATGGAAGGCAGAGCGCAGGTGGATGAGCTTGCGAAGCGCGCCAAATCCGCTGGCGGCAAAATTTTTCGCGAACCTGGCGAATCCAATGGGTTCATGTATGGGTGCGGGATCATTGATCCTGACGGTCACCGTTGGAACGCGCTGTACATGGAATTCAGCAAGATGCCGAAGAAGTAGGCGATTGCGATTAAGGGATCTTGCCGCCGGGCGCCGTGGCCAGCATCTGGCCTGCGCTCTCGCGCCGGGTCTCTGGGCATGATCGGGACGGCCCCGAACCGCGATTACAGGGTTCCGATCGCCTTGAGCAGGCTATCCGCATCATCGGGCACCATGCGTCGAACGAGTTTCCCGCGCGCATCGGCGATCAGTACGGTGGGAACATCCGCAACCCCGAAGGCGCGAAACAGCGCGCCCGATTCGTCCAGGGTGAGGGGGATGCCGACTTTGTAGTCGTCTCGGTACTTGCGAAGATCCTCCTCGCTTGCCCATAGGCCGGAGGCGATGCCGATCCACCGCACGCGCGGATCCTGTGCCAACTGATTGACCTGTTCCCGGGTGCGGCGGCAGCTGGCGGAAATTGCAGGCCGAGTGGTCGCCAGATACGACTCGCACCAGGGCGAAATGAACACGAGCACGGTCGGTCGCGGCGTAGTGGGCGTGCGGAAGGGAAAGGGCTTGCCATCGATCGTCGTGACGGATCGTGCGGGCAGCAGATCGCCCAAATTGCCGGCCGGGTGCTCCGTCATGGCCGGCGCCGACGCGGGGGCCGCAGCGAAACCGGCCTGTCGCGCAGTCACCAGTGCAGCATCGAGCCTCGCGTCCGCGAGATGCCCGACGTATTGAATGCGGCCATCACGTCCGATGACGATGTGCTGCGGGGTGACGCGCAGATTGAATGCGGCGCCGAGCCGTCCGTCATCCATAACGATCGGCATCTTGATTCCCAGGGCGCGCCGATACTTGCGAATTTCCTCCAAGGAATCATTGAATCCGGCGTTGACCGCTATGACCGCCAAATCCGGCCCCGCGGTTTCATAAGTGTGTTCGAAGTGCGGCATTTGCTGACGGCACGGGACACACCAGGTGGCCCAGAATTTCAGATACACCGCCTTCTTCCCATAGAGATCGCCCAGATCGATCGTGTCGCCGTCGATCGTCTTGAGGATCATCCGGGGCGCCGCAGACCCCACCAGCTCCTTGCCCGCCGCTTCCGCGCGATCCTGGCCCGTGTCTTCGGTCGCCAATGCCCGCCCCTGTACGCCGATGCCGAGGAGTGCGGCAAGCGCCATCCAGTGCAGGGTTCTCACGGGGAGTCCTTCGGAGATATCGCGCGCGAGGCCGGCCTGCCCTTGGACTTCACCATGAACACCAGAATTTTTGCAGGGTTAGTTCGGCTCGCGTTGGCGGAGACCCGATGCACGTCCGCGGTTCCTTCGTAGAACGTCTGGCCGGCCCGCAGGGTGACGGGCGGACTCCCGTCGACCTGCATGGTCAACGTGCCCTCAAGAACGTACACGAACACCTGCGCATCATGCCGATGCGGCAGCGAGGCGCCGCCTGGTGAGTAGGTCACGATCATCATCACCGCTTCCTTGTCCGGATTTCCTTCGAGGTCCCGGACCATCAATTCGGCCACCGTCGGCGCCGGGGGCGGGGCGGCATCGGCTGCCCGGGCACGGCCGGCGAATCCGTGATTTCCCGCCACCAGCAAGAAGCCGGTCGTCAAAGCGAAAGCGTGCCTGATCCCCACAATCTGCCTCCAACGCGCGCGACGAATGGCTAAGATTAGACGCTCTGGTGTCCATTATGGAGCCACTTTTACCGATCGCCATGCGAATTCAAGGCCACCGCACGTTACGCGCAGCCTGCCGTTGAGCGATATCTCAATCGAAGCGGACTCGGGCCGCGCCGGACGCGGCATTTTCTGACTTGCGGTGGGGTTGTGCACCGGGCTCCACCGTAAGAGAATGCCGGGGAGCAACCGTATGAAGCCGCCTTCGTCACGCCCTGTTTCGCTGGGCTTTGGAATCACTCCAAGGAGGAATCAGACCGGCCCGGATTCCTCCGCGCACGAGCTCCTTCCGCAGCGCAAGGTCAAGGTCTTGATCGTGGACCAAGATCCTTCACTGCGACGCATCATGACGGCTCATCTGAGCGCCGCGGACTACACGGTGAGCACCGCGGACCGCGGGCAGGAGGCATTGGATGCCTGCGTGCGTTCCCGCCCCAACCTGGTGATCTCCGAGCTGCGCCTGGAGGACATGCACGGGCTGGCTCTCCTGAAGGAGCTCAAGAGCCGCTGGCCGCAGATCACGGTGATCATCCTGACCACCCACGCGACCATTCCCGAGGCCGTGCAGGCGACCCAGGCCGGGGCTTTCAGCTTCCTCATCAAGCCCGTCGGCAAGCAAGAATTGCTGGGACACGTCGAGAGGGCGACCGCAGCGTCGACTTTTTCGGTGACGGCTGGAGACTGGGGACAGCAGACCGTCTCGCGCAGCCGGCTCATGGAGGACCGGCTGGGTCTCGCGAATCGTGCGGCCGTCAGCACGGTGCCCCTGCTGTTGACGGGCGCCAGCGGAACCGGGAAGGAGCTCTTCGCGCGCGCCGTTCACGCAGCCAGTTCGCGGCGAAGCGGCCCGTTCGTCAGCGTCTCCTGCAGAGGCTCGACCGATGCGCGGCTGGAGGCCGAATTCTTCGGCGAAGAAAGGCAAGACGGCGACTCGGCAGCCGAAATGCGCGGCGCTTTTCAGCGCGCGAACGGGGGCACGCTCCTGCTCGTCGAAGTGGATGAATTGCCGGCGGGACTTCAACTGTCGCTGATGCGGGTTCTGCGCAAGGAGCTGAACCCGATCCTACCGCCCCTGCGAGAGGCCGCCGAGGCGGACGTTCGCCTGATATGCACGAGCTCGAGCGATTTGATGGCCGCGGCGGAATCGGGTCAATTCTTGCGCCGCCTCTTCGATCTGATCAGCATTTTGTCGATCGAGATGCCCCCGCTCGGTCGACGGCGGGAGGACATTCCGCTTCTGGTGTCGCATTTTTTGGAGCAGGCCAAGGAGCCGGGGCGCGAGGAAAAAATCTACACACCGGAGGCGATCGAATTGCTGGCGACCACCGACTGGCCGGGCAACGTCAGCCAATTGTTCGATCTCGTCAAGCAGAATCTGGCGCTCTCCCATGGGAAGGTGATGACCCGGGAGTTCGTCGAGCAATCGATGCCCGAGGATCGGGGAAGAATTCCCACCTACGACGAAGCGCGCGAGGCGTTTGCGCGCGCATACCTCGTGGACAACCTGCAGCGCACCGGAGGAAACGTCACGCAAGCGGCGCGCATCGCCAAGCGAACCCGAACCGACTTCTACAAATTGCTCGCGAGGTATCGCCTCCAGCCGGAGGACTACAAGCCTCCGTCCCGCGGCCGCCGCGGACGCTAGCACCTCGTACTTCAGGTTTTTCTCGGCACCCCCGGAATTCCCTGGGAGCATTCGAGGGCGGCGCGGTTCCAATGCGCCGATTCGGCAGCGGCTTCATAGGTGGCTTGCAGGAAGGCAAGCAGGAGAGCATCCGGATCCGCGGCGCGGCGGACCGCATCGTACGGCAGCAGGAATTCCCCCAGCCGATCATCGAAGAAAGCGCCGTCCGGCAGCACCGCGGAAGTTTGCAAACCCTCGGGTTTCGGATATGCGTAGGAGTAGAAGGCGGGATAGTCGGTGCCATTGCCGCCCGGCCAGAACCCGGCGCTGCTGACCTCGTGGGAGTAGGCCTCGCGCATTACGCCGATCGGCACGCCCGGGGTCTTGCCCGAGAAGGGCGGCGCGCTGCGGCCCGAAAAGCGGGTGACTGCGAGGTCAAAGCTGCCCCAAAAAAAATGCACGGGACTGGTCTTGCCGATGAACCGAGTGCGGAACCGCTTGAGGACCCGGTCGGATTGAACCAGCACGTCCCAGAAGCGCCGAATGTACTCCCGGTCGTACGAGTTGTGCTTATCGTCCTGGCTGAAGGGTATCGCGCCGGCGATCTCGCAGGGGTTCTCGTTGATGGCGATGGCGAGCCCGAGTTCGGCGAGCGCGCTCATCACCCGCTCGTAGAAGTTCGCGACGGTCTCGGGGCGAAGCGGGAACCGCCGATGAGCGCCATCGCTGACCGCCACATCGAGCGAATGTTCGATGAAATCGAATGCGATCTCGAACGAGCGGGCTCCGTAAGGGATGGGCGAGGTGGTCAGGCCGCTCGCGGTCAGGTACAGCGGCACATGCCAGCTGTGATTCAACCAGGGCGTTTGCTCGAGGCGGATCTTCCCGACCACCTGCGTCCACAGATGCACAGTGGCGCGCGTGTCGGCCCATGCGCCGTAGGAAAGCTCGGGCCAAGGAGAGGCTGACTGGCCGGTCATGCGGTTACTCTATCAGAGCTTCAGCTACATCGACGGCTGCTCGAGCCGCCCAAAGCCCACGAATACCTTGTGCTGCTCATCCCAAAGCCGGAAGGTCAACGATTTGAGGCTTCCGAAGAGTGTCACCGGCTTGATCGTCCTGAAAAAGGGATCGGCTTCATGGCATCGCTGCAGATGATAGTTCGGAATGCGCGGGCTCAGATGATGGATGTGGTGGAAGCCGATATTGCCGGTGAACCACTGCAGGACTCTCGGCAGCTGGTAGAAGGAGCTGCCCTGAAGCGCCGCGTCCGTGAAATTCCAATCCTCGGAACGCGTCCAATACGCGCCTTCGAACTGGTGCTGGACGTAGAACAGCCATAGCCCGGCGGCGCCGCAAAGGCCGACACCGTGAGTTGAATCATCAACAGCGCCTTGAGGCCGATCGCGGCGCTCATCACCAGCATGATCGCCAGCAAGCCCAGTTCGTGCGGCGCACCGATCGACGTTCCCGCGCCGGGGCATTCGACGCCGCGAGGCGATTATGACGAGGAAGATGTACAACGGCGCAACCACGAACAGGATCAGCGGATTGCGTGCCAGCCGATAGGCGAAGCGGTTCCAGCGCGTGCCGTGAAGATATTCCTGCACCGTCAACGTCCAGATGTCGCCCGAGCCGCGTCGATCGAGGTCTCCCGCCGTTCCATGGTGCAGCGCATGCTGCCAGCGCCAATGCCGGTACGGGGTGAGATTCAGCAAGCCGCGACGATGCCGACGGCATTGTTGGCTCGCTTCGATTTGAAGAACGAACCGTCCGCAGTCGTGAAAAATGATGAGACCGTGGGGCCTGGGCGAGAACCGCCAAGGGCGCATCAACCAGTAGAACCTCGAGTGCGAAAACCATCGCCACCCAAAGAGCAAATAGGCACGAACGAGTCGATCAGCTGCCAGGCCGCCCGACCCAGGCAGGAGATCTGAAATCTCTCGACATTATCCTTCGATGCCGCGGATGCCGATGCGGGGTCCATGGGCTCCCAGCTAATCCTGGTCGTGTGGGGAGTCGGGGGGCTCGGCAGGCGACACTTCCTTCACCATCGCGACGATGCTCGCGAGCACGTCGCCTCCCACCCTGAGATAGCAGCCTTCGATCTGCTGGCGGTCAAATTCCCTGCCCGTGGTCAGGCCCTTGACCTCGATCTGCACCTTCGAGTTCTCGGGAACGGAATCCGCGGGGCTGGCGGCAGCATCCGTTATGGTTCCAAACAGGCCATGTTGCGCCAACAGGCTCCTGATTTCGTACCTGATCTTCTTCACCCCGGTATCGAATCGCTCACGAGCCTGACTGTCGTCCATAAGTTTCAAAGCTTCCATGAGTTATATGTTAAATGGAGCGTCGCCTGGGGTCCGTTCGGTAACGAACGGATATTTTCACCTCGAGCGACGCTGAGTTCCAGAAAATGGGGTGCGGAACCGGGCAACTTTGAGTTATCACCCCTCCGTGCGGGGGCGTCAAGTGAACTATCGCCCCTTTGAAAGCGCATTGACCCTGCGAAAGGCATCCCGTAGTCTTTGAAAATAAAGCCAAATTTCGGGCAAAGGGAACCGCTCATTTGGGGACAAACCCCGTGGAGATGGTTCCCGTGCAATCTCGACTCGCCTTCAGAGCCTCGGCGTCGCGATGAAAACGCAACGATCGCCGCAATATGTCGATGAGTTGATCCGCCAGCGAACCGGGACGGCGGACGGCCGACCCATAGGCCGGGTTCGCGTTTGCGAACGAGTCATCGTCTGGTGCGATACGACCTTCGCAGACATGTTCGGCTACGCACGGGATGAGCTCGTGGGAGCCTCCACCCGCCTGCTGCATCCCAGCGACCAAGCTTTTTCAGCCTTCGCTCGGGACGCGTGTGCGGTGATCGCGCGGGGCGACATCTACAGAACCGAAATACAGCAGCGGCGCAAGAACGGCACCCTGGGTTGGTACGACGTGAGCCTCAACCTGATCGCGCCGGGCGGCGCCGAGCAAGTCGGCGCGTTCATCGATACCTCCGCTCGACACGAATCCTGGATCGCCTTGCTCGGCGCCGAGGAGCGCTACCGGAGTCTTTTCGCCGTGATGGCCGAAGGCGTGATGGTCCACGCGCCGGATGGAGAAGTCATCGCGGCGAACCCCGCGGCGGAAAGCATACTCGGACTGAGCCGGGATCAGATTCTCGGCAAGACACCGCTCGATGCTCATTGGCGTTGCATCCGCGAGGATGGTACGCCGTTTCCCGGCGAGGAGCACCCCGCGACGGTCACGCTGCGGACCGGGATATCGTTGCGCAACCAGGTGATGGGTGTTCAGCTGCCGGGCGCCGAGCCGCGCTGGATCAGCGTCAATTCACGACCGCTCTATGATCCTGACGCCTCCAGGCCGAGTGCCGTCATCGCCACCTTCGCGGACATCACCGCGGAGCGGCGGTTGAACCAAAGCCTGCGCAAGGCCCGGGCGGACTTGCGGGCCATTGTCGATCACGTGCCGGGGATGATCGGCTACTGGAACCGCGAGCTGCGCTGCGAATTCGCGAACAGAGCGTACCTCGACTGGTTTGATTTGCCGCCGGAACGAGCCGTCGGTCTGCACATGGCCGAGCTTTTGGGCGAGAAGCTGTTCGAGCTGAATGAGCCATACGCCCGGCTGGCGCTGCAAGGTCACGGTCAACGCTTCGAGCGCCGGCTGCCCAAGGCCAACGGCTCGCCGTCGTGCACCGACGCGCGCTACATACCGGACGTCGATGAGTCCGGGACGGTGCGGGGTTTTTATGTGCTGGCGACCGACATCACGGAACTGCGTGACTCCTATGCCCAGGTTCGCGCCCTGGCTCAGCGGCTCGAGGTCGTTCGAGAGGATGAGCGCAGATCGATCGCCCGCTCCCTTCACGAGGGCATCGCGCAAGATCTATTCGCCGCCAAACTGACGCTCGAGCATCTGAAGGCTCGCGCACCCGATGGCGCCGCGCGGGGATGGGCCGATCTTGGCGATGCCATCGATTCGTGCATGCGATCGGCGCGCGAGCTCGCCGATGAGGTCCGGCCGGCGGCCCTGGTGCATCTGCAGCTTGCGGAAGCCATCGCGGAGCACGCGAATCACGTTCGAATGCGATCGGGCCTCGAAATCAAGGTCGTCGAAGCCACGCCGCTCCCGACGCTCGATGAGGCGTCGAGGCTGGTGTTCTTCAGGGCGGCACAGGAGGCCCTCACGAATGTCGTGCGCCACGCGCGCGCGTCCACGGTTCACATATCGCTGGGTACCGACGGCGGCTCGATCAAGATGGTGGTCGTCGATGACGGTCGGGGCATCGAAGAGCGGGCGCTCACCAAGCCGGCCTCGCTTGGGCTTCTCGGCCTGCGCGAACGGTTCGAGGCGCTCGGCGGCGGATTGGCGGTGACTCGAGAATCCCGGGGCGGCACCCGTCTTGCGGCTTACCTGCCATCGGTGCTTCCAATCGTCAGGCCGGTTTGACCGTTCCGGCGGGCGTCAGGTGATCGATCACCTGCGGCAATACCTGCGACAGTTTTTGTGCCAATTCCTGGGGATTCAGGCCGAATTTTGCCGCTGCGCTCGCGATGGCCTCGGGGCCGAATGCCGCATGAATCTGTTCGGGTGTGATGGGCGCATTGGCACCGGTCCCCACCCAAGACTTCACCGTGTTGCCAAATCCCTGCTTCTCCATTTGCGCGACGATGCCCTGCACACCGCCGTGATTGTTGATGAAGCCATTGACCACGGTCGCCATTTCAGCACCCACTGCACCGCCCAATACCCCGTCGAGTAGTCCCATCGTCGTGATCTCCCTGAAGTGTGGTTTCGCCAGGATGCCGGCAACCTGCAAAGAGTACCGTTCCCAAGCGAGAGTCGGCAAATATTACACGCGAGCCCGCCCGGGGCCCGCGGGTTCCTGCGGACGGATGACTGAATCGACCGACGTCGGCGGTTCGCTGACGCGCGGTGTCGGCTCGCGGCTCCAAAGGGCGATATAGTGGATGGCGAACGAAGCACGGAAGGAGGACAAAATGAGATATCCGCCTGACCCCGATGAAAGGAGCTCGCTGCAGCCGGTGGTCGCGCCGGCGCTGGCGGCCGTGTTGCTGACCCTTCTGAGCGGATGTCACCGCAATCACGAGCACATTGTGACCCAAGCCGATGTCGCTGCAGCGCAGGACGATGCTCGAAAGGAACTCGATCAGGCACGAGTCGAGGCGCGCAAGGATGTGAGGAATGCCGTGAAGGAGACGGGCGGAGAGGCGAAAAACGTCTCGGCCGCTCGAGTCACGGGAACGTTCGATATCGCCATGGCGCAAGCCGACGGGGAGCATAAAATTGCGCTCACGAAGTGCCTGACCCTGGATCTCGCGGCGCAGGAGCCCTGCAAGCAGCAGGCGGACGCTGCATTCCAAGCTGCCACGTCCCAAGCCAAGGCTGCGCGGGTCGCCAACGCGAATCGAGGCTAGCGCAGCACTTCAGCAGTCAGCCAGCGCCGAAATGCAGTCACCGAACGCGGCGACTCACGCCCTCGAGGTGGGGGCGAATCTTTCGTTCGCCATCGAAGCGGCGTGGATGGAGACGACGGCCGCCTAGGATGCCGCGGCTCGCCGCGCCAGTGTATAAAGGCGCATGTTCGAGGGATTCGACCGCAAGACGCTGGACGTTCGAGGTGTGCGCATCGCGTGCGTCATCGGCGGCTCCGGACCGCCGGTGCTGCTGCTGCATGGCTATCCTCAGAGCCTCGCGATGTGGGCTCGCGTGGCGCCCCAACTGGCGGGGCGTTACACGGTGGTATGCGCGGATCTGCGCGGTTATGGGGATTCCGCGAAGCCCACATGCGCAGCCGATCGGTCGAACTATTCGTTTCGTGCCTTCGCCGATGATCAGCTCGGCGCGATGCGGCTTCTCGGGTTCGATTGCTTCCACCTGGTCGGGCATGACCGGGGAGGCCGCACGGGGCATCGGATGGCCTTGGACCATCCTGAGGTGGTCCGGTCGCTGACGGTCATGGACATCGTCCCGACCTTCACCCTGCTCATGAATACCAATCGCAAGGTGGCGCACGCCTACTGGCACTGGTATTTCCTGGCGCAACCGGAACCCTTTCCCGAGCGCTTGATCGGCGCCGATCCCGACTACTTCTACGAGACGAGTTTGGTGGGCTGGGGCGGCGCGACTATTGGCGATTTCGCGCCGGACATGCTCGCGGAGTATCGCCGATGCTGGCGGCAGCCGGAGATGATTCACGGCTCCTGCTCCGACTACCGCGCAGCGGCCACCATCGATCTGGACCACGACAGCGCCGACATCGATCGCAAGGTGTCCTGTCCCACGCTGGCGCTGTACGGCGCCGCAGGCGCGATGGCGGCTCTCTATGACATCCCCGCGGAGTGGCGCCAGCGTTGCGCCCACCTCATGGAGGCCTCGATCCCCGGGGGACATTTCTTCGTGGACCAGTTCCCGGACGAGACGGCCCGCATCGTCGGTGAGTTTCTGGACACGCAGCCGTGAGCCGCGGATGCTGAGCCGGAGCAGGGTCCTGGTGACCGGCGGATCCGGATTCATCGGCATTCATTGCATCGTCAAGCTGCTCGCCGCCGGATACGAGGTGCGTGCCACGCTGCGGGACTGCGCACGCGAGACCGATGTGCGGGCGATGCTCCGGACGGCGGGGGTTGATCCCGTCGACAGACTGTCATTCGCCGTGGCGCATCTCGAGGGGGACGCCGGGTGGGCGGCGGCCGCGGCCGGCTGCGAGTTCGTGCTGCACGTTGCCTCGCCATTTCCCGCGAGCCGGCCGTCTCATGAGGATGAGCTGATCGTGCCCGCTCGCGAGGGCACGCTGCGCGTGCTGCGTGCCGCCTCGGGCGCGGGTGCAAAGCGCGTCGTGCTCACCTCTTCGTTCGCGGCGATAGGTTACGGAGTACCGCCGCGGACGGCCCCGTTCGACGAGAAGGATTGGACGGTGCCCGGCGCCGGCGTCTCCGCCTATGCCAAATCCAAAACGCTGGCCGAGCGGGCGGCGTGGGACTTCATCGCCGGCGAGAGCGGCCAGCTCGAGCTTGCCGTGGTCAACCCGGTTGCCGTCTTCGGGCCCGCCCTCGGCCCCGACTATTCCACCTCGATTCAACTGGTGAAGCGCATGCTGGATGGCCGGATGCCGGGCAACCCGCAGCTGTATTTCGGCGTCGTCGACGTCCGGGACGTTGCCGACCTGCATGTGCTCGCGATGACCCAGGAGGCCGCCCGAGGCGAGCGCTTCCTGGCGGTGGCCGGCGATTTCATGTCTTTGCAGGACATCGCCAAAGTGTTGAAAAATCGCATGGGGAGCGCCGGCGCCCGCATCAGGACGCGCCAGTTGCCCAATTGGGTGCTTCGCGTGGGCGCCTGGTTCAACCCGCTGGCCCGTGAAATACTACCCGAGTTGGGCAAGAGGAAAAGCGCATCCAACGCAAAAGCGAGGCGGCTGCTCGGCTGGCAGCCGCGGTCGAACGAGGAGGCGATAGTCGCCGCCGCCCGGAGCCTGGTCAGGGGAGTGCCGTAGTCGTGTCATCGATCGATGCAGTGATTGAGCAGAGGCGCCGCGATGTGGGCGGGTTTCAGGTTGGAAGGGTGCTGCCCGCATCCGAAAGACAGATGGTCGGGCCGTTCATTTTCTTCGATCACTTCGGACCCGTTGAATTCCCGGCGGGCATCCCGCGCTCGGTCGACGTGCGTCCTCATCCGCATATCGGTCTGTCGACGGTGAGCTATCTTTTCGCCGGAGAAATCATGCATCGCGACAGCTTGCGCTCGGAGCAGCCGATTCGTCCGGGCGAGGTCAACTGGATGACCGCCGGCAGCGGCATCACGCATTCGGAGAGGTTCGAGCGCGCCCGCGCCCAGGGCGACAGGCTGCACGGTATCCAAGCGTGGGTCGCGTTGCCGAAGGAAGAGGAGGAGACCGCGCCCCGTTTCTCGCATCACGGCGCCGCCGATCTGCCCACCTTTGAGGGCGAGGGTCTGTGGTCGCGGCTGGTCGCCGGCGCGGCTTTCGGGGTTCGCGCCCCGGTCAACACCTTCTCCCCGCTGTTCTATGTGCACTGGCGCATGGCCTCCGGCGCCAAGGCGCAATTGCCCGCGGAGTACCCGGAGCGGGCGGCCTATGTTGCCGAGGGCTCCATCGAGGTCGATGGACGGCGATTCGCCGAGGGGCACATGCTCGTGTTCGTCCCGGGCAAGTCCGTCGTGATCACCGCGCCCGAGCCCGCCGTGGTCATGTTGCTCGGCGGAGAAGCGGTCGGCAAGCGCTTCATCGAATGGAATTTCGTGTCCTCGTCGCAAGCGCGGATCGAGCAAGCCAAGAGCGATTGGCGGGCGGGCCGGATGAAGCTACCGCAGCTGGATGACGGCGAGTTCATCCCGCTCCCGCCGCAGCCGGATTCGACCGCGGCGCAGCCGCTGTGACCGGACCGCGATGATCGAGATCGAACGGATTCAGACGGGTGTGCGCATGGAGAGGCGCCTGCTGAAGGTGCTGAAGGGCCTCGCGGAATTGAAGGATCTGTCGCTCGGCGACCTGTTGGAGGGCATCGTGCTGCACGCCTTCGAAGGCAGGGCACCCTTTTCCGCCGAGACGCTCGCGCAGATCGCGGAACTCAACAAAATCTACGGCATGACATTGCGCGCCGGCGACAGTCACCGCCTGAAAGAGAAATAACGCACGCCGAAGGCTCGCCCATGGAAACTCCGCTCACTCCGCTGGACTTCGCGCGCCGCGCCGGCAAGCTTCACGGCGCCCGCCTTGCCGTCGTCGACGGCGAGCTGCGATTCACGTACGCGCAATTTCGCGAGCGGTGCGATCGATGGGCGGCGGGGCTCGCGAAACTGGGTGTCGGCAAGGGCGATCGGGTCGCGACCATATGCCCGAACACCCACCAACATCTGGAGCAGTTTTACGCCGTCCCGCAGCGCGGCGCCGTCATCGTGCCGATGAATTACCGGTTGACGGCGGACGACTTCGTCTACATGGCCACCCACAGCGGCGCGAAGGTGATGTGTGTGCACTCGGACTATCTCGAGTTGATCGACAACGTGCGGGCGCGCCTGCCGACCATCGAGCACTTCGTCGCGCTGGAGGGCGCGAGGAGCGGTTGGCTGGCCTACGAGACGCTCCTGCAGGAGCGCGCACCCGCCATCGAGTTGAACGAGATCCTCGAGACCGATCTGCTCGCCATCAACTACACCAGCGGGACGACCTCGCGCCCCAAGGGCGTCATGATCACGCATCGAAACGCGTGGATGAATTCCGTCGGCACGCTCACCCACTGGCCAATGACGCCGGCGGATCGCTACCTTTGGACTTTGCCGATGTTCCACGCAAACGGCTGGACTTTCATCTGGACCGTGACGGCCGCCGGGGCAGCGCACATCTGTCTGCGCCGGCCCGAGGCTGCGAGCATTTACGAGCACGTCAATCGGGAGCGGGTAACCCATTTGTGCGCGGCGCCCACGGTGCTCATCGCCATTGCGAACGGACCCGAAGAACTGCGCTCGCAATTGCGGCGCGGCATCAAGGTATTCACGGCCGGCGCCCCGCCGGCGGCCGCGACCATCGAGCGGCTGGAGACGGAATTGGGGTGGGAGGTCACGCACGTGTACGGCCTCACGGAGACCGCGCCGTTCATATCGATCTGCGAGCCCCTGCCGGAGCATGCGCAACTCTGCAGCGCCGATCGTGCGACGCTGAAGGCCCGACAGGGGGTCGAGCTCATCACCTCGGGCGAGCTACGGGTGGTCGACGAAAACATGCAGGACGTGCCGCCCGATGCGACGACGCTGGGCGAAATCGTCGCGCGCGGCAATGTGGTGATGCGCGGCTATTACAATGACGCCGACTCGACGGCGACCGCCTTTCGAGGCGGGTGGTTTCACAGCGGCGATGCGGCGGTGGTGCATCCGGACGGCTATGTCGAGATCCGCGATAGGTTCAAGGATGTGATCATCAGCGGCGGCGAAAACATTTCCTCCATCGAAGTGGAAGGCGTGCTGCTGCGGCATGGCGCCATACTCGAGACCGCGGTGGTCGGCATGCCTCACGAGAAGTGGGGCGAAACACCTCATGCGTTCGTGGTCCTGCGCCCCGGCGGGAGCGCGACGGAGTCCGAGCTACGCGATTTTGCGCGAGCCGCCCTCGCTCATTTCAAAGTGCCCACGGCTTTTCATTTCGTGACGGAATTGCCGAAAACCGCGACCGGAAAGATCCAGAAATACGTATTGCGCGGCAGAGCCTCGGCCATCGTGCGGCAGTGAGCGGCGAGCGTGCGCGCGTTCGGCGCGTGCGTCAGTATGCAGCCGGCTTGACGGCCTTGAGATGGCCGGGACGAAGCTCGCCGCGTTTCACCACCACCACCAGCTGACGCCAGTCATCCACGAAGTGGCGCGCCCGCTGCCCGCCGATGCGGCTCACGACCACCGGGTTCAGGGGTCCTTCCAGAGCGGCGAGTTCCTTCTGAGCCAGCTCGAGATACCATCCGTGGCGGTCGCGTATCTCGACATCGACGAAGCCGGCGGCCGCGAGTGCGGCCGCGCTTTCCTCGAGGGTGGCCATGTTGTAGGCAATGCCCTCCAATCGAAAAAATTCCATCATTTCCGGGGAGTAGCTGCCGGTGCCGCCCCGCAGCCAGTCGCTCGCGATGAACCGGCCCCCCGGACGCAATACGCGCAGCACGTCGGCATAGATCTTGGGTTTGTCCGGGATCTGAACCATGGAGTCCTTGGAAAACACCACGTCGAATTTCGCCGCGTCGAACGGCAGCGTGCCGCCGCCCACCTTCATCCCGCGAATCCGGTCCGACAGGCCCGCGCGCTTCACGCGCTGCTGCATTCCCTCGACCAGGGCGGGATCGATGTCCACGCCCACCACCGTGCCCGCGCCGAACCGGGTGACCAGCAGCTCATCGATGGCGCCCAGGCCGCAGCCGATATCCAGGATCTCGCAGCCGCGGATATCGCTGCCCTCGAAGAGGCGTTCCAGCTCGTCGCAACCCCCGGGCGACAGGAATCCGTCGCCCCATAAGAGCTGGAGCAACTCGAGCATTGCCGGGTCGTATTCGCCGGGTTCGCTCAACTGGCCTATTTTCGCCGCGTCGGGGACGTTCATGGTCCTTCCAGTTCGGTCAATAAGGATTTAGCCCCGTAGACCTGGTCGAGCGCCTCGCGAATGATCGCCGGATGGACGGCGATTGCGCGGTTGTTGGCGGGATCGAACCAGTAGGACCCGGCAATCGAGTCGATATTGCCATCGAACATGAGGCCCACGATGTTGCCGTGGGCATCGATGAGCGGACTTCCCGAATTGCCCCCGACGATGTCGTTGCTGGTCGAGATGCAAAAGGGGGTGCGCATGTCCAGGCGCTCCTTGGCCTTCATCCAGCTGTCCGGAATCTTGAAGGGCGAGGAGCCGGTGGCGCGCGCGAAGGCTCGATCGAGGTAGGTGAAGGGTTCCACCTCCACGCCGTTTTGCGTCCAGCCCGTCACCGTGCCGTAATTCAAGCGCAGCGTGAATGTGGCGTCCGGATAAATTCTCGTGCCGAAGGCCTTGAAGCGTGCGCCGGCGATGCGTGCCGAGGAGGCGGCGATCGGCGCCTCGACCGCGTCGTCGAACTGGCGGCGCAGCGCCCGAGAATCAGGGTCGAGCGAGCGCGCGAGCTCGATCATCGGATCGCGCGATTGGTCCACCGCGGTTTTTCCGCCCTGCCACAGCTGAATGCGGACCGCCGGATCGTCGAGCTTCGATTCCGCCACCACGCGGGTCGCGAGCGCCTCCGGCGACTCCTTGACGAGCAGGTTGCGCACCAGGGGATAATCCGGGCCCAGCCATTCGCGCATTCTTCGCAGCGAAAAGGACAGGGTGAGCGTCTCGACTTCCGCATAGATGGGTACGCGGGCGGAAAGCTGCTGCTCGATCCGGGGCAGCATGGAGTCGGTAAATTCCCGCAGCCGCTCGGTGTTCGGCTTGGTGCGCTCGTCCGCTCCGCGCAGCAACAGGCGCGCGTATCGGAACAGGATGCTGTTGAAGCCGGCGCCGCCCTCAATGAAGGTGTAGGGGAGATATAGTGCGCGTTCGCGCCTCGACGCCTCCTCGATCTGTTGCCACGGGTCGGGACCCGGCAGGTTCGCGAGCGTGCGCAAGGTCGATTCCTCGGCCTTCTTTCGGCTGATGAGCGCATCGTCGTGCAGCGCGTCGAGAAGCTTGCGGCGCACCTTGATGCCGTTTTCCAGGCTGTTCAACGGCGCCTCGATCAGGTGCATGTCCGATTGATTGGAACGGCCGTACTGAATGTAGCCGCCGCGCAGCTCGGACGTGCGCAGCAGGGTGGTCGGCAGGGAGACGTCGCGCTCGAATTCGAGCTGTGCAGGCGTCTCGAGTCTGAAGGTGCTTCCGGGATGTCCGGAGACGAACACGAGCTCGCCCGGGCGCGGCCCCGAGAAATCAATTTTCAAATGATCCGGCGTCCTTGCCGGCTTGCCGTGCTCATACGCGCGCAGAACGGCGAAGTCGAGCGACCAGCGCGGAAACTGGAAGTTATCGGGATCGCCGCCGAACGCCGCGATATCGGTTTCCGGCGTGAACACGAGCCGCACGTCGTCGTAGCGCTTGTACTTATATAGAAAATACTGGCCTCCCTGATAGAGGGTGACGGCCTGGCATTTGAGCGCGCCTCTGCTGGAGCGCGGCCCCGATTGCTCGCAGGTCTGTTCGAGGGCGGTCAATGTGCGCTTGCGCGCATCGTTGGCGGCCTCGTCGGAAAATCCCGCGACGGCCTTGGTCACGGTCGCGGTGACGTTTTCAGTCGCCACCAGAACGTCCGCCACCTGCGTCTGGCACCGGCGTTCGTCCTTGGGCGTTGCCGCGGAGAAGCCGTTCTCCAGGAGGCTGTCCTGCTTCGAGGACAGCTCGCCCAGGCAGGATTCCACGCAGTGATGGTTGGTGAGAATCAATCCTTGCGGCGATACGAACGAGGCCGTGCAGTTGGACAGCCGGATCGTGGAGAGCCGCACGTGATCCAGCCACGCGGGGGTTACATCCGCCCCGTAAGCCTTCTTGACGGCCTCGGACGGAAAATTATCGAAGGTCCACATGCCTTCGTCCGCCCGAGCCCACGCCGGCGCGAGCGCGGCGATTCCCATCAGCAACCAAAATGAGCGCATGACTACTTTTTCTTTACTCGAGTCCCCGGAGCCGAAACGGGATTTTATAACTAGTGCGGGGCCCGTGTCGGATTCCGTTTACAATTATGCGTTGCGACGCCAACGAAGGCCCCTCGAGTCACTTGAACCCAGATACCCGTGCCGGGCCGGTCCCGGCACCCCAGCATCGCGCCTTCGCCGCGTTCGCCCAAGGCGACTTTCGCATCTACCTCCTAGCGGCGACGGGCGCGATGATGGCGGACAATATCGAGCACGTCATCTCCTACAAGGTGATGTTCGACCGATTCCATTCGCCCGCGCTCGGGGGATTCGCGGTCGTGTCGCACTGGGTTCCGTTCCTGCTTCTGGCAGGCGTCAGCGGCGGCTTGGCCGATCGTTTCGACATCAGGAGGCTCATCCAGCTGGGCATGATGATGTACATCGCCGTGTCCGTCAGCTGGGGCGTCATGTTCTTGACGAACACTGTCACCCTCGGCAGAGCCATGACGCTTCTCGTGATTCATGGACTTGCGGGAGTGATCTGGGTCCCGGCGGGTCAGGTGCTGATTCATCAACTGGTCCCGCAGGACCAGCTGGCAAGCGCGGTTCGGCTGAACGCGACGGGCCGGTATCTGGGCTTCCTGGTCGGGCCTGTGCTCGGGGCGGGGGTGCTGATGGCGCTGCTCGGGCCGGCCTACGGCATTTTCGCCAATGCGCTGATTTATACGCCTCTTTTCGTCTGGCTCATCCGGGCGCCCTACGGACGTGCGGCGCCCGGACGCAAGCCGCCCCGGGCGGCGGTGGGCAGCTATGCCGACGTGTGGTCGACCATGCAGGTGGTGGCGCGCAATCCGGTGCTTCTTTCGATGACCGCGCTGGTCGGCGCCGCCTCGTTTTTCGTTGGTAATGCCTACCAGGCACAGATGCCGGGGTTTGCCGCCGATCTTGGCCACCAGCGTGCGGATTTCACCTACAGCATGTTGCTGGCGGCCGATGCGGCCGGGGGGCTGCTCGGAGGCCTCATTTTGGAAACCCGCGGCTGGCTCGCCCCGCGCGCGCGGACCGCCTTCGTTCTGGCGCTCATCTGGTGTGTCGCGCTCATCGGCTTCGCGCGTGTGGGAGGATATGCGCTCGCCCTGAGCTTGTTGTTCGTGGCGGGATTCGCGGAGCTGGCGTTCAATTCCATGGCGCAGGCACTCGTGCAGCTGCACGCGCCCGGCGAGATACGCGGCCGCGTGATCGGGGTTTTCTCGATGTCGGCCTCCGGATTGCGAATGTTCAGCGGACTGTCGGTCGGGCTGCTGGGGGCGCGCATCGGGATCCATAACTCCCTGGCGCTGAGCGCCGGCGCGTTGTTGATTCTTTACTCCATTCTGTTCGTCACCCGCTATCTGCGGCCCGGTTGAGATATGACGTCCGGAAAGGCCCCAACGGATGAGGATTATGTGCGGCGGGCGCTCGCGCTTGCGCAACGGGCGCAGCAATCGAACGAGGTGCCGGTGGGCGCGCTCGTGGTCATCCGCGGAAAAGTGGTCGGCGAGGGGTGGAATCAGCCGGTCGGCACTCACGATCCCACGGCCCACGCGGAGATCGTCGCGCTGCGCGCCGCGGCGTCTCACGCCGGCAATTATCGACTGGAGTCGGCCACGCTATACGTGACCCTGGAGCCGTGCGCGATGTGCGTGGGTGCGGCGATTCAAGCGCGGGTGGCACGGCTGGTGTTCGGGGCCTGGGACCTCAAGGCCGGCGCGTGCGGAAGCGTATTCGACCTGACGCGCGAGCCGCGGCTCAATCATCGACTGGATGTTTTCGGAGGCGTCTGCGCCGAGGAATGCCGGGAGATCTTGCGGCGATTCTTCGAGACGCGTCGGGCGGCTCCGCGCGGGAGGATCTCGGACGCCTGACGCCCCCGCCCGCCCCGCGGCCGCCGCTCAGTCGAGCGCGGGCGCTCCCAAGCGGGCGGAGGCGCCGCCGCTGCCGACCCATTCGAGCAGGTCGACGTAATTGCGGATGTTGTCCACGTAACGCACCGGTTCCGACCCCCGCGCATAACCGTTCGAGGTCTGCGTGTACCAATATTCCTGCGCGAGCAGCGGCAAGAACTCGCGCACATCTTCCCAGGAATCAGGATCCTTGCCCGCGCGCTGCGTGAGGACCCTCGCGTCCTCGAGATGTCCATAACCGATGTTGTAAGCAGCCAGGGCGAACCACGTGCGGTCGGGGTCGGGCACGTGAGAGGGGATCTTCTCGTAAACCTGTCTGAAGTACCGTGCGCCGCCAAAGATGCTTTGACGCGCGTCCGAGGGGTTTGCCACCTGGACCGCATTCGCCGATTGCAACGTCAATTGCATGAGCCCCAGCGCTCCCGACGATGACGCGGCGCTCGGATTCCATTTGGACTCCTGATAGCCGATTGCCGCGAGCAGCCGCCAATCCTGACTGCTCTGTTGCGCGGCCTCTTCGAACCAGCGCTTGTACAACGGCAGGCGGTCTTGGAAGTGCCGCATGAATGTCGGGGCCTCCGCGAACTCGGCATCCTCGGAACGATCGTAATAGCGGCTCAGTATCGCGGCCAAGTCGCCGCTTCTGTGCAGGCTCGCGAAGTAAGTGGTCATATGCCGCACGAACTCGGGATAGCGGTCGCTGGCCGCCCAGGCCAACGACTGGCTGCCCGGAAAATCGAAAGCAATGCGCAATTCCGGGTGTGCATCGTGCGCGAAGGCGAATTCGGTGGAGTCCGCAATGGTGTAATCGATGGTGCCGTCCGCGACGCCCTCGAGCAGCGCCTGCGAGTTGGTGGTGGAATCCTCCACCCAGACCAGATCCGGCAGGGAGTCGCGGACCGCGGTCAGGGCCTTCGCATGCGAGCTGCCGGCGGCAATTTCCAGATCCCCATTGCCGATCTCGGACAGCGAGCTCGGCCGGGCGGAGCCGCGCCGGTAGATCAGATGCTCACGCACCCGTTGGTAGGTCGGCCCGAATTCGATGCCTTCGATGGGCCTCACCGGGATCTTGAGTCCGGCCGCGGCGAGATGCGCCCGGCCCGAGTTCAAAGCCGCGTACATGTCCTCGTAGCTCTTCACCGGCGTGATCTTGAGCTTCACGCCCAACTCGTCCGCGAAACGCTGGGCGAGCGCGTATTCGGGCCCCTGCGGCGCGTCATCGGATCCCAGGTAATAGGACAGCGGTCCGGAGCGCGTGACCACGCGCAACTCCCCGAGCGTCTTGACCTGGTCGATCAAGCTCGGGAGAGGGGAGCACGTGCTCAGGAGGACGACGGCCGAAGCCGCGAGACCCAGTCTGAACCAGCGATGCCGAGTTTTTGGAGTGCTGATGATACGCACGGTCGTAAGCTGCTTTGAATTCCCGTGAGGCAGGGCGGTCCCGTTCCGGAGACATGCCCTTTGCCGATGCGATAGAATAGCCGTTTATTGGTCTACGGGGGCTCTTGACAAACGCGTTTTTACCCGAGTCGCTTAGTGGGTCACACCAAGACCGCGCTTAAGTTAACGGGCATAACACGATTTGAGTTAACGACATCAATTGATCGGTTAACGCGTGGATTTAGGTCAACGGAGAGGTACCGAAGTGGTCATAACGGCGCCGACTCGAAATCGGATGGTCGGGTAATTCCGGCACGTGGGTTCGAATCCCACCCTCTCCGCCACTTCATCTCAGCTCGATTCAATGGCTTGATCCGCCGTGGGGCGTGTAAAACGCAGGGAAAGCTAGGGATTACTGCCATCACCGCTAATGGGAAGATTTTCCCCCAGCCACCGCCTCCGCCGGAAACTGCGAGCATAGGACCTCCAAGCAAGCAGGTGGCATTGAAAGTCGGTGACTCGCTGGAGTGCCCCCGAGACAAGAGATCGCAATAGTTGAATCATCGACCTACGGAACTTCCCGACAGCTGCCGCTCGCGTCGGTGAACTGCGGGACGCGCGCCTGAAAATCTATGTCACATTGCCGGACGCAAACGCGGAGCGCACGGGGTTCCTCAGAATTGTGGACGAATCCGGCGAGGACTATTTGTACCCCAGCCAACGCTTCGTGACGGCAGAACTCCCAGACTCGACCCGGCGCGCGGTCCTACAAGTCGCCCAATCGAGGGTCTGGAGAAGCCCATCGACTGGGACGCTGCGAAACGCGATCTGCGCCCAGGGCTGAGCGGAACCCGGATAGACACTCTCGATAAATCATCGACGCTTCCGGACGGAGTATATATTCCACAAATTGCACCTGGATGGTTTTTGCTTTTCCAACGCGATGAGTAGACCTTAACAGTCAGCCGTTAAGAAATTGCGTCGTGCCCTATCCGCCAAAAGTTGTACTGCATTGTCCGACCGGGTTACATGGTGGACTGGAGCCGCTTGTACGCTGAATCGCTCGGGCTCGAATTTGCAGGGCCCGTTCAGATGGTAGATCTTTAGTCCGCCGCTAATTGTTCTTTGATAAGCGCCGGGTACGTCTGCCAACATCACTTTGTCCGAGGGAGTAGCCGAAGGCGACGGCGAGTGTTTGAATAAGGTTCCGTCCCACTCGAGTGCTGAAAAAAGAATTAGGGGAACGAGTATGTTATTAATGTCATTTGATGCGGATGCATCACCGGCGGAGGTTGTCGATGTTCTGCGACGCGATGGCGGCGTCATCGTCCGCAATCTGGCTCCAGTCGAACTGATAGACGCCTGCGCCGCCGAGCTGCGATCGTCGCTCGATGAATTCGACGACAGTCAACGCACGGGCTTTAGTGGTCCAAAGACCCTTAGGTGTGGCGGCGTGCTGCGCTACGCGCCGCGCTGCGCCGAACTGATCGCTCACCCGATGGTACTGAGCGTGGCCGATGCCATCCTCTTGCCGTCTTGCGCCGATTATCAGCTCGGGAGCACCACGGGGATTGAGATATTGCCCGGGGAGAGCGAGCAGCAGCTTCATCGTGACGATACGCCCTATCCGATTCAGGTCGCAGGACTCGAACTTCAAATCGGTGTGATGTGGTCTTTTAATGATTTTACGGCGGAGAATGGAGCAACGCGCATCGTCCCAGGCAGTCATCGCTTTCTCCGCGCCTGGCACCGGCCTGACCTGACACGCTTGGCCACCGCCGTAATGCCGAAGGGTTCCGGACTGTTCTATCTGGGATCGACTTGGCATGGCGGTGGCGCAAACCGCAGCCATTCTCCGCGTGGAGGTCTTATTAACACCTATTGTCTGGGCTGGCTTCGCTCGGAGGAGAACCACTATCTCGAGGTTCCACCGCAAGTGGCGCGGCAGTATGACAAAAGAGTCCGGCGTCTCCTCGGATATACGACTCATGGCGCCGGTCACGACCAACTCGGCTATTACGGTGGCAGCGACCCGGCCTGGGTGCAGCAAATTGAAGCGGAGGCTGCCGCGCGTGGCCAATTGCCGACAAGCGCCGATTTGCTCCGACCATCGTTGACGGAGTCTCCGATACGCTGAAGTCGATTCGGGGAACGGCCCGGAACTAAACTCCAGAAATGGTCACAGAGATTGCGTTGTGGCCGAACATATTCAGGCACGATGCTACCAATCTTAGGTTCCGGTATCCGACCGATCTAGTACCTCGACTTCCGCCGCTTGTAAGGAACGCGTGATTGTATACTGGGAAAGGAACCAGATTCCGACGGAAGCGAATACAAACCACGCGCCCATGTAGCTTAATCCGAGTCGCGTAAGAATTTCCGCTGGAATCGGTACATTTTCGGAGGTCTTCGGATAGTGAATCATGGTGAGCAGCATGCCGGCAAACAATGCGCCGAGGCCCATCGCGACTCTCTCGACGAATGTCTGACATGCGAATATCGCCCCCTCCAAACGTTTGCCTGTCGCCAGCACCACGTCATCGGTAACATCGGCATAGAGCGAGTAAATGATGGAAGCAGTTACGATCCAGATCAACTGGCTGAGAAAATCATAGGTCGTTAGCAGGTACCAGAGGCCATTGCTGCCGCGTTCCGGAAGCCATCCCAAAGAGAGCAGTGGCGGCAAGATCATGCTAACGGCCACCGAGGCCATCAAAAATCGAAGCGCCATGACCTTTTTGTCGCCCTTGACGACATACTGCCGGATCACGGGAGCGACCGCGAATGATGCCAGCGACTCGACGATGGTCAGCAGTGACATCTGCTCGCTGCGCATGCCATAGAAAAAGCCGTACTGATAGATCCAAAGTGCGGCCGTAGCGCCGAGACCTGTCCCCACAAACAGACCGGAAAGGAGCAGCGCCCGCATCGAGCGATTTTGCAACAATTGAACAAAAGAGCGGATCATGTCCTTTAGGCTGGCTGTTTGCACGGAGGTCTGCATATGAAGACGTGGAATCTCCGGATGAAGTCCTACGGTGGAGAACAGCAGCGAGACAAGGGTCACCGCCCCACAGACGACAGCCGCCTGCCGGTATCCGGTGATGCTGGTCTGGCCGTTCACGTGCTCGGCGGAATCTTTGAGCCAGATGGAATACATCGCAATCGTCACGATCGAACCCGTAAACCAACTGACCGAAGTTGGAAGTGAGGCGAGTCGGGTGCGCTCATCATAATCGGGGGTCAATTCCGCCGCCAACGTTCGGACCGGCACGTCGAACATCATCATGGAAAGCCGCAATAAGATTAACACCGTCAAAAGGTACCCGAACGAACTCCATTGCGACCGAGAATCAGCCGGCGGATACCAAACCAGCACATAGAAGATGGTCAGCGGAAGTATCGATGCGTACATGAACGGGAGGCGCCGCCCGAGCCGCGATCGCCAGTTGTCCGACAAGTATCCGACCATTGGATTTGCTACGGCATCAAACGTCAGCGCAATCGCGATCGCAAGGCCAGTCAGGGCCGCTGATAGACCAATGACCTGGCTGTAGAAAAAGAAGAGGAAATAGTCGATCCCAGTGCTGATGATACCCGTGGTCGGGACGCCGCTGCAGGCGAATGCCCATTGAGAGAGAGTCGCGACCTTTTTTGTCAACCGCAGGCCCTCACGAAGCCGCCAAAGTGTTGCGGCGGCATTTTGCGCCATATTTCAAAGCATCGTACTACCCCCGGCGGCAGCAATGAGCGCAAATCTCTCGCGCGGCCGTGGCACGGCGGTGAATTGGGCTCCCGGTTAGCTGACTGCTTTCGCCAAAGCACTCCTGGACGAGGCCGCGATTCTTTTCCTCAGTGATGAACCTGAAACGGCCCGATTCACCGGGCCTTCCTCGAGACGGCATTCTCATTCCCGCCCATGATTTCCAGGCAGAACTCGACGAACGCACGTACCTTCGCCGCGCGGTGCAGCCGCGAGGGATAGACTGCATACAGAGGAAACCGCTCGTCCGACCATTCCGGCAGCAGCTCGACCAGTTCGCCCCCGCGTAGAAGCTCCCCGCAGCCGATTTCCAGGACCTGGGCGATGCCGGCACCGGCCTGGCACGCGCCAAGCAGCGTCCCCGAGTCCGACACCAGGAGACGCGCCTTGATCCGCAGCGGCAGCACCTCCTTCTTGCGTTTCATTTCCCAATCGTACGGCCGCGCATTGGCCGCATCGTAGAAGTCGATGCAGTCGCGCTCTTCGATCTCTTTGGGATGCCGCGGCTTTCCATGGGCTTTGACGTAGGAAGGCGAGGCCACCGTCAGCACTCGCGTTTCAATCAGCTTCCGGGCCACGAAAGATCCAGCCGGAGGCTCGCCGAAGCGCAATGCCAGGTCGAACCCGTCTGCGACCAGATCGCCGACGGAGTCGCGCATGATCAACTCAACAGAAAGATCCGGATAGCGTGCCAGAAATGCAGCAAGATGCCGGGATAGAACGATTCTCGAAAAAAAGGGATCGATATTGACGCGCAAGCGTCCCCGAACCTTGCTGGAGGAACCGGCGGCCTCGATGGCGGCCTCCTCGATGCCGGCGAGATGCGGCCCGACCTGCTCGTAGAAGCGCCGGCCTTCATCAGTCAACGAAAGTGACCGGGTGGTGCGTGCCAGGAGCCTTGCGCCCACGCGCTGCTCCAGGCGCGAGAGGGCGCGGCTCACTCCGGAGGGGGATAGACCGAGTGCCTCCGCAGCTCTTGCGATTGAGCGCGCCTCAACGACCGCCATCAGCACCGTCACCCCGGACAACAGCTTGCCGTCGAAAGCCATGTCTGCTCCTGCCAAAAAATCACGACTGTATTTACATAGGGGCTATTTAAGCATGAATGCGACGGTGGGATAGTGCCTCCACCCCGCCCGCGGCGAATCACCGAAGGATTAGGAGCATTTATGTTTGCGGTTACCGGAATTACTGGAAAAGTTGGGGCTGCGGTGGCCCGCAGCCTGCTGTCCGCCAATCAGCCCGTGCGTGCGGTGGTCAGGGATCGCAGCAGGGGTGCGCCCTGGGCGCAGTTGGGCTGCGATATTGCCGTCGCCGATCTATCGGATTCGGTGGCACTCACACAAGCGTTCGCCGGCACGACCGGCGTCTTCGCGATGCTGCCTCCCGTTTTCGACCCGGCGCCGGGCTTTCCCGAAGCCATGGGCTTCATCAAGCCGCTGCGCGCGGCTCTCGAGCGCGCGAACCCTGCGAAAGTGGTGGCGCTATCAACCATTGGTGCGCATGCCGCGCAACCGAATTTGCTCAATATACTCGGTCGCATGGAGCATGCCTTCGGGAGTCTGCCGATGCCGGTGGCATTCCTGCGGGCGGCCTGGTTCATGGAAAACGCCGCGTGGGATATCGACTCAGCAAAAAGCGGGGTCATCCAGAGTTATCTTCAGCCGCTCGACCGTGCGGTGCCGATGATCTCGACCGACGACGTGGGTTGGGCCGCCGCGGCGCTCCTGCAAGAGCGCTCAGAGGGCAAGCAGGTAGTCGAGCTCGAGGGCCCGCAGCGCGTTTCGCCGAATGCTCTGGCCGCAGCATTCGCCAAAGCGTTGGGGACACCGGTGCGTGCCGAGGCGGTGCCTCGCGATCGCTGGGAAGCGATCTTTCGGGGCCAGGGCATGAAGCATCCCACCCCCCGCATACAAATGATCGATGGATTCAATGCGGGCTGGATAGACTTTGCGGACCGCGGTGCACGCGCCCGCAAGGGTTTCATCGGCATCGAGCAGGCCGTTACAACCCTCCTCCAGAGACAACGCACCTGAAGCGCATCAGCACCTTGCCCTGCCGAAGGCGAGTACTAACGGGCATGCACCGGTCCGCCCCGATCGAGCTCCTTGAAGCCCTCGAACGTCAGGATGGCGATGTGCATGATGTGAACTCCTCTCGAGGCCCGATTCCCAGCTCGCGCGCGATGTCGTCCGTGTGCTCGCCGAGCCGCGGAGCGGCCCCGGTGAGGCAAAGCTGCGAGGAGGAGAATCGCAGCGGAGTCCTGAGGCCGGAAAGCTTGCCGCCCGCGATGTCGGGGCGGTCGAAGTCGATGCGCATGGCGCGTGCCCGAACCTGCGGGTCCGAGAACACGTCCGCGATGGTGTTGATCGGACCAGCGGGCACGCCCAAGTCCGCAAGTTTTGCCAAAAGCTCGTCCCGCTTCCAGGACTGGATCTCCCCGCGCAGCACGGCAATCAGCGCGCCGCGATTTCGAACCCGCAATGCATTGGTGGCATAGCGCTCGTCCGTCGCAAGGTCGGAACGTCCGAGGATGGTGCACAGCTTTACAAATTGCGGGTCGCTTCCGACCGCCACCATCACGTGCCCGTCGCTGGTCGGGAAGGTCTGGTATGGAACGATGTTTGGGTGGGCATTGCCGATGCGATGCGGCGCGGTCCCGGACACGAAGTAGTTCAGCGCCTGGTTCGCCAGCACGCCGACCATCACGTCGAACAGCGCCATGTCGATCTGTTGCCCCTCCCCGGTGCGCTCCCGGGCGGCGAGAGCCGCCTGGATGGCGACCACGCCGTACACTCCGGTCAGAATGTCCGCGAGCGCCACGCCGATTTTTTGCGGCTCCCCATCCGGATCACCCGTGATGTCCATGATGCCGCTCATCGCTTGAATCATGGCGTCGTATCCGGCCCGCGCGCAGTAGGGGCCGTCCTGGCCGAATCCGGTCACGGAGCAATAGATCAGGCGCGGGTTTCGGGGCCTCACGGAAGCGTAGTCGAGTTCGAACTTCTGCAGCGCTCCAGTCTTGAAGTTCTCGATCACGATGTCCGACCGATCGATGAGCCGTCGGACCAGATCGAGATCCCGCGCCGACCGGAAATCGGCGATCACCGAGCGCTTGCCCCGATTGCAGCAATGAAAGTAGGCGGCATCCGCCTGGGCGCCATCGGCTCCGTGCACGAACGGCGGCCCCCATCGGCGCGTCTCGTCGCCCTCCGGAGCCTCGACCTTGATCACGTCGGCGCCGAGGTCCGCGAGCGTCTGGCCCATCCAAGGTCCCGCCAAAATACGCGCGAGCTCGACCACGCGAAGGCCCGCGAGAGGGGCGGCTGCACGCTCGGTCACGCAGCAGCCCGGCGGCCCGTCGATGGAGCGTCGATCATTTGCCGGCGCTGAAGAAAGGGATCGGTGCGCCCGCGTAGACGTTCACCGGCAGAACGCCGTTCCATGTTTCAGCTTTTTTCATCTCGACTTCGATGCGCCTCAACTCGAGCACGCCCGGATTGGACTGGATCGAGGCGCCCTGCACGCGCAAGGCCTCTGCCTGGGCCTGCGCAACCTTCAGGTTTGCGTAGGCTTCTCCATCCGCGGTGGCGCGGCGAGCGCTCGCCTCGGCTTCGGCAATCGCGACCTTTTGTTTCTGCTCCGCCTCCACCGTCAACAAGGTATTTTCCGCGACCAGCCGCTTCTGCTCCTGAGTCACTTTCTCGTTGATCGCTTCCATGTACGATGGCGAGAACGCAAACGAGCGCATGTCGATATTGATGACCTGAGCCCCGTAAATGGCCAGCTTCTCACGCAATGCTTGATTGATGTCCGAGGAAACCCGGGCGCGTTGCGCGATCAGGTCCGGCGCGGAATATCTTGCTGTGACCGACTTGAAGATCTCCTGAGTCGCCGTTTGAACGAAGGACGCCAGATCGCCGGTGTGCGAATATTTCTCGAACACCTCGGCCACCCGATCCGGAAAAATGGAGTAGCGCACAGTCAGCGCAACACGCACCGGCTGGGTATCGCTCGTGGCTCCCTCCGCATCATCGATGCTCGCCGTCTCGGCGCGAATGCTGAAGTTGCTCAGCTTGCGCCAAGGCGGCAGGACCGCGAGGCCTTCCGGTTCGATTCCAACGATCTTGCCGAACTGTGTGACCACGCCGCGTGAGCCCGTGGGCACCGAGTTGAAAGGCCATACGATGAAGAGGAGAAACAGGCCTCCCACCGCCGCGGCGGCCCACTTGATCTGAGTGGCTCGTGCTGTCGATTGATCCGCGTTCATCCGCTCCCCTTCCTTGTCACCGGTTCCGTGGATTCCGTGCATGCGCTTTTTGACGCGGGTCGAATTCTACCGGGAATCAGCGGATGAAAGGCGGTTGATATGCGCACGAACACGGGTGCACGCCGGGGCGCCACCCGGCCCCCCGCGTCCACCTCAACCTGAGGCGGCGGCGGGCACCAATCGGATGCGGGTAATTTCCGCAGGTACGCCGAAGCGGTTCGGCGGGCCCCAGTAGCCGGTACCACGGCTCACGTAGACCCATAGATTCTTCACGCGATGCAGTCCGGCGGTGAACGGCTGAAAGAACCGCACGAACAAATTCCACGGCCAGAACTGGCCGCCGTGCGTATGACCGGAAATCTGCACGTCGTATCCGGCATTCGCGGCGGCCTGTGCGGACCCGGGCTGATGGGCGAGCAATATTCTTGCGCCTGCGTCGGCGGGAGAGCCTTCGAGGGCGGCGGCGGGATCGCTTCGCTGCGCGGGGTCGTAGTGATGGGCGGCGAAATCGTTGACACCCGCCAACACGAGCGAGGCGCCATCATGATTCAGCACGACGTGCTGATTCTTGAGGACGGTCAAGCCCAGCCTGCGAATCTCACGGGTCCAGGCGGCCTCGCCGGAGTAGTACTCGTGGTTGCCCGTCACGAAGTACGCGCCGTGCCGGGCCGAGAGTTTCGACAAGGGTGCGGTGTGAGCGGCAAGCTGGTGCACGGATCCATCCACCAGATCTCCGGTCACCGCGATGAGATCGGCGCGCAGATCGTTCACGCGCCCCACCAAGCGCTCGACGAAATCGCGGCGAATCGTGGGGCCCACATGCACGTCGCTGATCTGGGTGATCGAAAACCCGTGGAGCGGAGGCGGCAGCCGCCGGATCGGAATGTCGACGTTTACGATGCGCGGCCGGCGGGCGATCGCGAAGCCGATTGCCGTGACCGCTAGGGTCGTCAGGAGCGCGCCGACGGCAGACGGTCCGAGCAATGATCGATATCCCGAGTCACTCAGCACGAAGCGCGCGGCGAGGAGCAGCGCGTCCCGCAGGAGCGTCGTCACGAACAGCGTGGAGAAGAACCCCATCGCGATGAGCCCGATCCACCCGAATGCATCGCTTCGCCGGATCGATTGCGGCACCAGAATGCCGGCGGTGAGGAGGAGCGCCGCCCCCACTGCCGTACCCGCCGTACCGAGGGCCAGCGGCGGCAACAGCCGGCAGCCGACGTAGGTCAGCAACGCGAAGATGATCCACAGGGGGCGGGAAAACAGACGGCGGCGCGAAGGCATTGCCCTCGTGATGGGGGGTGGGGCTCAGCTATTCAAGAGCCCCGCCGGCGATCCGGGCCGCCCGAGGCCTGCGTAGAGCTTCCATCCCCTTGAATTCCACGAACTGGGTGGTCGTTGCCCAAAGATAGTCACCATATAGAAAGGGCTCGAAAGCACCGGCAGGGTCCATCGGGAGGGGACGGATTTCGGCATCGGCTCGCGCCTCGTAGAAAAACGGGATCGACAGCCTTTCCCGCCCCGTGCCGATGACTCGATGCTCGGTTGCCTTGATGCGCCCGGCGCTCCAGCGTTCCAGCACTTTGCCGAAGTTGACGGCAAGCGTACCCTCCACGGGCGGCACGTCCACCCACTCCCCATTGCGATGCCGCGCCTGCAGGCCGGGAACCCCGTCCTGCGCGAGCAGGGTGAGAAACCCGGAATCGACGTGCGGAGCGCCCGTCACGTAGTGTCGACATTCCCGGTGCATCACCCACACCCTCGGATCGATCGCCGCCGCGTCGTCCGCATCGGTGCGCAACGGATAGCGAAGCAGCCGCAACGTCGAGAGGCCGCGCTCGAAGGCGGCGTCGAAGAAGCGCTCCTGCAAGCCGAGGCTTCGAGCGATCGAACGCATGAGGGCCTGGCTGATTCTCACCATGCCGAGATAGTAATGAGCCGCCGCCGCCTTCCAGCCCGGCAATGCCGTCTCCGCAGGCAACGGTGTCGCTTCGCGCAGGGGGTCGCCATCGCACATCACGGAAGGACCGTAGGCGAGGTCGGGACCGAGATCGATGCCTTCCTTGCTGGTGAGGAAGCCGTGCTGCCTGGGAAACCAGCCGCGGTACACATTCGGGTGCGAAGAGTCGAATTTTTGCCGCCAAAGAGGCCGGATCTCGTCCTCGTGCAGGGCGAACAAGCGAAGCAGCTCCGAGCGCGCCGCGCGACCGACGGGAAGATCCGCCGGAAAGCGGCTGGCCACGAAAAAGCCCACGTCCGCGGCGGCTTCCACAATGGCCCGGTCGGCCAGATCGCGTGCCGGCGATGCCTCATGGAACAAAGGTTCGACGTTGATCGAGGGGATCGGAATTGGCGAGTGGGTCGACATATCGGCTCCGCGGCGCGGATCATCCGGACCGAGTGGCCGTATAATCGCATGTTTTGCAGCTGGCGAACCCATGGGCCCCTACGTCGACTCGATCACTCCCGATGAAGCGATGCCTGCCTCGACCAGCGTCGTGGTGATCGGCGGAGGCATCATCGGGACTTCCGCGGCACTTTCGCTCGCAGCCCGCGGTATTCCCGTGGTGCTTTGCGAAAAAGCACACATCGCCTGCGAGCAGTCCAGCCGCAACTGGGGCTGGTGCCGGCAGACCGGCCGCGACGAGCGCGAAATGCCATTGATCGTCGAAAGCCTCAAGCTGTGGCGTGACATGGATCGCTTGACGGAGAGCGCGACCGGCTTCCGGGAATGCGGCGTCGTATACGTGGGCGAATCGCAGGAGGACGAGCGCTCATTCATCACCTGGCTCGACATGGCGCGGCCTTACGCCACCGGCGCCCGGATGGTGCGCGGACAGGAACTCGAAGCGCTGATGCCGAACGCGACAGGCACCTTTCAGTGCGGACTGCACGTGCCCTCCGACGGGTGCGCGGAGCCGCAGAAGGCCGCGCCCGCGATCGCGCGTGCGGCGCAGCGCATGGGCGCGGTGGTTCTCACTCACTGCGCGGTGCGCGGGATCGAGCGGGCGACGGGCAGAATCAGCGGGGTCGTGACGGAACGGGGATCCATCGCGTGCGATACCGTCATACTCGCGGCGGGCGCTTGGACGAGTCTGTTCTGCGCAAGCCTCGGTGTACGACTTCCCCAATTGAAGGTGCTGTCCTCGGTGTTGCGTACGGGCCCGGTCAGCGGCGGTCCCGATGCCTGCACTTACTTGAACGATGTCGGCTACCGCAGGCGGCTGGACGGCGGCTACACCATTGCCCGGGGCTCGGGCCTGGTGGTCCCCGTGGTGCCGGATTCCGTGCGCTATCTGCGGGAGTTCTGGCCCTCGGCACGCAAGGAGGGCTCTGCCATCAAACTTCGCCTGAATGCGCAAAGCTGGCGCGAGTTTCGAGCGCCGCGTCACTGGGCGCTCGACCGGCCCAGCCCGTTCGAGACGACACGCGTTCTGGATCCGGCACCCGATAAAGCGATGAATCGAGCGGCGTGGGACGCCATGGTGCGCATCTACCCGCGATTTCGCGATGTGCCCGTGGTCCAGGAATGGGCCGGGTACATCGACGCCACGCCGGACGTGATCCCCTACATCAGCCCTGCCGGCACGGTCCCCGGACTGACCGTTGCCGCGGGATTTTCCGGACATGGTTTCGGGATCGGGCCCGGGGCGGGGCGCCTCGCCGCGGATCTCGCCACGGGGCAGGCGCCTTCGGTCGATCCCTCGCCGTTTCGGCTCTCCCGATTCAGCGACGGATCGCCGATCGTCCTCGGGCCTGAAATCTAAGCGACTTCGAGCCGCTACTGCGGCTTGCGGAATTTCAGCACGAAGTTGTCCGCTTCGCCGATGGCGACGTACTTGGCGCGATCCTTGTCGCCCTGCGACAGCGTGGGCGGCAAGGTCCATACGCCGTCCGGCCAATTTTTCGTGTCTTTGGGATTCGCGTTGATCTCCGATTTGGCCACCAGCACGAATCCCGCCTTCTTGGCGAGCGCAATGGTGTAATCCTCCCGCACGTAGCCATCGGCCGCCTTCGGATCCTGCGGCTTATCGGTCCGGCCGCGGTGCTCCTCGATCCCGAGGATCCCGCCCGGCTTGAGCGCCTTGAAGCACGCGGCCAAGGCCTGGTCGGCGTACCCACCGTCCATCCAATTGTGCAGATTGCGGAAGGTCAGCACGAGATCCGCCGAGGCGGGCGGCGCGATGTCGTAGTGTCCGGCGTCAAGCGTGGTTTCGTGAATCGTGCCGAGACGATCCTTCTCCGCGGCCATGCGTGATCGCCAATGGCTGACCGACTTGTTGCCCTCCTCGTTGTCCGTGGATTCGAGCGCCACGTAGTACGTGCCGTGCTTGGCGAGATAGGGCCCGAGGATCTCCGTCCAATAGCCTCCGCCGGGCCAGAGCTCGACGACGGTCATGTCGGGCTTGATGCCGAAGAATTCGAGCTCCTCCACCGGATGGCGAATCGGGTCGCGTGCGACGAAATTGGCGGAGCGTCCCGGATCGGCGACGGCGGCCTTCAGGGCGGGATCGGGCGCGGCGGCGGCCGCGGTCCAAGCACCCAACGCCAGGATGGCGGCTGCAAATCGGATCGACCGGAGTTTGTAGTCATGCATGAGACGATGTCCTCGTGGTGGTGTTGATCATCCGCTCACGGACGCATTGGGGTGGATGTGACCCCGACACTGTACCAGCGCCGTCGTCGGTCGTCAGGAGCCTCGCTTGCGGACCTCGAACGGCACGGTCAACACGGAGCCGTCGGAGAACCGCAGGACGATCGAGACCCGGGCGCCGGTGTTGGCCGAAGCCGTCGGCTGCATCAGCATGAGATGATAGCCGGTCGTCTCGAATTCGAGCGTCTTGTGCGGCTCGAGCGCGATTTCCTTGACCGGCACCATGTCCTCGACGTCTCCGTGAGTAACGGTGCGGTGAAGGGACACGTCCCGGTAAGCCGAGCTAGACACCGCCACCAGGCGCAGCGTCTTGTCACCGGTATTGACCAGCGTGAGATATCCCGCGGCGGGCAGGTCGGCCGGCAGCCAGCGGATCCACGCCGCGAGCACCTGGATGGCCGGTTTCGCGCCGGCGGGCGGAGCCGCCAATGTGCGATCGGGGAGTGCGCAGGCGACGAGGATGATGCCGATGAGGGCGATCGCCGGAGCGATGTGCAATGCGCGTGGGCGCGACAGGTCGGTCATGGCGGGAACCATGCCAGAACGCGCCCCGTGCCTCAAGCGCCGCGTTCGCATTCACGTTTCGTCGCGCATCGAAGCATGGCGGCGCGCGCGCGGGTAAAAGGTGCTCCCATGACCCTGACCTGCTTCATTCGCTACCAGATCGGTCCCTTTCAGCGGGATGAATTTCAGCGCTACGCCGAAAACTGGGGGCGCATCATTCCACGCTGCGGCGGCCATCTGGTGGGATACTTTCTGCCGAACGAAGGCACGAACGACATCGCGTGGGGCTTGATCGCGTTCGACAGCCTCGCGTCTTACGAGGGCTATCGCCAGCGTCTGAAGTGCGATCCCGAGGGGCGCGAGAATTTCGCCGCCGCGCAGACAAAGCGATTCATATTGCGCGAGGAACGCACATTCCTCGAGGTCGTCGATGGAACCTTCGGGGTGCCTTCAGATTGATTTTGCCCCGGCCTGCATCCGCGCTCGCCTTCAGGGTGCCCTGAGACGGTCGCGGGAAACCGGGGCAAAAAAATGCCGGGCAGGCGCGGTTCGACCGCTGCCTGGCCCGGCAGGTTGGCGTGCCTTTAGAAGCTCGTCTGGTAGCCGCCCGCCGGCGCCCTCGAGTGAGCCTTAATCACCGCAGCATCATCGGAAAGCACGTAGATCGGCATCTCCGACAGCGTCACGTTCGCAAGGCCGTTCGAATACGCCAAGGTCCTCGGATTTCCCATCGTGTCGAACATGATGACATCGCCGGAAGTCCCTGCAGCGGCGACTGGGAGCTGGTACGACTCACTGGCATTGAACGATGAGTTGTGCGCCCAGAGGGCGGTCATGACGTGCGCGCTATCGGCGAGCAGAAACGAATAACCGTATCCGCCGGTCGGCACATTGGTGAGCGCGCCCAAGCTGCGAGACCCATCGATCAGCCGGGTGGCCGCTGCAACCGCCATGGCGGTCGGCTTGGGCTCCAGGTTGCCGGAAGCGTAGTTGCTCAAGCTCAGGTTGAAGTACGTGCCGAATCCAACGGGAGAGGTGAAGTCAGATGAGTAGAATATGAACGAGGTGTCCACACCCTCTCCCAAATTGATGAGATGAGTGCGCACGACGGCCTCTGCGTGCTCCGTGAGCACCGCGGAGGTCGGATAGTTCGGCCCATAGTTTGCTCCCATCGGATAGCCTATCCCGACCTCGGTGACGAACAGCTTCGTACCTGCTGGCAATACGCTCGCCATGGTGGTGCGAAGCGCCTGCACCTTCTCCGGCAAATCGCCAACCTCCGGCGGCAGCGCTGAACTCGCGCCGACGATGTAGTAGCCATGGCAGGAGACCGCGTCGAGGTATTTGGCAAATCCGAGGGGCGCGAGGCGCTCGAGCCAGCTGGCACAGATGCCGAGGCTCTGCGTCGCCGGCCCCAGAGTTGCCGCATTCGGATCGGTCGAGTGCACGCCTTCCCAGGCTGCCTGGTAGAGCTGGACGAACTGCGCATCGGTGCCTTTCCATTCGGTGGAGGGACCCGGGTCCGGTTCCCAGCTGACCTGGTAGTAGTTCTTATGCTGATTCGGAATGTAGTCCTTTTGGATCCGCGCACTTTCCTCACCGACCAGCGCGGCGTAGCTTTGAAAGGCACTGTAGGATTTCGGGGGATACGATCCGCCCGCGCTGGGGGACGGGGCCGTGCTCGCCCAAAATGGCAGTCCGTTCATGTAGACGATCCGCGCGAGCGTGCCCTCTTTGAGGCTCGGATCAATCTGATAGGTCGCCGGGTTGTATTGTCCGGCATATTGCGGCTCGGTCAGCGCCATCGATCGCGATGTCATGATCCAAGAGGTGCCGAGATGCTCGTTCAGGGGCTGCAGCCCCGTGCCCGGTTCGATATCGTTCGCGCCCACCAAGCCCACCCGGCGGGCATCGAGCGACGCGTTGAAGGCGGGCACGAAATCCGCGACGTTGGGCAGTACGCCGAAGGCCGCGAAGCCTGACGGACGGCTGCCCTGTGGCGACGGAACGACGCCGGATTTGCTCAGCCTGGCCGAGACCGCGAAATAACCCGAGATCGTGGAGGAGCAAACCATGTTCGCCGTGGTGGTGCCCTCGACCACGCTGATCGCGCCCGACGCGTGGACTTTTCCGGCGTAATCGGCGATCCACCAGTCGAGCGTGTCGGCGAGTTTCGAGACGGCATTGAATTTGACGGTGAACTGCGAGCCCCATGTGAAAGTCTGGGTCGGATCGTTGCCGGCGAACGCAATGCCGATCGATGTACCCGAGGGCGCGCCGGCCTGCTCCGCTTTGGTCGCTGCACCGCAGCTGAAATTCTCGGCCGGTATCGTGGTCGCGGACGACACACCTGTCTCGGCGCATCCCAAAATAATAAGTGTGGCAGAGAGGGCTGCCGTTAAGCTGTTTCGCATCGTCTGGATCCCCTCGAAACGAAGTTGGATGTGGATGGAAAATCCGTATCGAATGGAAGGCAATACGCAGCCGGCGATTTGCGGGTCGGATGGTAGTCAGCAACTTCCGCTTTGGGTAACTGTCGGCGGTAGGAGACGCTGTCGCCGCGCGCAGACATGCGGGGGTCCGCTAGTCGTCCAGTGTCTCGCGGGTCTTGGCGGGCGGCGCGCGGCTCGGGCCGTCGAGTCGGTCGAGTCTATGGGCGTCGAAGTACGCGCGAATCTGCTGCATCTCGATGTAGCCCGCGGTCCAGCTCTTTGCGCAGCACGGCGCATACAGCCGTATCGGGCGGTCGTTGAGAAGGGCTCCGACCACATCGGCGCGCCGGTACTCCGCGAGGACCTCCTTGCGGCAGATCGGGCAGTTTACTGGGAAGCGGACGAGGTCTTCGTGGGCCACGCGCGAGTATTGCACGGCCGGGGATCTTGTCCCCATCGCTCAGGCTCGGGACGCCGCCGATCGAGAATTGAAACGGAAGCAGAGTGCGCCGGCGCCGAGCACGATGCCGCAGAAACCGAAGAGCTTGAGTTCGAACAACCCGAGGTGCTCGACCTGGCGCGTCGGCACGAACGCACTGGCGGTGGCGATGAGGGTCACGCACATTCCGGTGATGCCCGCTAGGGCGAGCGTGGTGCGGCTGAAGAACAAATCCATGTCGCGCCGGCCGAATGCCAGCGCGAGGAGCGAGGCATACATGTAGAGATACTGGAGGAGGCTCAGGATCACCGACAGGTCGAGGATGGTCATGAACGCCTCGTTGAGGCCGGCACCCGCGAAGCTCACCGCAAGGGCGAGCGCGCACAGGCCGCCGCAGAGCAGCAGGGCGATATGCGGGGAGGCGTGGCGCGGATGAAGGCGGGCGAACACGCGGGGCAGGTGGCCCTCGAGGGCTGCGACGTACGGTATGCGCGCCGGTGCGGCAAGCCATGCAGCCGCCGCGCCTGCGACCGACAGGGCCAAGAGTCCCGCGATCGCCGGGGTAAGGGAACTCGCGCCGATGCGTTGGGCGAGTCCATCCACCGCTTCCAGCACCCCCTGTACGGCATTCATGCCCCCGGGGGGAACCGCGAGCAGCATCGATGCCGTGAGCAGCACGTCGAGGCTTGCGACCACACAGGCGCCCGTCAACAGGGCGCGCGGGAGCGTTCGGCGCGGCTCGTGGATCTCGTCCCCGACGTTCGAGGCGATCTCGAGACCGAGGAGTGAAAAGCACAGGAGGCTGAAGATCGAGATCAGATGCCAGTCGAATCCGGAAGGTCGCCACTCGAGTCTCGTGACAGACAGCCCCTGGCGCATGGCCGACCAGGAAGCGAGCCCGATGAGAATGATGCCGACCGACAGCGTGCCGAGGGCGGCTGCGTTCACGAACAGCTTTTCGGCCGCGAGCCCCCGGATGTTCAGCCAGATGAGCAGCGCCAGGAGGCCAAAGGAGCCGATCTCGATGGCCGCGCCGTGGCTCGCGAGAGTGTTGCCGGAGGCGCCGAACAAATAGGCGGCGAGCCCCGCCGAGGAGACGACCAGCGTCGGGACGTAGACGATGTTCGCCATCCAGTAACACCAGCCCGACAGGAAACCATGCATCTCGCCCAGGAGCCTGCTCGGCCACACATAGACGGCGCCCTCCCCCGGATAGTGGTGGGATAGCTCGATGACCGTGATGGCCTCGGGGATGAAGAAAAAGGCGATCGCGAGCGGCCAGAGCCAGAGCACCATCGGCCCGTTCTGAACCAACGGCGCCAGGGTATTCAGACTGACGAGGCCTGCGACGATCATGAGCACGACGTCGAGCCGCCCGAGCGTGCGCCTCAGATGCGGGGCCTGCCCTCCCAACCCCGCCGTATGCTGCTTTGTTTTCGTACCGGCTCACATGGATCTGATGTGCATTCGATAGTATTTAAAAGCGAAGGCTTAGTCGACGGCGCTGCGCGCGCGTCAGGACACTGATTTTAAGCGAAGGTTAGTCGACGTCGCTGCGCGCGCGTCATGGACACTGATGGGGTCTTGCCGGCTGAGGGATTCGAACCCCCGACCTACGGTTTACAAAACCGTTGCACTACCACTGTGCTAAGCCGGCATGGGCGGGCGGAGCCCCGAAGCCGAATATTATACCGTGGCTCCGAGAGATCAGTGCCAGTTGCCGACGGCGGTGCGGGCAGCCTGATTGAGCGGGCGCGCCAGCAAGCCGCTCGGCGACGCTTTGATGTCGTACAGCGCGCCGTCCGCCATCGGCAGGTACGTCGCGCTGCCGTAAAGCGCATCGAACCAGGGCAGCCAGCGATGATAATCGTGCACCAGCGCCCAGAGATCGATCTTGCCGGGGGGGTGCAGCTCATACACCGTGCGGGGTAGCGATCGCTCGTCCTCGACGTTGGAGTAGCGGCCGCTGACTCTCTCGAGCCTGAACGCCGTGTCGAATCCGACCAGGTTGGCGACGGCTGTCCATTTGAGGATGCGCGCATCGATTTGCCATTCATCCCCGCTCAACGGGAAGTAGGCCACCTCTCCGTTGGGGTAGGTCAGCACGCCGTTGTATTGATGCGGGCCGAGCTTTGCGAACTGGATCTCCCCGGCCGGCGCTTCTTCCGTCAAGCGCTGGTAGGTGCGCAGATTGAGCGTGATCAGAAATAGAATTGCCGCAACCAGGAACATCACCAGCGCGGCAGTGCCGTGAAACAAGCCCCCGGACATATG
Organism: uncultured Gammaproteobacteria bacterium; assembly: GCA_963748995.1. Lineage (GTDB taxonomy): Bacteria > Pseudomonadota > Gammaproteobacteria > Steroidobacterales > Steroidobacteraceae > Bog-1198. Next base: position 113,364 of record CAVVKU010000003.1, on the reverse strand, counting down.
ACGCAGCTGGAATCGGCGAATTGCCGTGATCAGAAACAGGAAGCCTGCGAGCGCGCAGGCCGCGATCAGTACATTGAGTGTCATGGGTGGCAGTCTAACGGGAACCGGAACCGAACCTCATGGGACTAACAAAACACTTAGCTCGGTCCCGGTGTCTCGTTGCAGACCCATGTAGTTTGCTTTGTTTGCGAGGTTTTGCAAGTGCTTACAGCACAAGTTGCGACTTCGATACCGCATTGCGCCAGCCGCGGCGCCCATTAACCGGCGTTAATGATCCGACCGCCGCCCCTCTAGACGCGCGCCTTCGACAGCGTTTCGATCGCGGCGGGCGGCGACATGGCATGCGACTGTACGAAGTCCACGCCGAGCGCGGTCAGCCATTCCTGTTCGGCGGGTGTCTCGGTGCGCTTCGCCACCGTGTGCATGCCGAGCACCCGCGCCATCTGGACGACCGCGGTGATCGAAGCCTGCGAGATCTTGTCGGTGCGCATCTTGGCGGTGATCTCCGGCGCAAGCTTGATGTAGCGGATTCCCGGCAGGCGCAGCAGATCGAAGCATTCGGTCCTGAGCGCAAAGTCATCGAGCACCAACGGACAGCCCAGCCTGTGCAGGGAGGCCGCCACTTCCGCCACCCGGGATGACAGCTTCACCGCCGTCGCCACATCGACCTCGAACGCGATCATGGCCTTGGGGAGCGAGGACTTCGCGAGGCAGAGCCCGACGAATTTGATGAAGTGCTCGTCGTGCAGGGCGGTCGCCGTCAAGTTCACCGAGAACATGACGGCATTGGATTGCCACACGTCCGGATGGTGAACGAGCCAGCCCACGAGCTCCGTGATGACGCGACGATCGATCATCGAACCGAGACCGTTGTCGACGGCCGCCTTGAGCATCGCGTGCGGCGCTGCATTGGGCGCATCGTCTGACTTGGAGCGCAGCAGCACCTCGTACCGCTTCAGCTGGCTGCCCTTGGTCAGAGGCACGAGCCGCTGGACGTGCAGGGCGATCGGGCTGCGGCGCAAGGCGGCGTGCAGGCGATCGATCTCCGGCGAGATTTCGGGCGCACGCCTGTCCGCAGACTCCGGCGCCGCCGCCGGATGCTCGGGCAACGAGGGCGGCGTTGCGGCGGGGCGTGGCGTTGCGGCGGGGCGTGGCGTTGCGGCGGGGCGTGGCGGGGCGAGCGGGGCGTGGCGGCCTCGCCTGGGGAGCGGGAATGCGCCCTGAGTCCGCGAGCGTGAGCTCCGGAGGGCCGGCACCCTCGCGCGTGCCGGATGTTCTAGGCGGCGGATGGGCCGCGGGAATGCCCGGGGGGCGGCCAGCGGGAGCAGGTTGCGCAGCGACCTTGGCTGCGGCGGCGGACGGCAACGATGCCTTGGCGCCGGCCGGCGCCGCGGCGGCCGAGACCTTGGCGCCAGGCAATGCGGATGCGGGCGACTTGCCGGCCGTGGGGGCCGATACCTTGACACTGGCCGGCGCCGCGGCGGCGAGCGCCCGGAATCTGGCCGTCTGCGAGGTGGCCGATGATTTGGTGTTGATGGGCGCGGCGGCAGGGGTCTTGGCGGGAGCCTTGCCTGGAGCCTTCGCCGGCGGTTGCTCCGCTCTCGGTTCGATGTCCGGGCGCATGCCGGCGAAATCCGCGAGGACACGCTGCACCTTCGACGTCAGCAGCTTGGTGAGACCCCCCGCATCGGCCTTGATGGCCCGCGTATCCATGATCACCATGACCGCGCCCACCAGCGCCCTGCGCGCGCTGACGGCGCGCAGCAGCACGGCGGAACGTGCATCGCCCAGATCATAGGCGAGCACCGGCGGACTGTCGCCGCGGGCAAAGGAGTCGAGCGCCTCGCGAACCGCATTGTGTTCGTCCGGCCCCATGGAGCTCTCACTCAGCCAGAGCAGGTCCCCGCTTTCATCGTGCAAAGAAACGGCGTGAGCGCGCGCCGGTTCCAACGCCGCCCGCACTTTCTGACAAACGGCATCGAAATCGACGAGCGGACTTTCCGTTGCGCTGAAGGGTTTGCCCTGCTCCATAGATCCGATAGCCGTTAAATTGAGCTACATATCTACAGGACGGCCCGTCCGGGTGATGTGATGGTTTTCGCCAAACCGGCGCGGAACGTCTCGAGTAAGCGACGGCGCGAGAAAACGGCGAGTGCGCGCCCCGTATGACATATCATCCATCAACACGCGCAACTTCATAGTTTGGCCCCGGACATTGAGAACCATGTCTCCGATCCGTGAGAACCGTCAATTTCGATACTACGATTTTGTGATGGCCGCCTACGTGTGCGTGCTGTTGTGTTCGAACCTGATCGGCCCCGCGAAGGAGACCTCCTTCCATCTGCCGGTCATCGGGACGGTGACTTTCCTGGCCGGCGTCCTGTTCTTCCCGATCTCCTATATTTTCGGCGACATCCTCACCGAGGTCTACGGTTATGCACGCGACAGGCGCGTGGTGTGGGCGGGTTTCGGTGCGCTGGCATTCGCCTCCGTCATGGCGGCGGTGATCGTGCATCTGCCGCCATCGGAGAGCTCACGCGCGACCCAGCCCGCGGTCGAGGCGATCTTCGGCAACACGCCGCGCATCGTGGCGGCCTCGACCATCGCCTTTCTCTCCGGAACGTTCGTCAACAGCTACGTCCTCGCCAAGATGAAGATCTGGACCCGGGGACGCTGGCTGTGGACCCGGATCGTCGGCTCGACGCTTTGCGGCGAGTTCGTCGACTCGCTGATCTTCTACTTCGTCGCGTTCTACGGCCGCATGCCCGGTGGGCACCTGGTTGAGATCATGTTCACGCAATATGTCCTGAAGAGCGGCTGGGAAATCGTCGCAACCCCGCTCACCTACCGGGTGGTCGCGTTCCTGAAGAAGGCCGAGCAGGAGGACTACTACGACATTGGGACCAACTTCACGCCCTTCTCGCTGAGGACCTGAGCCTCTCAATTGGCCGGTGATTCGCCACGATTTGCCACGGTGCCTCGAGGGCGCTGCCCTAATTTCGAGATGAAATAGCTCCAACGGGCGGCGGTCGCCGCCCGATATGGCGATGCCTGGCACTCGAGGAGCTCTTTATGAAAACTCAATATTCGAAGGTGGTCTGGACGATAGGGTTGATGGGACTGAGCGCGGCGGCTCTGGCGGATGCGCCCGCGACGAAGCCCCCGCCGCAGGAGCCGGCGGGGTTCATCACCGGCGCGGTCATCGGCGGCTTCGCGGCCGGGCCGATCGGCGCGGTGGTGGGCGCGGGGCTCGGCACCTGGCTCGGCAACCGGGTGCACCGCGCCGGGGAGGCCCGCAAGGCCGAAGCGCAGGTCGCCCTCCTCAATGGCGACAAGTTGCAGCTGCAGGCCATCAAATCGGAGCTCGAGACCAAGACCGCGGAGCTCGAAACGGCACGTGGTGAGCTGGAGGAGACCAATCGCGCGCTGACGGCCCGGCTCGACCAGCTCGCCCACAGCGTGGAGGCGGCGCAGGAGGCCAAGGACGCCGGCGCGCGCGAGGAGGCGGCGAAGGTGCTCGACGGGCTGCAGGGCGACATCCTGTTCCGCACCGGCAGCGCGGACATTCCGGAGGACACTTCGCACGAGATCGAGACCCTGGCCGGCATGCTCGCCAAGTCGCCTTCCCTGACGGTGCGGCTGGACGGATATGCGGATCCGCGGGGAACGGTGGATGGCAACATGAAGCTGTCCCAGGCACGCGCCGACGCTGTGCGGGACCTGTTCCTTGCGGCGGGTGTGCGCGAGCAAGCGCTCGAGGTGAATGCCTATGGCAAGAGCCAGAGCACCGCCGAGGACAGTGACGGCTATGCCCTCGAGCGGCGTGTGCGGCTGACGCTTACGGCCGCCCCGGCGGCGGTGGCTCAGAGCGGGAGCCCGGAGAAGGATGCGGCGCCGACCGCCGCAACGCTGCCGCCGACCGCGGCGGCACAGAGAAACGGTGACAAGTGAAAAAGCGCGGCTCGGCGCGACGGCGCCGGGCCGCCCTTGTTTCCGGCGGCATCCCGCGCCTACGATAGCGCATGGCTGACCACCCCAAGATCGTGATGCTGGACCGCTATCAAACCGGCGAATCGGCGAACCCCTCGCCCGAGAAGATCTTGGCCGGCATACCCCGGACGCGTGTTTCCAATCAGTTCACCGACGGCACGCAGCAATTCTTCTGCGGCCTGTGGACCAGTACCGCCGGCAAGTGGCGCGTGCGATATACCGAGTACGAGTTCTGCGTTCTGATCGAGGGCCGCGTGCGCCTCGAGTCGGTCAGCGGGGAGAAGCACGAGATGCGCGCCGGCGATGCCTTCGTGGTGCCGGCCGGCTACGAAGGCATCTGGGAGGTCGCCGAGCCCTGCAAGAAGTGGTACGCGATCTTCGAGGCGAAACCCTAGCGCGGCGGCCTGCCGCAGAAAGTCCCGCTCGAACGGCCGGTCAGGCCGTCTCTCGAATCGCCTCGGCCAAGGTCTCGACGATCCGCGAGATTTGCTTCGACTCGATGATCAGCGGGGGCGACAGCGCCACGATATCCCCGGTGACCCGGATCAAGACGCCCTTCTCGAAGCACTTCAAGAACACCTCGAACGCACGCGCGCCGGGCTTGCCCGCCCGGGGTTCCAATTCCACCGCGCCGATCAAACCGTAATTGCGGATGTCGATCACGTTCGGGGCGCCGCGGATCGAGTGCAGCGCCTCCTGCCATTCCTGGCTGAGCGCCGCGGCCCGGGTGAGCAGCCCCTCACCCTCGTAGATGTCGAGCGTCGCGAGCGCCGCCGCGCAGGCGACCGGATGCGCGGAGTAGGTGTAGCCGTGGAAGAATTCGATCGAATTCTCCGGCCCCTGCATGAAGGCATCGTAGATCTTGCGTTGTGCGAACACGGCGCCCATCGGGATCGCCCCGTTGGTCAGCCCCTTGGCGGTCGTCATGATGTCGGGAGTCACATCGAAGACCTGCGACGCGAAGGCCTTGCCGACGCGGCCGAAGCCCGTGATCACCTCGTCGAATATCAACAAGATGTCGTGCTTGTCGCAGATTTCGCGCAAGCGCTTGAGATAGCCGACGGGCGGCAGGATCACGCCGGCGGACCCGCCGATGGGCTCGACGATGACGGCCGCGATCGTCGAAGCGTCATGCAACGCGATCAGGCGCTCCAGGTCGTTGGCGAGATGCATGCCCCAGTGCGGCAGACCGCGCGAAAAGGCATTGTGTCCAAGGTCGAGCGTGTGCTGCAGATGATCCACGCTCGGCAGCAAGGAGGACGCAAAGAATTTGCGGTTGTTGACCAGGCCGCCGACGGACATGCCGCCGAAGCCGACCCCGTGATATCCCTTCTCCCGTCCGATGAGGCGGGTCCGGTGTCCCTGACCGCGCGCCCGATGGTACGCGATGGCAATCTTGAGCGCCGTGTCGACGGACTCGGAGCCCGAGTTGGTGAAGAACACCCGGTCCATTCCCGGGGGTGCGATCGCGGCCAGGCGATTCGCGAGCTCGAAGGCGATGGGATGGCCCATCTGGAAGGTGGGTGCAAACTCCATGGTGCCAAGCTGCTTCGTCACCGCCTCGGTGATCTCCCGGCGGCCATGACCGGCGTTGACGCACCAGAGGCCCGCCACGCCGTCGAGCACCTCCCGACCCTCGGGAGTCCAGTAATGCATGCCTTCCGCACGAGCCAGCAGCCGCGGATGACCCTTGAACTGGCGGTTGGCGGTGAACGGCATCCAGAAGGCGTCGAGATCGGTCTTCGCGGGAGCAGGAGTGATTCGGGCGTTCATGCGAGTCCTTAAGAGGTCGAGGGCGAGGTGGATCACCGTAAACAGCCCGAATGATAAAGAAATTCAACACAATCATCAATTTTAGCCGCGCATTGGGGCCAAGTGTTTAATATAATGCACACCATGACCATGGATGTAGGCGCTCATCTCAAGGCCGTCCGGCAAATGTACGGGCTCTCGCAGCGAGAGCTCGCCAAGCGCGCCGGTGTGACCAATGGGCTCATATCGCTGATCGAACAGAATCGTGTGAGCCCGTCGGTTTCCTCGCTGCGCAAGGTCCTCGACGGCATACCGATGGCGCTGGCCGAATTCTTCACCCTCGACCTCGCCGGCAAACCGGAAGTATTCTTCCCGCGCTCCGAGCTCGCCGACATCGGCACCGGCGCCGTCGAGTTGCGCCTGGTCGGGGGACGCCTGGCCAATCGAAGCATGGCCATCTTGCACGAACGCTATCCGCCCAATGCGGACACCGGCGAGGAGATGCTGGCGCACGCAGGAGAAGAGGGCGGGGTGATCGTCAAGGGCAAGATCGAGCTGTCGGTGGGCGGCGAATCACGGATCCTGTCCGCCGGCGACGCGTACTACTTCAAGAGCTCGATTCCGCATCGCTTCTTGAATCCCGGGCGCGAGGATTGCGAGATCGTGAGCGCGAGCTCGCCGCCCACTTTCTAGCCGCGGCGATTCGAGTCCCGGCGATTTCACCGGCTGTTCAGGTAGCATAGGTCCCTATGAGCAAGATAACCGTGGCCGCCACCCAGATGGCGTGCAGTTGGGATCGCGACGCCAACATGGCGCGTGCCGAGAAATTGATCCGCGAGGCGGCCGGACGGGGCGCGAACGTGGTGCTGATCCAGGAGCTCTTCGAGACTCCCTATTTCTGCAAGGACCACGATTCGAAATACTTCGATCTGGCCAAGCCGCTGGAGGGTCATCCGGCGGTCGAGCATTTTCGCGGCCTCGCGCGCGAGCTCGACGTGGTGCTGCCCGTGAGCGTGTTCGAGCATGCCAACAATGCGTTCTACAACTCCGTGGTGATGGTGGACGCGGGCGGAGCGGTGCTCGGAAGCTACCGCAAGTCGCACATTCCCGAGGGCACGGGCTATCACGAGAAATTTTATTTCTCGCCGGGAGACACCGGCTTCAAGGTGTTCGACACCCGGTTCGCGAAGCTCGGCGTCGCCATCTGCTGGGACCAGTGGTTTCCCGAGGCGGCGCGCTCCATGGCACTGATGGGCGCCGAGGTCCTGATGTATCCCACCGCCATCGGCTCGGAGCCGCAGGATCCGACCCTCGACTCCAGCGCGCATTGGCAGAGGACCATGCAGGGGCACGCGGCGGCGAACGTGATGCCGCTGCTTGCGTCCAATCGCATCGGCTCGGAGCAGGGCAAGAATTACTCGATGACCTTCTACGGCTCCTCCTTCATCGCCTCGCATACCGGGGAGAAAGTGGCGGAGGCGGACCGCACGAGCGAGACGGTGCTCACGGCCAGCTTCGATCTGGACGAAATTCGCCGCTATCGCCAGGCGTGGGGCATCTTCCGCGACCGGCGCCCCGATCTGTACTACCCCGTCCTGTCGCTCGATGGACGCGCCTGACGCCGACGCGGTTCCGCACGACCTGGTATTTGTCGATCTGGAGACGACAGGGGGAAATGCGGCCCATCACCGCATCACCGAGATCGGCATCGTCCGCGTCCACCGCGACGCGGTGGTGGAGGAGTGGAGCACGCTGGTCAACCCCGAATGCGTGATTCCCTCCTACATCGAGAGTTTCACCGGCATCACCAACGAGATGGTGGAGGGCGCGCCGCGTTTCGCCGACATCGCGGGCCTGGTTCTCGAGAAACTTTGCGCGCCGGCCCGCGGGGCCGCGGCCGACTCCGAGCCGCCGGTGTTCGCCGCGCACAACGCGCGCTTCGACTACTCCTTCCTGCGGGCTGAATTCCGGCGCGCCGGCGTGCCTTTCTCCGCGCCGGTGCTGTGCACGGTCAAGCTGTCGCGGCGCCTCTTTCCCGAGCACCCGAGACACAACCTGGACGCGGTGATGGAGCGGCACGCCCTGACGTGCAGCGCGCGGCATCGGGCGCTCGGCGATGCGCGGGTGCTCAGCGAGTTTTGGTCGATCCTGCGCACCTCGATCGCCGAGCCGGATCTTGCGGCCGCCGCGAGGTGCGCGCAAAACGCGGTGAAGCTGCCGCCGCAGCTGCCGGAGGGCCTGGCGGACGAGCTGCCCGAGGGCCCCGGCGTCTACCGTTTCCGCGGGTCCGATGAGATCCTGCTGTTCGTCGGCAAAGGCAGCTGCCTGCGCAGCGCCATCCTCGCGCACTTCGCCGATGAGCGCTCCGCGCGCCGCGAGCACAAACTCAAGGAAGAAGTGCGAAGCATCGAGTGGACCGAGACCGCCGGCGAACTCGGCGCCCTGCTTCGCGAGCTGCAGGACATCAAGGCCCTGGAGCCCCGATACAACCGCCGCCCCAATTCGCGCTCCGCGGCCTGCACGCTCAAGATTTGCGACGCCTCCGGCGCCGTGCAGATGCTCGGGATCGAGGAGACGGAACCCGGCGAGCTCGAGACGTGCTTCGGCGTGTTTCACTCGCGAAAGGATGCCCGCAAGGCCCTGGCCGACATCGCGAAGGCGAAGCAGCTATGCCTCAAGGTGCTCGGCTTGGAGGAGAGCGAGGGATCGTGCCTCGCGCATCAGCTGGGCCATTGCAAGGGCGCGTGCGTCGGCAAGGAGCCCAAGATCCTGCACGCCGTGCGGGTGCAGATGGCTCTCTCGTCCTTGAAATTCAAGGCCTGGCCGTTTCCGGGCCGTGTGGCGCTCATCGAGCGCGGTCCGATGGGTTCCGTCGATTCGCATGTTCTGGATCACTGGGCGTATCTCGGCACCGCGCGTTGCGAGGAGGACCTCGCCATGCTCGCGCGCAGCAACGCCCACTGCGCCTTCGATCCCCAGGTTTACCGCATTCTGGTGCGCTACCTGGCGAATCGTACGAAGCTCGAATGGCAGGATCTCGCAGTCGGCTCGCACCTCGGCAGCGCCGATGTGTATTGACGGCAGCGCGTGAACGACAGCGTGCGCTACTGGATTGCGACGGCGCCCGTGGGCGCCTCGTCGGTGCTCGCCGAGGAGCTCGCGGCGTTTGGCGCCGTCGACATACGCGATCGCAGCCACGATGTGAAGTTTCAGGGCACCCTCGAGGTCGGCTACCGCGCCTGCCTCTGGTCGCGCACCGCGACGCGGGTTCTGCTGAGCCTGGGATCGGTCGAGGCGACCACCACCGAAGCTCTGTTCGAGGGCCTCAAGCGCTTCGATTGGCGCGAGCATCTCGCACCCGGAGCGACGCTCGCCTGCGACTGCAGCGGCGGCAATGCCGCGATCCGGCACACGATCTACGGCTCGCAATTGCTCAAGGACGCGGTCTGCGACAAGCTGCGCGAATCCACCGGCGAGCGGCCCGTGATCAGGCCCGAGCGGCCCGACGTGCTGCTGCATCTTCACGTCGAAGGTCCGACCGCCCTGGTGTCGGTGGACTTCTCCGGGGAGAGCTTGCATCGGCGCGGCTATAGAACCGAAGGGGGGCGTGCGCCGCTGAAGGAAAATGTGGCGGCCGCGGTGCTGCTGCGCGCCGGATGGGCGCAAATCGCGGCCGACGGAGGTCAGCTGGTCGATCCGATGTGCGGCTCCGGGACTTTCCTCACCGAGGCCGCGCTGATCGCGAGCGATGCCGCTCCCGCGTTCGATCGGGATTATTTCGGCTTCCTGGGCTGGCGTGGACATGATGCCGACCTGTGGCAGCGTCTGCGTGAGGAGGCCTCGATACGCCGCGCGGCGCACCCGCCGAGCCGGCGCATCATCGGCTCCGATCTCGATCCGGACGCCGTGCGCATGTCCCTCGCCAACGTCACGCAGGCCGGGGTCGCGCAATGGGTGCATGTCGAGAAGCGTCCGCTCGAGACGGTCACGCCGCCTGCCGGTCCCGCCGGGCTGGTGGTGGCCAATCCGCCGTACGGGGAGCGGATCGGCGCGGATTCAGCGCTGCCTCTGCTCTATGAGGAGCTCGGGCGCCTGCTGCGCGAGCGATTCCAGGGGTGGCAGGCGGCGATACTGACCGGCGATCCGGCGCTCGCCCGCCATCTCGGCATTTTCGCCAAGCGCACCCATCGGGTATTCAACGGCACCATCGAATGCCGGCTGTTGCGTTTCGATTTGACCGGGGACAGCGCGCGGCCCTCGCCGAGCGAACGGCGCGCCAAATGGTCCGCTCGACCCGGCGCGCAGATGTTCGCCAACCGCTTGCGCAAGAATCTCGACCGCCTCGAGCCGTGGGCCGCGAAGGAGGGTATCGAGTGCTACCGTTTGTACGACGCCGACATGCCGGAGTATGCATTCGCCATCGACGTCTACGGACGCGAACCGCGCCACGTGTACGTGCAGGAGTACGCGCCGCCGAAGACCGTCGATCAGGAGAGCGCGCGGGAGCGCCGCCGCGAAGTGCTGACCGTGCTGCCCGACGCCCTTGCCGTGCCGCTCGAGCGCGTTCATTCGCGCGTGCGCAAATCGCAGAAGGGCCCCGAGCAATACCAACGTCGATCCGACCGGCACGCGCGGCGCCCGGAGCGTCACGCCGATTCGGGGGCTCAGGCCGATTCAGGGGCTCAGGCCGGCTCCGCGGCCGATGTCGAGCGCGTGAAGGTCCGCGAGGGCGGTCTCGAGTTCTGGGTGAATTTTCGTGATTACCTGGATACGGGCTTGTTCCTCGATCACCGCATCACCCGCCAGATGCTGCGGCAATGGGCGCGGGGCGGGGATTTCCTCAACCTGTTCTGCTACACGGGGAGCGCGACGGTCTATGCCGCCGCGGGTGGCGCGCGCTCCAGCGTCAGCGTCGATCTGTCGAACACTTATCTCGACTGGGCGCACGACAACCTGGTGCTGAACGGTTTCGGCGGACGCGAGCATGTGTTGCAACGAGCCGATTGTCTCGAGTGGGTGGCGGCTCAGGAAACGGGCGGCGCCCGGTTCGATCTGATCTTCGTCGATCCGCCGACGTTCTCCAACTCGAAGCGCATGGAGGGAGTGCTCGACGTGCAGCGCGATCACGTGGGGATGATCCGGCGCTCGCTGGGCCTGCTGCGGCCGGCGGGCCGTCTGGTGTTCTCGACCAATTACACGCGATTCAAGCTCGACGGGGCGGCGCTGGCGGATTTGGACGTGGAAGACATCAGCGCCCGCACCATCCCCAAGGACTTCGAGCGCAATCCCCACATTCACCGCTGCTTCGTGATCCGCCCACGGGGTGCGGGGTGATCGCGAGATTCCTGGCGCGCCGCGCGCTGTTGTCGCTCGTCACGCTCGCGATCTTGTCGGTGATCGTGTTTCTCGGCGGCCAACTGCTGCCGGGCGACGTGGGGCGCGCGGTGCTCGGCCCGTTGGCTGACGCGCGCGCGGTGGCCCTGTTCAACCATCAGGTGGGGGTCGACAGGCCGCTCGCCGTCCAATACTGGGACTGGATCACCCACTTCTCCAGGGGTGACATGGGCCGATCGTTCACGTTTCGCGCACCCGTCGCGCCGTTCATCGGCCAGGCGCTGGTCAATTCCCTGAAGCTCGCGGGGCTGGCGTTCGTGCTCGTGGTGCCGCTCGGTATTGCCGGCGGAGTGTGGGCCGCGCTTCGGGTCGGTCAATGGAGCGATCGCGCTCTGGTGCTCCTCGGCCAGTCCCTGGGCGTCGTTCCGGAATTCATTTCATCGATCGTGCTGATCCTGGTTTTCGGCGTCTGGCTGCATTGGCTGCCGATGTCCGCCGACTGGCCGGAGGGAGCCGGGCCGCTGACCCAATTGAGATATCTGATCCTGCCATCGCTGCCGCTCGTGCTGGTGTTTTTCGGATACATCGCGCGCGTTGCGCGCGCGGGCACGGTCGAGGCATTGGACGCCGACTACACCCGCACGGCGATCTTGAAGGGACTGCCGATGTCGACGGTGATGAGACGGCACGTACTGCGCAATGCACTGCTGCCGACCATCACCGTGGTGGCGAGCCTGCTCGGTTATCTGGCCGGGGGCCTCGTGGTGATCGAGACGCTGTTTCACTATCGCGGAATCGGCGCCCTGATCTATTCGGCCGCTCGTGCCAAGGATTTCCCCATGCTCGAGGCCGGCGTACTGACCGTGGGCGCGGTCTATGCGATCGCGTCCGTGCTCGCGGATCTGTTGTCCGCCGTGCTCAATCCACGGCTGCGGGCCGCGCGGGCATGAGCGCGACCGCCGACGACATCGCTCGCCCGGCGCAGCCCCAGCCGGCATCGGGTCTCGCGCGCGAGCGCTGGCACGCGGCCTGCCGCTCGCCCACCCTCATCGCGGGCCTGCTCATCCTGGCATTTTGGATCGTGTGCGCGCTGTTCGGCGCCGGGATCACGCCGCGAGACCCCTACGCGGACGATCTGCTGGCGACGCTGTCGCCGCCGTCGGCGGCCCATTGGTTCGGCACCGATCAGCTCGGAAGAGACATCTTCTCGAGAGTCATCGTGGGTGCGCGCGACATCCTGATCGTCGCGCCGCTGGCGACACTCCTCGGCACGGTGCTCGGGACCGCCCTCGGGCTCTGCATCGGATATTTCAGGGGGGTGCTCGACGATGTCGTCAGCCGGATCATCGAGGCGCTGCAGGCGCTTCCGCTGGTCATCGTCGCATTGATGGCGCTGGCGGCGGTCGGCACGTCGAACGCGACGGTGGTGGTCGTGATCGGCTTCGTGTTCACGCCCCTGATTGCGCGCACCGTCCGCTCGGCCGTTCTCAACGAGACCGACCTGGAGTACGTCGCGGCGGCGCGGCTGCGGGGTGACGGCACCCTCGCCATCCTGTTCATCGAGATACTCCCGAACGTGCTGCCGATCGCCATCGTCGAAATGACCGTGCGCCTGGGCTACGCGATTTTCTTCGTGGCCTCCTTGAGCTTCATCGGCTTCGGCATCCAACCGCCGTCCGCGGACTGGGGAATCGCCATTGCGGAAAACTACAGCCTGATCGGCAGCTACTGGTGGACCGTGCTGTTCGATGCGGCGGCCACCGCCTCGCTGGTGATCGGCGTGAACCTGGTCACCGATGGACTCGCCGGCGTTTTCGATACATGAAGGACGTTGAGAACGGCAACGGCGGGGCCGGACATGGAGCATCAGCCGATGCTCTGCGCTTCGAGAATGTCAGCGTGACCTACCGCAGCGGCCGCGGCGAGCGGCGCGTCCTCACCGGCGTGAGCCTCGCGATCCGCCGGGGCGAATCCTACGGTCTGGTGGGCGAATCGGGATGCGGCAAATCGACCGCGGCGTTCGCCGCCATCCGCTATCTCGCACGCAACGGCCGCGTGAGCGCCGGGCGCATCTGGGTCGACGGGCGGGATCTCATGGCGCTGTCTCAGGCGCAGCTCCGGCGCCTGCGCGCGCAGAGCGTATCGATGGTCTACCAGGATCCGGGGAGGGCGCTCAACCCCTCGCTGCGCATCGACCGGCAAATGATGGAGGTGTTCGAGATCGCGGAGGGCATTTCGGGCGATGCGGCGCTGGCGCGCGCGCGCGAAATGCTCGCGCGCGTGCAGATCGCAAGCCCGGATCGGGTGCTGCGCAGTTATCCGCACGAGCTGTCCGGCGGCATGCAGCAGCGGGTGATCATCGCGATGGCGTTGTCGACCAATCCGGCGCTGCTGATTCTGGATGAGCCCACGACGGGACTCGACGCAACCGTCGAGGCCGAAGTGCTGGATCTGGTCACGCGATTGCGCGCCGAGTATGGGAACTCCATTTTGTTCATCAGCCACAGCCTTCCGGTGATTGCGCGGATGTGCGACCGGGTGGGTGTGCTCTACGCGGGCGAATTGGTCGAGGAAGGGCCGGCGGAGCGCGTGTTCCGCGATCCCCGGCATCCCTACACCGTGGGGCTGATGCGCTGCGTGCCGGCCTACGGAATGCGCAAGGATCGGGGCCGGCTCGAGACCATTCCGGGCTTTTTGCCCACCCCGGGCTCGATCACGGACCGCTGTGTTTTCGTCGAGCGCTGTGGCAACGCGACGGAGCGCTGCGCGCGCGAGGTTCCGCCGCCGGTCACGCTGGAGGGGCATCTGGCGCGCTGCTTCTATCCGGATCGGGCAGCACAACTGCCGCGCCAGTCGTTGGCCGCGCCGGCGGCCGCACCGCTCGCGCCCGCGAGCGTCTCATCGCCGACGGGCGGCGGCGCGGGCGCCACGGGCGCCGCAGGCCTGGCGGTGCCGCTCCTGCGTACGCAGCATTTATCGAAGACCTACCTGATTTCCGGCAAGCGCTTCCATGCGGTGCATGACGTCACCCTCGAGCTTTGGCCGGGAGAGACCCTCGGCTTGGTGGGTGAATCCGGCAGCGGCAAGAGCTCGCTCGCGAAACTTCTGCTCGGCCTGTCGGCGCCGGATGAGGGCAGCGCCATCGAGCTCTCGGGCGATGTGCTGCCGGGGCGTGCCGAGGAACGCACGCGCGGCCAGCTCAAGGCATTGCAGATCGTGTTTCAAAATCCCGGGGCAGCGCTGAACCGCTCGCAGACCGTGCGCCGCTTGATCGGCCGCTCGCTGCGCCTCGTCGGGCTGTCGGGGCCGGCGCGGGAAGTTCGTCTGCGGGAGATCGCGGCGTCGGTGCGGTTGACGCCACGCCATCTCGACGAGAAGCCGCGGCAGCTGTCGGGAGGGCTCAAGCAACGCGTGGGCATTGCGCGGGCGTTTGCCGGCGGTCCAAGCATCGTGGTGTGCGATGAGCCCACCTCGGCGCTCGACGTGTCGGTGCAGTCCGCGATCCTCAACCTGCTGGTGGACCTGCAGGCGCAGCAGAAGGTCAGCTATCTCTTCATCTCGCACGACTTGAACGTGGTGCATTACCTGTCCGATCGCATCGCCGTGCTTTATCTCGGACGGTTGATGGAGATCGGCCCGTCCGATGCGGTGTTCTCCGGTCCGCATCATCCGTATACGGAGGCGCTGCTGTCCGCGAATCCGAGCCTGGAGGAGCAGGGGGCCGAGCGTATCCGCTTGAGGGGCGAGCTGCCGAGTGCGTCGAACCTGCCGCGCGGATGCGTGTTCCATACGCGCTGCCCGCGCAAAATTGGCGCCATTTGCGAGCGGGAGGAGCCGCCACTCGCAGCGGCCGGCGAGCGGCACGCGATTCGATGCCACATTCCCGCCGCGGAGCTCGGCGGCGCCCGTGCTACGCCAGCGAACCGCTGAGCAATGCGGTCAGCCGGCCCCAGGCTTTCTCCGCCTGGTCATGATCGTAGACCTGGGAATCCGGCGGGCACCATCCGTGCTTGGTGCCGGCGTACACCTCGATTTCCGCGGGCAGATGGGCGTCGGCGAATGCCTTGCGCAGCACGTCCTTGGCTTCAGGCTGTTTCTGATCATCGCTTTCGGCGATCGCGATCAAGAAGTGCGCCTTCATCCGGGGAATCAAAAGATGCGGGCTGTCGGGTGCCTCGCTCACCAGCCCACCACCGTGGAACGTGGCGCCGGCCCCGACGCGATTCGGAAACGCGGCCGCGGTGCGGAATACGAACGGGCCGCCCATGCAATAGCCCGTCGTACCGATCTTCTTGGCTTTATCGACCGAGGGCTGAGCATCCAAGTAGCCGACGAAAGCCGTCGCGTCGGTGAGGGCCGTTTGGGCATTCAAGGTGCCCGCGAGGGTCATGAGGGCCTGACGGGTCGGGGGATCGCTGAAGTCGGGATGCTCGGGTGCGGTGGGAGCTCGCTTGGTGCGATAGAAAGGATTGATGACGAGGACGGCATACCCCGACTCGGCAAGCCGCGTCGCCATTTGCCTGAAAGCGGGACGCAGGCCGAAAATGTCGGGCCAGATGAGGACCGCCGGGAACTTGCCCTTGGCGGGATGCACGAAATACGCGTCGGCGACGCCGTCCGGCGTCTTGATGTCGACATCGATCCCCGTCGTGGGAGGGGCATTGCCGAGCGCGGGCACCGCGGCCACCAAACCGGCACCGAGCGCCATCGCACCGAACTGCCGCCGCGTCAGGTCGCCCGAGCGCCGCGCGAATTCATCGAGGTCGTCCTGCTCGCACATAGCCACTCCGCCGAATTTCCATAGGCAGCACCGATCTTGCACTCATTCGCGCGAGCTCGGCAATAGCTGCCCGGCGTAGGGGAATTCCTACCCGTTCAGCGGCGCGGCGCGCCCGAGATCTGGACCGCGGCCAGGTTGAGCTGACCCATCGCGGTAGGGCGCACACCGCTCACGTCCTTGGCGGTCACCGACAGCCAGTCGTAGAAATAAGCGATGATCACCGGCGTCTCCTCGAGGAGGAGCCGTTGGATTCGTCCCGCGGCCGCGCGCTGGGAAGCGGGGTCGAGGGCGGCGATGTATTGCGCAGTCAACCGGTCGTAGTCGGAATTCTTGAAATGCGCTGCGTTGAACGTGCCGCGGCTACCGAGGCTTGCGGTGAGGAGGGTGTTCGGTACGCCGCGATGCGCGTAGTCCTCGATGCCCATCTCCGAATCCAGCCAGTCGGAGGCGCCGAACACGGCGCGGCCGAAGTATGCGGATTGATCCTCGACGTTGAGCGTCAAATCGACGCCGATCTTGCGGACCGCATTCTGGATGACCACGGCATAATCGGGGATCTCTTGGAAGCGCTCGGCGGTGAGCCGGGCCTTGAAGCCGTGCGGCACGCCCGCCTCCGCCAGCAGACTTCGGGCGAGGAGGAGGTCCTCGTTCCGCTGCGGCACCGTGGGATCGGTGGCGGGAAAGATCGGTGCAAACGGCGAGTCGTTGCCGATCGCCGAGCGGCCGCGCAGCATGCCGCGCACGAGATTCTCGCGGTTGAGGCAGAGGGCGATGGCGCGCCGCACGCGCTTGTCGGCAAACGCGCCCCGGTCGGTGCGCATGTGAACCTGCTCGTGCGCGCTCGATTTCAGGCTCACGATGTTGAGGCGCGGATCGGCCAACAGGGCCTGGCTGCCCTGCACGGGCACGTGCAGCAGCACGTCGAGCTGTCCGCCCTGCATCGCGAGCACCTGCGCCTGAATGCTGTCGTAGAACTCGAACAACACGCGTTCGGGCATCGCCTTGTCCCCCCAATAATCCTCGTTCCGCACGAACGATGCGTGCGCCTTGGAGACATATCGCTGCAGCCTGAAAGGACCGGTGCCGTTGAAGCGGTGCTCGAAGTCGCCGGCATAGTCGGCCGGCAGGATGATGGCGTTGTAATTGTCCGATGACACGAGGTAGGGGAAGCTGCCGTTCGGTGCGTCGAGCTGAAATGCCACGGTGTGCTCGTCGAGCGCGTGCGCGCCTCCCTTGGACAGGGTGCCGGCGAACGCCGACAGCGCGATCGATCCGTTGGCGGGGTCCGCGAGCCGATTCATGGTGGCGACCACGTCCGCGGCGGTCAGCGCGCGGCCGTCGTGGAAGCGCACCCCGCGGCGGATCTTGAAGGTCCAGAGGCTGCCGTCCGCATTGGGCCGCCAGCTTTCCGCCAGCGCCGGCTGCAGCGTGAGATCGGGATCGGAGTTCGCAAGATACTCGCCCGTCTGGCTCAGCAGGCAAACCCCGCCGGTGTCCCCGACGGTCAAGGGATCGATCAGTCCGGAGGGCACGGGCATGCCGACGGTCAGCGTGCGCGCGGCTCGATCAGCGGCCGCCGCGCGGGCCGGACGCGATGCCATGGCAGCGGCGAGCGGTGTCCAGAGCCCGAGGAGCGCGGCTTGGCGGAGGAAGCTGCGACGATCCATCCTGCCGGCGAGATATTCCTCGATCGTGGCATCGTCGAGGGGGTTGCCGCGGCGGCGCGGCGTCTCGCGAGGGTCGAAGCGGCGGCTCACGCGCTGTTCGAGTCGATGCGCTCGTCGGGCGCGAAGATGTTGGCGGTGATGGCGTCGGCCAATTGTCCGAGCTCCGTTCCGAGGACGCGGTCTTCGACCACCGGCGGTACGTAGCTGCGGATGAGCTCGAGATACTTACCGAGCGGGAGCGGCGGCGTGCGATCGGTGACGAACAGAGCCTGCGATGCGACCACCGCCAGCATGGCAAGGCAGGCGTCCAGACAGAGTGCGGAGCGCGCCTCCTTGCTCCAGGCGAGAAATCCCGGGGCCGCCACGTCGTCCTGACCCGATCCCAAGCTGTCGCTGCCCGGAATGAAGGTGCGCTGCGCGGCCGACCTGGCAAGCTCCACGTAGCCATTCGCCGCCATCGGTACGTAGCCGATATTGCCGCGCCCGTCGCTTTGGCCGGGCTGGCGCCCGACCAGCAGGTGATCCGGTAGATGCGACACCTGGCCGTTCAACAATTTACCGCAATGACGATCGGCGAGCAGGCAGACATCCGCCCAGATGCCCGCCAGATCATCGAGCGCGGGGGCGGTCATGGCGTTGTGGTAGCCGCCGGTGCTGAGGCATCGGCCATAGGGATGTTGCGCATCGGGCGGCAGGTACACCGGATTGTCGGACACCGACGAGAGCGAGATCTTGGCGGCGCGCTCGGCGGCGGTCACGGCTCGATGCGCGTGGCCCAGGACGCGCGGCACGATCCGATAGCTCACCGGCGCCTGGTAGTTGCGGCGGCCGTGCAGTTCGCCGAGATAGAGCCGCAAGGAGCGCAGCACCGCGGCCTCGTCCGGATCCCCCCAAAGCGCATCGAGTGCCGCATCGTAGTGCTCGAGCGGTGCGCGGAAGGCTTCGATCGACAGCGCGAACGTCTCGAGCGCGAGCTGCAGCCGGCGCCGCCCCGCAATCGCCGCATCCGCGATCAAGGCGGCGGCGCAGGGCGAGCCGTTGATGAGCGATCCGCGCTCCTTGACCTCGAGGTCGAAGCGCTTTGAGAGCTCGGCGAACAAGGGGTAGAGCGCCAGGATCTCCCCGGCGCCGCCCTGTCCCGCGGCGGCGACCCGCGGCATGGGTCCGCCGTCCAGCATGCCGGCCACGGCTTCGACGATGCGTGGCGTGGTGGCGGAATGCCCCTCGATGAAATTGGCGAGGCGCGCGAATACGATACCGCGCACCACCCGATCCGGGAGGTAGTCCCCGAACGAGGTCGCGGCGGGAAATGGCTTGATGCGCGCATGCATGTCGCGCTCTTCCGGGGTCAGGCGGTGGCTTGCGCGCTCGCCCATGGCGGTGGTCACGCCGTAGATGACCACCGACGGGTCCTTGTCGATCAGCTCGAGAAACGAAGCGCGACAGGCGGCGATGCGTTGCATCGCGTCGCCGCCGATGCGCACGCCCTCGCGCTGCCACGCGACCCGGTAGAACGCGGTCAGCGTGATGTCGGCGCGGCTGTTGAGAATGACGGTCAAGCAATCACCATGAGCGATTTTAGAATAGGGGGTGCCTAGGATATGTGGTGGAATAGACAAAACGAATAGTATCCCCAACGAATCATCGAGGGACGCGAGCTGTGACATGAGCGTGAGTGATGGCCAGTCCATACGGCCGTTCCTGGACAGGCTCGAGCGGGACGGCTCGTTGCGGCGGATCGCAAAGCCGGTCGATCGCTCGTTCGAGCTGTCGGCGTTCCTTTCCGCGGCGGATGCCGGCCCCGCGCTGATGTTCGAGCGGATCGTGGGTTCGGAACTTCGTGCCGCGGGTAATCTGTTCAGCGGCCGCGAGCGGATCGCCGCGGCGCTCGGCATCGCGCCGGCGGAGATTTTGCCGCGTCTCGGGGCGGCGATCGCCCATCCGGTGGCGACGATCGCCGCGGGGGAGGCGCCGGTGCAGGCGTGCGTGGTCACCGAAGACCCGCTGGCAACGCTGCCCGTGCCGCGCTTCTTCGAGCGGGAGGAGCGGCCGTACGTGACCGCCGGAGCCATCGTCGCGCGGGATCCCGAGAGCGGGCGGGGCAATCTGTCCTTTGCGCGGCTCGCCATCCTGGACGGCCGCAGCGCGATGATCGGCATCGCACCCAACCATCACCTGGCGCTGTTCGCGCGGCGTGCGGCGGCCTTGGGCCGCGAGCTCGACATCGGCGTGGTCGTCGGCGCTCATCCGGCGATCCAGCTCGCGGCCTGCCTGTATCTGGGCGTGGGCGACGACGAGCTCGAGTGCGCCGGGCACCTGTTGGGCGAGCCGGTCCGCGTCGCCCGTGCGCTGACCGTGGACCTCTCGGTGCCCGCGGAAGCCGAATTGGTGCTGGAGGGCCGGATCGACGCGCGCCGCACCATCGAGGAGGGCCTGGTGTCGGAATACCATGGCATGTACGAAAATTATGGCAGCGGATATCTCGCCACGTTCAGCGCCCTGACCCGGCGACACGACGCGATTTTTCAGGTGATCGAGCCCGGCTACCATCGGGAGCACATGTACCTCGCGGCGCTGCCCATCGCCGCGGGACTTCAAGGCGCCGCCCGGGCCGCGGCCGCCAACGTGCTCGACGTCGCGGTCACGGAGGCGGGCGGGGGGCGAACGGATGTGGTGGTGCAGATGGCGTCGCCCCGGCCCGGGCAACCGCGCCGCGTCATGTTCGCGGTGTTCGCCGCGGTCAGCATCGTCAAGCGCGTGACGGTGGTGGACGAGGACATCGACCCCTGGGACCCGGTGGCGGTCGAATGGGCCCGGACCAACCGCATGCGGCTCGAACGCGACCTGTTGCTGATACCGAGCGCCGGCACCGACCGCTCGGAGCCTCAGGAGGTGGGGGGGCTCGTGACCAAGGCGGGTTTCGATGCGACGGCGAAGGCCGGCGATCGAACCGAGGGGAACGAGCGGGCCCGGCCGCCGCCCGAGGTGACCCGGGCCGTGAAGCGATGGCTCGAGGACAATCTTCCACCGGAAGAGCGTCGATGGCTGAAGTGAGCGCCGGCGGTGCTATCGTGATGCCACCGCGACGGCCAAGCGTGGAGAATTGATCATGGCGGATTTCGATCTGGTGGTGACCGGCAACCTGGTGCTTGCGGAGCGTATAGTCGCGGACGGCTTCGTGGCCGTGGCCGGCGGAAAAGTTGCGCTGACGGGGGAGGGAACACCGCCCGCGGCCCGCGAGACATTCGATGCGCGCGGATTGTGGGTGCTGCCCGGGGTCATCGACGGTCAAGTGCACGCGGGAAGCCAGGCGAACCAGGAGGGTCTCGGGCATGCGTCGCGCGCGGCGGCGGCGGGCGGCGTGACCACCATGGTCGACATGCCCTACGACGACCCGGAACCGGTGTGGCACGGCGAGCTCCTGCGTAACAAGATCCAGGAAGTCGAGCGGGATTGCCATGTCGATGCGGCGCTCTACGCGACGATCTCGGAGGCGCACGGAACCTCGACCATCGCCGGCCTGATCGAGGCCGGTGCGTGCGCGTTCAAGTTCTCGACCTTCGAGGCTGCGCCCGGGCGCTTTCCCCGCATCGACGAGGACGTCCTCTACGAGGCATTCGCTCTGATCGCGCCCGCGGGTCTCGCCTGCGGGGTGCACAATCAGATGCAGGAGCTGACGCGCAAGAACGTCGCGCGGCTCATCGCGGCCGAGGACACCGGCTGGGACGCGTTCGGCCGCGCCCACACGCCGCTGATCGAGCACCTCGCCACCGCGCTCGTCTTCGAGCTTGGCGCGCTCACCGGGGCGCGGGCCCATGTGGTGCATGCCTCCCTGTCGCGGGGCTTCGAGCTCTGCGAGAACTACAAGGCGTTCGGTCACAAGACCAGCATCGAGACCTGCGTGCAGTACTTGATGCTGAATGGCGAGGCGGACATGCAGCGCCTCGGCGCCAAGCTGAAGCACTACCCGCCCGTGCGTCCGCAGTCGGAGGTGGAGCTGCTGTGGTCGCACATCGCGGCGGGCCATTGCACCTTTGTGTCCTCCGACCACGTGTCCTGGGGGCTCGAGCGCAAGTCCAACCCGAATATTTTCAAGAATTCCTCGGGCGGCCCCGGACTCGAGACGCTGCTGCCGGCGTTCTGGACCGGATGCGAGGAGCGCGGCATCTCGCCGACCATGGTCGTGAAAATGCTCTGCGACGGACCCGCCCGACATTTCGGGCTGCGTGATCGCAAAGGTTCGCTCGAGATCGGCGCCGATGCGGATATCGTCGTCGCCGAACCCGGCCGCTTCCCCTTCGACGCCTCCAAAAGCCTGTCGGCGGTGCAATGGAGCTCGTTCGACGGGCGCGAAATGCGGATCCGGGTGGGTGCAACCTTCGTTCGGGGACAGCTCGCCTACGATGGCGAGAAAATCGTCAATCGTGCGGGCCATGGGCGCTTCCTTCGGCCGCACGCGGGCGGAGGCTGATGGGCCGCGTCGATTCCGATCGGCTCTGGGCCGACCTCATGGCGCTCGGCGCCATCACCGAGCCTGAACGTCCCTACACGCGACGCTCGTTTTCGCCTCTGTTCGACGAGGGGCGAGCCTGGATCACGGAGCGCATGCGGGATGCGGGCCTGCAAACCCGCGTCGATGCGGGGGGCAATCTGCTCGGGCGTCGCGCCGGCAAACACGCCGCATGGCCGGCGATCGTGGTGGGATCGCATAGCGATTCGGTGCCTTCCGGCGGCCGTTTCGACGGGATGGCCGGCGTGATCGCCGGCATCGCCATCGCGCGCTCCCTCGGCGAGCGCGCCATCGAGCTCGAGCACCCGCTGGAAATCATCGATTTTCTGGCCGAGGAGCCCAATGAATTCGGATTGTCGTGCATCGGCAGCCGCGCCATCACCGGATGCCTGACAGAGGAACAATTGAGCCTGCGAAGCCCGAAAGGCGAGACGCTGGCGGCGGCCGTGGGGCGCGTCGGCGGCGACTCTGCCGGGTTGCCAATGGCCCCGCGCCGCGACATCGGCGCGGCGTTTGAGCTTCACATCGAACAGGGCCCCGTGCTCGAGCGGGAGGGCCTCGACATCGGCGTCGTCACCGCGATCGTCGGCATCACGCGGCTGGAGATTGAATTTGAGGGCAGTGCAGGTCATGCCGGCACCACGCCGATGCAGGGACGGCGCGACCCGTTGATCGCCGCCGCGCACATGGTGGGGTGGGTGCGGGAGACCGCTCTTCAGCTCGCGAACTCGGGCCGCGGGCATTTCGTTGCGACCGTCGGCATCATCGAAGCGCTGCCCGGCGGCAGCAACGTGATTGCGAGGAGCGCGCGGATCGTCATCGATGCGCGCAGCGAGGATCGGCGCTTGATGGATGAGTTTCGCGAGCGCCTCGATGCCGAAAGCGCATCGGCGGCGCGCGCCGCCAACGTCGAGCGCTCGAAGCTTGCGTGCCTGTCGGACACTCGACCCGCCGCCTGCGATCCGCGTCTGCAGACGGTGCTCGCCGAGAGCGCGAAACGACTGGGCCTGCGCGCGAGATCCCTGGCGAGCGGCGCGGGGCACGACATGGCGTTCATTTCCCAAGTCGCGCCCGCCGCCATGGTGTTCATCCCTTGCAAGGATGGGCGCAGCCATACACCGGAAGAATGGGCGACGGCCGATGCCCTGGCGGCCGGCGCGGACGTGCTGCTCGAGGCGATTCTCGAGGTGGACAGGACTACAGCAAGTCCTTGAGCCGGTAGTACAGCATGGCGAGCACCAGCGAGGGCCGGCGCAGCAGCGGCCCGCCGGGAAAATCTCGATGCGGCAGCCGCGCGAACACATCGAATCGCTCCGCCGTCCCTGCCACCGCCTCGGCCGCGAGCCGGCCCGCGAGCACCGTGAGGGACATGCCGTGGCCCGAGAATCCCTGCAGGTAGTACACGTTCGGCGACAGACGGCCGAAGTCCGGCGCCCGGCTCCGGGTGATGTCGAGATATCCTCCCCAGGCGTATTCGACCTCGACCGCGGAGAGCTCCGGGAAAATGCGCACCATGCGCCGGCGCATGGATTCGGCCAGATGCGGCGGTTGAAAGGCGCTGTAGCTCACCCGCCCGCCGAACAGAATCCGGCGATCGGCCGACGGGCGGAAATAATCCAGGATCCAGTTGACGTCGGCGACGGCGGCAGCGCTCGGCAACAAGGAGCTTGTCTGCTCCGCCTCGAGCGGCCGGGTGGCGATGATGTAGGTGCCCACCCCGAGAATCCGACGGGCGAGCGCCGGCGCGAGCGAGCCGAGATAAGCGTTGCCGCAGAGCACGAGCTGCCGGCAGCGCACCTCGCCGCGCGGGGTGCGCACGATCACCCCGGCACCGTCCTCATAGTGCAGCGCCTCGGTCTGTTCGAAGAGGAGCGCGCCGGCCGCCTCAGCGGCGCGCGCCAGGCCCTGGGTGAATTTCAGCGGGTGCAGATGCCCGCTGCGCGTATCCAACAGGCCGCCGAGATAGCGGTCACTGCGCACGTGAGCCTGCAACGCCTCGCGATCCAGCAGGTGCACCGATTCGTACGCGTACTCATCGCGCAGTTCGTCGAACCATTCGGCGAGCTCGTCGAGATGCCGCGGTTTGGTCGCGACGTGCACATGATTGGGGCGGTAGTCGCACTCGATCCCGTGCTCACGAATCATGGCCTGCGTGAGATCGAGCGCCTCGATCGACATCTCGAACAGTCGCCGGGCGTCCTCGCGGCCGACCTGCGCCGCGAGCGCCTTCTGGCTGGTCGCGAGCCCGAAGATGGTCTGGCCGCCGCTGCGGCCGGATGCGCCGTAGCCGACGCAATTCGCCTCGAGCAGGGCGACCTTGAACCCGCGCCCTGCCAGATGCAGCGCCGCCGAGCACCCGGCCAGGCCGCCACCGACCACGGCGACATCCGCCTCCAGGGTACCCACGAGCGGCGGCCGCGCGGGCTCACGGCTCGAGGGGCTCGAGGCGTTGTAATAAGACGGAGCGGCGGGAAGACTCAGGCGCAAGGGGATGGCTCAGACCCAGAAGTGTTTAAGATTTTATGGCTATTGACAGCTTATGACGCCTGTGAGCCTACCCGCTAAATTGCCCCCAACGCAACAATGACACACTGCAGCAATCGCCGCTAAGTCTCGGAAATGCCTAAATCTTGGCTTATTTTCAGCGGCCTGTGGGGACGAGGTGCCGCGGGTATGGTGTAATAACCCTGCTGATAAAGCCTAGCTATCTACCTAGGCGTTTAATTTATTAAACATGTCTCGGTTGCCCGTCATCGGAATTCCTGCCGATCGCAGGCTTTGTGGAAAACACCATTTCCACATGGTCGGCGAGAAGTACATCGACGCCATCGCCAGTGGCGCTCGCGCATTGCCGCTGCTGGTGCCGTCCCTTACGCCCACGCTGGATTTGGCTCAGCTGGTCGGGGCTTGCGATGGGATCTTGTTCACGGGCAGCCCCTCGAATGTCGAACCTCATCACTATGGAGGCCCGGCCAGCGCGCCGGGAACGCTACATGACCCTAGTCGGGACTCTACGACGCTTCCGCTGATCCCCGCAGCCATCGCCGCCGGCTTGCCGGTGCTCGCGATCTGTCGGGGCTTTCAAGAAATGAACGTGGCGTACGGAGGTACGCTGCACCAACGCTTGCACGAGGTGGGGTTCTCGGACCACCGTGAGGATGAAACCCAGCCGCTCGACGTGCAATACGGACCCGCCCACGAGGTCCTCCTGGAGCCTGGAGGGATGCTGCGCAACATCGCCGGACAGGACCGGCTCGAGGTCAATTCGTTGCACTGGCAAGGAATCGACACTTTGGGCCGCGGACTTGCCGTGGAAGCTCGCGCTCCGGATGGCGTCATCGAGGCCTTCCGGGCGGCCGATTCGAAGAGTTTCGCGCTGGGCCTGCAATGGCATCCTGAATGGCAGTTCGAGACGAATCCGTTTTCCAGCGCGTTGTTCGAGGCCTTCGGCGAAGCCGCCCGGAGGCGCGCTGCAGGTACAAGGTGAGTTATGGCCAGCACGATTCAGCAGTTTTTGAAGGAACACGGTATTTCGGAAGTCGAGGCGATCATCCCGGACATGGCGGGCGTCGCGCGCGGCAAGCTGATGCCGGCGGAGAAATTTGCGGAAGAGGAGGGCATGCGGCTCCCCGAGGCGATATTCCTGCAGACGGTCACCGGCGACTATCCGGACGATCAAAGCGCGATGAACCCCTCCGACATCGACATCGTGCTGAAGGCGGACCCCAAAACGGTGCGGGTGGTGCCCTGGGCGGCGGAGCCCACCGCGCAGGTGATTCACGATTGCTTCTATGGCGACGGACGCCCCGTCACCATGTCCCCGCGCTACGTGCTGCGGCGGGTGCTCGAGCTGTACGAGGCGCACGGCTGGGAGCCCGTGGTTGCGCCCGAGCTGGAGTTCTTCCTGGTCGAGCCGAACGTCGACTCCGACTATCCCTTGAAACCCCCGGTAGGCCGCTCCGGACGCCCGGAAATCGGCCGCCAGGCGTATAGCATCGCCGCGGTCAACGAGTTCGATCCGCTGTTCGACGACATGTATTCGTTCTGCGAGGCGCAGGATATCGAGATCGACACCCTGATCCACGAGGCGGGCGCCGCGCAGATGGAAATCAATCTGCTGCACGGCTACCCGATGAGCCTGGCCGACCAGGCGTTCCTGTTCAAACGCACCGCGCGCGAGGCGGCCCTGCGGCACAAGATGTATGCGACCTTCATGGCGAAACCCATGGCCAAGGAGCCGGGCAGCGCCATGCACCTGCACCAGAGCATCGTCGACACCAGGACCCGGCGCAACATCTTCAGCAATGCGGACGGCACGCCCTCGCCGCTGTTCTTCGGGCATATCGCGGGGCTTCAGAAGTATCTGCCCGGTGCGATGTCGCTGTTCGCGCCGAACGTGAACAGCTACCGGCGCATCAGCCGTTACTCCTCGGCGCCCATCAACGTGCATTGGGGATACGACAACCGGACCGCCGGCCTGCGCGTGCCGATGTCCGGACCCGACGCGCGGCGCGTGGAGAACCGGGTCGGCGGCGCCGACGCCAACCCCTACCTGGCGATAGCCGCCTCGCTCGCCTGCGGCTATCTCGGCATGGTGGAGGGGTTGAAGCCCTCCGAGCCGATCGCGGGCAGCGCGTACGATCTCGCCATCGCCCTGCCGCGCACGCTCGCGGAAGCCCTGCGCCTGCTGCGCGAGTCGAAGCCGCTGGTGGACCTGTTCGGCGACCGCTTCGTGCTCGCCTATACCGCCGTCAAGGAAGCGGAGTACGAGACTTTCGCTCAGGTGATCAGCTCCTGGGAACGCGAACATTTGTTGCTGAACGTCTGATCCGCGGGCGCTTGCGCCGGATCCCGATGACAATCGGCGGTCCGGCTCTGTCCCCCGGCCCCCGGCTGAGATATAACTAGCGCCTCGCAACAAACTCGTGGGGATGCGGTTAATGAGGAGAGCGGCGGTGTCTAGGCGTGCGGCTGCAGTACTGGCGCTCGGGATTTTCTCTTTGTTGACGGCATGCGGAGGGTCCAAGGGCCCGGCAAGCAGCGCAGAGAACGGCGGGTCGGCCGATCGAGCCGCCGCCGGCGCCGCGAATTCGGGGAAAGTGCTCAATCTCTACATCTGGTCCGACTACCTCGCGCAGAACACGCTGCCGGACTTCGAAAAACAGACGGGCATCAAGGTCAACGTCTCCTATTTCGACGCCAACGAAACGCTCGAGACGAAGCTCCTGGCCGGCTCGAGCGGCTTCGACGTGGTCGTGCCCACCGCCTCCTACTTCGAGCGGCAGATCAAGGCAGGTGTCTACCTCACGCTCGACAAATCGAAGCTCCCGAACCTCAAGAACATGGATCCCCAGCTGATGGAGCGTGTGGCCCAGCACGATCCCGGCAACGCGCACGGCGTCATCTACATGTGGGGCACCAACGGCATCGGCTACAACGAGAAAATGGTGAGGCAACTCCTGCCGGATGCCCCGCTCGACAGCTGGCGGCTGGTGTTCGATCCGGCCGTGGCGTCGAAAATCGCGAAGTGCGGGATCAGCGTGCTGGATTCGCCGGCGGAGATGCTGCGGGTGGTGCTGAGCTACCTGGGGCGCGACCCGAACTCGCAGAAGCCGGAGGATGCCGCGGCCGCCGAGGAGACACTACTCAAGATCCGTCCCTACATCCGCAACATCAATTCCTCGGAGTACATCGAGGCGCTGGCGAACGGTGACCTGTGCGTCGCCGTCGGCTACAACGGCGACATCCTGCAGGCGCGCGACCGCGCCCGGGACGCCAACAAGGGCGTCGATGTGAAGTACATCGTGCCGAAGGAAGGCTCCATCCTCTGGTTCGACATGCTGGCGATCCCGAAGGATGCGCCGCATCCGGACGCGGCCTATGCCTACCTCAACTACATCATGGAGCCCAAGGTCACGGCCGACATCACCAACTTCAAGCGCTTCGCGAACGCGAATGCCGCCTCCGCTCCCTATGTGCTCGATTCCGTGAAGAGCGATCCGGCCATCTATCCGCCGCCGGAGCTGCGCCAAAAGCTGGCCGTGCAGCTCGCGGACTCGCCCGATCAGACGCGCGCCATCACACGTCTCTGGCAGAAGTTCAAGACGGGACAATAATCGATGGCCAATTCCGGCGAAGCTGTCAAGGCCGCCCCATGGCGGGATCCCTCGGCCCGTCCTTACGTGGAGATCGAGCGCGTCACGAAGTCCTTCGGCGACTTCAAGGCTGTCGACGATGTGAGCCTGAAGATCTACAAGGGTGAGATCTTCTGCCTTCTCGGCGCCTCCGGATGCGGCAAGACGACGCTGCTGCGGATGCTCGGCGGATTCGAGACGCCGACCTCCGGGCGCATTCTCATCGACGGCGAGGACATGACCGGCGTGCCTCCTTACGAGCGGCCCGTGAACATGATGTTCCAGTCGTATGCGCTGTTTCCGCACATGAACGTCGAACAAAACGTCGCCTTCGGCCTGAAGCAGGACGGCGTTCCCAAGGCGCAGATCGTCGAGCGCGTCGCCACGATGCTCGAGCTCGTCAAGCTCGGCGGTTTCGGCAAGCGCAAGCCGCACCAGCTGTCCGGCGGACAGAAGCAACGGGTCGCGCTAGCCCGCTCGCTGGTGAAACGCCCGAAGCTGCTGCTGCTCGACGAGCCATTGGGCGCCCTGGACAAGAAACTGCGCGAGCACACGCAGTTCGAGCTGATCGGCCTGCAGGACAAGCTCGGGGTGACCTTCCTGGTCGTCACCCACGATCAGGAGGAGGCCATGACGCTCGCGAGCCGGATCGGCGTCATGGATCATGGGGAGATCGTCCAGGCCGGTACGCCGTCGGAGATCTACGAATTCCCATCGTCGAAATTCGTCGCCGATTTCGTGGGCTCGGTGAACATTTTCGAAGGAAAGCTCCTCGAGGACGAGCCCGAATACGTGCGCATCGGTTCGGAGGAGCTCGGCGGCACCCTCTACGTGAGCCACGGCATCAGCGCGGCCCCCGAGGCGGTGGTATGGGCGGCGGTGCGGCCCGAAAAGATCTTCATGTCCACCTCGCAACCGGAGGTCGACACGGGCGGCAGCGGCCAGGCCACGGACAACCTGGTTCGCGGCATCGTGCAGGACATCGCATACCTCGGCGATCTGTCGATTTACCTGGTCAAGCTCCCCACCGGCAAGGTGGTGCGGGTGACGCAGCCGAACACCTCGCGCCACGCGGAGTCGATCACCTGGGATCAGCAGGTGTATTTGACCTGGGATTCCTCGAGCCCGGTGGTCGTGACCCGATGATTCGATGAGACGCAGGAACCCATACGGCAGGATGGGGATTTCGGGCCGCGGGCTGGTGGTGGCGCTGCCGTATCTGTGGCTCGTGCTGTTCTTCGTCGTGCCGTTCGTGATCGTGCTGAAGATTTCCTTCTCCGACGTGGATCTCGCGATTCCCCCCTACAAGCCGCTGATCGACTGGGTCGGCCAGAACGCGCTCGCGATCAGGATCAACTTCAACAACTACGCGTTTCTGTTCACGGATTCGCTGTACATCAGCGCCTTCCTGAACTCGATCAAGGTCGCATTCATCTCGACGATCCTGTGCCTGCTCATCGGCTATCCCATTGCCTACGGCATTGCGCGCTCCACTCCCACCACCCGCAACATCCTGCTGCTGCTCGTGGTGCTGCCGTTCTGGACGTCGCTGCTGTTGCGCGTGTACGCCTGGATCGGATTGCTCAAGGCCAACGGGGTCATCAACAACGTGCTCATCTGGCTGGGCGTGATCCACGAGCCCATCACCATGCTGTACACGCCGTTCGCCATGTACGTGGGCATCGTCTACTCGTACCTGCCTTTCCTGATCCTGCCGCTGTACGCGAATCTGGAAAAGATGGACTGGCAGCTGCTCGAGGCGGCGGAGGATCTGGGGTGCCGCCCGTGGCAGGCGTTCTACAAGATCACGCTGCCCCTGTCGCGAAACGGGGTCCTCGCGGGGTCGATGCTGGTGTTCATTCCGGCGGTGGGGGAGTTCGTGATTCCGGCGCTGCTCGGCGGACCGAATGCGTTGATGATCGGGCGCGTGCTGTGGGATGAGTTCTTCTCGAACCGCGCGTGGCCGGTGGCGAGCGCCGTCGCGATCCTTCTGCTGATACTGCTGGTGCCCTTCATGATGTGGTATCAAAGCGTCCAGGCGCGCGAGTCGGCGGGCACGCGATGAACCACCGACGCTCGTTTTTCATCCTTACATGCCTCGCCTTCGGATTCGCGTTCCTTTACGTCCCGATCCTGTCGATGGTGGTGTTCTCCTTCAACGCGTCCAAACTGGTCACGGTGTGGGACTCGGCGAATTCGCCCACGTTGAAGTGGTACGCGGCGCTCCTGCACAACGAGGAGATCTTGGACGCTGCGTGGATCTCGCTGAAAGTCGCGGTCATGAATGCCTCGGGCGCCGTGATCCTCGGAACTCTGGCGGGATTCGGCCTCGCGCGGTTCTCGCAGTTTCGGGGACGGTTCACGCTCAACGCCATGACCACCGCGCCCCTGGTGATGCCGGAGGTGATCACCGGCCTGTCGCTGCTTCTGCTGTTCGTCGCGCTGGAGCAGGGAATCGGATGGCCGGCCGGCCGCGGCATCACGACCATGACCATCGGGCACATGACCTTTTCGATGGCATACGTCACCGTCGTGGTGCAGTCGCGCATGGCGACCTTCGACACCGCGCTCGAGGAGGCGGCGATGGATCTCGGCTGCCGCCCGGTCAAAGTGTTCTTCCTGATCACGCTGCCGATCATTTTTCCGGCCATCCTGTCGGGCTGGCTGCTGGCCTTCACGCTGTCCTGGGATGACCTCGTGATCTCGAGCTTCACCTCGGGGCCCGGCTCGAGCACGCTGCCGATGGTGGTGTTCTCGAAAGTTCGCCTGGGCGTGAGCCCGGAGATCAACGTGCTCGCGACCATCACCATCGCGGTGGTCACGATGATGATCGTGGGGGTGAGCCTGTGGATGGCCCGCGCCGAAAAAATCGGGAAGGCCGTCGCATAACGGTGAAGACGGACGCAGCCGCGAGGCCCGCCCGCGTCGCGGCCGCCGATTAGCGAGGCGGGAATCGCTCCGATCTGGGATCATAGTCGGGCGGGCGCCAAACTTTTCCGGCGCGCGTCAGTCTGAGCTGTTGTATCGAGCGCGAAAATCGGCGCACCTGTGGGAGATCGGGATGAATTTACGTTTCTTTGCAATTGGCGCGTCCGCGGTGTTCGCGGCTGTGGCGGCGTCCTCGGATGTCGCACCGGCGCGACTGGTCAATCTGCACCACCAGGCGACTCCGGGCACCGCGAGGCTTTATGCCATTGGAACCCGCAGCGCGGCGCAGCGGCAGAACGGGAGCACGGCCAAGATGGACTCCGTGCTCGCCGATCTGTCGCGGCATGCCAGTCTCGCCCGACCCGCGCAATTGCTCGCCGACCTGCGCTCGCTGAGCCCCGCCGCTCGCTTTGCGCAGCTGTCGGCGGGTGGTGTCGCATACGTTGCGATCGACGCGACTACCCTCGGCGATCCGCGAGCATTGGAAGCTTCCTTGGTGGCACTCGGCCTGCAAAAGCCGGCGGTGTATTCGAACGATGTCGGGGGACTCTTCCCGGTCAACCAGCTCGGGGCCGCGGTTGCGCGCGGCGAAGTTGCATCCATCCGTGCCGCGATGTCGCGCCGCAGAGCCGGCGCGGTGGCCTCGCAGGGCGATTTCGCGCAGCGCAGCTCGGTGGTGCGCACGAACTATCCGACGCTTCTGGGGACGGGTGTCACGGTCGGCGTGCTCTCGGACAGTTTCGATTGTTATTCGGTGTATGCCGCACCCGGAAGCGGCGTCCCAGTGTCGGGCAACGAGGGATACGCCTACAACGGCTTCACCGCCGATTACGCCACTGACGTATCGAGCGGCGCTCTGCCGTCGGGTGTCGATGTCCTCGAGGAGGCGTCGTGCCTGAGCTATTACGCGCCAGCGCCTTCGCCGCAGGATTCGACTTATCCGCCATTCTCGGATGAAGGCCGGGCGATGCTGCAGATCGTCCACGCGGTGGCGCCGGGTGCCGGGCTGGCGTTCTACACGGCGGAGAACAGCGAAGCTGATTTCGCCAGCGGCATCGGCAAGCTGGCCGCCGCCGGCGCGAAAGTCATCGCCGACGACGTGGGGTATTTTGACGAGCCGTTCTTTCAGGATGGCCTGCTCGCGCAGGCGGTCGATGCGGTCGAAGCGCAAGGCGTGGCTTATTTTTCGGCCGCCGGCAACAACAGCGATTTGTCGTACCAGAACACCGCGCCGAGCTTTACGGCGGTGTCGAGCAGCGGACCGAATGCGGGCGAGCATCTGCTCAATTTCGACCGCACGGGCGCGACCAATACGACATCGCTCCCGATCACCGTCCCCGCCATTCCCCCGGGGGATTTCATCGCCGTGGTGGTTGAATGGGATCAGCCCTATGTCACCGGCGCTCCCTCGAGCGGCGGCGCGACCAGCAGCATCGATCTTTGCGTTACCGGCGGAACGGGTGCCGTCTCGATCACCGATTACGACGGCAATACCGCGAGCTGCACGGGGCCGAACTCCGTTGGTTCCAGTCCTTCCGATCCCTATCAGATCATGATCATCGGCAACCCGGCGACTGCCACCGCGAGTACCTCGGTGCAAAATCTGAATATCACCGTGGGTCTGGCCGCTAATTCGCTCGGCACGATCGTCCCCGGCCGCATCATCGTTTCCGTCGAAGACGACGGCCTCGGCAGCTCGATCAATCAGTTCGCCACCCACAGCGCCACCCTACAGGGGCATCCGGGCGCCGCAGGCGCCGCGGCGGTGGGAGCCGCGTTCTATTTCCAGACTCCAGCTTGCGGAACCACGCCGGCAGCATTGGAACCGTTCTCGTCGCAGGGTGGCGCACCCATTCTGTTCGACACGTCGGGGACGCGGCTGGCGACTCCCCTCGTGCGCCAAAAGCCGGATTTCGTCGGACCCGACGGCGTCAACAACACGTTCCTCGGATTCACGTTGGCCTCTGACAGTCCACCGTTCCCCTCGACCGGAATGCTGAGCACCTCGATCAGCCAATGCCAGAATGAGTACAATCCTGCATACCCGAATTTCTTCGGCACCTCAGCCGCCACGCCCCATGCGGCCGGAATCGCCGCCCTCATGCTGCAGGCGAACAGCGCGTCGACCCCGTCAGCGGTCTATCAGTCGCTGCGTTCGAGCGCTCTGCCGATGAGCACATCGAGCCCGAACTTCAGTTCCGGTTACGGCTTCATCCGAGCCGATACCGCGCTGGTGATCCCGACGCTGTCGCTGTCCGTGCCCTCGATCGCGCTGGGTTTGACCGCGACGCTCACCTGGACCTCCGCGTCCGCCACCGGCTGCACCGCATCCGCAAGCGGCAGCGGCACCTCGGTCAACTGGAGCGGCCCACAGGCGCCCAGCGGCAGCCTGATCCTGACGCCCACCGCGGCGGGCACGCAAACCTATACGCTGACCTGTGCCAACTCCGTCGGCACGTCCGCCTCCAGCTCCGCGATTCTCCCGGTCACTTCGGGGACGCCGCCGGCGACGCCCACCCTGACGCTTGGCTCCCCTTCGGTCACGGTCGGCAGCTCGACCACGCTCGCGTGGTCCTCGACGGGCGCGACCGGCTGCACGGCGTCCGGCGCGTGGAGCGGGGCGCTGGCCGCGAGCGGCAGCGAGACGATCACTCCGACGGCCGTGGGTCCGCAGACGTACACGCTCACGTGCAGCAACCTCGGCGGCCCGTCGGCGGCCGCCAACGTCACGTTGACTGCGACGCCGAATCTGGTGATACCCGCCGCGCCTACGCTGACGCTGGGGTCTGCATCCATTCCGGCCGACACGACGACCACCATCAGCTGGAGTTCCTCCAACGCCACCTCCTGCACGGCGGGCGGCAGCACGAACGCAATCGCGTCGGGCTGGACGGGCGTGCTGGGGGCCTCGGGCCAGAACACGGTGACTCCCGTCACGCTAGGCACCTTCACCTACACGCTGTATTGCACGAATGCGGCCGGGAAATCGCCAACCACCACGGTGAATCTGACGGTGACGGAGTCGAAGAACACCGGAGGTGGCGGCGCCCTCGATGAGCTTACGCTGGCGGGATTGGGCGTCCTGGGATTGTGGAGGGCGCTGGCCCGGAGAAAATCGGCGGTGCTCGGCGGCTAGCCGGTCGCCTCGCCCGCCCGCGACGGGGCTGCGAGGCAATTCAGACGAGGACGCGCTCGATGCCGCCGGTGTTCGCCCGGCTCACGTAGGCCGGCAGCCAGTCGGGACCCAGAAGATTTTTCGCAATCTCGACCACGATGTAGTCCGCGTCCAGATTGGCATCGTCGTTGAAGCGCTTCAATCCCTGCAGGCAGGATGGGCAGGAGGTGAGCATCTTGACCTCACCGCGATGGCCCGCCGAACGTATCTCCTGAGCGCCCGCGCGCACCTCCTGTTCCTTGCGAAAGCGCACCTGCGTCGACACGTCGGGCCGGCTGATCGCCAGCGTCCCTGATTCGCCGCAGCATCGATCGTTCAACTCGATGCGTCCGTTCTGGGCGGCGTTCATGAGCGTGTTCACGACGGTGAGCGGGTCGTGCTTCTTCATCGGCGAATGACAGGGGTCGTGATACATGTAGCGCACCCCGGTGACATTGGTGAGCTGTACGCCCTTCTCCATCAGGTATTCATGGATGTCGAGGATCCTGCAGCCCGGAAAGATCTGGTCGAACTGGTAGCCCTGCAGCTGATCGAAGCAGGTTCCGCAGCTCACGATCACCGTCTTGATGTCGAGATA
This sequence comes from uncultured Gammaproteobacteria bacterium, assembly GCA_963748995.1. Taxonomy (GTDB): domain Bacteria; phylum Pseudomonadota; class Gammaproteobacteria; order Steroidobacterales; family Steroidobacteraceae; genus Bog-1198. The sequence continues at coordinate 78,517 of CAVVKU010000003.1, read as the reverse complement.
ATTGAGCGTGTTCGCCACGCGATGAAACAGCACGCGGTTGTCGGTGATGATCTTCTGCGCCTTGTCGAACTCGCCCGCGCCGCGCTGCGGGTAGCCGCAGCACAGATAGCCCGGCGGCAGCACGGTCTGGACGCCGACGTGCCACAGCATGGCCTGGGTGGCGAGCCCGACCTGGGAGAACAGCCGCTCCGAGCCGCAGCCCGGGAAGTAGAACACCGCTTCCGAGTCGCTGCTCGTGCGCTGCGGGTCACGGATGATGGGAACGTAATTCTTGTCCTCGATGTCGAGCAGCGCCCGCGCCGTGCGCTTCGGCAAGCCCCCCGGCATGCGCTTGTTCACGAAGTGGATCACCTGTTCCCGCATCTGCGGCGTGCCGGTGGTCGCGGGCGGACGCTTGGTTTGCGCTGCGGCGAGGGTCGCGAGCGCCCGGTTCGCCAGCCGCTGCGCCTTGTAGCCCCAGTCGATCATCACCTTGCGGGCGAGCTTGATGGTCTGCGGGTTCGTGGCGTTCAGGAAGAACATCGACGCGGCGGTTCCCGGATTGAACCGCTTCTTTCCCATGCGCCGCAGCCAGTCGCGCAGCATCATCGACACGTCGCCGAAATCGATCCCCACCGGGCAGGGCGACAGGCAGCGATGGCAGACGGTGCAATGATCGGCCACGTCCGCGAGCTCGTCCCAGTGCTCGATCGAGACGCCGCGCCGGGTCTGTTCCTCGTAGAGAAACGCCTCGATCAACAGCGATGTGGCCAGAATCTTGTCGCGCGGAGAGTACAAGAGGTTGGCGCGGGGCACGTGAGTCGAGCATACCGGCTTGCACTTCCCGCAGCGCAGGCAGTCCTTGATGGCGTCGGAGATCGAACTGATGTCCGACTGCTGCATGATCAGCGATTCGTGATTCATGAGCCCGAAACTCGGCGTGTAGGCGCGCCGCAGGTCGCTTCCCGGCATCAGCTTGTGCTGGTTGAATCGGCCCTCGGGATCTACGCGCGCCTTGTAGCCGCGAAAATCGGCGAGTTCCGCGTCCGTCAAATGCTCGAGCTTGGTGATTCCGATGCCGTGCTCGCCGGAGATCACGCCGTTCAACGCGCGCGCGATTTGCATGATGCGTGCAACCGCCTGATTGGCGGTCTGCAGCATCGCGTAATTGTCCGAGTTCACTGGAATGTTGGTGTGCACGTTGCCGTCGCCCGCGTGCATGTGCAGGGCGACGAACACCCGTCCCTTGAGGACCTCTCGGTGCAGCGCGTCGCATTCGGCCAGCATCGGGGCGCGCGATTCCCCGACGAACAGGTGCTCGAGCTCGGCGCGCAGCTCTGTTTTCCAGCTGACGCGGATGCTGCGGTCCTGCAGGCGCTCGAACACCGAGCCCGAGAGGCCTTGCGGTGCCGCCCCATCCATGGAGTCGAGCAGGTAGCGCCAGCGCGAGCGCACTTTTCCCAAGAGCTCGAGGGCCTCGTTGCGCCGGTCCGCGAGCCCGTTCGCAGCGGCGGCGTCCGAAAAATGGCGCTCGAGACCGTCGACGAGCTCGAGCTTGTTGCGGATCGACAGCTCGATGTTGATGCGCTCGATGGCGTCGGTGTACTCGCCCAGACGTTCCAGCGGAATGACCACGTCCTCGTTGATCTTGAACGCGTTGGTATGCTTCGCGATGGCCGCGGTCTTCGCCCGATCGAGCCAGAATTTGTGGCGGGCCGCGGCACTGACGGCGATGAAGCCCTCGCCGGAGCGCGCGTTGGCGAGGCGGACGATGTCCGATGCGGCGCCCGCGACGGCGGCATCCGAGTCTCCGACGATGTCGGCGAGCAGGATGAGCTTCGGCAGCGACTCGCGCTTGGACTTCGTGCTGTAGCCGACCGCCTTGAGATAGCGTTCGTCCATGTGCTCGAGCCCCGCGAGGATCGCCCCGGCCGCCTTGCCATGCGTGTCGAGGTAGCGCTTGATCTCCACGATCGCCGGGATGGCATCGCGCGCCTGGCCAAAAAACTCCAGGCAAACGGTCCTGACGTGCCGGGGCATGCGGTGCAGCACCCAGCGCGCCGAGGTGATCACGCCGTCGCATCCCTCCTTTTGGACGCCCGGCAATCCGCCGAGGAACTTGTCCGTCACGTCCTTGCCGAGCCCGATCTTTCGAAACCGCGCCCCCTCGATGGCGAGGCGCTCGGTGCGCAGCGTTGCGGCCGTGTCGGCAGGCGACCGCCCGTCCTTCCAGACGAGCTCGAAGCTTGCGACCGGCGTTTCATGAATCCTGCCGAGGTTGTGATTCAAGCGGCTCACCTCGAGCCAGTTGCCCTGCGGGTCGACCATGCGCCACCAGGCCAGATTGTCGACGGCCGTTCCCCACAACACGGCTTTCTTTCCACCGGCATTCATTGCAATGTTCCCGCCGATGCAGGAGGCGTCGGCCGATGTCGGGTCGACCGCGAACACCAGATCGTTGCGTTCGGCCGCCTCGCTGACGCGCCGCGTGACGACGCCGGCTCCGGCCAGAATCGTCGCGCTCGAGAGATCGGTGCCGGGCAGCGGCGTTTGCTCGATGGCGCCCAGGCGGTCGAGCTTCTCGGTGTTGATGACCGCGGACCACGGCGTGAGCGGCACGGCGCCGCCGGTGTAGCCGGTGCCGCCGCCGCGCGGAATCACGCTGAGGCCGAGCTCGGCGCAATCGCGCACCAGCCACGGGATCTCGCCCTCCGTGTCCGGGGTGAGCACCACGAACGGCAGATCGACCCGCCAATCGGTCGCATCCGTCACATGCGCCACCCGAGCATAGGCATCGAAATGCACGTTGTCCGCCCGCGTATGCCTCGCCAACGAGCGCCGGGCCCGTCTGCGCAGCGCGGAAATCTCCGGGAAGCGCCGCTCGAAGCGCCCGACGGCTTCACGGGCGGCCGCGAGCAGCTGCAATACCTTGTCGCCGCGCGCACCATCGGCCGGGTCGCTGCGCTTCTCGACCTCGCGCAGGCGATGGTGCAAGGCCTCGATCAGCTGGCCGCGGCGTTTGGGGTTCTGAATCAGGTCGTCCTCGAGGAAGGGATTGCGGTCGACGACCCAGATGTCTCCCAGTACTTCGTACAGCATGCGCGCCGAACGGCCGGTGCGCCGTTCGCCGCGCAGCTCGTCGAGCAGTGTCCAAGCCTTCTCGCCGAGCAGGCGGATGACGATTTCGCGGTCCGACAGCGAGGTGTAGTTGTACGGGATCTCCCGCAGGCGCGTGACGGGGCGATCCAGTCGCGGTGCGGGCTCGAGGCGTTCGGTGGCGGCGGTTAACATCAGCCGCTGATGTTAACCGCAATGGCCGCGGCCCGCCCAGGCTCGCGCGGGATGCGCCGGGACTGCGCTTTCAAAGCGCGGGTCCCTGGACTATCGTTGCCGCATGAAAAACAACACCTTCGTCAACCACCCGCCAGAGGCCGAGCTGCCGCCGGACAACCGGCCGCTGGTGGCGCCGATCTACCAGTCGGTCAAGTTTTCGTTCGACGACACCGAGGAAACCCTGCGCTATCTCAAGGGAGAGCGCGCGGGGTTCTATTATTCGCGCACCTCGAATCCGACCTTGCGGCAGCTCGAATTGACCCTCGCAGAGCTGCAGGGACGGGAGGATTGTCTGCTGGTCGGGTCGGGCGTCGCGACCATCGCCTCGGCAGCGCTGGCGCTGTGCAAACAGGGCGACCATATCCTCGGTTTCATCGAGTCCTACGGGCCGACCCGCTATCTCGTGCAGCATGTCCTTGCGAGGTATGGCGTCACCCATGATCTTTTGTCGATCGAGGATCGACCGGGCATCGAGCGTGTGCTCGGTGAGACGCAAACCCGGCTGGTCTTGTTCGAGAGCCCCACGAATCCGGTGACCAAGATCGCGGACATCGAGCATCTGACCCTGCATGCGCGCCGCTCGGGTTGCCTCACGGTCATGGACAATACGTTCGCGGGCTTTCACAACCACGGCAGCTTCGATATCGACATCTTTCTCCACAGCCTGACCAAGTACGCCTCCGGACACGGAGATGTGATGGGCGGAGCGATCATCGCCAGCCGGAAACTGATCAAGGGCATGCGCAAGGACATCGTCTCGCTCGGCCCGACGCTCGACCCGCATGCCGCGTTCTTGATCCAGCGCGGGATGCGCACCTATTTCCTGCGTTACGAGCGGCAGTGCGCCAATGCCATGGCGGTGAGCCGCTTTCTGGCGGGCCACCCGCGCGTCAAGCGGGTGTTCTATCCCGGCCTCGAATCCCACCCGCAGCACGAGCTCGCCAAACGCCAGATGCAGGACTTCGGAACGGTGGTGAGTCTCGAGCTCGAGGGCGGCGGCAAGGAGGGCAGCCGCTTCGCGGAGGCGCTTAAGTTCTTTTCGATCGCGGCGAGTCTCGGATCGACCGAATCGCTGGTGGTGCCCCCGGCACTGCTGGGTGGTCAGGAATACACCCCCGCGCAACGGGCCGTGTCCCTGATCGACCGGGGCACCGTGCGCCTGTCGATCGGGATCGAGGATGCCGAGGATCTGATCGCCGATTTGTCGCAGGCACTGGATCGGGCCTTTTCGCCCGGTTGACATAATCCGAGCACGGGAGCCCGCCGCAGGGCTCAAGCATCGGCGATCCCGGCCGATGTCTAGTGTTGGACTGTCGTGCATGAGGTATGTCAGTGAGTGTCGATCCGGTCGTCGCGTTGTCGTCGCTGCATAGTCAGAGCGCGCGAACCCATCTCACGGATTCGCTGGCCTCACCGCAGTCCATAGCGCCGTTGCCGCGCGTTTGCGCCGAGCTCGCCCAGCTCACCGCCCAGCACGCCACCGATGCCGCGCAGCTCGCCAAGCTGATCCAGTCCGACCCCTCGTTGGCCGGGGAGATCATGCGGGTGGCGAATTCCCCGGCGCTGCGCCCGCGCGCCGCCGTCGTATCGTTGCAGCAGGCGGTCTCCTGGCTCGGAGTCGCCGAGGTCCGCAACATTGCGACCGCGGTGATGTTGCGCGGCGAGGTATTCAACGCCCCCGGTCATGAGCCCGAGTCCGAGGACCTGTGGCGCGAGGCGTGGCTCGCGGGGCTGTGGGCCAAGGAGATCGCCCGCCAGCGCCGCAAGCATGTGGAAAGCGCCTTTCTCGCCGCGCTGATGCATCGCACCGGCGCCGCACTGGCGTTGAAAATTCTGTCCCAATTCGAGGCGGCGCAACGCACGGTCATGGATGCGCGCACCTTCGCCGACCTGGTGGCGGAATTCGAGCCCGCGTTCGGACGACTGTTGATGGACAACTGGCGGCTGCCCGAAGATGTGCAAAGCGGGGCGAGCGGTTGGCGCAACTACCGCGATTCCCCGCACTCCGACCTCGCCGGCACCGTGAACGCGGCGAATCTTCTCGCCGCGCATACGCTGCACCCGCAATTGCTCGGCGAAGATCTGGTGATCGACAGCCCGGTCTTCGAGCATCTCGGCGTATTCCCCGACGATCGGCGCGCACTGCTCGAGAAGCGCGATCACGTGCGCAGCCTCGCGGGGCTTTAATTCCGTGGCGCGCGACCGGTTCGACTTGATCTGCCTCGGGTCCGGCCCCGCCGGCCAGAAGGCCGCGATCCAGGCCTCCAAGTCGGGATTTCACGCGGCGGTGATCGAGCCCGAGCTCAAGGTCGGGGGCTCCTGCCTGTTGTCGGGGACCATCCCGAGCAAGGCGCTGCGCGAGCAGGCGCTGCGTTATCGGCGGATGCACGGACACGCCTCGTCGCTCGCGGTCGAGTTGTCGGGAGATGCCCCGCTGTCCGCGTTGCTCGACGGCGTCGATGCGGTGATCGGCGCCCAGGATCGATATCTGCAGGCCCAGCTCGCGCGAAATCAGGTGGAGCTGATCCGCGGCCGTGGCGCGCTGCTCGATGCCAATCGCGTCGAAGTGCAGCGTTTGGACGGAAGCCGCACGGTGCTGCATGCGCACCGCATCGTGCTCGCCACGGGCTCCCGGCCGCGTCACGTCGCGGCGATCCAGGTCGACCACGAACACATCGTCGACAGCGATTCGATCCTCAGCCTGCCGTATCTGCCACGATCCCTGATCGTTCTCGGAAGCGGCGTCATCGCCTGCGAATACGCATCGATTTTCGCGGCGCTCGGCTGCGCCGTGACCTTGGTGGACAAGGCGGCGGAGCCGCTGGGTTTTCTCGACGCGGCGTTGCGTGCGGGGTTTCTCGCCGGGTTCAAAGCGATGGGCGGCAGCTATCGCGCCGGGGCACAGGTCGAGGCCGCGCGCTTCGACGGCTTCTCGCAAGTCGAGGTGTCGCTCGCCGGCGGGGACAAACTGACCGCGGACATCGTGTTTGCGGCGTTCGGGCGCGTCGCGAACATCGACGGCATCGGCTTGGAGCGCCTCGAAGCTCAAGGTGAGCTCGCGTGGCCACGTGGAGGTGAACGAGCACTTCGAGACCAGCGTTGCGGGCGTTTATGCCGCCGGCGATGCGATCGGTCCGCCGGCGCTCGCGTGCGCGGCCGCCGATCAGGGCAGGCGCGCCGCTCTTGCCGCGTTCGGGCTCGAGCCGCCCGCCACGACCAGTTTGGTGCCCACCGGCGTGTACACCATTCCGGAGATCGCCTGCGTCGGCCTGTCGACGGCACAGGCGATCGCCCAAAAAATCGATGTCGTGGTGGGGCGGGCCGATTTCAGCGAGGTCGCACGCGCGCACATCGCGGGCGAGGCGTCGGGGTTCCTCCACATGCTGTGCGAGCGCGGCTCGGGGCGCGTGCTCGGCGTTCAGGTCCTCGGCGAGGGCGCCACCGATCTCGTGCATCTCGGCCAGGCCGCGATCGCGACCGGCGAGACCGCGGAGTTCTTCATCGAGCAGATCTTCAACTTTCCGACCATGACCGAGGCGTATCGGGTGGCCGCGTTCGACGTGATGAAGCAGCGCTCGGCGAGGAACGTGGCGCCGCCGGCGCTGGTGCGCGCGGCGGCGGGTTGACGGTCAGAGATTCTTGATCAGATTGTCGGCGAATTCGCTGCACTTGACCTCGGTCGCTCCCTTCATGAGCCGGGCGAAGTCGTAAGTCACGGTCTTTTGGGCGATGGTCTTGTCCATCGCGCCGATGATGGCATCGGCAGCTTCCGACCAACCCAGATAGCGCAGCATCATTTCGCCGGAAAGGATCACGGAGCCGGGATTCACCTTGTCGAGGTTCGCATACTTCGGGGCCGTGCCGTGCGTTGCCTCGAACACCGCATGCCCTGTCATGTAGTTGATGTTCCCGCCCGGGGCGATGCCGATGCCGCCGACCTGGGCCGCGAGCGCGTCCGACAGATAGTCGCCGTTCAAGTTCATGGTGGCGACCACGTCGAACTCGTCGGGACGCGTGAGCACCTGCTGCAAGGTGATGTCGGCGATGGCGTCCTTGACGATGACCTTGCCCGCCTGCTTCGCCGCGCTCATTTGCGCATTGGCCTCCTGCTCGCCGCGCGCGCTCTTGAGGCGCTCCCATTGTTCCCACGTGTACACCTGATCGGCGAACTCACGCTCGGCCAACTGATAGGACCAGTTGCGGAAGGCGCCCTCGGTGAATTTCATGATGTTGCCCTTGTGCACGATCGTCACGCTCTTGCGCTTGTTGACGATGGCGTACTGCAGCGCCGCGCGGAACAGGCGCTCGGTCCCCTCCTTGGAAGCCGGCTTCAGGCCGATGCCGGATGACTCGGGGAAGCGGATCTTCGCGAACTGCTTCGGGAAGGTCTGCTTGAACAGGTCGAGGAACTTCTTCACGTCCGCCGATCCCGCCTCGAACTCGATGCCCGCGTAGATGTCCTCGGTGTTCTCGCGAAAAATCACCATGTCGACCTTCTCGGGCGCGATCACCGGCGAGGGCACGCCCTTGAACCAGCGCACCGGGCGCAGGCAGACATACAGATCCAGCAGCTGACGGAGCGCCACGTTGAGCGAGCGGATGCCCCCGCCGACGGGCGTGGTCAGGGGCCCCTTGATCGAGACCAGGTATTCGCGGCAGGCGGCGACGGTCTCGTCCGGCAGCCAGGTGTTGTAGTGCTTGTTGGCCTTTTCGCCGGCGAACACCTCCATCCAGCGGATCTTGCGCCTGGATCCGTAGGCCTTCTGCACGGCTGCATCGAATACCCGCACGCTCGCCCGCCAGATATCCGGGCCCGTCCCGTCGCCCTCGATGAAGGGGATGATGGGTTGATCGGGCACCGTGAGCTTGCCGCCGGCGACGGTGATTTTTTCACCCCCTGCGGGGACCTGCATGCTGATCGGCTTGGGGTCGGACATTCCTGCTCTCCTTTGACCGCGGCAATGCTAGCATGCGCGGCCGGAGAACCGCATTGCGCACACTAGCATCCACCCCCCACCGCGACGGCTTTCGAATGCCGGCTGAATTCGAGCGGCATGCCGGATGCTGGATGCTCTGGCCGGAACGCACCGACAACTGGCGGTCCGGAGCCAAGCCGGCCCAGGCGGTGTTCGCCGCCGTGGCGGAGGCCATCGCGGCGAGCGAGCCGGTGACCATCGGCGTGTCCGCCGGACAGTTTCAGAATGCGCGGGCGCGGCTGTCGTCCAAGGTGCGCCTGGTCGAGATCACCAGCAACGATGCGTGGATCCGCGATTGCGGGCCCACCTTCGTGATCGATGCGAAGGGCAGGCGGCGCGGCGTCGACTGGACCTTCAATGCCTGGGGCGGTCTCGACGGGGGGCTGTATTTTCCCTGGGATCGGGACGACGAAGTCGCGCAAAAGGTGCTCGAGATCGAAGGCTCGGATCGATACCGCACCCCGTTCGTCCTCGAGGGCGGCGCGATTCACGTCGATGGGCAGGGCACCTGTCTCACGACCGAGGAGTGTCTCCTCAATCCGAATCGCAATCCGGGGCTGGGACGCGCGGACATCGAGGAGAAGCTGTGCGGCTATCTCGGCGTGCGCACGGTGATATGGCTCGGTGCGGGCGTTTATCAGGACGAGACCGGAGGCCACATCGACGAGCTGGCCTGCTTCACGAGCCCCGGCCACGTCGCGCTCACCTGGACCGACGACCGCGCGGATCCCCAATATGAGATCTCGATGGATGCCCATCAGCGCCTGAAAAGCGCGCGCGATGCGCGCGGGCGCGCGCTCACCATCCACAAGATTCATCAGCCGGGCCCGCTCTACATGACAGCCGAGGAGGCCTCCGGTGTCGACCGGCGCCAGGGGTCGCGCCCGCGCCGTGCGGGCGACCGCTTGCCGGCGTCATATATCAATTTCTACGTCGCCAATCGGCATGTCGTGATGCCGCTGTACGACAAGCGCCGGGACCGGGCCGCGATGCGAACGCTCGAGCGGCTGTTTCCGACCCGCGAGGTGGTGGGCGTCGAGACGCGGGAGGTGCTGCTCGGCGGCGGCAACATCCATTGCATCACCCAGCAGGTGCCCCGAGCGGCAGCCCGCTGAGCTCCCCCGCTGTCCCGGATGGAACTTTGCCGCGCACACCGCCTCGAAAGTCTTTATTCTACGCACCCCCTTACAAAACCAAACCTCGTCCGCCCCAACTGGAAGCCGCAGTGCACCCCTTCTTGAGAAAATACGCGTCTAAGATCCTGAGCGCACTGGTCTGCGCCACCGCCATCGCCGCCGCCGGTTGCCACAGCCAGGGCAATATCAGCTATTACGGTACTGCCTGGGTGGACGTGACCGCCGAGCCCGGCAACTTTACGAGCTACAAAATCTACATCGATTCGATCACCTTGACCCGAAGCGATGGCTACGTAGCTACCGTTGCCTCAACCGGGGAATTAGTCGACCTCACGCAGGTACACCACACCGCCGAGTTATGGAGCACCGGGCAAATCCCGGACGGCACCTACACCTCGGCGACGATAACCCTTGATTACACGCCTGTAGCGTCGAGTGGATCGTCGGTGATTTCCGTCATGGTCAACGGCAAGCCGCAGGCCGCGACCGTGTTGGATGCGGCAACCGGGAAGGCCGCCGACCACGTATTCGATCGTCACGGACTTCGATCCCAGCAATCTGCCCACGATTACCCCCACGTACGCCTCGACGAGCGCCGTGCTGCTTTCCGTCGACTTCGATCTGGCGGCGTCGGGTGTACGTTGACCTCACCACCAGCCCGGCGACGTATCACGTGCGGCCGTTCGCGACCATCGGAATGCAAGCCGCCAACAACAAGCTCATCCGGGTGCGCGGTCCGTTGATCAACTCCAGCGTCGACGTGAACACCTACACGGTCTATATACGGCCGTTCTATGATGAGGCCAACAATATCGGCAACCTCACGCTGTTCAGCCAGCCGAACACCGTCTACACGCTGAACGGCAAGACGTACGTGGGAGCCGCGGGTCTGAATGCCTTGTCGGTGCTTGTCGGCCGGGAACCACCGTGACTGCCGGATACACGACGTTTCAAACCGACTACAACCCGGCGAACGGGGCGACCGCCGGCCGATTCAATGTGGTCTATGCGGTTGCCGGAAGTACCCTCGAGGATGTCTACACCGAGGGCGTCAGCGGCGACGTGATCGCCCGCGACGGCAACACGGTGACCTTGCTGGGCGCGACCTTGTTCTTGAATACCGCGGATACGTTTTACTATTGCGGGCTCCGCGACACCACCACCAACCCGTACTGCCCATCGGGTGCCCAGGTGCTGCTGGGACCGGCGACGATCGTCACCGCGGACGACAATTCGGTGCTCACCAGTGCGACTCTGAATTACAATTCGGTGTCGGTCGGCCAGCACATTACGGTACGAGGCGTGTGCGTCAATAATTGCACCGGGCCGACGGTGCAGCTCGATGCGACCAACACCACGTCGGCGAACACGGGTTCCGTGCGCCTTCAAAATACCGAGGTGTTTGGATCCTTGGTGAGCTCGGCGAGCGGAAATCTGACCCTCGATGCGCAGACCATCAACAACTGGCCCATCGCGAACTTCAATTTCACCGGGAATGGGGCCGCGGCGGTAAACCCGGCGGCATTCCTGATCGATTCCGGGTCGATCCCTCTTCCCGCAGGCACCGCGGCGGGCGATCCGGTATGGGTCAGCGGCTATACGGCGCCGTTCGGCAGCGCTCCGCCGGATTTCGATGCCGTCGCCGTGAACAACGAAACCTCCGTTCAGATCGCGGGTGGTCAGGTCGACGGCGGCGCTCCGACGGCCCCTGGAACCGGGGCTTGCGGAATCGGCAGTCAGGTGTGCGACCCGGCGATCTTGCAAGTCACTTGGACCAGCAACCCGAAGCCGTTCACCACGCTGTCCGACGCCGGTTTTTCACTGAGCCTCGATCTTGCCTCGACGGCACAGATTAAAATCGGTGCCGAAGTCATCAGTTTGGCCAGTGTTCCTGCGGTCACGGTGGTTCCAACCAGCTTGACCGTGACGAGCACCTTCGCGCCGCGTTATTCGGTCGGCAACCCCGCCACGGCGACCATCACGCCGAACCTTGCCTTGAACACGAGTACGCTCGCATCGTACAGCTCGTTCTCGAGCTGGGTATCGGAGGTGAATTCGACGCTCACCAGCACTGCACCCGGCCTGCAGTTGACGTGCCATCGGAATTTACGACCGCGCCACCAACACCTTTACCGCGACCAGCATCGACTTCGTGCTCTAAACTAGCCCCCCATCATGGGGACTCGCCGTTTGCGACTTGGACTGGCCGGTGCGCTGATCGCAAGCTGGAGCATCGCCTGGGCGCAGACGCCGGCGGCCCCTGATGCCCCCGAGGGCGCGGGCCTGACCCGCCCGCGCATCTGCCTGGTCCTATCCGGCGGCGGCGCTCGCGGAATGGCGCACATCGGCGTCCTCAAGATCCTGGAAGGGCTGAAAGTCCCGATCGACTGCATCGCGGGCAGCAGCATGGGCGCCGTGGTCGGCGGCCTGTATGCGAGCGGCATGACCGCCGCCCAAATCGAGGCCACCATGCGCTCCGTTGACTGGCAGGAGGCGTTCCGCGACGCCCCGCCGCGGCGCGATCTGGCCTTCAGGCGCAAGCAGGACGACCGCAATTACCTGGTGCGTCTGCCGCTGGGTGTCCAGCACCACCACATTCTGCTCCCCAAGGGATTCATTCAGGGGCAAAAGCTCCAGGAGACTTTGCGCCAGCTGACGCTGCCGTTCAGCAACACCACCAATTTCGACCATCTACCGACACCGTTCAGCGCGGTGGCGACCGATCTGGAAACCGGCGAGGCGGTGCTGCTCGACCACGGGGACCTGTCGATCGCGATGCGCGCCAGCATCTCCGCTCCGGGTGTTTTTGCCCCCGTCGATTATCAGGGACGTTTGCTGGTCGACGGCGGCCTGGCGGAGAACCTGCCCATCGACGTGGCGCGCGCCATGGGCGCGGACATTCTGATCGTCTCGGATGTCAGCTATCCGCTGCAGTCGCGCGATCGACTCGATTCGGCGCTGTCGATTTCCAATCAGATGCTGGCGATCCTGGTGCGCAAGGATGCGGACCGGCAAAAGGCGACGCTCAAATCGCGGGACATTCTCATTCAACCCGCGCTCGGCACGACGACCGCCACCGATTTCACCGCCGCCGCCTCCATGATCATCCAGGGCGAGGCGGCGGCGCGCGCCATCGAGCCCAAGTTGGCGGCGCTTCGCGAGGGAGACCAGGCCTATCAGGGGTACGTGGCGCGCCGCGAGGTGCGCGAGCCCGGACGTTCCGCTGATCAAGTTCGTGCGCGTCGATCCGGAGTCCAAGCGCTACGAGAAGACGATCCTGGCCGAGATGCAGCCGCTGGTCGGCAAGCCGCTCGATCTCGATGCGATCGGCACGCGCATCACCGAGCTCTATGGCCTGGGTTATTTCGAAACCCTGGATTACACGCTGGTGGCGCAAGGGGAGGGCGAGGATCAGCAATACGGCCTGGAGGTCCGCGCCCGTCGCAAATCCTGGGGCCCGAACTACGTCCGCTTCGGCTTGAATCTCGAGGACAATTTCCAGGGAGACAGCCAGTACAACGTCGGGGCGGAGTTCTTGATGACCGAGATCGACGATCTCGGCGCGGAGCTGCAGACGAACCTGCAGATCGGCAGCGACCCGAGGATCACGAGCGAGTTCTACCAGCCGCTCGATGCGTTGCGGATCTGGTTCGTCGCCCCGAGCGCGCGCATCGAGGCGCGCGATCTGCCGATCTTCGTGAACAATCTCGAAGTCGCCGATTTCCGCGATCGCGAGGTGGAGGGCGACCTCGACTTCGGCCGGAATCTCGGCAACTGGGGCGAAATCCGCGTCGGCTTCCACCGCATCAACGGCTTGACGTACGACCGGTTCGGAAAGCCCGCCTTCGTCCAGCCGCAATACAACAATGGGGAATATTTCTTCAAATTCAGCTACGACCAGCTCGACAACGTGCACTTTCCGCGCGAGGGCACGGCATTCGACGTGCAATGGGATGCGAACCGCACCAATCTCGGCGCCGATGCCGCCTTCGACAAGGTGTCGGTCGACTGGCTGACGGCGACCTCGCGCGGACGCAATACGCTGGTCTTATGGGCCTCTGCCGGATCCACGGTCGACGGCCATCTCACCACCCGGGACGTGCAGGATTTCTACCCGCTCGGAGGTTTTCTCAACTTGTCCGGTCTCGCTCCCAACTCGCTCCTGGGCCCGAACTTTGCCATCGCCAGGGCGATCTATTTCCGCAAGGTGGGGCGCGGCGGGGAGGGCCTGTTCGATGTTCCGGTGTACTTGGGCGCGTCCTTCGAGATCGGCAATACCTGGGCGCGAGCGGCCGACATGAGCATTGCGTCAGCGCGCAAGGATGGCTCGCTGTTCGTGGCTTTCGACACCTTTCTCGGACCGGTCTATCTGGGAGCAGGCTACGACCAATCGGGCAACGCGGGGTACTATCTGTTCCTCGGCCGCACTTTTTAGCGCGGCATTCCCTAGAACCCGCGGCTCTCCGCGAGTTTTTCGACCTTCTCGAACACCAACGCCGGTTGGTCGCCGATCCGCGAGTATTCGTGCTTTCGGGCCATGTCCTCCAACACGCGGTCGCGTTCAGCCGCGGTGAAAAACCAGTGCGTTTTCTGCCAGTCGGTGCCGAGGAGCTTGGCGAAGGGATCCCCGGGCTTGAGCCGCACTCGAATGCCGTAGGGCTGCGGGAGCACCGGGATGGTGCGGACCATGTTCTGAGCGTTGGCGATTCCCATGATGCGCTCACCATAGCGGAATCGGTGCGCGCCCGCCAGGTTGCGGTACCCGCGTGCTAGACTCCGCCGCCTTCCGACGAGGTAATCGATGGCATCATCCTATACCGCTTCCGACATCGAGGTGCTGAGCGGCCTGGACCCCGTGCGCCGGCGTCCCGGCATGTACACGGACACCACGCGCCCCAATCATCTGGCGCACGAGGTCGTCGACAACAGCGTCGACGAGGCGCTTGCCGGTCACTGCGACCGCATCGACGTGACGCTGTTCAAGGACGGCTCGTGCCAGGTCGAGGACGACGGCCGGGGCATGCCCGTGGACATCCATCCGAAGGAGAAGATCTCGGGCGTCGAGCTCATCCTGACGCGCCTGCATGCCGGCGGCAAATTCAACGACAAGACCTACCAGCACTCGGGCGGACTGCATGGCGTCGGCGTGTCGGTCGTGAATGCGCTCAGCAAGCATCTCGAAGTGTGGGTGCGCCGCGGCGGCAAGGAGTACAACCTGAGCTTCGCCGGCGGCAAGCCCACTTCCAAGCTCGAAGTGGTCGGCGATGCCCCCAAGTCGAAAACCGGCACCACGTTGAGGTTCTGGCCGGATCCGAAGTATTTCGACACCGACAAGATATCCGTGCCGAGCCTCAAGCAGGTTCTGCGCGCCAAAGCGGTGCTATGCCCCAATCTGCACGTCTCGCTCACCAATGAGCTCACGGGAGAGCGGGACGAGTGGTTCTACACCGGAGGCCTGCACCAGTACCTCGCCGAGGAGCTCGGCAAGGGTCAATGGCTGCCGCCGGAGACCTTCTACGGTAAGCGTGGCATCGACGGGGGAGCCCTCGAGTGGGCGTTCGCCTGGGTGTCGGAGTCCGAGCGGCGCGTCACCGAGAGCTATGTCAACCTGATCCCGACCACCGAGGGCGGCACGCACGTCAACGGGCTGCGCGTCGGCACCTCGGATGCGGTGCGCGAGTTCTGCGAGTTCCGAAATCTCGTCCCGCGAGGGCTCAAGCTCACCCCGGAAGACGTGTGGGACGGCGTCAATTTCGTGCTGTCCATGAAAATGCGCGAGCCGCAGTTCGCCGGGCAGACCAAGGAGAAGCTTTCCTCGCGGGAGTCCGCCGGCATCGTGCAGGGCGTGATCAAGGACGCCTTCGCGCTATGGCTCAATCAGCATTCGGACCAGGGTGAGAAGATCGCCATGCTGGCGATCTCGAAGGCCCAACAGCGGGTGCGGGACAGCCAGAAAATCGAGCGCAAGCGCACCGGCTCCGGCGCGGCGCTTCCCGGCAAACTTGCCGATTGCGTCGCCCAGGATCCCGAGCGCGGCGAGCTTTTCCTGGTCGAGGGCGACTCGGCCGGCGGCTCCGCGAAGCAGGCGCGTGACCGGGTGACGCAGGCCATCATGCCGTTGCGCGGCAAGATCCTGAACACCTGGGAATCGGATACCCGGGAGGTGCTGCAGTCGCAGGAGGTGCACAACATCACCATCGCCATCGGCGTGGACCCCTCGAGCACGGATCTGTCCGGCCTGCGCTACCACAAGATCTGCATCCTGGCGGACGCCGACTCGGACGGTCAGCACATCGCAACGCTGCTCTGCGCGCTGTTCCTGCGCCACTACCGTCCGCTGGTCGCGGCGGGGCACGTGTACGTGTGCATGCCGCCGCTGTTTCGCATCGATGCCGGCAAGGAAGTGGTGTATGCGCTCGACGAGGCCGAGCGCGAGCGCGAGTTGAAGCGCATCGCCGAATCGAGTCCGCGCACCAAGGTCGTCGTGACCCGCTTCAAGGGCTTGGGCGAGATGAGCGCCACACAGCTCCGGGAGACCACCATGGCGCCGCAGACCCGGCGGCTGGTGCAGCTCACCATCGACGCCCAGGACAATCCGGATCAGCTGCTCGACATGCTGCTCGCGAAGAAGCGCGCAGGCGACCGGCGCGAGTGGCTGGAGAGCAAGGGTAATCTGGCGCGCATCGTCTAGGCGCGTCCTCTCAAGGGCTCCATGAAAGATCAGCAACTCAATTTCGAAGGCGTCGAGAAGGAATCCCTGAAGTCCTTCGCCGAGCGCTCTTATCTCGACTACTCGATGTACGTGATCCTCGATCGGGCGCTGCCGCATCTCGGGGACGGCCTGAAGCCGGTGCAGCGGCGCATCATTTACGCGATGAGCGAGCTCGGGCTCGCCGCGGGCGCCAAGCACAAGAAGTCCGCGCGCACCGTGGGCGATGTGATCGGCAAGTTCCATCCGCACGGCGATTCAGCGTGCTACGAGGCCATGGTGCACATGGCGCAGGACTTCTCATACCGCTATCCCATCGTGGATGGGCAGGGCAACTGGGGCTCGACCGACGACCCGAAGTCCTTCGCGGCGATGCGCTATACCGAATCGCGCCTCACCCGGTACGCGGATCTGCTGCTGCAGGAGCTGGGCGCGAGCACGGTCGATTGGGTGCCGAATTTCGACGGCTCGATGGACGAGCCCGTGCTCCTGCCGGCGCGCGTGCCGAACCTTCTGCTCAACGGCGGATCGGGCATCGCCGTCGGCATGGCCACGGACATCCCGCCGCACAATCTGCGCGAGGTGGTGAATGCGTGCGTCGCGCTGCTGGACGATCCGGAGTTGAGCACGCGCAAGATCATGACCTACGTCAAGGGACCCGATCTGCCCACGGCGGGCGAGATCGTCTCGCCGCGGGCCGACCTCGTGCAGATGTACGAAACGGGCGGCGGCAGCTTCAAGGCCCGCGCCACCTACTCGGTCGAGGACGGCGAGATCGTCATCGATGCGCTGCCCTTCCAGGTGTCGGGCAGCAAGATCCTCGAGCAGATCGAAGCGCTCAAGCAGCAGAAAAAGCTGCCCATGGTCGATTTCACGCGCGACGAATCGGATCACGAGAATCCGACGCGCCTCGTGATCGTGCCGAAGTCGAATCGCGTCGACATTCCCGCGCTCATGGACCACCTGTTTGCGAGCACCGACCTCGAGCGCAATTACCGCGTGAACCTGAACGTCATCGGGCTCGACGGCCGGCCGCGGGTCATGGGACTGAAGCAACTGCTGCTGGAGTGGCTCGAGTTCCGCAAATCCACGGTCACGCGGCGGCTCAAGCACCGCCACGAGAAGGTCAGCGCGCGGCTGCACATCCTCGATGGATTGCTGATCGCGTATCTGAACCTCGACGAGGTGATCCGCATCGTGCGCACCGAGGATCAGCCCAAACCGGTGCTGATCAAGCGCTTCAAGCTCTCCGACGAACAGGCCGAGGCCATTCTCGAGACCAAGCTGCGGCATCTCGCGCGCCTGGAGGAGATGAAGATCCGCGAGGAGCAGAAAAAGCTCGCCGAGGAACGCGACGAGATCGACCGGATTCTCAAGAGCAAGGCGCGTCTCACCAAGCTCGTGCGCGAGGAGCTGCTGCAGGATGCCGAGGACTACGGCGATGCGCGGCGCACCAAGCTCGTGGAGCGCGAGGCCGCCCAGGCGATCGCCGAGGTGGATCTGATCGCGAGCGAGCCGACCACGGTGGTGCTGTCGCGCCTCGGCTGGGTGCGTGCGGCGAAGGGTCATGACATCGATGCGCGCGGGCTTTCCTACAAGACCGGGGACGAGTTCCAGGCCGCGGCCAAGGGAAAGAACCTGCAGCAGGCGGTGTTCATCGATTCCACCGGCCGCGCGTACAGTCTCGATGCGCATCAGCTGCCCGCCGCGCGCGGCTATGGCGAGCCCTTGTCGGGGACCGTCGATCCTCCGGACGGGGCGACGTTCGCCGCCGTGCTGATCGGCGAGCCGGGCGATCTTTGGCTGGTGGCGAGCGACGCGGGCTACGGATTCAAGGTCAAGCTCGCCGAGCTCTATGCCCGCAACAAGAAGGGCAAATCGGTGCTCAAGGTGCCGGAAAACGCGCGCGTGCTGCCGGCACAGCCCATCGGCGATCCGGGCGCTCTCGCCGTCCTGGTCAACAATGAAGGCGAGGTGCTCGCATTGCCCGCCGGCCAGATCGAGGAGATGTCCGCCGGCAAGGGACAGAACCTATATGGGATCCCGGGCAAGAAATCCGCCGAGCGGGACGAGTATCTGACGGCCATGGCCGTGGTCGGTCCGGGGGAGATCTTGACGGTATACAGCGGCAACAGCGCCCCGATGAAGCTCAAGTACGACGAGCTCAAGCAGTTCCAGGACAGGAAGGGTCAACGGCGCCAGCGATTCTCGCGGGCATACAAGCAGATCGACCGTCTCGAGGTCTCGCCGCCCGCCTAGCGCTCCCCCGACATCGTCACATCCTCGGGGGCATTGATGAAATAGCCCTGGATGAACTCGATGCCGAGCTGCCAGAGGACCGCCATGGTGTTGGCGTCCTCGACGCGTTCTGCGATGGTCTCGACGCCTTTGCGCTTGGCGGATTCAACCAGGCCCTTGACGCGCTGCTGCTGCAGCTGGTTGGTCGAAAGACCCTGCATCAGCGAGCCGTCCACCTTGATGAAATTCATGCCGATGCTGGCAAGGAGCTTCAAGGGGTCGCGCCCCGTTCCGAAATGCTCGAGTGCGAAGCGAAACCCGAGCTTGCGCAGGTGTTCGGACAGCTCGGTGGTCTGGCGGACGTATTGCATCGCGAGCTCTTCGGTCACCTGGATGCAGAGGCGTTTCGGCTCGATCTTGAGCGATTTCAACTGGGTCTCGAGCCAGCCGATCAGGCTCTTGTCGAGGATCGTGTCCTTGGAGACGCGCACGAAGATGCAGGCGGCCTTGCGGTTGGCGGCGAAGGACATGGAGGCGCCGATGACCCAGCGATCGATGTTCTTCATCAGATCGTTGCGCTCGGCGGCCGCGATGAACTCCGCGGGCAGCACCTCGTTGCCCTGTTCGTCGAGCATGCGGACCAGCACGTCGAACATGCCCTTGTCCTCGCCCAAAAGACTCGCGACGGGCTGTTGGACCAGCCGGAAGCGATTCTCCATCAGCGCGCTCTTGATGTGCTTGACCCAGATCTTGTCGTAGGCCTGCACGCGGGTGTCCGTGTCCGATTTGTCGACCGCGTACATCTGATTGCCGCCAAGCTCGCGGCCGCGCCGCGCGGCGTTCACCGCGTCGGCGATGGCGGCCGACGCGTCGGGATTGGACGGGGGGCAGGAGCCCCAACCCCACCGTGACCGTTGCCGAGAGGTTCTTTTCGTCGAATTGAAACGTGTGGTCGCCGATGCGCTGGACCACGTTCTCGGCCCAGGTCTCGACGTCGCGCGCGGTGCCCCGGTCGAGCATGATCAGAAAGCCGTTGCCGCCGAACCGCCCGCACAGATCCGTCGAGGTCAGCTGCCTGCGCACGAGCTCGGCGAGCTGCGCCATGAAATCCTCGCTCGAGAGCACGCCGATGGCGGCTTGAATCTCCGAGAAGCGGTCGGGTTTCAAGTAGGCGAACTGGCGCACGCCGCCCTTCATCGGTTGCGTGCAGCGCTCGCGGATGGCGGCCACGAGATAGCGCTGCTGCAGGAAGCCCGTCGTCACATCGTTCTTGACCGCGTCCGCGAGCTGGACCTCGAGGTCGTGATCCTTTCTGTCGTTCGCGGGAATGCTGATGCGCGTGGCGGGCTCGTTCTCGTAGTCCGCGCGGGTGAGCGACAGAACCAGGGGAAGGGTGGAGCCGTCCGACAGCAACGCCTGGACCTTGAGGCCGTGGTCCGACCACTTGCCCTGGAGGCATGCGACGAGCGCCCCCTTCAGGGCGGGGTGGGTGTCATGTTCGAACAAGTCCATGAGCGGCGTGCCGGTGAGCGCATCGTCGCCGGAGTAGCCGAAGAGCTCGAGCCACGCCTTGTTGGCATCGACGATGATGCCCTCCTGCACGTGGGTGATGGCATCCGCCGAGCCCTCCAGGAATTTCTGCAGCTGCTCGCGGTACTCGCGGGCGGAGGAGAGCGTGGTGGACAGCGCCCGCTCGAGCCGGTGCGCACGCAACTCGCGCGTGACGACCGACTGCAGGCGGCTGCGATTCTCGAGCGTCACCACGTCCTGAGCGCCCAGGCGCATGGCCTCGGCGATCGCGTTCTCATCGACCTGGGTGCGTACGATCAACACCGGCATTTCAGGGGCCGTCTGCTGCTTGATCTTCATGATCGAGGACAGATCGGTGCCGAGCTCCTCGATGAACGCGACCAGCATCTCCGGATTCAGCTGCGTGATGGCGTCCGACAAATCGCGGGCGTCGGGCAGCCAGGTGCAATGAACCGGGTGACCGGCCTTACGCAGCGTTGAATTGATCGCCTCGACGTGGTCTTGGGACCGCGTCATGACGATCATGGGGACGGCGCCCTGTTCGGTCACTGGCTTTTTCCTTGAGGGTCAGATCCTTAAGCGAAACACCGGGAGTGTAGCACCAGGTTTTCCGTGATTCTGGGAACGGCGTCTTGCCAAGGCCATGATTTGTGACGTAATTGGCGTCGCGCGGGTGTTCCCGCTATGATACGCGCCCTTTGATTCCGAGGCCTTCATGGCTAACTACAGCACGAACGAATTCAAATCCGGACTCAAGATACTGATCGACGGCGACCCGTACACCATCGTCGAGAACGAGATGGTCAAGCCGGGGAAAGGACAGGCGTTCAACCGGGTCCGGGTGCGGAACCTGAAGACCGGGCGCACCATCGAGCGCACCTGGAAATCGGGCGATACGGTCGAGGCTGCGGACGTCGTCGATACGGACATGCAGTACTTGTACAGCGACGGGGACTTCTTCCACTTCATGGTGCCCGAGAACTTCGAGCAGGTGACCGCCTCGAAGACGGCCGTGGGCGAGGGCGCCCAATGGCTGAAGGACGGCACGATGTGCGTCATCACGCTCTGGAACGGTGTGCCGCTGCAGGTCACGCCCCCGGCGCACATGGAGCTCAAGGTGGTCGAGACCGACCCGGGGCTGCGCGGCGACACGGCGACCGGCGGATCGAAGCCTGCGAAGCTCGAGACGGGGGCTACGGTGAGGGTGCCGTTGTTCATCAATGAAGGGGAGACGGTTAGGATTGATACCCGGACGGGGGAGTATCTTTCGCGGGGGAAAGGCTGATAATTTCGGACGAGCGGTAAGAGGGCCGGAGCGGAGGGGCATTTTCCGGAACGCCGTGAATCCTTCCCTGGAGGCTTCGGGGAAAACATTGCGCTGCGCAGTCCCTGCTCCGCGCAAGCCCTGGGTGGCCATCCATGGCCACCCGCGCGACGCATGCGACGCGCCCCTGTTTTCCACGATCCGGAAAATGCCCCTCCGCTCCGGCCAATCACTCGTTCGTCCGAAGTTCGTCGGGCGTTCCCCTAATCAGTCGCCCGGGTGTCGATCAGTCGTCGTCCGCGATCACTCACTCGTCGTGATCACCCGCCATCGTTGAAGTAGTCGGCCGGGCCGCCGCCGCGTAGCGTTTATGTGGCCCAACGGTGCGGGTTTGGCGCCCGGGGCGGGTCAGGCGTTGTCGATCGAGAAGGATAGGGTGTCGGAGAGGCGGTTGGCGTTTAGGGCGATGGCGACCAGGCGATCGAAGCCGAGGGCTACGCCGGCGCAATCGGGCATGCCGGCGGCCAGGGCGGACAGGAGATGCTCGTCGATCGGGGGCTCGGGCTGGCGGCGATCGCGTCGGATGGCGAGATCGTGCAGGAATCGGCGGCGCTGTTCGTCCGCGTCGGAGAGCTCATGGAAGCCGTTGGCGATCTCGATGCCATCCAGATAGAGCTCGAAGCGCGCGGCGACGCGCGGCGATCCCGGCTTGAGGCGTGCCAACGAGGCCTGCGAGGCGGGATAGTCGCAGATGAAGCAGGGGCGCTCGGCGCCGAGCTTGGGCCCGACCACGAATCCCATCAACAGGTCGAGTTTGGCATCGCGATCCAGGCTCGCTTCGCACGCGATGCCGTGGGCCTCGGCGGCTCGATCGAGCTCGAGATCGGTGCTCCGGTGCGCGTCGACGCCGGCGTGCCGCCGGAGCGATTCGGCGTAGGTCAGCCGTTCCGCGGGCGCAAGCGCTCGTTCGGGCGAGAGCAGTTCCCGCACCAACTCATCGACTTCGGACATCAGCGCCGCATCGTCGAAACCGAGCCGATACCATTCGAGCATCGTGAACTCGGGGTTGTGCCAGCGGCCGATCTCGCCGTCGCGAAACACCTTGCAGAGCTGATAAATATCGCCGAGCCCGGAAGCCAGCAGCCGCTTCATCGGAAATTCCGGGGAGGTCGACAGATACGACGCTCCCGGCAGTCCCAACACCCGCGTGCTCAGGCTTTGGATCTGAGGGTCGCTCACGCCCGCGGCACTCAAGATCGGCGTCTCCACTTCCAGCACGCCGCGGGCGGCAAAAAAATTGCGCAGGCGGGCGATGAGCGCGGCGCGCCGCCGCAGCGCCGCGTGCGCGGCGCTGGGACGCCAGGAAAGCGGCGGCTGCGCGCTCATGCGAGTCGGCCCAGGGACTGGCCCAGCCGCACCACCGATCCGGCGCGCAGCGCGGGATCCCACGCGGCCCGCCGGGGCTCGAACAGCAGGATCACGGTCGATCCCATGTTGAAGCGACCAAGCTCGGCCCCCTTGGCCAGCGCGATGTCGGGCGAGGGCAGGCGGGTGATGATGCGCCGCGCGGCCGGCGTCACGTCGCCCGCCCAGACGGTGGCGATGCTGCCGACGTTGAGCGCCCCCACGAGCACCACCGCGAAGGCGCCGAACTCGCCTTCGAACAGCGTCAACACGCGCTCATTGCGCGCGAACAGCCGCGGCACCCGCTGCGCGGTGGCGTCGTTTACGCTG
Organism: uncultured Gammaproteobacteria bacterium; assembly: GCA_963748995.1. Taxonomy (GTDB): domain Bacteria; phylum Pseudomonadota; class Gammaproteobacteria; order Steroidobacterales; family Steroidobacteraceae; genus Bog-1198. The sequence goes on along the minus strand of CAVVKU010000003.1, from coordinate 55,618 downwards.
AACAGCCGTCCCGGCACGAACACCGTCTCGAGCAGCCGACCGCCCAAGGGCATGTGGATGCGATGGTAATTGAAGGGCGCGAGATAAATGGTCGCGAAGGAGCCGCCGGCGAAGCGTGCGGCCCAGGGTTGACCGGCCAGCAGCTCCGCGAGCGTGTAGCGCCGGCCCTTCGCCTGCAGCAGCGAATCGCCCTCGATGGCGCCGCATTCGCTCACCCTGCCATCCACGGGACTGGCAATGTCGTCCGCCGCCGCGGCAATGGGGCGTGCGTCGGGTCGCAGCGCCCGGGTGAAGAAGTCGTTGAAGGTGGCATAGCGGTACGGGTCGGTCTGCACCGCCTCGCCCATCTCGACCGAGAACAGCTTCAGAAAGCCCCGGATCAGCGAGTTCTTGAACCAAGGCGTCCGCACTCGGGTGGCCCAGAGGACCGAGCGCGACAATCCATGCTGCGGCAACAGGTACTGCATCGCGACGAACATCCGGGCGCGCAAGCCGCCGCTGCCGGCCGGCGGGCGCCGCGAGTCATCGCCGCTCATCCGCGCAGAGCCACGAGGCGCCCAAAATCCGATTGCAGGGCAGCCGCGGTGAACGGCCCGGTGAGGATCGCGGCGAGCCTGCCATCGGGATCGACGACCAATATCGCGCCCGCATGATCCACGGTATAGCTTCCGTCGGCATTCGGCGGCGACAGATACACCGCCACCCCGAGCTTTCGCGCCAGATCCTCGATGGCGGGCTGGCTCGCGGCGGTCACGCCCACGAATTCGGGATCGAAATAGGGCACGTATTTGGCGAGCTGTGCGGGCGTATCGCGCTTGGCATCCACCGACACGAAGACCACATGGGGCCGCACCGCGGAGCCGCTCGCTTGCAGGCGCTTTTCCATGGCCGCCAGGGTGGTCAGGGTGGTCGGGCAAGCGTCCGGGCAGTTGGTGTAGCCAAAATACAGGAACGACCAGCGACCGCGCAGATTTTGCGGCCCAAAGGTGTGGCCGCTTTGGTCGATCAGGCTAAAATCCGGCAGCGCTCGCCGGGGCGACAGATAAGATCCCGTTGCGAGATCGCCCGGGGCGGAGGAATGCCGCCAGAAGAGCGCTGCCCCGATGCCCAGCAGCACGGCGACGCCCGCCACCGCCACGCCTGCTAACCTGAATTGAGGAGTCATGAGCCGATTATCCCATACGGCACCCGAGACGGTGGGCGCAGCCATCGAGCGTTGCGCACGGGCAATGCGCCGCGCCCGCCTTCACTTCGGCCATGGCACGGACAATGCGCGCGACGAGGCCGCCGAACTCGTGTTCTTCGCAGCGGGTCTGTCCCACGAGGCGGGCAGCGCCGTGTACGGGAAGGCCCTGACGACGCGACGGCGCGCGCGTATCGACTCGCTGCTCGAGAGGCGAATCGAGCAAAGGCTCCCGCTCGCGTATCTCACTCACCGGGCTTTTTTCGCGGGACTCGAGCTCTACGTCGACGAGCGCGTGCTGGTGCCGCGATCCCCGATTGCGGAGCTGATCCGGAACCGCTTCGAGCCCTGGGTCCATCCGCGCCGCGTGCGCAGCATTCTCGACATCGGCACCGGCTCGGGCGCCATCGCGCTCGCGAGCGCGGTGGCCTTCCCGCGAGCGGCGGTGGACGCCGTCGACATTTCCACGGCGGCGCTGCAGGTGTGCAGGCGCAATGTGCGCCGCCTGGCGCTGACCGATCGGGTGCGTGTGGTGCGATCCGATCACTTCGGCGCGCTCAGCGGCCGTCGGTACGATATCATCGTCAGCAATCCGCCCTATGTGGGGCGAGAAGAGATGCGCGCCCTGCCTCGCGAGTATCGTCACGAACCCAGGATCGGCCTCGCTTCGGGTGCCGATGGGCTGGACTCGGTGCGTGCCATCTTGTCCGCGGCGCCGCGATATCTGGCCGACGACGGAATTTTGGTCGTCGAGGTCGGGAACACGGAGGAGGCGCTGATGCGCGCGTTTCCACGCCTGCCGTTCGTCTGGCCCGACATCGCCATGGGCGGCGGCGGGGTATTCATTCTGCAGGCGGCCGCCCTTGAGAGGAACTGAGACGTGGCTGGAAATACTTTCGGGAAAATATTCACGGTCACGAGCTTCGGCGAAAGCCATGGAGCGGCGCTCGGCTGCGTGGTCGACGGCTGCCCGCCGGGGCTCGAGTTGCGCGAGGCGGATCTGCAAGCGGACGTGGACCGGCGCCGGCCGGGTACGTCGAAATTCACCACGCAGCGGCGCGAGTCCGACACCGTGCGCATTCTGTCGGGGGTTTTCGAAGGCAGGACGACCGGCACGCCGATCGGGCTGCTCGTGGAAAACGAGGATCAGCGGTCGCGCGATTACGAGAAGATCAAGGACCGGTTTCGGCCGGGCCACGCCGATTACACCTACCAGCAAAAATACGGCTTTCGCGACTATCGAGGCGGCGGCCGCTCTTCGGCGCGCGAAACGGTGATGAGAGTCGCCGCGGGCGCCATCGCCCGGAAATTCCTGCGCGAACGTTTGGGCGTGAGCATTCAAGGCTATCTCGCGCAGATCGGAGCCTTGCGGCTCGAGCCCAAGGACCCGTCGAGCGCCTATTCGAATCCGTTCTTCTGCCCCGATCCGGCCCGTCTGCAGGAGATCGAGGAGCTCATCTGGCGGACCCGCGAGGCGGGCGATTCCATCGGCGCCCGCGTCACCGTCGTCGCTCGGGGCGTGCCGCCCGGGCTCGGGGAGCCGGTATTCGCCCGACTCGACGCCGATCTCGCCGGCGCCCTGATGGGCATCAATGCCGTGAAAGGCGTGGAAATCGGAGCGGGCTTCAAGGCTGTGGAACAGCGCGGCTCCGAGCACCGCGACGAGCTCACGCCGGCCGGGTTCAAGAGCAATCACGCGGGGGGCGTGCTCGGCGGCATCTCCTCCGGACAGGACATCGTCGTGAGCATCGCGCTCAAGCCGACCTCCAGCATCACGCTTCCCGGCGCCACCATCGATCTGACAGGCAACGCGTGCGAGATCGAGACCACCGGCCGCCACGACCCATGCGTCGGATTTCGCGCGACGCCGATCGCCGAGGCGATGATGGCGCTCGTGCTGATGGATCATTACCTGAGGCACCGTGCGCAATGCGCGGATGTCACGAGCGCGACGCCGATCATCACGCGGGCCGCCCCATGAGCGATTCAAGGCCCGAAGCATCGCGTCGCCGTGGTCGGCGCGTCGAGCCTGATCGGTGAGGCCCTGATCGCGCAGCTGCGGGCGCAGGAGTTTCCGCTGGCCGAGCTGCACGTGCTGGAAGATCAGCGCAACGTCGGCCGGCCGATCTCCGATGAGGGCGGCGATCGAGCCGAGGAGCTGCGGACCTCGGACGTGGCGGCATTCGATTTCTCGCGGGCGGATCTCGTGTTCTTCTGCGGGCGGGCGGCGCTTGCCGAGCGCCATGCGGAAGCCGCGGCTGCGCACGCCTGGGTGATCGACAATTCGCCGGCCTTCCGGCTGCGGCCGGGCGTGCCCATGATCGCAGCCGACGTGAATGCGGCGGCGCTGCGCCCGGTCGGACGGCGGGGGCTCGTGGCGTTGCCCGGCAGCGCGAGCGTGGCGCTCGCCACGGCGCTCGCTCCGCTGGCGGCGATGGCGCCGCTCGAACGGGTGGAGGTGGCCACCTATCAGGCGGTTTCGGGAAGCGGCCGGCCGGCGATGGACGAACTCGCCGGCGAGACGGTCGCCATGCTCAGCGGCAAGAAAGCCCGCGGCAGGGCGTTCGGCCGCCAGATCGCCTTCAATGTGATACCGCAGGTCGATGTCATCGAGGACGATGGCACGAGTCGGGAGGAGCGGCGTCTATGGGAGGAAACCCGGAGCTTGTTGAGCTCACCGTCGCTCGCGGTGAACGCCACAGCGGTGCGGGTGCCGGTATTTTTCGGCCACAGCCTGGCGGTTCATGCAGCGTTTGGCCGCCCGGTGAGCACCGTCGAGGCGCTCGAGGTGTTGCGTCGCGGCAGCGGAATCGAGGTGATCGAGCGCGACTCAACTGCGCAATTCCCGACGCCGGCCACACTGTCAACTGCCCCGGATAGGGTATATGTAGGCCGATTGCGCGCCGATCCGACTCGTGATCGGGCTCTAAATTTTTGGGTCGTTGCCGATAATGTTAGGAAATGTGCGGCACATAACGCAGTTTCAGTCGCCCAGATTTTGGTAAATAGTGCGCGGTAAGATATAGTTTGGCTTATGTTAAAGGCAGTTGAAGGCAAATGAGATTTCGCTTCCAAGCTCCTAACGGACAATGAAGTTTAGCCTCTCGCCTAGCAGAATTCTGGGAGAAAAAATGTCAGTGACGATGCCGCGCATAAAGCTGTTGGCGGGCTTCTTATCTCTGTCCTTTTTGTGGACGACCTCGTCGTGGGCGTTAGGGCTCGGTGAGATCCACTTGAACTCGGCATTGAACGAGCCGCTGAACGCCGAGATCGACCTGATCGCGGCCACGCCCGAGGAGTTGACCGCACTTCGCGCGTCGCTGGCGCCGCGGGACGCCTTTACCCGCTATGGCATCGACCGACCGCCTTTCCTGTCGACGCTGACCTTCAAGGTCGGCAAGAGCAAGGATGGACGCGACGTGCTCTTGGTGCACTCGACGGACGCCATCCCCGAGCCCTTCATGACCTTCCTGGTGGAGGTCAATTGGGCGCGCGGCCGCCTGATGCGCGAATACACCGTGTTGCTCGACCCGCCGGTGTACACGCCCGGCGAGAACGCCAGCACCTCGGCACCGGTTACCGCCCCCACTGCAGCCGCAGCGCCATCCCCGAGAGCAAGGCCTTCGACGCCATCCCCGACCGCGACGCCTTCCACGGCCTCGACGCCGTCGGAGTCCGCGGCGAGCGGGTCTGCACCGTCTTCGGCCGCGAGTTCCGGACGCCGATCGCGGCGTCATCCCGCCGCGGCATCGGCCGCCAGCGCGGCCGCGGTGCCCGAATCGTCCGCGCCATCGGCGCCATCGGCCGGCGCCGCACCGGGCACCGTCGAGGTGGCCAAAGGCGATACGCTCACCAAGATCGCCCGAAGCCTGCATGCCGATACACCCGCGAACGTCGATCAGACCATGATCGCCCTGTATCGCGCGAACCCCGATGCGTTCGGCGGCAACATCAACATCCTGCGCCGCGGCGCCGTGCTGCGCGTTCCGGGAGCGGACGACATCGCCGCCCTCAACCAGCGAGAGGCCATGGGCGAGGTTCATCGCCAGATGGATGCCTGGCGCAGCGCCGGCGGCAGCGCAGCGCCCAGCGGACATTTGCGGCTCGTCACGCCGGCAGCCGGCGGCAGTGGTGCCGCGCCCGGCAATGCGTCGAGCGCCGGCAATTCCGGTGAGCAGGCGCTCAAGGATCGCGTCAAGGATCTCGAAGGCCAGCTGGCGGATTCCAAGCGACTGATCGAAATCCGCAACCAGGAACTTGCGGCTCTTCAGAAGAAGCTCGGCACGCCGGCGACGCCTCCCGCCGCGGTTCCGCCCGCGCAACCGGCAAAGCCGCCCGCGAGCGCCGTGGCGCCGCCGCCGGCCCAGGTTCGTACACCCCCGGTGGCGGCGCCCCCGCCGCCCAGCACTGCCCAGCCCTCGGCGCTGCCGCCGCCCGAATCCAATACGGCCGCTCCGGTGCCGCCCGCACCGAAGCCGGTGGTCAAGAAGCCGGCGCCGCCGGTGGTCTCCTCGGGCTCGTGGCTGGATTGGCTGCAGGACAACGTGTGGCTGGTGGGCGCCGTGCTCGCCGCGATTGTTGCGCTCCTCGGCTTCGTCGCCTGGCGGCGCCGCAAGCAGAGCTCCATCGGTTCGCCGGGCGATTTCGGCTCTGGATTCGACGAGACCCATGTGTCGGATCTCGAGGAATCGGCTGCCAAGCTTTCATCGATGCGTCGCGGGAACGATTCCATCGTCGTCGAGGAGTCCGGCCCGCATCCCGTGCCCGATTTCACGGCTGAGACCGGCCGCTTCGGCGACACCGGAGAATTGAAGTCGCACGAGGACACATTCTCGAGCGAGAGCGCGGTGAATCTGGATCAGGGCGATCCGCTGGCGGAAGCCGATTTCCACATGGCCTACGGCCTCTATGACCAGGCCGCCGATCTGGTGCGCATCGCGCTCGAGCGCGAGCCCGAGCGGCGCGATCTCAGGATGAAGCTCCTGGAGATCTATTTCGTCTGGGGCAACAAGGATGCATTCCTGCAGACCGCCAAGCAGCTCGAGGCGACCCGCGACCGGGCACCTGCCGGGGAGTGGGACAAGATCGTCATCATGGGCAAGCAAATCTGCCCCGATGAGCCGATGTTCTCCGGAAGCGCCGCCGGCAGCGGACGCGGGGCCGGCGCGCTGGTGGATCTCAACCTCGAGGGCGGCGAGAACCGCGTCGACATCGATCTGTTCGGCGAGCCTGAGGGCGAGCAGAGCACGCTGGGCCACGGCGTCGCGGACGAGAACGATGACACGGCCGCCACCGGCGAATCGCCGGGGCTGCACGGCAGTTCGGATCTGGATTTCACTCTCGATACGCCGGATCGCGGTGCGGACGAGTCGCCGACCCGCGAGATGCCGCCGCGCGACGAGCCGACCGTCGAAGCCGAGCTGATGAACTATGCCGACGCGCCCACGCAGGAATCGCCGGCTCTCAAGACCACCGAGATGCGCGCCCCGCGCGCGCCGTCGCTTCGAGCCGATCAAACGGCGGAGGTGTCGATCGATGATCTCGGGCTGAACCTAGATCATCTGGAGGAAACGGGCTCGCCCTCGAGCGATAATGTTGCGCCTCTCGAGGAGACCGATCATCCGGCGGACGCACCGACCATGGTGGCCGGCCTGGATGAGCGTTCGCGGCGGATGATGGAAGAAGCCGCCAACAATGCGAGGGACCGCGATCTGACCGAGCTGGAGCGCGAGCTCGAGGCTTCGTTCATCGCGGATCTCGATTCGGCTCCTGAGGAGATCAAGACCGCGGTGCTCGGGCCGGAATCGGCGCCCACGGTGTTGATGCCGCGCGAGTCGGCGGCGAAGGGCCCGGAGTTCTCCGATATCCATGACGCCGACAAGGTCGATGTCGACTCGACCTCGAAGCTGCGCGGGCTCAATTCCGACAGCATCGACCTGGATCTGGATCGTCTGGCGACCGCGCTGGGCACCGGCGATACCGTGTCGCAGCCGCGGGCGGCCGAAGAAGTCTTTTCCACCGAGGTCTTCGAGGCCAGCCAGCGCAATCGTCGCGTCGATCTCGACGTGGGCGAGGCGATGAATGGGGCAGAACATCCCACGAACAAGTTCCAGGCTCAGACCAACAAGCTGAAAGCGGTCGACGTGCCGCTTTCCGAGCTCGAGCCGGTCACCATGAGCGAGGTCGGCACCAAGCTCGATCTGGCTCGCGCCTATATGGACATGGGTGATCCGGAAGGTGCGCGAAGCATTCTCGAGGAAGTCGTGCAGGAAGGCTCCGCCAGCCAGAAACAGGAAGCCTCGCGCCTGATCGAATCGCTGCCGGGTTGAGCGCGGAAATGCGCCGCGTCGCGGCGCTGGTGGAATACGACGGAACGGAGTTTGCCGGCTGGCAATCCCAGGCGCACGCGACGGGCTTGCAAGATGCGGTGGAGCAAGCGCTGGCTTTTGTCGCGGGCGCTCCGGTCACCGCAATCTGCGCCGGGCGCACCGATGCGGGCGTCCACGCCGTCGGCCAGGTCATCCACTTCGACACCGCGGCTGCACGTACGGCGCGCGCTTGGATTCTCGGTACGAATACCCGGCTGCCGCCGACCATCGCGCTGCAGTGGGCGGGCGAAGTCGCCGCGGACTTTCACGCCCGCCACAGTGCCGTGCGCCGCACGTATCGCTATTACATCCTGAACTCGAGCGCCCGCTCCGCTCTGCAACGTCTGCGCAGCGCCTGGATCCCGCGCGTGCTCGACGCGGACGCCATGCATCGCGCCGCTCAGGCGCTCATCGGCGAGTTCGACTTCTCGGCCTTCCGCTCGGTCGAGTGTCAATCGAAGTCCGCCCAGCGCCGAGTCGAGCGGATCGAGGTGCGCCGCGACGGAGATTGGGTCTGGATGCAGATCACGGCCAACGCCTACCTGCACCACATGGTGCGCAACATCGTCGGAACGCTGGTGGATGCTCAGCGCGAGGCTGACCCCGAAGCGTCGGTGCGCCGCATCCTGGAAAGCCGCGACCGGCGGCTGGCCGGCCCGACCGCGCCCGCCTCCGGGCTGTACCTGTGGCGGGTGGAGTATCCGCCGCGGTTCGGGATACCTGCACCGCCTGCGCCCTTTTTGCTAAACTAACACCGATCATTCATGAACAATCCTAAAGGCCGGGCTAGCGCATGACCTGGTTCGAGCGAATCGTCCCGTCGCGCATCAAGACAGAGCGGCGCACCCGTTCGGTTCCCGAAGGGCTCTGGACCAAGTGTCCGGCTTGCGATGCGGTGCTCTACAAGGCCGAGATCGAGCGCAATCTTCACGTCTGTCCCAAGTGCAGCCATCACATGCGCATCAATGGACGCGAACGGCTGCTGAAATTTCTCGACACCGGATCGACCAAGGAGCTTGCCGTCAAGGTCGGGCCCGAGGATCCGCTCAAATTCAAGGACTCCAAACGCTACAAGGATCGCATCACCCAGGCGCAGAAGCAGACGGGGGAGCGTGACGCGCTGATCGTCATGTCCGGGACCCTGGCGGGCCTCGAAATCGTGGCCTGCGCGTTCGAATTCCGGTTCCTCGGAGGCTCCATGGGATCGGTGGTGGGCGAAAAATTCGTGCGCGCGGTCGAGTATTGCCTGGAGCACCGGTCGCCCTTGGTGTGCTTCGCGGCGAGCGGCGGGGCCCGGATGCAGGAGGCCTTGTATTCGCTGTTGCAGATGGCCAAGACGAGCGCGGCCCTCAAGCGATTGTCGGAGGCGCGGCTGCCTTTCATTTCGGTCATGACCGATCCGACCACGGGCGGCGTGTCGGCGAGCCTTGCGATGCTCGGCGACATCAACATCGGCGAGCCGAAGGCGCTGATCGGTTTCGCGGGGCCGCGGGTGATCCAACAGACCGTGCGCGAGACCTTGCCGGAGGGGTTTCAACGCAGCGAGTTTCTGCTCGAGCACGGCGCGCTCGACATGATCGTCGACCGGCGCGAAATGCGCGACCGCATCGGCGCCATGCTGCGGTTGATGACGGGCAAAGAGCCCCAAGCGGCTTAAGCTCGCCGGGCCCCAGTTGCGGACGCTTTCCGAGTGGCTCGCCCACCAAGAACGGGTGCACCCGCAGTCGATCGATCTGGGACTGGGACGACTCGCCCGGGTTCTCGAGCGGCTCCGTTGGACCCAACCCCGGGTTCCGGTCATCACCATCGCGGGCACCAACGGCAAGGGGTCGGTGGCCGCCTATTGCACGTCCATTCTCGCCGCCGCCGGCCTCAAGGTCGGCACATTCACCTCGCCGCATCTCAGGGACTACCGCGAGCGCATCCGGGTGCAGGAGCGCTGGGCGAGCGCGGACAGCCTGGCGTGGGCTTTCGACAGGATCGAGAGCGCGTGCATGGGCGCGGGCGCGGGCACGGGCACGGGCACGGGCACGGGTGAGGGTGAGGCCTCGGGTAAGGATAAGGTCTCGCTGACCTTCTTCGAGTACAACGCGCTCGCTGCGATGTTGATTTTCGAGGCCGCGAGGCTCGATGCGTGGGTGCTCGAGGTCGGCATGGGAGGCCGGCTCGATGCGGTCAACATCGTCGATCCGACGGTCGCCGTGGTGGTGAGCATCGGTCTCGATCATCAGGAATTTCTCGGTTCGACCCTCGAGGACATCGCGCGCGAAAAGGCGGGAATATTCAGGCGCGGCGTACCCGCGGTGCTCGGCAGCCGCGACATGCCGGACGTGCTCGAGCGCACCGCCACGCTGCTCGGCGCGCCGCTCAAGCGCTTGGGGCGCGAGTATGAGTTCACCGAGAACGCGGGCCGGTGGAGATATCGAGGTCAGCGCTGGGATCTATCGGATCTGCCGCCGCCCGCGCTGCGCGGCGAGGCGCAATTCCGCAATGCCGCCGCCGCCCTGGCGGCTCTCGAGGCGCTGCATCCAGCGATCGACGTATCCCCCGAAGACATTTCGCGGGGGCTCACGCAAGTCCGTCTGGTGGCGCGCTTTCAGGTCATCGAGACCGCGGGCCCGACCTTCATCCTGGACGTGGCACACAATCCGGCCGCGGCGGCGGTGCTCGCCGAGAATTTACGCGCGCTGCCGTCCGCGGGACGAACGCTGGCGGTATGCGGCATTTTGGGCGACAAGGATGCCGCCGGCGTCGCGGCGGCGCTCGCCGATTGCATCGACGAATGGTGGCTCGCCCCGACCGAAGGTGCCCGCGGTACGAGTGGCGCGCAATTGGCCGCGCGAATCTCGGCCGCGCTCGGCAGCGCACGCATCCATGCGCTCGAGGACATCGCAGCGGCATGCGCCGCCGCGACCGCGGCCGCTCTCCCCGGCGATCGCGTGGTGATCTTCGGCTCCTTCCACACGGTCGGACCCGCGATGGATTGGCTCGAAGCGCGCGGTGTGCTGCCTCCCGAGAGGCCGCGCGAATATACTCTGCGGCCATGATGGAACGACGAGTCAAGGAACGCCTGATCGGCGCCAGTGTGCTGGTGGCGCTGATCGTGCTGATCGTTCCGGAGATGCTGTCCGGTCCGAGGCAGCCGCCGTCGGCGGCCCCGCTCACCGTCGGATTACCCGCGTCCAACCGCACCGTCTCGGTCGATTTGACGACCAGCACGGCGACGGCGCAGCCCGACGCCGCACAGGGTGCATCGGCGGCTGCGCCGCCATCTGCAGGCGGCGGTGCTTCGGACGCTGCGTCGGAGACAACGGTGGCGAGCGGCGCGGGGGGCGACGCTGCATCCGAGAGTGCGCCGCCCGAACACGGGGCGCCGACGAGCTCGCCGCCCACCGTCACGACGTTGCAAGCGCAGGAGCCCGCCGGGGCGACGCTTGAAACAGCGCCTTCGGGCCCCAAATCTGCCGTGAACGGATCTGCGGCAACGCAGGGGCATCGAGGCTGGGCCGTGCAGCTCGGCAGCTTTGCCAGCCGTGCAAACGCCGAGAGGTTGATTCACCAATTGCAGGCACACGGCGGGTCCTCGCTCTATGTCAGTGCGAGCGGCTCGGGGTCCTCGCTCCGGTACCGGGTGCGCATGGGGCCTCTGCCCGATCGAGGGGCGGCGGAGCGCGCCGCAGCCAGGCTCAGGGCTGGAGGGCATCCCTCGACCCTGGTCGCACCGAACTCCTGACCCGAGGAGTCGAGTGGGGCAGTTTCACGGCAGTATCGCCGCGGGTTGGGTAGAATGCCGGTCCTGTCGAAGGACGCCGCAGGATTTATCCATTAAGAAGGCGCCAAAGGTGCATTTTTGACTGGAGCTGATGTCCTGATTTTGGTGGTCCTGCTGGGCTCGATCTTCATTGGCCTGCTGCGCGGGTTCGTCCGCGAGGCGGTGTCGCTGACGTTCTGGATCGTGGCCATCTGGGGCGCCTGGAGGTTCGGACCGGTGGTCGAGCCGCACCTGGGCGGCCTCATGGCCGATCCGAAGATCGCGCCCTGGGTGGGCCGCCTGGTGATTCTGGTGCTGGTGCTGCTGGTCGGCTGGGTGATCGGAATGCTGCTCGGCTACTTCACGCGCAGCCTGGGCCTCGGGCCCTTGGATCGGGTGATCGGACTGTTTTTCGGCATCGTGCGCGGCACGGTGCTGGTCGGATTGATGGTCATCGGCGGGGAGCTCCTGCACCTCAACCAAGAGGATTGGTGGGGACGCTCGAAGCTGATTCCGTATGGCGAGGCGGTGGGTGATTGGTTGCGGGCCATGGTCGGCGAACACGGCGAACCCTGGTCCAAGCTCGAGCGCCTCACCGGGGTCAAAGTCAGGGCCCACTAGCAAGCAGCCCGGAGGTTCCTAACATGTGCGGTATCGTCGGAATGGTCGGGGTCAGTGCCGTGAATCAGCGAATCTACGATGCGCTGACCGTCTTGCAGCACCGCGGTCAGGATGCGGCCGGCATCATGACCAGCGAGGCGGGCGAGCTCTACATGCGCAAGGACTCGGGCCTGGTGCGCGATGTCTTCCAGCAAAAGCACATGGTCAAACTGCGCGGCAACGTCGGCATCGGACACGTGCGTTACCCGACGGCCGGCGCGGACAACGCCCACGATGCGCAGCCATTCTACGTGAATTCTCCCTACGGCATCTGCCTCGGCCACAACGGCAACCTGACCAATGCCCGCGAGTTGACCGAGGTGCTGGTCCGCGAGGACCGGCGCCATCTCAACACCTCATCCGATTCCGAAGTGCTGTTGAACGTGCTGGCCTCCGAGCTGCAGCGCGTGGGCACGCCGCGCGTGACGCCCGCCGACGTTTTCGCCGCGGCGAATGCGGTCTACCGGCGCTGCCGCGGAGGCTACGCCGTGGTCGCCATGGTCATCGGTCACGGGATCCTGGGGTTTCGCGACCCGAACGGCATCCGTCCGCTGGTCATCGGCAAGCGCGATACCAAGAAGGGCACCGAGTGGATGCTGGCCTCGGAGAGCGTCGCGCTGGACATGTCCGGCTTCGAGATGGTGCGCGACGTGGCACCCGGAGAAGCGGTATTCATCGACGAGCAGGGCCGCTTTTACGCGCAGCAATGCGTCGCCATGGCGCGCCACACCCCTTGCATCTTCGAGTACGTCTATTTCGCACGGCCGGACTCGATCATCGACAACATCTCGGTCTACAAGGCGCGGCTGCGCATGGGCGAGCGTCTCGCGGAAAAGATCAAGCGGGCGCGGCCGGATCACGACATCGACGTGGTGATTCCGATTCCCGATACGAGCCGTACGGCCGCGGTGCAGGTGGCGCAGCTGCTCGGCGTCAAGTATCGCGAAGGCTTCATCAAGAACCGCTACATCGGACGCACGTTCATCATGCCGGGCCAGGAGCAGCGCTCGAAGTCGGTGCGCAGCAAGCTGAACGCCATCGATCTGGAATTCAGGGGCAAGACGGTGCTCTTGGTCGACGACTCCATCGTGCGCGGCACCACGTCCGCGCAGATCATCGACATGGCGCGCGAGGCAGGCGCCAAGAAGGTGTACTTCGCCTCCGCCGCGCCGCCGGTACGCTATCCGAATGTGTATGGCATCGACATGCCGGACGCTTCCGAGCTCGTCGCGGCGGGCCACACGGATGCCGAAGTGCAGGAGATCATCGGCGCCGATTGGCTCATCTATCAGGATCTGGACGACTTGGTACATGCGGTCCGTCACGATCACGCGAAAATCACCGATTTCGACACGTCGTGCTTCTCGGGGGAATACGTGACCGGGGACGTGACGCCGGAATATTTGAAGCGCCTGCAGGGAGAGCGGTCGGACGAGGCTAAGCAGCAGCGTCGCGATGGCGTCAATCGTGGCCTCAAGACCGTTCACATACTGTAGAGCCGCGGTACGACCGCGTGCGCTTGGGCGCGCGCAGCGGGCTCGGATCCCGCCATCTTGAGCCTGCGCCTGTTGGTCATCGCCGACCGATCGGAGTATCGGCTGCTGGCGAGAAAACACATCGAGATCGAATGGCCGGATGCGGAGGTGCACGAGCACCGTCTCGGCGAGGAACAGCCGCTGGACGCCAAGTTCACCGCCGCCGGTTTCGATGCGGCCATCATCCTCGATGCGCCCCCGGCCGAGGGGACTTCGGTCACGACGCCCGCGGAGACGCTGGCGGCGGAGCTCTCGACCAAGGCGGAGTTCGCGCCGTTGATTCTCGTGGCGCTGCAGGATGCGCCGCCCGTGCGCCCGGCCGATACGCCGAGAATCCAACGCCTGTACGGGCGCAAGATCGACCGTCAGGGGCTCGTCCAGGCGATCACATCGGCATCGCGCGAGCACAAGAAATCCCTGACCGCCCGCCGCGCCCGGCCCGATTTCGAGCAGCTCTACAAGTTCGGCGCCATGACGATCCGCGGTCACCGCTGCATCCGCCAGGTCGGCTCCGGCGGCATGTGCAAGATCTATCTGGCGGAGAGCGAGCGCGCCGCGACGCTGGTCGTGCTGAAAGTGTTCAGCCAGGTGCCCGACGTGTCCGAGCGCATCGTGGGGTTCGACCGCTTTCTCCAGGAGTACGAGATCGTCGCCGGTCTCAATCACCCGAACATCGTGCGCATCTACGACCTCGGCATCGCGGATGACCACGCGTACATCGCGATGGAGCATTTTCCGGACGGGGATCTGCGCCAGCGGATGAAGGCGCCGGTGCCGCCCGAGACGGCGCTGTCGTATCTCACGCAAATGGCGAGCGCCCTCGAGGCCATCCATGCGGTCGGGGTGCTGCACCGGGATTTGAAGCCGGCGAACGTCATGTTGCGCTCGGATGGCTCGCTCTGCCTGATCGACTTCGGCCTGGCGAAGGCCAACGAGCTCGATGCGGAACTCACCGGTACGCGGGAAATTTTCGGCACGCCGTATTACATGAGCCCGGAGCAGGGACACGCGGAACTGATCGACGCGCGCAGCGACTTGTACAGCCTCGGCGTGGTGTTCTACGAGATGCTTACCGGGCGCAAGCCGTACACGGGCGCCTCCGCGATGGAGGTCATCTACAAGCACAAGCGCGCGGAGCTGCCGCCGATCGACGCGAAGTATGCGAGGCACGAGCCCATTTTGCGGCGCTTGCTCGCGAAGTCCCCGCAGGACCGGTTTCAGTCCGCGCGCGAACTTCTGGAGGCGGCCGAAGAATTGAAGATTCCGGCGTGAGCCAGGCCGGAGCCACCGGGCGCCACCCGCTGCTGCGCGCCCCGACCCCGGCGAGTTGGATAGCCCGGGCCTGCGAGAGCCCCGCGGTGCTGCTCATCGACCACGCGAACTGCGAGAAAAAGGCCGCCTCGACCGCGCTCGCCCTGATGTTCGCCTATGCCGAGGATTTCTTTCTCACCGACAAGATGTCGCGCCTGGCGCGCGAGGAGCTGCGCCACTACGAGCAGGTGGCGAAGCTCATCAAGAGCCTCGGGATCGAGCCGCAGCGGCTCGCGCCCGGGCGCTATGCCGAGCGGTTGCGGCGCCTGGTGGCCAAGAGCGAGCCCCAGCGCGAAGTCGATCTCATGGTCTGCGGCGCCTTCATCGAGGCGCGCTCGTGCGAGCGCTTCGAGGCGCTCGGGCCCGCGATCGGCGGTCCCGCGGGCGAGCTCTTCGCCGGGCTGCACGCCGCGGAATCACGGCACTACAAGCTGTATCTCGAGCTGGCGCGGCGCGCGTCGGACCGCGCCGGGATGGAACTTCAGCCGCGCATCGATGCGTTCGCGCAGCTGGAGGCGGAGCTCATCAAGGGCCCCGATGAGCTTTTTCGCTTTCATTCGGGGCGCCCGCAGGGGGCGCCTGCAGGGGCGCCCGCGGAAGCGATCGGAGCTCGGGGCCGGTCGAGTCCCAGCTGAGCACGCTTCCCTGGGTGTACCAGTCGCCGAGCACGATGCGGGTGCAGGCGCGGCCGTCGACGCTGAACGGATGGATCCCCGGGCGATGGGTGTGTCCATGCAGCAGCATCGTCGCGCCGGCGGCCCGCAT
Organism: uncultured Gammaproteobacteria bacterium; assembly: GCA_963748995.1. GTDB lineage: Bacteria > Pseudomonadota > Gammaproteobacteria > Steroidobacterales > Steroidobacteraceae > Bog-1198. Next base: position 40,045 of record CAVVKU010000003.1, on the reverse strand, counting down.
GGCGGCTGCGACGCTCTCGGCGTTCACGTCACCGATGGTGTAGGCAATGGACGCCGTATGGGCCTGGCTGCCGCTGCGTGCCGCTCCCGCCAGCGCGCGGCGCTGCGCGACGGACAGGCCGAGAAATCGGCGCTGCCAATCCGCATCCCGCACCGTGCCCCGCAGCCGCTGATAGGCCCGGTCGTCGGTGCACAGCGCATCCCCGTGCGTGACCAGTACGGGTTCGCCGTAAAGCGTCAGGATGACGGGATCCGGCAGGAGCTGGGCGCCCGTCCTGTCGCAGAAGGTCTGTCCGAGGAGAAAGTCCCGGTTGCCATGCATGACGAAGCACGGGACGCCGCGCGTGGTCAGCGCCCGCATGGCATCGAGCGCCTGCGTCTGGCCGGGATCAGGCGCATCGTCGCCCACCCACGACTCGAACAGATCGCCGAGGATGTACAACGCCTCCGCGCCGACCGCCTCGGTACTCAGGAATTCGACGAATTGCGCCGTGATGTCCGGCCGGGCGGCATCGATGTGCAAATCCGAAATGAAGAGGATGGCCAATCCTGCACCCCCGTCATGTCGCGTGCGGCGGCCTCAAGACGCCGGCGTTGCGACGCGCTCGATTTTCAGGATCACCACCGGCTTCAGCGGCGCATTCTCCTTGAACGGCCCCTTGGCGCCGGTCGGCACGGTCGCAATCTCGTCGACCACGTCCATCCCCTGCACGACCCTGCCGAACACCGCGTAACCCCAGCGGGTCGCGCTCGGATCGAGCGCCGCATTGTCGGCGAGATTCACGTAGAACTGAACATCTCCCGCATGAGGTTCGGGCGGCCGGGCAAGCCCCACCGTGCCGCGTGAATTGGTCAATCCATTGCCCGATTCGTTGACCACCTTCGGCGGGCTGCCTTTGAGCTTGTAGTCGACTTCGTACCCGCCGCCCTGGATGACGAAATTGGGAATCGCTCGATGAAAGATCGTGCCGGCATAGAAGCCCTGATCGACGAACTTCAGGAATTGGGCGACCGTCAAGGGCGCGCGCTCGGCATTCAATTCGATGGTGAAATTCCCCATCGAGGTGAACACCTGCACTTGCGTGGCGGTGGCCGGCTTCGAGGCCGGGGCCGCGGAGGCCGCGGGCGGCTCGGCGCAGTATCCGGGTGACACCCAGGCGGCGGCGAGGAATCCGACGACGAGGAGTAGCTGTTTCATGCCGCAAACCAGAGGACTAGCTGTTTCATGCCGATAGTGTACTCGAATGGGTACAATCTTAAGACATGAGCCCGCTTCTCGTCACTCGTTTCGCGCCGTCGCCCACGGGATCGCTGCATCTCGGCAACGCGCGCACCGCCTTCTTCAGCCATCTCTGGGCGCGCAAGAGCGCGGGCCGATTCATCCTGCGCATCGAGGACACCGACGTGGAGCGCAGCGAGCCGCGTTTTCGCGATGGATTGATGCAGGATCTCAAGTGGCTGGGCCTCGATTGGGACGAGGGGCCGGACGTGGGCGGACCTTCCGCCCCGTATTCCCAGTCGGAGCGCGGCGGCTGGTACGACGCGCTCTTCGCGAAGACTCGAGGCGGATCGACAGGCTTATCCCTGCTTCTGCACAGCGGAGGAATTGGAGCTGTCGCGCAAGCTCCAGCGGATGGCGGGCAAGCCTCCACGCTATGCCGGCACGTGCAGATTCCTCTCCGCGTCGGAGCGCGCGGAGCGGATTGCGCGCGGATCCAAGCCGACGCTTCGCTTCGCGGTGCCGCCCGATCAGACCATCGAGTTCGTCGATCTCGTGCACGGGCCGCAGAAGTTCGCCTCGAACGACATCGGCGATTTCATCATCCGTCGCGAGGACGGGACGTCCGCATTTTTTTTCTGCAACGCCGTCGACGACGCCGCGATGGGCGTCACGCACGTGCTGCGCGGGGACGACCATCTGACCAACACGCCGCGCCAGCTGATGCTGCTCGATGCGCTGGGGCTGAGGAGGCCGGACTACGGTCACGTCGGCCTGTTGGTGGGCAGCGACGGAGCACCCCTGTCCAAGCGTCATGGAAGCACGAGCGTCCAGGAGTTCCGCGAACGCGGATTCCTTCCGGCCGCGCTCCTCAATCACCTGTTTCACCTGGGCCACACGGGCGATGTCGAGGGATGGCTGCCGCCCGCCGACATGCCGGCGCATTTCCGGCCCGAGCATCTCGGCAGGGCTCCGGGTAGATTCGAGGAGGCGCAGCTGCTGCATTGGCAGAAAGAGACCCTGCAACACATGTCGGCCGCAGACGTGGGCGCCTGGCTCGGCCTCGACGGAGAGGCGGACTTCGTGGAGTTCGTGCGGCACAACGTGGTGCTGCCCGCCGACGCAGCGCCATGGATCGAGGTGGTGCGGGGGGAGCTTGCGCCGTTGGGCCCCGAGGAGGCCCGCATCATCGCCGCTGCGGGCCCCGAATTCTTTGCCGCGGCGGTTCAGGCGCTCGATGAGTCGAACGCCGATTTCGGGCCGCTCGTCAAAACCCTCAAGGAGCGCACGGGACACAAGGGGGCCGAGCTTTTCATGCCCCTGCGGGTCGCGCTCACCGGGCAGACGCACGGCCCGGAACTTGCTCCGTTACTGAAGATCATGCCGAGGGAGACGGCGCGACGCCGGCTGCAAATTCATGCTCGCAATCCATAATTCGCTCACCGGCCGCAAGGCCGAGTTCAGACCCCTCACGCCCGGGGAGGTGCGGATGTATGTCTGCGGGATCACCGTATACGATTACATCCACATCGGGCATGCGCGCATGCTCACGGTCTTCGACCTGGTGCAGCGCTATCTGCGCTCGCGCGGCCTGAAGGTCACCTACGTCCGCAACATCACGGACATCGACGACAAGATCATTCAGCGCGCGGCGGAGGCGCGCGAGGAGTGGGGCGACCTTGCGCGCCGGTTCACGGTCGCGATGCACGAGGATTGCGCATTGCTCGGACTCGACCCGCCGGACATCGAGCCGCGCGCCACCGAGTACATCCCCGAGATCATCGCCATGACCCGCATTTTGATCGACAAGGGCTACGCCTACCGCGCAGCCAATGGCGATGTCATGTATTCGGTGCGCAAATTCCCGAACTATGGTGCGCTCTCCGGCAGAAACATCGACGAGTCCCGGGCGGGCGCCCGCGTGCAGGTGGATGAGTTCAAGAACGATCCGCTCGACTTCGTGGTGTGGAAGCATGCCAAGCCCGGCGAACCGTCCTGGCCGTCGCCCTGGGGGCCCGGCCGTCCGGGCTGGCATATCGAGTGCTCCGCCATGTCCACGACGCTGCTCGGCGATTATTTCGATCTGCACGGCGGCGGGATGGATTTGAAATTTCCGCACCACGAGAACGAAATCGCCCAATCTTGCGCCGCCTGCGGCTCTTTGTTCGTGAACGTCTGGATGCACAACGGCTTCGTCAACATCGACGACGAAAAGATGTCGAAATCCCTGGGCAATTTCTTCACGGTGCGGGACGTTCTGAAGACGTTGCGCGACCCCGAGGTGCTGCGCTTTTTCCTGTTGAGCAGCCATTATCGCGGGCCGATCAATTATTCGTCGGCGCAGCTTGCCCAGGCGGACGAGACCCTGGCCGGATTGTATCGCGCGTTGAAGGGGGCGCCCACCGGGGCTTTCGCGAACGCGCGGGCCGAGGCGGGCGGCAGCGACGGCGCCTACGAGATCGAGGTGCGCGGGCGGTTCGAGGCGGCGATGGACGATGATTTCAACACGCCGGACGCCATGGCCGTGGTGCAGGGCGTGGCGCGCGACTTGAACAGCGCCAAGGCCGCCGGCGACGACGCGCGGGCGCGGGATGCGGCGCGGGCGATGCTATCGATGGGGAGGATCCTCGGACTTTTCCAACAGGATCCCGAGGCCTATTTGAAGCGAGGCTTGGGTACGGGGGAAAACGGCTTGAGTGACGTGGAAGTCGAGAATCAGCTCGCCGCGCGACGTCTTGCCCGGGCGGCCAAGAATTTTGCCGAATCCGATCGGATTCGAGACGCTCTGACAGCCGCCGGGATCCTTCTCGAGGACAAACCCGGCGGCGTCACCGAGTGGCGCAGAGCTTGATGCCTGGTCAGTCGGAGCGTCGCGTCATGAGGACGCCGAGGGCGATGCCCACCACCGCGGCGATGCCGACCACCTGCCACGGATTGTCGCGGACATAGCTGTCGGTGGTCCGGCTCACCTGCCTCGCCTGACCGCGGACCTGCGCGGCGCCATCGCTCAGTGCGCTCTTGGCGGCGGCCAGCGCCATTTTCACCTTGGCGCGCACCCTGGCGATCTCCGGGGAATCCACATCCTTGATGGCCTTGGTCAAATCGTCGACGTTGTCGAGAAAGTCATTGATGCTTGCATTTGCCATCTTCTTGACCTTACGAACGCTGGAATTGTCCAAATGAGCCTCCATAGCTTGCTCCTCTAAAACTTGTAGCGTAACCCGATCAAACCCGACGGCCCAAGCTCATCAGGAAGCTGACGATGGCACCGATCAGGAACACGACGAACAACACCTTGGCGATGCCTGCGGCGCCGACGGCGATGCCGCCAAAACCGAAGAACGCCGCGATCAAGGCGATGACGAAAAACACCACTGCATAATGAAGCATGAGCGCACCCTTCCTTTGAGAAACCATACAACCCCGATGCGCAGGGAGTGTGCGTGTGCGCCGGAGGCCGCGAACAGTCGGCGAGCCTACCCGGCTACCGTAGGATATACCCCACGGCGCCGATGATGGCCGTGTTTCAGGCGCCGAGGCGTTGCGGCGACATGGCCGAGGGATCCAGCCCCTCGGCCCTCACTTCGTCGGGCAGCGCCAATCCGAGAACCAGGGCCGCTGCGGCGCGTGACAGCGCCGGCGCCGTCTGGATCCCATAGCCTCCCTGGCCTGCCAGCCAGAAGAAAGCCGGGACTTGCGCCGAATAGCCCACCACGGGGGTGCGGTCGGGCGCGAAGGTCCGAAGACCCGCCCACCGCGCCTTGAGGCGCCGGACCTCGAGCGTGGTGGCCCGCTCTATCCGGTCGACCGCTGCCGCGAGGTCCCACTCCTCGGGCTGCGCATCGGTCGGCTCGCAGGGCGTTTCATCGGCCGGCGAGAGGAACAGCGAGCCGGCATCGGGCTTGAAATAGAACTGCTCGTCGATGTCGTTGACGAACGGCCAGTCGGCCACGTCCATGCCCGGCGGGGCCTCGACGAGCATCGCCGTGCGCCGGCACGGTGTGAGGCCGACCCGCGAGATGCCGGCGAGCGCGGCGGTCTCATCCGCCCAGGCACCGGCGGCGTTCACGATCAGTCCCGCCGTCAGATTCTCCGCACCCGCCTGCACCGACCAAACGGCATTCGCGTACGTGAGCGAGTGCACAGGCGCCTGGGTGATGACGCGGCCCTCGCGCTTCTTGAACAGCCGCAGGTAGCCCTGATGCAGTCCGTGAACGTCGATGTCCGCGCAATCCGGTTCGAGCAGCGCGCCCGCGACGTATTCCGGGCGCAGGATCGGGCAAAGCCCATGCGCCTCGCCGAGATCGAGAGTGCGCGTGGCCGGCGCAATATCGGGAAGCGCACGGAATTCGCTCAGGGCGGCGAGTTGCCCGGTGGTCGCGATGTACAGGCAGCCGCGCGGCCGCATCAGCGGGCTCTCGCAGAATCCCGCGGGCGGCTCGAACAAAAACCGGCGGCTCGCCCGGGTCAGCGCACGAATCGTGGCGTTGCCGTAGATCTCCGTGAACAGCGCGGCGGAGCGGCCCGTCGAGTGATAGCCCGGTCGCTCCTCGCGCTCGACCAGGATGACGCTGCGCGTCTCGGCGAGGTGGGCGGCGACCGAGGCACCGGCAATTCCGGCGCCGATGACCAGGATGTCGGCGTGAGTGTGTTGCATCGATGGAAAGTTCAGGTTTGTAAGTGGCCAAGGGGAACGCGCGTCGATCGCTTGAGCGTGGCAAGAACGACGCTCGATTGCACATCCCGCACGTGGGGGATGCGCAGCAGCTTCTTCAGAATGACCGAGCTCAGCGATTCGAGGTCTTTGCCGAACACCTGCAGGATGAAATCGTAGGCACCCGTGGTGGCGAAGCAGTTGGTGACCTCATCGAGCAGCGCGATCTCGCGCTCGAAACGCGCCACGGTTTCGTCGGTATGTTCCGTCAATTTGACGTGCACGAGCGCCTGCACCTCGAGACCGACGCGCGCCGGGTTCAAGATGGCGGCATAGCCTTCGATGACCCCGCCCGCCTCGAGTGCCTTGATGCGCCGCGCGCAGGGCGTCGCGGACAATCCGATCAGCTCGGCGAGCTCGACCACCGGCAGGCGGCCCTCGCGCTGCAGTTCCAACAGAATGCGCCCATCGAAGCGATCGAAATCCATGGTCGTTACTGAGGCTTAGCTATAAATCGCCAAAAAATATTAAATATTTAGTGAATAACGCTAACAGTCGCGCTGTTCGCAGTGCTCAATTGGCGATTGTCCCTGAAAACTTGGGTTTAGTCTAAGGGCCCATCGACCCCGACGCTCAGAGTAACCGAGGTGGCGCGCGCATGGCAGTGAGTTCAGAGAACCTCAAGCCGCGGGCGATCGCGGAAAGCTGGGACTGGCGCGCCGTGGTGCGGCTGGCGGCGATCTCGCGGGCTCTCGATGACCTCGAGGAGTTGACCCTCCTGCCGGAGCGCAAGGTGCTGTATCAGTTTTGCGCGCGCGGCCACGAGGTGACTCAGGTGCTGCTGGGGCGCGAACTCGTTGGAACCCAGGATGGCGTGGGGGCCTATTACCGGTCCCGGCCGCTGCTGCTGACACTGGGGCTGTCCGTGGAAGATGCCTTGGCCTCGAGCATGATGCGCCGAGGCAGCATGAGCGAAGGCCGGGACATCGGCGTCGTGTTCAACCTGCCGCGTCGCCATGGGCCCTGTGTGCTGCCGGTCTGCGGCGGCGTGGGCACTCAGTACACGCCGGCCGTCGGCTGGGCGCAGGCGCTGCGCTACCGGCAGGACACCCTGGCCGATCCGCGCTGCGAGGGCAGCATTGCGGTGGCGCATGGAGGGGATGCCTCGACCGCGACGAATGGCTTTTGGGCGGCGCTGAATATCGCCACGACGGAACATCTGCCGTTGCTGTTCTTCATCGAGGACAATGGCTATGGGATCTCGGTGCCCACTCATCAGCAAACGCCGGGCGGCAACATCGCGCGCAACCTCGCGGCGTTCCGCGGACTGCGGGTGCTCGACGGCGACGGATCCGATCCCAAGTCGGCGGCCCGCCTGATCCGCGATGCGGTCGAGGGGGTGCGCGCCGGAGACGGGCCGGCGCTCCTGCGCCTGACCGTGCCGCGATTGTCCGGGCACTCCGGGCAGGATACGCAGGCCTACAAAGGCGCGACGGCCATTGCCGCCGAGCAGGAGCGCGACCCATTGCGCCGCCTGCGCGCTCAACTCGTGCCCCAGCATCTCGCGGCCGAGGAGTGGGAGGCGGAGATGGTGCACGCCGCTGCGGTGGTCGCCGAGGCGCGGGCGAGGGTGGAGCAGCGCCCGGCGCCCGACCCCAAGAATGTCAAGCGCTACCTGTTCTCGGAGCTCGCCGACGACGGCTCCGTCGAGCTGCAGCTTCAGGGCGGGATCCGGCCGCTGGGAGCGGTGCCCCCCGGCGGGTCGGAGCATCCGGCGAGGGAAGGGCCGCGCATCAACCTCGTCACCGCGGTACGGCGCACCTTGGAGCGCGAGCTCGAGGTGAACCCCCGGGTGGTGGTGTTCGGCGAGGATGTGGGCAGGAAAGGCGGCGTACACGCCGCCACCTTGGGCTTGCAGGAGAAATTCGGCGTCGCGCGGGTGTTCGACACCAGCCTGTCGGAGGAGGGCATCATCGGGCGCGCCGTCGGCATGGCCGCGGCCGGCTTGATGCCCGTACCCGAGATCCAATTCCGCAAGTACGCGGATCCCGCGGCGGAGCAGCTGAATGACTGCGGCTCGATGCGCTGGCGCACCGCCAATCGATTCGCGGCCCCCATGGTGGTGCGCATTCCCGGCGGCTTTTTCAAATGCGGCGATCCGTGGCACAGCCAGTCGAACGAAGTGCAATGGATCCACGGGCTCGGCTGGCGCGTCGCCATGCCGTCGAATGCCGAGGATGCGGTCGGCCTGTTGCGCGAGGCATTGCGCGGCAACGATCCGACCATTTTCTTCGAGCACCGCTCGCTGCTCGACGGCAGCTGGGCGCGGCGCGCGTATCCCGGCGACGATTTCCTGGTCAAGTTCGGCAAGGCCACGCTGCTTCAACGCGGCGACGCCGTGACGGTGGTCACCTGGGGCGCGATGGTCGAGCGCTGCGAGCTCGCGATTCAGCGCACCAAAATCTGCGCCGATCTCCTCGATTTGCGAACGCTGTCTCCATGGGACCGCGAAGCGACGCTCGAGTCGGTGCGCAAGACCCGCCGCTGCCTGATCGTGCATGAGGACACCATCACCGCCGGGTTCGGGGCGGAGATTGCGGCTGTGCTCGCGAAAGAAGCTTTTTTCGATCTCGACGCACCGATCGAGCGGCTCGCCATGCCCGATGTGCCGAGCCCTCACAGCCCGGTGCTGCTCGAGGCGGTGTTGCCGAACGTGGATCGAATCGCCGCGGCGCTTGCCGATCTGGCGGCGGTTTGATCGTGGCGGGCGGGACGGCGGGCCTCGCGGATGTCCTCGCGCCGGACAACGAAGAGGGCACCAAGGCCACGATTCTCAAGTGGTGCAAGGCGGCCGGCGACATGCTCCTCAAGGACGAGCCGCTGCTCGAGCTCGAGACCGACAAGGTGACGGTCGAGATTCCCTCTCCCGCGACCGGTCAGCTGGCGGAGATCCTCAAGCAGCCGAACGAGGAAGTGCTGCCGGGCCAGCTTCTCGCGCGGATCAGGATCGACGCCGAGTCGGGACCGGGCTCCGAGGCCGCGGGCGCTAATGGCGCGCCGCGCATGGAGCAAACCGCAGGCGATGGGGCTGCGCCCCGCGCGCAGGCGCCCGGCGTGCAGGCGCCCGGCGTGCAAGCACCCGGTGCCTCCGCCGCGCCGCCGGCGGACGACGGGCGCGGGAGATTGAGTCCGGCGGTGCGCCGCATGTTGCGCGAGAATGCGCTGCGCGCCGACGACATCGCGGGCAGCGGCCGGGACGGGCGCATCACCGCGCAGGACGTTGCGCGGCGCCTCACCGCATCGCCGACCGAGACGCGCGTGCCGCATACCCCGATTCGCCGCCGGGTGGCGGAGCACATGGTGCGAAGTCTCGGCGCCGCGCCGCACGTGACGACGCTGTTCGAGGCGGATCTGACGCGCGTGCAGGCGCATCGCGCGCGGCACGCCGCGGCGTATGAGCGCCGCGGTACACGGCTCACGTACACAGCTTATTTCGTCGCCGCGTGCGCACGGGCGCTGGCGGCGAATCCGCAGGTGAACGCCACCTATCATGAGGACGCCCTCGAGCTGCATTCCGACGCCAACATCGGCGTCGGCACGGCGCTCGGCAACGAAGGGCTCATCGTCCCGGTGATCCATGCGGCGCAGAACCTCGACCTGCCGGCGATCGCCGCGGAGCTCGGCCGCGTCGTCGCGGCCGCCCGAACGGGTAAGCTCACGCCGCAGGACGTGCGTGGCGGCACGTTCACGCTCTCGAACCATGGGGTGAGCGGGAGCCTGCTCGCGGCGCCCATCGTCATCAATCAGCCGCAGGTGGCGATTCTCGGCGTCGGCAAAGTCGAGCGTCGGGTGTGCGTCATCGAGTCCGGGGGCGCCGAGTCCATCGGGATCCGCACCCAATGCTATCTCACGCTGACCATCGATCACCGCGCGCTCGATGCCTTCCAGGCGAACGCGTTTCTCTCCCAGGTCGTGGCCGCGCTCGAGCAGTGGGCGGAGGATTAGCCGGACCTGCGCGGGTTCGGTCGCGCCGGCTCGGCGAAGCCGCCGAAGCGTCGCAAGGTCGATGGCTCGGCGGGCGGCAACCCGCCGTCGAGCCTCGTGGCCACCGCCGAGAGATGTGCCTCGGAAGTCGCAAACACGCGCGCATAGATGGAACGGCAGAGCTCGGCCGCCTTGAGCCCCGGCCAATCCGCGGGTAGGAGCCTTGCCGGCAATAGGGGATCGCGGAGGTGCAGGCGCCGGTACTCGTGAATCAACAAGGTGCGCACGATGAAGCCGATCTCGGGATCGACCCGCGGGCCGAGTGCCGCATGGACTCGGCCGAACCGTTCCACGAAACGCTGATAGCGCCGGGCGAGGTCCTTCAGATCCCAACCGAGGCGGATGAGCGATGCGGGCGTCGCCGGCGAGGCGAGGTCTGCCTCGAACACCAGGGTGCGCTCGGGAAGATTGGCCTCCCGGATCTGCCAGGCCAGCGCGCGTGCCGGAAGCTCGGGATGCGCGAATACACCGTTGCCGAGCTCGCCGAAGCCCTGCCAGCCGAGTTCCTGGCGCAGTCGGCGGCGTTGCGCGACCGGCGCCGCGGGCAGGACGATCAAGGTCCAACGGCCCGAGCTTTCATTGGCCGGATCGCCGTAAATGCGTTCGGTCGCCTCCGCGAAACGCTCGCGGCCGTCGTCCGACAGCCGATATTCGCTCCTCTTGCCGACGCGCCGGGCCGCGAGCCAGCCCTGCTGCGCAAGGCGCGCGGTCGCGGTGCGCACCAGCCGTTCATTGAGTCCGAATAACGCGGCGAGCGGGATGAGGCTGCCGAGCGCGATCGCGCCGCCGCGCGGCATGATGGAGTCTCCGAACAGGGTCACGATGAGCGAGCCGGCGCGCACGGGACGCTGGCGACGGAAGCGCTCGACGAGGTCGGCGGCGACGGCGGAAGCGCGGTTCGGCATGCTGTCGCGCAGTTTATATGGCGCTTCCCCAAATGACACATAAAAAATTGATTTGGATCAATTCGTGTGTCACGATCAGCGGATCAAATGGGCGGCTATACGGCGCTGAAACGAGGGGCCGGATCACGAACGGGGGCGCGCGATGTACACGCAAGGGCTGGATGTTCAGGGCTCCGATCCCAAGTCGCCGGCGGATGAGGCGGCGCTCGAGCGGCGCTTCCAAGCCCGCGTCGACCGCGAGGAGAAAATCGAGCCGAAGGATTGGATGCCGGCGCGCTATCGCGCGACCTTGATCCGGCAAATCTCCCAGCATGCCCACTCGGAGATCGTCGGCATGCTGCCCGAGGGGAATTGGATCACCCGCGCCCCGAGCTTGAAGCGCAAGGCCATTCTGATCGCCAAGGTTCAGGACGAGGGCGGTCACGGCGCGTACCTCTACAGCGCCGCGGAGACGCTCGGGGTCACCCGTGATCAAATGATCGAGCAGCTCTTGTCCGGCAAGGCGAAGTACTCCAGCATCTTCAATTATCCGACACCCACCTGGGCCGATGTCGGCGCCATCGGCTGGCTGGTCGACGGGGCGGCGATCATGAACCAGATCCCGCTGTGCCGATGCTCCTACGGACCTTATGCGCGCGCCATGGTGCGCGTCTGCCGCGAGGAGAGTTTCCACCAGCGCCAGGGCTACGACATCATGCTCGAGCTGTGCCGCGGCACCCCCGATCAGAAGCGCATGGCGCAGGAGGCTCTGAACCGCTGGTGGTGGCCGGCGCTGATGATGTTCGGGCCCCCGGACGCGGCATCCACCCACAGCTCGGATTCGCAGCGCTGGAAGATCAAGCGATTTTCGAACGACGAGCTGCGCCAGAAGTTCATCGACTTCACCGTGCCGCAGGCGGCGTACCTGGGGATCTCCATGCCCGACCCGGAGCTTCGGTGGAACGAGACGGAGCAGCGCCACGAGTTCGGCGCCATCGACTGGAGCGAGTTCGAGCGCGTGCTCAAGGGCAACGGCCCGTGCAATGCCGAGCGGCTGGCGGCGCGGCGGCGTGCCTGGGCGGAAGGCGCCTGGGTGCGCGAAGCGGCCTCGGCTTGTGCGCAGAAGCAGCGCGAGCGCGCCGAGAGCCGCGCAGCATGAACGCGCCCATGGATCCCAAGAGCGCGGCAGCCGTGAGCCGGGAATGGCCGCTCTACGAAGTGTTCATCCGCGCGCGCGGCGGCCTCGATCACAAGCACGTCGGGAGCCTGCACGCGACCGATGCGCGAATGGCCATCGAACACGCCCGCGACCTGTACACGCGGCGGCAGGAGGGCGTCAGCATCTGGGTGGTACGCTCCTCGGATATCACCGCCTCGGATCCGCAGGACGCGGATGCGCTGTTCGAGCCGGCGCGCGACAAGATCTACCGGCATCCGACCTTCTACGACATTCCGGACGAGGTCAAAACCCTATGAGCGGAGCCGCCGTCGCGGCCCGGGCGCCTGCGATGCCCGCCGATCCCGTGAGCCGATACGCCCTGCGCCTCGGCGATCTGTGCCTGATCCTGGGCCAGCGGCTCGGGGAATGGGTGGGGCATGCGCCCGTGCTGGAGGAGGACCTCGGGCTCGCCAACGTCGCGCTCGATCTCATCGGGCAGGCCCGGCTGCTCTTGACCTACGCCGGCGAGGTGGAGGGCGCGGGCCGGACCGAAGACGATCTCGCGTTCCTGCGTGAGCAGGGCGAATTCATGAATCCCACGCTGGTCGAGCAACCGAACGGAGATTTCGGCGAGAGCATCGTTCGCCAGGTGCTGATCGATGCGTTCCAGCTCGCGCTCTACGAGCGGTTGACGAGCTCGGCGGACGGGCGCATCGCCGCCATCGCGGCGAAAGCGGTGAAGGAGACCCGCTACCATTTGCGCTACAGCTCGAGCTGGCTGGTGCGGCTGGGCGATGGAACGCCCGAGAGCCATTCACGGGTGCAATCCTCGCTCGAACGATTGTGGCGCTTCACGGTGGAGCTGTTCGAGGAGGACGATCTCGACCGCGACATGGCGGCGCGCGGCATCGCGCCGAGCCTCGCCGATGTGCGCGCCGCATGGTCGACGAGCATCGATGAGATTCTCGGCGAGGCGACGCTTGCCCGGCCCAAGGACCTTCCCTATTCCTGGTACGGCAAACGCGGCGAGCACAGCGAGCATCTCGGCTACATCCTGAGCGACATGCAATACCTGCAGCGCGCCCATCCGGGGGCGCGCTGGTGAGCGCCGAGGGCCGCGTCGCGGCCGCATGGAACGCGCTCGCCGAGGTGGAAGACCCGGAGATACCCGCGCTCACCATCGTCGAGCTCGGCATCGTCCGATTTGCAGAGGTTCGCCCGGACGGCGTGCTCGGCGTCGGACTCTCTCCGACCTACACCGGCTGCCCCGCGACCGAGTACATCGAAACGCTGGTGCGCGGCGCGCTCGATGCCGCCGATGTGAGCCCGTTCGCGCTCACCCGCGTCCTCGATCCCGCCTGGAGCAGCGATTGGATCACCGAGGAGGGGCGCCGCAAGCTCGCCGCTTATGGAATCGTGCCGCCGCCGCCCGCCGCTTCCTCCGGATGGCGGACGAATTCCGCACCGGTCGCCTGCCCGCGGTGCCGCTCGACCCGCACCGAGTGCACCAGTCAATTCGGCTCGACTCCCTGCAAGGCGCTGCACCGATGCCGCGATTGCCTGGAGCCGTTTGAATGCTTCAAATGCATCTGAAGTTCCATCCGCTCGAAGTCGCGGCCGTGGATCGCACCGCCGAGGACGCCGTCTGCCTCACGCTGGCGATTCCTCCTGAATTGCGCGATCAGCTCCAGCATCACGCCGGACAATACATCACCGTGCGGCGCACGATCGATGGCGTCGAGGAGCGGCGCACCTATTCCATCGTCACCGCGCCGGGCGGTTCGGTGCTGCGGCTCGGTGTGCGCGAGCAGACCGGCGGGCGCATGTCGCGGGAACTCGCGGGGCGGCTCCGGGCCGGCGATACCCTGGACGTGGGAACCCCGGTCGGACGGTTTCGCACGTCGGTGGATCCGGCGAGGACGCAGTCCTATGTCGCGTTCGCGGCGGGCAGCGGCATCACCCCGGTACTCTCCCTGGCGACGGACATCCTGACGCGCGAGCCGCACAGCCGGTTCACGTTGATCTACGGCAACCGCAATACCGCCCGCACCATGTTCCTCGAGGAAACGCTCGCCCTCAAGAACCGGTTCATCGGCCGATTCTCGGTGTATTTCGTGATGAGCCGCGAGCCCCAGCATGCCGCGCTCATGAATGGCCGCATCGATGGCGCCAAAGTCCAGGCCCTCGCGCGCGAGGTTCCCGAAATCGTGTCGGCGGATGAATACTTCATCTGCGGGCCCGGCGGCATGGTCGATGAGGTGAGGGATGCCGTCAGAGCGCTGAACGCGGCGGCGCCGATCCGCTTCGAACGGTTTGCCCCGGCGGGGGGGGCCACGGGCGCCGCCAAGGCGGGCAGATCGCCGCTCGCCGCCGGCCTCGAGGCGCCCGAGGCCGACGTGCGGGACGTGCTCGCCACGATATCGGTGCTCATGGATGGTCGGCGCCGGAGCTTTTTCATGGCGCCGGGCGACGCCTCCGTGCTCGAGGCCGCGGAGCGCGCCGGACTCGAGCTGCCGTTCTCATGCCGCGCCGGCATTTGCGCCACCTGCCGCACGAAGATCGTCGCGGGTGGGGCGCAGATGACGCACAACATCGCTCTCGAGCCGTGGGAAGTCGACGCGGGCTTCGTCCTGTGCTGCCAGGCGCGGCCGACGACGCCCTCGCTGGAACTGAGTTATGACGAGAAGTGATCCGGTTGCGCAGGTCTAGGGAGCGCGGCGATGTCCTATGAAACGATCCTGGTGGTCATCGAAGACGGCATCGCACGGCTGACCTTCAACCGCCCGGACAAGCTCAACAGCTTCAACGTGAAGATGCACGAAGAGGTCCGCCAGGCGCTGTCGACGCTGCCGACGGCAGGCGCGCGCGTGCTGGTGCTCACCGGCGCCGGGCGAGGCTTCTGCGCCGGGCAGGATCTCGGCGATCGCGCCGTCGCACCCGGCGGCGAGGCCGTCGATCTCGGCGAGTCGATCGACAAGTATTACAAGCCGTTGGTTTTGACGCTGCGCAGCCTTCCCCTGCCGGTGATCGCGGCGGTCAATGGCGTGGCGGCGGGCGCCGGCGCGAACCTGGCGCTGGCCTGCGATCTCGTGATCGCGGCGCGCTCGGCGAGCTTCGTGCAGGCATTTGCGCGGCTCGGCCTCGTTCCGGATTCGGGCGGGACGTGGAGTCTGCCACGCCTCGTCGGCAACGCCCGTGCGCTCGGTCTCACGCTCCTCGGCCAGAAGCTGCCGGCAGAACAGGCCGCCGCTTGGGGCATGATCTGGCAATGCGTGGACGATGCGGAGCTCTCCCCGACGGTGGATGCGCTGGCGCGGCAATTGGCCGCGGCCCCCACCCGCGGCCTCGCCGCCACCAAACAGGCCATTCACGGCGGTTGGAGTCGCACCTTGGAGCAACAGCTCGACATCGAGCGCGATCTGCAGCGGGAACTGGGCCGCTCGGCGGATTACGCCGAGGGCGTGGCCGCGTTCACCGAGAAGCGCGCGCCGCTGTTCAAGGGCCGTTAAGGATGGCCGACACGAGCGCCGCCCTCGCCGCGGTCGACACCCAGTACAGCCGCGATCGGGCCGCGCGTTCGCTGGGCATCGAGCTGCTCAGCGTGGCGGCCGGCGCCGTGCAGGTCGCGATGCGGGTGCGCGCCGACATGCTCAACGGCCATGGCACCTGTCACGGCGGGATCGTGTTCGCGCTCGCGGACACGGCGTTCGGCTATGCCTGCAACTCGCACGGCGTCGCAATGGTGGCGGCCGGCGCGAGCATCGAGTTCCTCGCACCCTCGGCCGCGGGGGAGCGGCTGATCGCCACCGCGATCGAAACCTCGCGCGGTGAGCGGCATGGGATCTACGATGTGACCATCCGTGAAGAGGCGGGCGAGATACGGGCGCACTTCCGAGGCCGCTGCGCGCGCTTTCGCGCAGCGGCACAACATTCGATCACGAAGGATTGATATGAACGAGGCATTCATCTGCGATGCGATCCGGACACCCATCGGCCGCTATGGCGGCGCGCTGGCGTCGGTGCGGCCGGACGATTTGGCGGCGGTGGTGTTGCGCGAGTTGATGAAGCGAAACGCCGGGCTCGATCCGCGGGCGGTGGACGATGTCATTCTCGGATGCGCGAATCAGGCCGGCGAGGACAATCGAAATGTCGCCCGCATGAGTGCGCTGCTCGCCGGTCTTCCGGCGGACGTGCCGGGCGCGACGCTCAACCGGTTGTGCGGCTCCGGGCTCGATGCCGTCGCCTCGGCTTCGCGCATGATCGCGGCCGGAGAGGCCGATGTCGTACTGGCCGGCGGCGTCGAGAGCATGAGCCGCGCACCCTATGTGATGTCGAAGGGCGCGACGCCCTTCGCGCGCGACGTTCAGATGTTCGACACCACCATCGGCTGGCGCTTCGTGAATCCGCTGATGAAGAAGCAATACGGCGTCGATTCCATGCCCGAGACCGGCGAGAACGTCGCCGAGGATTTCAACATTTCGCGCGAGGATCAGGATCGCTTCGCGCTGCGCAGCCAGCAACGCGCTCTCGCGGCACAGGCGGCGGGACACTTTCGCGCCGAGATCGTCGGTGTGGAGATTGCCTCGAAGCGGGGCGAGGCCACGGTGGTGAGCACGGACGAGCATCCCCGCGACACGAGTTTCGAGGCGCTGCAGAAGCTGGCGACGCCGTTCCGCGCGGGCGGCACGGTGACCGCGGGCAACTCGTCGGGGGTCAATGACGGCGCGTGCGCGCTGCTGCTTGCGAGCGCCGCCGCCGCCGAGCGCTTCGGCCTCACGCCGCGGGCCCGGGTGATCGGCACCGCGGTGGCGGGGGTCGCGCCGCGAATCATGGGCATCGGACCCGTGGCGGCGACCCGCAAGCTTCTGGCGCGCCTCGGCATGGGGCTCGCCCAGATGGATCGGATCGAGCTGAACGAGGCGTTCGCCGCGCAGGCCCTCGCCGTGTTGCGCGAGCTCAAGCTCGCGGATGACGCGGCTCATGTCAACGCGCAGGGCGGCGCGATCGCCCTCGGGCATCCCCTGGGCGCGAGCGGCGCGCGCCTCGTGACCACGGCGGTCAATCAGCTCGAGCGCGGCGCCGGCCGCTATGCCCTGTGCACCATGTGCATCGGCGTCGGTCAGGGAATCGCGATGGTCGTCGAGCGCGTCGCGGGGAGAGCCTGAGCGGCATGGGGCTCGTCGGCGCCGGCGCACGCGCAGTGGACACCGTGGGGGTGCTTGGGGCCGGCACCATGGGCTCGGGCATCGCCATCAGTTTGGCGACGGCGGGATTGGACGTGGTGTTGGTGGACACCCGACAGGAGGCCCTGTCGGCCGGCATGGATCGGTTGCGCAGCACCCTCGCCGCCGCGGTCCGGAAGGGACGCCTCGATGCCGCCGCCGCCGCGGCCGCGATCGAGCGCGTGCGCGCGGGCGGCAGCATCGATGCGCTGGCGGGCGCGGATCTGGTGATCGAGGCCGTGTTCGAGAGCCTCGCGGTCAAGCGCGAGGTGTTCGCCTCGCTCGGGACGGTCTGCCGTGCCGGTGCGGTGCTCGCATCCAACACCTCGACCTTGGACATCGATGCCATCGCGGCGGCGTCCGGCCGGGCGCGCGACGTGGTCGGGATGCATTTTTTCAGCCCTGCCAACATCATGCGGCTGGTCGAGATCGTGCGCGGGAGCGCTACGGCAGCCGATGTCATCGCCACGGCGCGGGAGGTGACGCGGCGCATGGGCAAACTCGGCGTGGTGGTGGGGAATTGCTTCGGGTTCGTCGGCAATCGCATGCTGTACGCCTACGGCCGCGAAAACCAGCTGATGCTGCTCGAGGGCGCCGTTCCGGTTGAGATCGACGGGGCGCTGGAGAAATTCGGCATGGCGATGGGTCCCAACGCCGTGGGCGACCTCGCCGGGCTCGACGTAGGCTATCGGGTGCGCCGCGAGCGCAAGGATCTTCCCGACGATCCGCGTTATTACCGCGTGGCGGACCTTTTGGTCGAGTCGGGACGCCTCGGCCAAAAGACGGGCCGGGGGGCCTACCTGTATCCCGAAGGAACGCGCAAGCCGGTGCGCGATCCGGACGTCGAGTCGCTGATTGCCGCCGAATCCGCGCGGCTCGGCATCGACCGGCGCGCCATCTCCGATGAGGAGATCGTGAATCGCTGCCTGTTCGCGCTGATCAACGAAGGGGCGCTGATCCTCGAGCAGGGTTTCGCGGACAGCCCCGCGGACATCGATGCGATTTGGTGCAACGGCTATGGATTTCCGAAAGCCCGTGGCGGACCCATGTGTTACGCGGATGCCCTGGGCACGCCCGATGTGCTCGAGGGCGTGCGGCGCTTCGAGCGCGCCTTGGGCCCGCGATACTGGACACCCGCGCCGCTGCTTCGCGAGCTCGCCGCCTCGGGCGACACCTTCCAATCCTGGCAGCTTCGCCGCGCGCCGCCGGAGGGCAGCTCATGAATCTCGAGAGCTACGTCTCGGGGCGCTGGCATGCGGCCCGAGGTCCGGGCGTCGCGCTGCGCGATGCATCGACCGGAGACCTCATCGCCGAGGCTTCCTCCGCCGGCGTCGATTTCCGCGAGGTGCTGACCTATGCGCGCAGCCGCGGCGGCCCGGCACTTCGCCTGCTGACCTTTCACGAGCGGGCGGCGCTGCTCAAAGCGCTCGCCAAGCGGCTGCTCGATTTCAAAGCGGAATTCTACGAGCTGTCGTATCGGACCGGCGCGACCAAGGACGATTCCTGGATCGACATCGACGGAGGCATCGGCACCGTGTTCGCGTTCGCGAGCAAGGGTGCGCGCGAGCTCCCCAACAGCACGGTCCATCTCGATGGCGCGCTCGAGCCCCTGTCCAAGTCGGGCGCTTTCGTCGGACAGCATGTATACGTCTCGCGCGAAGGCGCGGCGGTGCACATCAACGCGTTCAATTTTCCGGTGTGGGGCATGCTCGAGAAGCTCGCGCCGGCGATCCTGGCCGGGGTGCCGGTGATCGTGAAGCCGGCGACGGCGACGGCCTATCTCACGGAACGCGTGGTGCGCCGGATCGTGGAGTCGGGGTTGTTGCCCGAAGGCGCGCTGCAGCTCATCTGCGGCAGCGTCGGCGATCTGTTCGATCATCTCACGTGCCAGGATTTCGTCTCGTTCACGGGCTCGGCCGACACGGCGGCGGGACTGCGAGTCCATCCGACGGTGATCCGCCGGGCCGTGCCGTTCACCGCCGAGACGGACTCGCTCAACTCGAGCATTCTTGCCCCGGATGCCCCCCCGGGAAGCGCCGAGTTCGATCTGTTCATCCGGGAAGTCACGCGCGAGCTCACCGTCAAGGCGGGCCAGAAATGCACCGCGATCCGCAGGGCGCTGGTCCCCGAGCCTTCGTCGACGAGGCGGTCGAGGCGCTTCGGGCCTCGCTGTCCAAGATCGTGGTGGGCGATCCGCGCACCGAGGGGGTCGGCATGGGGCCTCTGGTGAGCCTCGCGCAGCGCGACGATGTGGTGGAACGCATCGCCGAGCTCGCGCGCGAGGCGGACATCGTGGCCGGCTCGCTCGAGTCGTTCGAGGTGAGGGGCGGCGATCGCCGTCGCGGAGGGTTTCTCGCGCCGCTGCTGCTGCGCTGCCGGGACCCTCACGCGGCGCGGGCGGTGCACGAGGTGGAGGCGTTCGGACCGGTCGCGACGCTCATCCCCTATCGCGACTCCGCCGATGCCATTGCGCTCGCCAGGCGCGGCGGCGGAAGCCTGGTGGCCTCGGTGTTTTCGGCGGACGACGCCGTGGCGAGCCACCTCGTGCTCGGGCTCGCGCCCTACCACGGGCGCATTCTGGTCGCGAATGCGCGTTGTGCGCGCGAGTCGACCGGGCATGGCTCGCCGCTCGCGCCGTTGATCCACGGAGGACCGGGACGCGCGGGCGGTGGAGAGGAAATGGGCGGCATCCGCGGCGTGCTGCATTACATGCAACGAACGGCGGTGCAGGGTACGCCGGACACCATCACCGCGCTCGGCGGGCGCTGGGTGCGGGGCAGCCGGCGCCTCGATCCCGGCCGGCATCCCTTCCGCCTGCCGTTTCATGAGCTTCGGCTGGGGGACACGTTCGTTTCGGCCGAGCGCGAGGTCAGCGTCGAGGATATCGAGCGCTTCGCCGCACTGTCCGGCGACACGTTCTACGCCCACATGAGCGAGGCCGAGGCGGCGCGCAATCCCTTGTTCGGGGGGCGTGTCGCGCACGGATATTTTCTGATCTCCGCAGCGGCGGGCCTGTTCGTCGACCCCGACTACGGCCCCGTGCTCGGCAACTACGGCCTGAACGAGCTGCGCTTCGTCAAGCCGGTGAAGCCCGGGGACCGGATCAAGGTGCGGCTCACCTGCGCCCAAAAAAGCCTGCGGGCCGACAAGGGTTGGGGCGAGGTCGCCTGGGACACGGAGATCACGAATCACGCGGGGGAAACCGTGGCGTCCTACGATGTGCTGACGATGGTGAGCGTGCATGCGGTGCCCGACCATGCCGATTGATATCGACCGTTACGCGAAGGCGCATGGGAGCCTCTGCTTTCACGCGCCCGACCCGGACATCCTCGAGATCGTCATTGCGAACGAAGGAAAGCTGAACGCGGCCACCGAGGCCATGCACCGCGATCTTGCTGCGGTGTGGCGCGCGGCCGATGCCGATGATGCCGTGCGCGCGATTCTGGTGCGCGGCGAAGGCGCGAATTTCTCGGCCGGCGGCGATTTCGGCATGATCGATCGCATGATCGCCGACGAGGCGACTCTGATCCGGGTGTGGAAGGAGGCGAGCGATCTCGTCTACAACGTCATCAACTGCTCGAAGCCGGTGGTTTCGGCGATGCGCGGAAGCGCCGTCGGGGCAGGGCTCGCCGTCGCGCTGCTCGCGGACGTGTGCGTCGCCGCGAACGATGCGAAGATTCTCGACGGGCATACCCGGCTGGGAGTCGCGGCGGGTGATCATGCGGTCATCATCTGGCCGCTGCTCTGTGGGCTCGCCAAAGCAAGATACTACCTGCTCACCAACAAACCGCTGTCCGGCCTCGAGGCGGAGCGCATCGGTCTGGTGGCGCTCGCGGTGCCCGACGCGGAGGTGATGCCCAAGGCGCTCGAGACTGCGCGGCTGCTCGCAGCCGGCAGCGCAACCGCGGTTTCGTGGACCAAGCATGCGCTCAATAACTGGCTGAGGCTGGCCGGGCCGAGCTTCGACGCCTCGCTGGCGCTCGAGTTTCTCGGCTTTCGGCTGCGCGACGTGCACGAGGGACTGGCGGCTGCGCGCGGCAAGCGGCCGGCCGATTTCAAGAGGCGCGATCCGTGAGCGGACACGAGCCCGACGCCGAGCCGGTGCTTGGCCTCGCGCGACGCGAGATCGAGGCCCTGCAGCTCGAGCGCTTGCGCGAGACCCTGCAGCATGCGTACGCGAACAATCCTTGCTACCGGCGCAGCTTCGATGCGCAAGGCGTTCGGCCCGACGACCTCAAATCCCTGGAGGATTTGAGGCGCTTCCCGTTCACCACCAAGGCGGATTTGCGCGCAGCCTATCCGTTTGGGTTCTTCGCCGTGCCGATGGATCGGGTGGCCCGGGTACACGCCTCGTCCGGCACGACCGGCAAGCCCACGGTGGTCGGCTACACGCGCAAGGACATCGACACCTGGAGCCAGCTCGTGGCCCGCTCGATCCGCGCCGCCGGCGGCCGGCGCGGAATGCGGGTGCACGTGGCCTACGGCTACGGGCTGTTTACCGGAGGCCTGGGCGCGCACTACGGCGCGGAGGCGGCGGGCTGCACGGTGATCCCCATGTCGGGAGGACAGACCGAGCGGCAAGTGCAGCTCATCATGGACTTCCGCCCGGACATCATCATGATCACGCCGAGCTACATGCTCGCGCTGCTGGACGAGTTCAGGCGGGAGGGGATCGATCCGAAGTCGAGCGGACTGTCCATCGGCATCTTCGGCGCGGAGCCGTGGGGCGAGGGCATCCGACAGGAGATCGAGTCCGCGTTCGGCATCGATGCCTGCGACATCTACGGGCTGTCGGAGGTGATGGGGCCGGGCGTCGCGCAGGAGTTCGCCCGCACCAAGGAAGGCCCGACGATCTGGGAGGACCACTTCCTGCCGGAGATCGTCGACCCGGTGAGCGGCGTGCCGCTAGCGCCGGGCGAGCCGGGGGAGCTCGTGTTCACCTCGCTCACCAAGGAAGCCATGCCGGTGGTGCGCTATCGCACCCGCGACCTCACGCGTCTGCTTCCGGGCAATGTCACCGCGATGCGCCGATTCGCCAAGATCACGGGCCGCACCGACGATATGCTGATCATCCGCGGCGTGAATCTGTTCCCCTCGCAGGTCGAGGAGCTGATACTGGCCCGGCCCGGCCTTGCGCCGCATTACGAAATCGAAGTGTCGAGGCCGCACCGGATGGACGAGGTGGTCGTGATCGTCGAGGCGAGGCCGGATCTTGCCCCCGATGCGCACCGGAGCGAAGCGCGCGCGCTCGGACACTCGCTCAAGTCGATGGTGGGTATCTCCGCCGAGATCCGCGTGGTGGCGAGCGGCTCGCTGCAACGCTCGAGCGGCAAGGCCGCACGCGTCACTGACCGCCGCTAGCGGCCGACTGACGTACCTCGGTGCGCTCGGTCTCCGCGGGAGCCGGCGGCAGGGCTTGCACGGAGAGCGCGATCGGATTGACGATTTGCGGATTGTCGCGAAGCTTCAAGTACAGGGTGCCGCCCAGCGGATGAGGCACCGGCATCGTCGAGCTGAGAAAGCCATCGGGTACCGTCACCGGCTTGGCGAACTGGGCGTCGGCCGACACCGAATCGATCAGGTACAGGCTCGACCCGGTGAGCTTGCATGCCAATTCCGGGGTCTCCGGGCAGTCGAGTTTCTTGAGCATGGGCAGGCGCACGAGATTGGCGAGGGGCTGCCAGTCGCCGGCGACGCCCTTCGCGCTCACGCGGTATTTGAGCGGTCCGTAAGCCGAGGCGCCGAATGCCTTGCCCGGCGTGAAGGTCGCCACCGCCACGTGGGAATTCTCGAGCGCGAGGCCTCCATTGGTGAGGCTCAACGACGCATCGAAGGCCTCGTCGAGCGTGGCCACGTCGATGGTCTCCTCGCGGCCGAAGCTCGCCGGTATCTGCGCTCGAACGGAGAACACCAGCGTCGCATCCTGCGGCAGCTCGCTCGGATCGGTGAGCAGGATGTTGCTGTCGCCGCTGAGCGCCGAGGCCTGCACGCTCTTGCCGATCAGGGCGACCTTGGGCCGCGCCGCATCCACGTTCGCGGTCACGGACATGACCCGACCGTCCTTGAGCGTGACCTTGGCGGGCACCGCATGCTCGGGCTTCAAGTCGCCCACGTCCCCCTCGTCCTTCACGGTCATCGGCAGCTCATCCCCGCCGGTGTGCCGCGTCAGATCTCCCGGCATGAACACGAGGTTCCTGAGCGTCAGGCTCGCGACCTCGTCGAGGCGGCTTCCCGTGAGGATTCCCTGCGCGTCGCCCGCATGTATTTCGAATCCGTCGAAGCGCCCGGCTTCCGCGAACGTCTGCACGCTCAGAGGCTGAGGTTGCGCCAGGCCGTATTGCGCCACCAACAGGGTCATGGCTCCGGGCTGCGATTCCTGCAGCGGCAGCTTGACCTCGACCTCATCGGGCTTGGATCGCTTCCATTCGGTCTTCAGCTCCTTGCCGGCCGGATCCTTGAGCATGATGCTGTCCACGCAGCTCACGTCGTCCGCGCGCAGATGCACGGTGTCCTGGCGTCCGACGATCAGGGCCGCCTCGTCGCCCGCCGCGAGCTGCCACGCCGCGGCGCGTGCATTCCTCAGCCGAAAGGTGGGGCCTTGGTAGGGATCGAAGCCCCAGTATCCCCGCAGCGTCGCCTGAACGTTGTCGCCGAGCACGACCGAGCCCAAGCTCTTGGTGTCGACCACGAAGCCGCCCTGCGAAGCGTCCGCGGTCACCGGCAGATTCAAGGATTTCCCGTCGCTTCCGGCGAGGTTCAAGGTCATGTCGTGCGCGTACGAGGTAGAAAACACCAGCGGCGCTCCTTCCACCGGCAACACCAGCGCCGTCTTTCTCGCGCAGTAAATTTCCTTGGGATCGACGGCGTGCAGCGGCGGCAGCTGAGCCTTTTCGATGGCGGGCATCGCCACCACCAGCACCGATTTGGGATTGTGGAACGAAGGCGCCGTGTTGAGCGTGAGATCGAGCTCGTCGCCGTGCGCCGAAGCGAGCGCCGGGATGTACTGATACTGCGCGGTGTGGAAGGAGTCCAGGATTTTCGCAATATCGAGCACCGATGCGATGTACGGGCTGTAATAGCCGTAGCTCAGCTGCGGCGTGTAGCTCGCTTCCATCGCAAGGTCGCTGCCGGGCCCCGAGGTCAGCGCCTCGACGATGGAGGTGCTGTGGCCGTCGTTGAGAATCAGCGACTCCTGACCCGCCATCAGGCAGGGAGCCTGCAGCTCCGGGTTCCGGTCCAGACATTTTTCATCCACTTTGATGGCGAGGCTGCGCGCCAACAACGGCGCGACCTGCGAGAGCTTCTCCGGGTCCGAATCGTTGAGCGCGCGAACCGTCGTCAGGTAGCGCTCGAGCCGGGAGCGATCGAGCGCCGCTTGGTTCAGATCCTGAGAGGTGCGCACGAACGCACCCGGCCGGCCGCGCACCGCGCCCAGCAGCGTCTTGAAATCACCGCCCGCTTCCGGCGCCAGA
Organism: uncultured Gammaproteobacteria bacterium; assembly: GCA_963748995.1. Classification (GTDB taxonomy): domain Bacteria; phylum Pseudomonadota; class Gammaproteobacteria; order Steroidobacterales; family Steroidobacteraceae; genus Bog-1198. The sequence continues at coordinate 15,392 of CAVVKU010000003.1, read as the reverse complement.
AACACCAGCATCTGTTGAGCGTCCTGCGGGACCGTCACCGTGAGCCCGTCCATGGCGCACTTCGGCGTCCAGGTCTTGCAATCGAAGAACCATTTTTCCGGGGGCGGATTGGTGGATCCGCTCAGGAATGCCGTGACCAGCAGGTAGTGGGCGGACTGGGAGGCCGGCAGATTCACGCGGATCCAGATTCTGTCGCCCGCCGCGAGATTCGGCACCTCGGAGGCCGGCAGGGTCGTTCCGGCGCGGGTCACCGTGGCGTCGAGCGTCGGGCCGGCGAGGTCGAAGGGCGCACCGGCGGCGCTGCCGGGCCCGGCCAGGAAGGCGGCCAACAGCAGGACACCGGCGCAGCGTCGCAGGTAGGGCAATGACATGGGTAGCGACGGCTCTCGTAAAACGGACACGATGCGGATTAGAGCGCCTTTGACGCCGTCGGTTCACGTTACATTCGGTTTACCCGCCGACCGCGAGCAGCGCATCCCCCACCAGCTTCTCTGCCTGCGAAACGAGCTCGGCCGACAGCACCTGTCCGCTCGCAGCGACATTCTCATCGACCTGGTCGGGCCGGGAGGCGCCGATGATGGCGGCCGCCACGTTCGGCTGACGCAGCACCCAGGCGAGCGAGAACTGCGCGAGCGTGAGCCCGGCCTGGGCAGCGAGCGGCCGCAGCGCCTGGATGGCGCGCAGGACCCCGGGTTTGAGCCACGCGGGATTCAGGAAGCCCTTCATCGAATCATCGGCCGCCCGGCTGTCGGTCGGAACCGGCGCACCCGGCTGGTACTTGCCCGTCAATGCGCCCTGCGCGAGCGGCGACCACACGATTTGAGAAATCCCGGATCGCGCGCACAGCGGCAACAGCGCGCGTTCCGGGTCGCGGTGCAGCAGCGAATATTGGGGCTGACTCGACACGAACTTTTCGACTCCCGGCAGCGCGAGCGCCGCCTCGATCCGATCGACGGGCCATTCGGAGAAGCCGATGTAACGCGTCTTGCCGGCACGCACGGCCCGGGTGAGCGCTTCGAGCGTCTCCTCGAGCGGGGTCTCGGCATCGTAGCGATGGCATTGGTATAGATCGACATACGAGACTTTCAGGCGCGCCAACGAGGCATCGATCTGCTTCTCGATCTGCGCACGCGACAATCCCCGATCGGTATCGCTCATGGGAAAGAACAACTTGGTCGCCAGCACCACGCTGTCGCGCTTGATCCCGGCCAGCGCCTCGCCGAGCACCTGCTCCGCGACACCCCGGCCGTAGACATTCGCGGTGTCGAATAGCGTCACGCCGCGCTCCAGAGCGCGGTGGACACAGGCCACGGCGCTCTCCTTGCGCACGCCGCTCGAGAACGTCAGCCAGGAGCCGAAAGCGATCTCCGATACCATGAGATCGCTCGAACCCAATTTGCGATATTTCATCGGCACGCCCCACAATGTGATGCACCGCGCCGCGCGGCGCGTGCCCGGAGCGCGATTCTAACCGATGGCTGACCCGTGAAAACGCTGTTGATCGTATATCACTCGATGACCGGCGGTACGCAGCAGATGGCGTATGCCGCGGCGCAAGCGGCGCGCAACGAGCCGCAGCTCGCGACGCGGGTGATGCATGCGCGGGATGCCGGCGCCGACGACGTGCTGGCGGCCGATGGATATCTGTTCGCCACTCCCGAGAATCTCGCCGCGATGTCCGGATTGATGAAGGACTTCTTCGATCGCAGCTACTATGCGGCGCTCGAGCGGCTCAACGGCAGGCCGTATGCCACGCTCATCTGTGCGGGAAGCGACGGCACGCAGGCCGCGGCGCAGATCGAGCGGATCGCGACCGGCTGGAGGCTGCGCGCGGTCGCACCGCCGCTCATCGTCTGTACGCATGCGCAAAGCCCGGAATCGATCTCGACGCCGAAAACGATCCCGGCCGAAGAGCTCGCCCGCTGCGAGGAGCTCGGCGCGACGCTCGCCGCCGGCATCTCGCTCGGCATCTTTTAGCGCAGCTCCCGCGCGCACGCCGCGGGCTCCCCGGATCGCGGTACACTCGGTTCTTTAAACATAAAGAGGCCGACCACCCATGCCCCGGACCCCCTTCGAACGCCGAGCCTTGGCCACCCTGTCGAGCGCAGCGCTGCTCGCGGTCCTCAGCGTGCGCCTGTCGCATGCGGACAGCGTGCCCATCCTGCCCATGCCGCATTCGCTGGCCGAGGCCATCAAGATGGAGCAGGACGATGCCCTGCCGCTCACCGCGTTCTACGAGACGCCTGCGCTGTCCGGCTCGAAACCCGGCGCGCTCCTGCGGCAGGAGCCGTTCCAGGGATATGCAGTCCCGCCCGGCGCGACGGCGGTCCGCATTCTCTATCACTCGTTGAGCTCGAAGGGGACTCCCGTCGCCACCTCGGCCGTGGTGCTCGTTCCTGCCGGGCAGGCGCCGGCCGGCGGCTGGCCGGTGATCGCGTGGGCGCACGGCACCAGCGGAGTCGCGCGAATGTGCGCGCCTTCGCTGCAGAAGGACATGGAATACGGCGAAGAGGGGCTCATGCCGATGGTGCGCGCGGGATTCGCCGTGGTCGCCACCGACTATCACGGCCTCGGCACCGAAGGACCGCACGAGTACGTCAATAAAATTGCGCAGGCGCGCGATGTGATCTATTCGATCCCGGCCGCGCGCGCTGCCGTGCCCTCGCTCGGGCGCCGCTGGGTCGTGATCGGCCACTCGCAGGGAGGGCTCGCCGCCTGGAGCGTGGCCGAGATGCAAGCGACGCTGCGCGATCCCAACTACCTCGGCGCGGTGTCCGTCGCCGGCGCCGGAGATCTCCAGGCCATCCTCAAAGGCATGGGCGATCCCAAGAGCGATGCGGCGTTCTACATGACGTACATGGCCTACGCCATTCACGTGCTGAGCCCGGATTTCAAGCCCTCCGACATGCTGCAGGGCGCGGCGCTCGATCGATACGGCAACGCGACCACCAAAGGTTGCTGGAATTATGCCTACGCGAGCTTCCTCGACCTGCCGGCCGGCAAGATCCTGAAGCAGGGCTGGGACCGGACCGCCGCGGCGGAAAAGTTTTTCAAGCTCGACGAGCTCGGTGTCGCGCCGGTCGGCGGCCCGATGCTGGTGATCGCGGGCGAGGGCGATCAGACCGTTCCCATCGCCTCGGTGCGGGGCACGGTGCGCAAGGCGTGCCGCAATGGCATCGCGCTGACGTTCCGCTCCTACCCGGGGCTCGATCACGATCCGACCATGGATCACTCGACGCCCGATCAACTCACGTGGGTGCGGGACCGATTCGCGGGGACTGCGAGCGGGGGGAACTGCGCGGAGCTCAAGCTCTGAGCCCGTGCCCGGAACCTGGCGCTCGAGGCGGCGACCCGGGCCGCGGGCCGAGTCTTCAGCTCTGCCAGCCGAGCCCCAGGCTTTTCTGCAGCGCCACGTAGTCCTTGATCAGCTCCGCCTCGCCGGCGACGCGATCCTGCTCGGCGGAGAAGCGCGTGCGCTCCGCGTCCAGCCAGTCGAGCGCGGAAGAGGTTCCGGCCCGGTAGCGCATTTCCGTGAGCGCGGAGGCCTTGGCGGCTGGTTTTCCACGGCCAGGAGCTTCACGACGTACTTGCGCTGATGCCCGTAGCGCGACAGGGCCCCATCGGCATCGCGCAGCGCGCCGAGCACGGTGCTGCGGTACTTCGCGTCCGCCTCGTCGCGGCCGGCCCTGGCCTGGTTTACGCGCGCTCGCGTGCGCCCGAAATCGAGAGCGTTCCACTGCAGGTAGGGGATCCCGAGTCCGAGGAAATTCTCGCTTCGAACGAGGCCTCCCGGCGTGCCGGCGGCGAAGCCCAGATCTCCGAAGAGCGTGAGCTTGGGGAACCAGTCCGCCTCGCGTTCGCCGATCTCGGCGGTTTGCGAGGCCAGCCGAAACTCCGCGGCGCGGATGTCCGGCCGACGCCTGAGCATCGCCGCAGGGTCCCCCACCAGGACCGTGGAGGGCAGCGTCGGCAGGGGCCGGGGCGGGGTGAGCTCGCTATCGAGAGAGCCCGGCTCGCGGCCGGTCAGCACGGCCAGCTCGTCCAGGGATTCGGTGATCTGCTCATCGAGCGGGATGATGCTCGCGCGCGTGTTCTCGACCTGGGTGCGGATCCGCTCCACGTCCAGATCCGAGGCGACACCCTGCGCGCGGCGCTGCTCGGTCAGGTCGAGTATCCGCGCCTCGAGCCCGGCAGTGCGCCGCGCGAGATCCTGGCGCGCTTCGCGGTCTCGGAGGTCGACATAGACCTGCGCGACCTCCGCGGCGAGCTGCACGCGCGCATCCGCGAGATCCGCCTGCACCGCGACCGACTCAGCGGCGGCCGCTTGTATCGCGCGCCGGGTGCCGCCGAACAAGTCGACCTCCCAGGTGGCATCGAACCCCAGGCTGTAGAGATTCGAGTCGCCGATATTCAAGGTGGATTTCGGCAGCTCCGCATTGATGTAGCTCGCGCTGGCGCCGCTCTTGGGCAACGCGTTGCTCTTTTGTTCCCTGAGCGCGGCGCGCGACTCGCGCAGGCGCGCCTCCGCGGCCGCCACATCCGGGCTGCTCGCGAGCGCGCCTCGATGAGCGCGGTGAGCTGCGCATCGCCGAGCGCGCTCCACCAGGGAGCTGCCGAGGCTGCGCCGCCGACGCGTCGTCCGGCGCCCGGTTGAACGCGGCGGCTTTCGCGGCGACAGGAGCCGCCGGCGGGGCGCCGCGAAAGTCGGGACCCACGGTGCAGGCGGCGAGGCCGCCGAGCGCGCCAGCGACGAGCGCGCAGCCGACTGATCGCGAGATGCGCAAGGCGCTGCGATCAGGGGCCGATATCGAGGACGCGAATGCTCGAACGATGTGGCGTCATGGCCGGCTCAGTGCTGCGCCGCCGCGCGCCCGCTTTGGCGGATGAGTTGCGCAGCACGAGCGCCAATGGAATGCACACGAGCATCGCGACCCCGAGCACGTAGAAGGTCTCGGAATAGGTCATGACCGCGGCCTGTTGGTAGATCTCGCCGGCGAGCCGCCCGAGGGCCTGCAGGTGCGCGAAGGCGGAATCGCCGTGCTGGGCGACGAATCCGGCGGCGCTCGACGCCAGGTGATCCTGGCCGATGGTGGAGTTCGCGGTGACCGATTCGCGGATCACGGCGTCGTGGTAGGAATCGCGACGATCGATGAAGGTTCCGAGCAGCGCGAGTCCGACCGAGCCGCCCAGATTTCGCGCCATGTTGTAAAGCCCCGCCGCGTCGCCCGCCTCGGCCTGGGTCACCGCGGACATCGAGGCCTGGTTGAGCGGCATCAGCGCCAATATCTGCCCCACGCCGCGCAACAGCTGCGAGGCGTAAAAATCGTGGCCGACGCTTTGTGCGGTCAGCGAGGTGTCGAGCATGCAGCTCACGGCAAACAGCAACAGCCCTGCGATGACCATGATGCGCGGATCGACCCGGCCGAGCATGCGCGGCAGAATCGGCATCATCAGGAAACCGGGCAGGGCGGCCATCAGCATGATGTCGCCCGACTGGGCTGCGTTGTAACCGGCGATGTTGCTCAGGAACTGCGGAACGAGATACGACACGGAATACAGTCCGGCGCCCACCACGAAAACGATGAAGATGACGCTCGCATAGGATCTGTTCCTCAAGAGGCTCAACCGGACGATGGGTTTCTTCGCGACGAATTGACCGACCGCGATGATGAGGACTCCGAGCGTCGCGACGACACTCAGCCAGACGATCATGCGCGAGTCGAACCAGCGCTCGCGCTGGCCCTCCTCGAGCACCACGGTGAGCGAGCTCAAGCCGGCGGCGAGCCCGGCGATGCCGAGCCAGTCGGCATTGACGAATTCATGCCAGTGCGCCTTGGCCGCCGGCAATCCCACGTACAGGAGCAGCAGAAGCGCCGCGCAAACCGGCAGGTTCACGAAGAAGCACCAGCTCCAGTTGACGTTCTCCGCGAGCCGGCCGCCGACGACGGGACCGAGCAGCGGACCCAGGAACACGATGAGGCCGAATAGGGTCATGCCGACCGGCATCTGATGGCGCGGCAGGCGCGTGCGCACGATGGTCTGGGCCGTGGGGATCATCGCTCCGCCGGCGAATCCCTGGCCGATCCGGCCGGCGATCATTTGCGCCAGGGTATGCGACAGGCCGCACATCATGGAGAAGCCGGAGAACATCAGCGCGTTCGCGAGCAGGAACTTGCGCAGGCCGAATACCCGCGTGAGCCAGGCGGCGAGCGGGATCATGACGATCTCGGACATGAGGTAGCCGGTGGAAATCCACGTGCCCTCGGTGCCGGTGGCGCCGATCGCACCCTGGATCTGCGGCAGCGCGGAGTTGGTGATCGAGATGTCGAGGGTCGCGAGGAGCGCGCCCAGCGATCCCGCCGCCACCGCAATCCAGTCGGCGACGGAGGCCCTCGGCTCAGCCATGGCCGCGCTCCGACTCGATGCGCTTGGGCGCGTCGCGCCCGCTGCGCGTATCGACCTTGACGGTCACCGAGAGCCCGGGCACCAGGACTTTGCGCGCCTCGTCGCCGGCATCGACGTGAATGCGCACCGGCACCCGCTGTACGATCTTGGTGAAATTGCCGGTGGCGTTCTGGGGCGGCAACAGCGCGAACTCGGAGCCGGTGCCCGGCGCGAAACTCGACACCGTGCCGTGCAGGTCCGCGCCGGAGAGCGCGTCCACGTGAATGATCGCCGGCTGGCCGGCCCGCATCAGGCCGATCTGCGTTTCCTTGAAGTTCGCCTCGAGATACAGATCCTGCACGGGCACGATGGTCATCAGCCGCGTCCCGGGCTGGACGTATTGGCCGACGCGCACCGTGCGGTCGCCCACGCGCCCGGCGATCGAGCTCTTCACGACGGTGTCCTCGGCATCGAGGCGCGCCGACTCGGCGCTCGCGGCGGCCGCCTCGAGTTGGGCGCGGGCCTGGAGAATCTGCGCCTGTGTCGCGCCGATCTGCCGCTCGGCCGATTCGAGCGCCGCCTTGCTCGCGGCCAAGGTCGCGGCCGCCTGATTGCGGGCGTTGCGCAGCTCCGCGAGACGCTCGCCGGTTTCCGCGCCCGAGGCCACGAGCGGCTCATAGCGCCGTATCTGCGCCAGGGCATACGTGTCATTCGCCTGCGCGCCCTGGAGCTGGGCGCGAGCCTGCTCGATGTTCGCGCGCTGCAGAAGAAGGTCCGCCTCGCCCCGCGCGATGTCCGCCTTGCGCGCGGCGGTCGTCGCGGTGAGCTGATCGAGCGCCGCCCGGTATTGACGGTTGTCGAGCCGCACCAGGGGTGTGCCCACCGCGACGGACTCATTGTCCGCGACGTAGACCTCGACGATGTAGCCGGAGACCTTCGGCGCCACCGTCACGCTGTCGGCCTGCAGGTAGGCGTCGTCGGTGCTCTCGATGAAGCGGCCGACCCGCCACCAGTGCACGCCCCAGACGCCGCCGACAAGGAGCGCCACCAAACCCACGCACACCAGGAGCCACCGCGCGCGCGGCGCTCAAGCGTCCGCCCGGCCGCTGCGGGCGCTTGCCGACGATGCGTCCGGCCGCAAGGGGTCGGACGGTCTCGACGGGGCGGCCGGCCGTGCGGGCGCGGCGGTTTCGACGGGTTGATCGCGCACCGGCGCGTCCATGGGAGCTCCAAATATATTCCGATTGATATAAGTATTCCAAATGGAATATATTTGTCAATTGGTATATTTTCAATTCTTGAGGCGCGAGCCCGAATGCTCCGGGAGGATCCATGACGAGCGTTGCCAAGCACCGCCACTCGGCGAGCAGCGGCTATCCGCGAGGCGAGGAGACGCGCGCCCGCATCATTGCGGCCGCCATGAAACTGTTCGGCGAGAAAGGCTATGAGGGCGCCTCCACCCGCGACCTCGCCGCGGCCGCGGGCGTCAATGCTCCGGCGTTGCAGTACTACTTCGACAACAAGGAGGGAGTGTTTCGTGCCTGTGTCGAATTCACTTGAGCGGGGGCCGCGAGCCCACGCCCTGCGGCAGACCGCGCCTGGCGGCGCAGGCGATCACGCGATCGAAGCGCCCCCGTCCACGCAAATATATTGACCGGTGACGTGCCGCGAGGCCGCCGAGGCGAGATAGACGGCGGCGCCCATCAAATCCGTCTCGCCGCCGAGGCGGCCGAGCGGCGTGCGCTCGATCACCGAGGCGCCGATCTTGTCCAACAGTCCGCTGGACATTTTCGAGGGGAAGAAGCCCGGGCAGAGCGCATTCACCCGGATCCCATGGCGGCCCCATTCGGCGGCGAGCGCACGGGTCAATTGCAACGCGGCCGCCTTCGAGGCGTAGTAGCCCACCGCCCGCATGTCGAGGCCGATGCGCAGCGCGGCCACCGAGGCAACGATCACGATGTTGCCCGACCGGCGCGGGATGAAACAGCGGTTCGCGACGAGTTGACTCAACTGAAACACGGCGCCGGCGTTGAGCCGCATGACCTTGTTCCAGGCATCGAGCGGCATGTCCTCGGCGGGCGCACCCCAGCTCGCCCCGGCGTTATTGACCAGCACGTCGATGCGGCCGAACCGAGCCAGCACGGCGTCCACCAGGGGCGGCAGCTCGTCCGGATTGGCCAGGTCGCAGGGGGCGGTGAAGACCTCGATGCCGAGCCTCTCGAGCTCGGCCGCGGCCCGCTCGAGCTCCTGCGGCTTACGCGCGCAAATCGCGATCTTGGCGCCCATTTCGCCGAGAGCCGAGGCCATCTGCAGCCCGAGGCCCCGGGAGCCGCCGCTGATCAGCACCACCTGCCCGTCGAGCTCGAATAATTCCCGGACCGTCATCCCGCCCGCCCTGACTTGGCGCCGCCACGCGATTCGGCGGCTCGCTATAGTAAGATCAAAGCAGGCGACGGCGGAAGCGGCAGGGCGACAAATGAATCTCGAGTTCACGGCCGAAGAGCGGGCTTTTCGCGACGAGGTGCGGGCGTTTCTACGCGAGCGCCTGCCGCAAAGCGTCCGCGACAAGGTGCTCGACGGCCGCGATTTGAGCCGCGACGATTATCTTGCCTGGCAGCGCCGGCTCTACGAGCAGGGCTGGGGCGCCGTGAACTGGCCCAAGCAATTCGGCGGGACCGGCTGGAACGCCGTGCAGCAGTACATTTTCGAGGAGGAATCGGCGGAGGCGGGTGCGCCGCGCCTGATCCCGTTCGGATTGAAAATGGTTGCGCCGGTGCTCATGGCTTTCGGAACACCGGAACAGCAGCAACGATTCCTGCCGCCCATTCTGTCGAGCGAGACCTGGTGGTGTCAGGGGTATTCCGAGCCCGGCGCGGGATCGGACCTGGCCTCGCTGCGGACCCGCGCGGTGCGCGACGGCGACCACTTCGTGGTGAACGGCCAGAAGACCTGGAACACGCTGGGTCATTTCGCCGACTGGATGTTCTGCCTGGTGCGCACCGATCCCGATGCCAAACAGCAGTCCGGCATTTCGTTCCTGCTGATCGACATGAAGAGCCCCGGGGTGAGCGTGCGGCCGATCGCGCTGCTCGACGGCGGCGGCCGCGAGGTCAACGATATTTTCCTGGAGAACGTGCGCGTGCCCGTGGCGAATCTGGTCGGCGAGGAGAACCGCGGCTGGACCTACGCGAAGTTCCTGTTGGGACACGAGCGAACCAGCATCGCGGGCGTCGGCAGCGCCAAGCGCGAGCTCTCGCGCCTCAAGCGCGCCGCGCGCGAAGGGCGGCGCGACGGCCGATCGCTGCTCGATGACCCGCTGTTCGCCGCGCGCATCGCGAGAATCGAGATCGATCTGATGGCGCTCGAGATCACCAACCTGCGTGTCTTGTCCGAAGAGGGCGCATCGCGCGCGCCCGGCCCGGAGGCCTCCATCCTGAAGATCAAGGGCACCGAGATTCAGCAGGCGATCTCCGAGCTCATGATGCATGCCGCCGGGCTCTACGCGCTGCCGCTGCGGGTCGAGGCCATGGAGGCGGGGTGGCAGTCCGACCCGACAATGCCGCCGGTGGGACCATCTTTTGCGGCCACCGCGACCTCCGCCTATTTGAACCAGCGCAAGCTCTCGATATTCGGCGGCACCAATGAGATTCAGAAAAACATCGTCGCCAAGATGATGGGCCTTTAAGGAGCGGTACGGCATGGACTTCGAATTCAGCGACGAACAGCGGCAGCTTCGCGAGGCAGTCGAGGGGTTCGCGACGAAGGAATACACGTTCGATCGACTGCGCGCGATCAAGCGGTCCGGCGCGGGTTGGGATCCGGCGGTTTGGCGGGGATTGGCGGAGCTCGGTGTCACGGCGCTCAACGTACCCGCAGCGCTCGGAGGCCTGGGCTATGGGCCCACCGAGACGCTTGCGCTGATGGACGCGAGCGGGCCGAGCCTGCTGCTCGAGCCGATTCTCACCAGCGCGGTCATCGCCACCGCACTGCTGCGGCAATTCGACGGCGCGTCGGCTACCGAGCTGTTGCGCGCCCTGGCCGCGGGCGATCGGATCGCGGCGCTGGCTCACTTCGAACCCAGCTCGCGTTTCGAGACCCGCTGGGTCGAGTCGCGCGTGACCCCCGCGGGCCCGGGATTTCGGCTCGACGGCCACAAGGCGGTGGTGGCTCACGCGGGGCTCGCGCAGGTGCTCCTCGTGTCCGCCCGCTCGCGCGGCGAGGCAGGCGATGCCGAGGGGGTGTCGCTGTTCGTGGTGCCGCGCGACACGCCCGGACTCACGTTGACCGAGTATCTCACCGTCGACGGACAGCGCGCGGCCGACATCCGCCTGGACGGAGTTCGAGTGCCGGAGTCGAGCCGGCTGGGCGGCGAGGGCGAAGCGCTCGCGCCGATCGAGGCGGCCCTCGACGTGGGGCTCGCCGCCGTGTGCGCGGAGGCGGTGAGCATCATGCAGGCATTGGTTCGAGCGACCGTCGAGTACTTGAATACCCGGCAACAATTCGGGCAGCCGATCGGGCGCTTCCAGGCGCTGCAGCATCGCGTCGCCGACATGACCGTGCATTTGGAGCAGGCCCGCTCGATGAGTTATCTGGCGGCGATGCGCTGCGCCTCCACCGACCTCGAGGAGCGGCGGCGGGCCCTGTCGGCGGCCAAGGTCGTGATCGCCGAGGCGGCCCGTTTCGTCGGGCAGCAAGCGGTGCAACTGCATGGCGGCATGGGCATGACCGACGAGCTCAAGGTGAGTCATTGGTTCAAGCGGCTCACCGCCATCGAGATTCTGTTTGGCGACGGCGACTTTCATCTGCAACGCTTTGCGGCGGCCTAAGAACCAGGCGGAGGTCGTCATGTTCACGCGCGTACTGTTGTGCTACGACGGATCCGCCGCCGGGCGGCGGGCGTTGCGGCGCGGCGCGGACCTGTCCATCTGTCTCAAATCCCAGGTGTACGTGCTTTCCATCATTCCGGCCGGCGCGCTCGATCCCGTGCTCGCGGCGGGAGCCGCCGGCCACGCGTGCCTGGTCAACGAGGATCATGGCTATCGGCGCATGCTGGATGAGTCGGTGGAATGGCTCAAGGCGCGGGGCCTGGCCGCGGAGGGTTATTTGGCGAGCGGAGACACCGTCGAGCGGATACTCGAGTACGCGAACAAACTGGCGGTCGATCTCATCGTGCTCGGCTACTATCCGCGGCCGAGCGGAGGCTTCTGGTGGTCGAACGCCTCGCGCACCTCCCTCGCCGAGCGCGCCCGATGCTGCATTCTCGTTGCCATAGATCCCACGCCTTGACGCCGGCTTCCCTCTCGTTCATCGCGCTCGAAGGGATGCCGGAAATCGAACCCGGCGATGCCCTGGGGCCGCTCATCGCGGCCGCGCTCGGGCGTCAATCGCTGCGCCTCGCCGATGAAGACGCGCTGCTCGTGTGCCAGAAAGTCGTGTCGAAGTCCGAAAACCGCTTCATCGATCTCGAGGGCGTGGAGGTGTCCGCGCAGGCCCGGGAGCTCGCGGCGCGGTGCGGGAAGGACCCGCGCCTGGTCGAAGTGATCCTGCGCGAATCGACCGGCGTGGTGCGCTGCGCTCCTCAAGTGCTCATCGTCAGGCATCGGCTCGGCCTGGTGATGGCGAATGCCGGGGTCGATCAGTCGAACGTGCCGGGCTCCGGCCGTCGCGTGCTGCTCCTGCCGGAGGATCCCGATTCATCGGCCCGGCGGTTGCGCGAATGGTTCAGGGCGATGCTCGGCGTATCGCCCGCGGTGGTGATCACCGACACGTTCGGCCGAGCCTGGAGGCGCGGTGTGTGCGGGACGGCGATCGGCGCGTCGGGACTGGTCACGCTGCTCGACCGGCGCGGCGACGAGGATCGTTGCGGGCGTACGCTCAAGATGACCCAGGTGGCGACGGCCGATGGTCTCGCCGCGGCGGCCGAGCTCGTCATGGGCGCGGGCGCGGAGGGGCGGCCCGTGGTGCTCGCGCGCGGCTTGCCGCCGGCGTGGCGCGACGACTCGGCGCGGGCCTCCGATCTGTTGCGGCCGCTGGCCGAAGACCTGTTCCAGTAGGCGCGAGCGATGCAGCACATCGTTGCATTATGCGGGGGCGTCGGCGGCGCGAAGCTGGCGGACGGACTGCAGCAAATTCTCGCACCCGATGCGCTTTCCGTCATCGTCAATACCGGCGACGATTTCGAGCATCGGGGGCTGCCGATCTGCCCGGACCTGGACACCGTGCTGTATACGCTCGCCGGCGTCGCCAACGCGGAGCAGGGATGGGGCCGGGCGGACGAAACCTGGCGGGTGCAGGCGCAGTGGCGTGAGCTCGAGCTCGATACCTGGTTCCAGTTGGGCGATCGCGACATCGCCCTGCACCTCTATCGGCGCGAGCTGCAATCGCAAGGCATGACGCTCACGGCGATCACCCGCGAGCTCGCGCGGCGCTTCGGCGTCGGGGCGGAGCTTTTGCCGATGTGCGATCAGCCGGCCCCCACCACGGTATTGACGGAGCTCGGCGAGTTGCCGTTCCAGGAGTACTTCGTGAAGCATCGCTGCGCCCCGGCCGTGCGCGGATTCCGTTACGGCGGCGAGCGCTCGGCGACCCTGTCGGACGAGGTGCGCGCGGCGCTCGAGCGGTCCGACTTGCAGGGCATCGTGCTGTGTCCGTCGAATCCCTACTTGAGCATCGCGCCGATTCTGGCGGTCCCGGGGCTGCAAGACCTCCTGGTGCGGGCCGCGGCGCCCGTGATCGCCGTGTCGCCGCTGATCGGGGGAGCGGCCGTCAAGGGTCCCGCTTCGAAAATCATGAACGAGCTCGCGCTGCCGGTGTCTCCTCTGGAAATCGCCCGCCACTACCGCGATTTTTTGGACCTCATGCTGGTCGATGAGGGTGACCGGGCCCTGATCGGCGCGCGCGAGGCGGGCGATCCCGAAATCGGGACGGCGGAGATTTTGATGAGGTCGCCGGCCGATCGGCGGAATCTCGCGCAGGCGTGCCTCGCGGCGCTTGGCCGCCGGCCGGATCGGGTGTCGGGCCAGTCAATCGAGGGTTCAGCATGATCAAACTCGGGTACAAGGCGTCCGCGGAACAATTCGGGCCCAACGAATTGCTGGACTTCGCGGTGCTGGCGGAGAAGCTCGGTTTGGATTCGGTGTGGATCAGCGATCATTTTCAGCCATGGAGGCATACCGGCGGCCACGCGCCGTTCTCCCTGGCCTGGCTGGGCGCGCTCGGCGCCCGCACCGAGCGCATCGTGATGGGAACGAGCGTGCTCACGCCGAGCTTTCGTTACCACCCCTCGATCGTCGCACAGGCCTTCGCCACCTTGGGCACGATGTTTCCCCGCCGGGTGGTGCTCGGCATGGGAACGGGGGAGTCCTTGAACGAGGTGCCCGCCACCGGCCTCGATTGGCCCGAGCAGAAGGAGCGCACCGCGCGCTTTCGCGAAGCGCTCAAGCTGATCCGCGCACTCTGGTCCGGGGAGCGGGTGAGCTTCGAGGGTCAATTTTACAAAACGCGATTGGCAACCCTGTACGACCGGCCCGCGCAATCGGTACCGCTGTTCGTGGCGGGCGCGGGCCCCTTCATGGCCAAGCTCGCGGGCCTGGAGGGCGACGGATTCATCTGCACCAGCGGCAAGAAGCGCGAGCTGTACACGGAGACCCTGCTGCCGAACGTGCAGGCGGGCCTCGACGCCTCGGGCCGCGGGCGGGACTTAGGCTTCGAGCGCATGATCGAGATGAAGGTGTCATTCGATACCGACCGCGAGCGTGCCGCGGCCGACACGCATTACTGGGGCGCGCTCGCCTTGAAGCCGGAAGAAAGAGATCACGTCGGGGATCCCAAGGAGATGGAGAAACTCGCGGACGCGCTGCCGGTCGAGCGCACCGTCTCGCGCTGGATCGTGTCGAGCGATCCGGACGAGGTGACGGAGAAGGTCGGCGCCTACATCGAGCTCGGATTCGACCATCTGGTCTTCCATGCGCCGGGGCCCGACCAGGCACGATTTCTCACCCTGTTCACGGAGCAGGTGGCGCCGCGGCTGAGGAAGCGTTATGGCGTGTAACATCGATTCCATGGACGAGCAGCGCGTATCGACCGGCAATGGCGGCGACCTGGAGGAGGCGCCGTGGACGGCGGGCGCGATCTGGGCGGTGGTGCCGGTCAAGCGGCTCGCGGCGGCCAAACGCCGGCTGTCGGCGGCGCTCGGCGGGGCGCGCGAGGAGTTTGCGTACCTGCTCGCATGCCGAACGTTGGACGTATTGCAAAGCACCGGTGTGTTCGCCGGCACCCTCGTGGTGACGCCCGATCCGCGCGTGGCCGCGGCAGCGCGTGCGCGCGGAGCGCTGGTCGTGGACGATGCGGATGGCTCGCTCAATGACGCCTGCGCGCTCGGGCTCGACGCCGCGGCGCGGCACGGCGCGAGCCTCGCGGTCCTGCTCCCTTCCGATCTCGCGACCCTCACCGCAGAGGCCTTGTCAGGGCTGGTGCGGGCCCATGCCCGTGTGCAGGGCCGGCAGCGCGCGGCGATCGGTCTCGTGCGCTGCAAAGAGGGAACGGGCACCAACCTCGTGCTGCTCGCGCCGCGAGCGTCGTTTCAGCCGTCGTTCGGTCCCGACAGCTTTTCGAGGCATCTGCGCGCGGCGGGTGCGGATGCGCATGAGCTTTTCGAGCCGACGGTGTCGTTCGACGTCGACACGCCCGGGGACCTCGAGGCCTTGCGAGCGAGAGTCGGGGAACAGGACGAGCGGGGACCGTTGGCGTCGTTGCTGCGCGCGACGGTGCCTTCGACCGCGACGGCTGTATCGGCGAGCGCGCACGCTCTTGCGGCCGTGAGGGCGCACGCGCTGACGGCGGCGAGCGCGACCGAGCTCGCGCCGCGCGCGAGCGGGCTCCGGGACTTAGGGTTCGGCTCGCTGGTCAGCTACTCTCCGAAAGTGTTTCTGCCGCTCACGCAGTTGTGCCGCGACTCCTGTCACTACTGCACCTTTGCCCAGGCGCCGCGGCGGCTCAAGAGCCCCTAC
>CAVVKU010000002.1:0-94285 GCA_963748995.1 uncultured Gammaproteobacteria bacterium | reverse complement strand
ACGTGCCCTGGCTGACTGCGAAGCGCAGTGCAACATACGGCGCTACGTTCAGCGCGAGCACCGCGATCTTGTACACAGCCATTCCCGAATAATGGATGACGTTGAATTGATTTTCCGAGAGCTGGAACCACCTGGCTTGAAGTCGGCGAAGCGATGGCTTGGCGAAGACGAAGGCCAGAAACCACACGAGCAGCACCGCGTAATTCACGATGGCGCTCCACATGAAAAAATCCCGAAGGATGGTGAGGGTCATCGGGAGGCCTCCCAGATGTCTTCGTGCGGAGTCGAATATCGTTCGAGGAGGAATATACCTGGAAAAGCCGTTCCCAGCCTTAACTCGACTCCCCGGTTCGGAACCCCGCTGCGTCGCCCGACGCCGGCTCCGCGCCGTGATCTGCGAACCGCTCGAATTGTGCAACCACGAACTGATCCGCGAAGCTCGGCCCGTTGAGTTGCTCCACGAAGCCGCAATGGCCGCCGTGGCGGGTGCGCACGACCGTCAAATGCGGCGACCGCGCCAACCGTGCGAGGTCGCCGGCCGGGATCATGGGGTCGTCCTCCGCGAGCAATATCGCGGCCGGAAACCGCAGGGTCGCGAGCCGCTGTCCCGTGATGGCATATCCATCGAGGTAGGCATCCAGACTATCGAAGTCGGTGAACTGATGCACGAGCCCCGCGGTCATCGAACGCAGATCCCGGGTGCGCAGCAGCGACTCGAAGTCGGGCAGGTCCGGCCAGGCGCGGCGTTTGCGACGCAACGAACGGGACCAGCGGCGCACGAAGTAGCGTCGGTAGAGGGACCAACCGCGCTCCAGCGCCTCGAGCGTGACGGCCGGATCGAGAACGGGGGATATGGCGACCGCGCCGGCAATCGTTTCGGCGGCGCCGGCGTCGGCCGACACTCTAAGCACGAAGTTTCCCCCGAGTGAAAAGCCTGCGAGGAAGATCTGCGCCTTGGGAAAGCGATCTGCGACTGCCCGGGTGGCACCGACGACCTCAGCCAGACGACAGGAGTGGAAGATCTCGCGGTTGAGGTGGTGGCTCTCCCCGTGGTCGCGTAGATTGAGCCTCAGCACGTCGAATCCGCTTGCGAGCAGCTGCGCACCGAGGGAGACCACGTAGCAGGACTCCGCGCTGCCCTCCCAGCCGTGCAAAACCAGCGCGATCCGTTTCTCTCCCGTTTCGTGGGGCGCCGCCCTCGATCGGCCACTTTCCTTCGCCGGACTCAGTAATCCCAGCAGCCGGACACCCTCGCCGCAATCGAGCAGCCATTCCCGCGCGTTCGCAAGCAGCATCGCGCCGCGCCGGCGAACGAGCCACTGCATGGGTGGCAGGTTTCCGATCGTCGTTTGCACCTGACCGTTGCGCAACGCGCGCGGCGGCGAAAATACCGGATGCTTCGTCAGGGGTGGGCCCGCCGACATGATTTGCTGCCGCGATCGGTTGCCGCGATTGAGTCGATGGGCATGCGTGTTCCGGAAGCTCGAATCAAGTCGAGTTCCGCGGGACTCGCCGGTCCATACAGAGTCGTGACATTCATCGGTAGCTATCGCGTAACTGGGGCGGCGCGCGGCGTTCGAACCAGTTTTTATCTAGTGCCCTGGTCGATGCGGACATCGGCGATCCATTTCCCCTGTCTGCGTAGCAGACGCGACCGGTGATCCTCACCCCCAAAATCGGCACCTTGCCGGCGCAAGCGGGCGAAATCAAAGTCTTCAAATGTGTTGACGTTTACGACAGCGTAAAGTCGATTATCAATCTCACTTGTGACAACCGGCACGGTACCACAGCATTTACAAACGTGAAATATCGCAGTCTTCGTTCCAAATGAATACTTCGAGACGGCGTCGGCCTGTTGGAAAGCAATCGAGAGCTTTGCGGATGGATTGGAAGTCCAAACCCCTCCATGCTTCACGCAAAATGTACAGCTACACGCACGAGCGACGACCTCGGTGGGAGCGCCGGGCCAGTCGAGCGCGAAGGCTATGTTTCCACAATGACATCTGCCCTGGATGATCATACCGCCCTCATATGACTTAATTGCCTAACAACGAGGTGGGACGACGCGGGGTTGCGCCGACTGACCAACGATGGTGCTCTGTTTCAATCATCGATTCCCATCGACGAAAAACGAAGACGGCGTCGCGCGTCCGCTCCAGGGTAAGTTAGATCGCGCGATCTGATCACAACGGCCATGGTTCCGGTGATTTTCGCAATCGTTTTCAACACTGTAACGACATTGCCCGGCCTTGCATGTTGACCTCTAACGTCCAGGCTGAGCGGCGCGCGGCCGTGCTGACTTGACCGAAGCTATTGTATTCCAATCCATCGATTGCCTCCGGCTCAAAACGGAGCTACCGCGTGTCCCGCTCCAACGCAATTTAGGGGGGCACGTATCCCTGTCCTCCGACCAATTACCGTTGGCCCATTTGACTAAGCTTTCCGCCAATCGATCTGTACCCCGACGCACGCGTCCCATTCCAGGGTTGGACGATCCAATTGAACTTCTCAAGGCGGTCGTGAGAAGTGCGACATACCGGTTCGATTCTCGGGTCATCGATCAATGTGCCACCGACACTCAATTGTTAGCCAAATGTCCGAGTTGCGCGGCGCGTGGCTGCGTTGTCCCGACCGGAGCTGAGTTATTGAGAGGCCTCGGCTCATGTCGTTTATCATAAGCGTTCGTGTTCATCTGGAGATTATGTCAAAAACGCTTTTTGCCAATACACAAACAGAAGGGGATTCACAATGAGAGCTCCGAATTCAAAATTCTTCGTCCCGCTTTGGGCCGGAGTGACGGCCATGCTGTTCGCGGCGACCACTTCCTCGGCGCAATCGGATGGCGTGATTCCGCCGCCGCTGTCAGTTCCGCGCGCGGAATACTTTAAGAGCAATCCTGAAGCTTGGGGTAAATTCCTGTCCGAGCTTCCGCAACACTCGGCGGCGCCGCAGACGGCAGCTCCAACCGCCCCCACGGCTACGCCGAATTTCGGCGGAACCTGGACTGCTCTGCCGGCGGCGCCGGGCGCACTTGCCAACCCGTTGCTGCTCACCGACGGCACGGTAATCGTTTCGAAGGTCGACACGAAGGAGTGGTTCAAGTTGACGCCCGATATCAACGGCAGCTACGCGAACGGAACTTGGTCGCACATCGCCCCGCTGCCCGTGATTGATGGGGTGCAGTACGCACCGCTGTATCACTCCTCTGCGGTTCTGCCCGACGGCCGGGTGATCATCATGGGGGGTGAATACAATGGCAGCAACACACCGGTCTGGACCAATCTCGGGGCGATCTACGATCCGGTGGCCAATGCTTGGACTCCCGTAGAGACCCCTCCCGGCTGGAGCTACTATCCCAACGGAACCGGGGTGATCGGGGACTCCGTGAGCGTCGTTCTGGCTGACGGCACGTTCATGCAGTCGGCCTGCTGTCTGCTACCCGATGGCGATGTGCTGCTCGACCCGGCGAGCCTCACTTGGAACAACACGGGCGCACCTCGGCTAGGGAACTTCTATCAGGATGAGCAGGGCTACAACCTATTGCCTAATGGCAGGGTTCTGACGCTCGACATATGGACTGATTTCGATTTCAACACGCTCACTTCCAGCGGAAACGCTACCAATGCGGAGCAATACGAGCCCCAATCGGGCCTTTGGATAAGCGCGGGCAACACTCCCGTTTCGCTGGTCGATCCCTATGAATGCGGCAACTTCGAAATTGGCCCCGCCGTGGTGCGACCCGACGGAACGCTGGTTGCGTTCGGGGGTAATTCGGGCTGCAATGAAGCCCCGTCCAAGGTGGACCCCACGGCCATATTCGATTCCAACTCCGGCACTTGGAGCGCAGGGCCGGATGTGCCAGCGGTTTGCGGCAAGACTGGCTTAAAGCATTGCTCCCTCCCGGATGCGCCCGCGGCGATTCTGCCGAACGGCAACATCCTGTTCGCCGCTAGCGCGGGATACGGCGGGTCGCCCACTCACTTCTTTGAGTTCACCGCTCAAAATACGATTCAGCAGGTGGCCGACGACGTGTTCTATTCGGAAAGATCCGGCGCCTATTACTACAACTTCTTGGTGCTCCCGAACGGCCAGATCCTATCCACTGATTTCTCCAAGATAGCCGAGGTATATACCCCGACCGGCTCTCCGAATCCCGCTTGGGCGCCGACGATCATCGACTACCCGGCCTCCGTCAACCCGGGTGGCTACTATCAGATAAGCGGCATCCAGTTCAACGGATTGTCGCAAGGTGCCGATTACGGTGACGATGCGCAAATGGCAACCAATTTCCCGCTGGTGCGCATCACCAACAATGCGACAGGTCACGTGTTCTACGCACGCACAGCGAATCACAGCACCATGTCGATCAAGCCCGGGGCCCACGGTTCGACGACCTTTACGGTGCCGGGAGACATCGAAACAGGTCCAAGCGTTTTGGTGGTCGTTGCGAACGGCATTGCCTCCTCGGGCGTTGCGATCACAGTCGATTGACGGATCAGTCGTGGTTCCACACGGCGTCGTCACCCGGGCGGGTGGCGACGCCGCGAGGCCTCCGCTCCAACGCAGGTTAGACGGCGCTTGGCGCCACAGCGCTCCCGTCAATTGACAATCACGCCGAGCGCCTTGGCCACCGTGGTCTTGTCACGGATCAGCGACCGGCGCGACGAAGTGCCGGCGGAGCCTAGAAGCAACGTCCTCTGCAACGGCTCGGACCGGAATTTCTTCTCCGACGTTCGACCATACGATAAGGCGGCGCGAAAGGCGACTCGCGTCATAGTTGTCGTGCGCCTAAATGATTTGTTAGACGAGTGGTGACGCGGGTCACTTGCGGTTACCCCATCTCCAAGCCGGCGGTTCGCCCGTTATGTAGCAGACCAATGCCAGTGTGAGCACCAAGAGCACGCAGGCGACCTGAAAGGCAACCATTCGCTTTGGTAAAAACGCAAATGCTGAGGCAGCAATAGCGGCGATCCAAACGAACAGGGTTACCCAACCCTGCCACCTACAGGGTGGTCCCCAGCCCCATCCATAACGTTTTGCAGGAAACCAATATTTCGATTCGCGAGTCACCTGTGCACCCCAAACGTCGTCTAACGATGAGGTTGAGCGACGCGGGGTTGCGGCGGCGTCAAACGAAGATGCTTTATCCCAATCATCAACCCCTCCTTGGCCCGCCGAAGACGCCGCCCCGCGATCGCTCCAACCGATTGTTAGCGGATGGACCGCGTCCGCCAATAGCCTGGACGTTGCGAGCCATGAGCGTACGCTAATACAAATAGGACATCTGCAAGAACCGCATACACGATGGAATATGGGAACCGGTCGCCGACTGTGAGTTTCCGTAACCGCCTGCCGTAGGAATGACCAATCAACGGGGTTTCGAGCACTGCCTTCTGGCAACGATCGATCTCGGTTATGAAGCGCAGACCCAAGCCTGGCACCTGCGCGTCATAGAACGAAACCGCTTGCAGAAACTCGTCGCGCGCTTCGGAATGAACTTCCAGGCGCATCACTTCAACAGCTTTCGCGCATCCTTTATTACGTTGTCCGCCGGAAATGTCTGAGCGGTTCCGCTCTCTATTTCGCCCAGGCGCCGCTCCGACTCTTTGAGCCAGGCGGCTTCCGAATTTGAATCGCCAGGGGCATCCAAGTCGTCAATAAGCTTCCGAAGGAGCTCCGTGCGCTCCTTCTGGCTCAGCGCGGAGATGTCCCGCTCAATGTCGGCCAATGCACGTGCCATAGATTATGTCCTCCGCGTTGCCGCCCTTTATTCTACCGCGAGGTCAGACCGGACGCTAACGTCCAAGTTGAGCGGCACGCGGCCGCGTTGTTCCGACCGAAGCTAATTTATGCAGATTCATCGATCCCTGACATAAAGACTGCGCCACCAACAATAACTAGCGCGAACTGCCAAAACGAAAGCGCCGCTCCCGACTTCGGTGAATAGAGCAGATAAGCTACGATGCAAACTACCATTGAGAGCGGACACAGCAGTAAGAACAACGTCGGGGGCAGCGCGCTGCCCTTAAATGCTCTGATACGATCGTCGAGCTCCTGCGGCGTCATGTCTGGTCGTCTAACGTCCCAGTTGAGCGGCACGTGGCCGCGTTGTCCACAACGGAGCAAATTTATCGAGATTCATCGAGCCTCCCCGACGTACAACGAGACTACGCCGCGTGTCCGCTCCAACGCAAGTTAGAGGTCGACCCCGTGATGGCGTGCATAGCTGTCAAGCAAGCTGCGTATCATCTTCTGATACGGCACCTTCGACCGGGCAGCGTGCTGCTTGAAGAAATCTACGCTGCGTTTGCTGAGCGATATGGTGACTTTTACGCCATCATCACGCAGCACTAACTTATCAGGAGGAGGCAGGAAATCGCTTACGACTTCCACCTGACCAATCGGTTCATCTCGATACTTTGGACTGCGCTTCATATAGCTTCTTTCCTCGACGCCAGAATCCTGCGCCAATTATCCGTATGGTCTCGCCGCGGTACGTGAAGCGAACCGTTAATATTGCGGCCCCGAATTTACCGAAACAATAAAACCGAGATTCACTTCGGCTATGAGAGAGATCCCTGGCAATGACGCGATTAGGGTCAAGAAAGGCGAGCTGCGCATCGACAAAAGCAACACCGTGCTTGCGCCGGTTCTGTGCGTCCTTGACAGGGTCCCACTCAAAGCTTGGCTTCACAACGAAGAATTATAGCGCATATATGGGAATATCGCCATATAATGATATGGCTCAGAGGAGACCTCTAACTATGAGGTTGAGCGACGCGGGGCTTCGCCGGCGTCCAACGAAGGCACTTTATCCCAATCATCGACTCCCCCCCCCCTGGTTCACCGAAGACGCGACCCGCGATCGCTCGAACCGTTGGTTAGAGCTCCTGCCATCATTGGAACATGCGGTGACGATAAAACGCTGAAACCATGGAACGGAATTGCACCGACGCGAACACTCGTCCCCCGCGAAGGATGCTGAGCACTGCGATCCCTACGGTCCAAAGCATCGCGAGTATGACGGCCGGAATCGCAATCAGCATAGAAAAACCGCCAATTCCGACCGCCATATATGCGGTTACAAGCAAGAGACCCCGCACGCCAGATAGATCTGGCGACGAGCATCGCCATAGGGACCAACTCAACACTGCCCAAAATAAGAAAGGTGTTGTGAGCAGCGCAAGAAACGCAAATTCTGGCATCTCCACATCACGAATAGGAAAAGTTACGGCAAAGAGGCATGCGACCCCTAGCCCCGCGAAAGCGAGCCAGAAGTATACGTAGATGTGCAATCCGAACGCGCGCCTCGACGATGTGCTGACGTTTGTCATTTGGGCTCTAACGATGAGGTTGAGCGACGCGGGGCTTCGCCGGCGGCCAACGAAGCTGATTTATCCCGGTCATCGACCCACTCCTTGGCTCACCGAAGACACGGCCCGCGATCGCTCGAACCGATTGTTAGGCGGCGACCTCGACATACTCGACATGGCTTGACGGAGGGGGAATCGGAGTACCATCTTCACGCAACCCATCGAGGTGAAATTCTATGGCCTCGCGAATTGCCTGCTCCGTGGCGACAAGTGTATCGCCAGTAGCAATGCATCCGGGCAAATCCGGCACGTACGCGGAGTAGTTCCCGCCAGCATTTTCTATCACTATCGCGTAGCGCATGAGAGGGTGTCCTATTTCTTCAGCCCAGACTGCTTAAGGATACTGTTCAACGTGCCCGGTGCCAAATCGTCGCTGGGCTTACCCGCCACCGTGACCCGACCCGGCTTACTGGGGTGCTGAACTGGCGGTGGCTTCCTTTCGTAGACGCCAGATACCAGCCGTCGTCTCCCAGCATGCGCAATAAGTCTGATACCTTCATTGCCGAAGCTGATTACGCAGCCACTCCTCGACACCTAACAACCAAGTTGAGCGGCGCGGGTATGCGCCGACATTGAACGGAGCTGATTTATCTCGATCATCGACCTACCTCGAGGCCAACGAAGCTGCGGGCCCGTGTCCGCTCCAACGCAAGTTAGGCATTGGCTAGTGGAATCCACTTTTACCGGTTACCTTTCAGGACGGACCATAAGATAGATATCAGCGGCTAAAAGAAATAGAGCCAGCAGAACGCCGGCCGAAAGTCGAAGCCAGAACTGCAACGGCTCGGAATTGCGTCGATAAATGCCCGCGACAGATCCGTAAATCCAGCCTCTTCGCCACGAATGAAACAGGTATGCCAGCATCCCCAAGCAAGCGATTGAAAGCAGAGAGGGAAGGATGAGAGGCTCAACGGCCGGGAACGTGAGACCAATAAGAAAGAGCGTCGAGACAAAACCGAGAAACAGCGCTACGGCTCCGAGCACGAGAAAGAGCAATCGCAGAGGACCCGGGGAAACGAGCTGTGCGCCCTGTTTCTTAGTTCTCATTTGTCGCTCATGCCTAACGTTTGAGTTGAGCGGCAGGCGTGTGCGAACTCGCTCGGCGGTTGAAAGTGATAGTAGGCATTCCTCGCTCCTCGGTGGGACGGTGCCCGCCCTCAGCCATGGCACTTTATCCAAATTGCCAACTCCGCGCGAGCGTCCAACGAAGGCACTGGCCTGTCCGCTCCAACGTAAGTTAGATTACTTGGGATGCCGAGTCGGGCGCCTTCCGGCAATCAACCACCAGACCACGATAGGAAGAACGAACCACCAAATCGGGCCTACAACGGCTGCAAGAATCGGACCGGAGGCCGGTCCGAAATACAGCAGCGATGCAGGGAAGTCGGAAATTAGGGCGGCCTTATATCCAAGTTCCAGACCAGCTTGAGGGTGCCCACTCAAGATTAGCAGCAAGGTGAACGTAAGCCTCCCAAGAGCGAGCCAGCGACTCGCCAACAACACGCGACGTGGGATCTTCACGTTTGCATCTAACGTCCGAGTTGAGCGACGCGGGTTTGCGTTGCCGCCAAGCGAAGCTGATTGATCCCCATCATCGACCTGACTCCTTGGTCCATGGAAGTTGCCGGCCCGCGCTCGCTCGAACGTCTGGTTAGGCGGCAATTTCCTCGTACGAGAAATGGGGCGCGCCGGCCCTCTTGGAGGCGTGCTCAACAGTGATGGAGCAGATATTGCCCTGAGCGTCAACGTCGAGGATGGTGTTTTCGTCGAGATCGCGAGTCTCCGCAACGGGAACATCGCGAAATTCGATTAATAGCGTGTCCGTATCGGCAAAGTAACGTACTTTCATTGGGTAAACCCGCGGTCAAAAAAGGCGTTGTGGACCGTCTCACCATCCTCCAATAGGATAACCCGAAGATACCGATTTTCCATCTCTGGGACCCTGGTCCAACGCCGAATTCGACCATCAAGTTGGCGAATTTCGCGCAGGGGCGCCTGAATAGCGCGCTCAATCCACGCATCTTCGATAATGGCCCGATCTAGGCGCGTGCGCATTACGTCAAAGTACGCCGTAGTTTTCATCAATGCGCGCTCTAAGAAGTACGCATGAGGGTGAGGGGTCGCCTAACGTCCAAGTTGAGCGGCACGTGGCCGCGCTGTCCCGAACGAAGCTGCTTTATTCAAATTCATCGAGTCACCTCCGACGCTCAACGAAGCTACGCCGCGTGTCCGCTCCAACGCAAGTTAGAGACGAGTCCAACGATGGGCTGAGCGCATTTCGGACAGCGAGCGTTCGGCTGCTGCAGTTCTTTAACGTAACCACCGAGTGGAGCCTGACAATGTGGACACACCAAGCCCACCTTTAGGCTCGCACGATTGATGAGTTTTGTCAGGGTAACTGACATAAAGACTGCGCCACCAACAATAACTAGCGCGAGCTGCCAAAACGAAAGCGCCGCTCCCGACTTCGGTGAATAGAGCAGATAACCTACGATGCAAAGTACCATTGAGAGCGGACACAGCAGCAAGAACAACGTCGCGGGCAGCGCGCTGCCCTTAAATGCTCTGATACGCTCGTCGAGCTCCTGCGGCGTCATGTCTGGTCGTCTAACGCCCAAGTTGAGGGGCGCGCGGCCGCGTCGAGCTAATCGAAGCTGCTTTATCCCCAATCATCAATTCCCTCCGACGACTAACGAAGACGACGCCGCGTGTCCGCTCCAACGCAAGTTAGACAGGGCACGAGTATTAATCAGCCGTGACCCGCTACGCACGATATGCCGATTTTTTCAAGAGCGGTAGATGCCATGTCAAGAAGCGCGGGATCACCCCGATGAATATAAAGGGAATATAGGTATGCCGCATATTCAGGCACATACACGTCCGCATGATCGGGGTCGTTGTGCACGAATAGCATTTCACTTCCGCCTGATTCGAACTTGTAGTAGTCGCCGCCACCAAGGTTTAGTCCGACGTGCAGAGATTTGGTGAAGCCGGGCAGGGCAACTGAGACGACTAAGTCCGCGAGTTCGTTGAATTCCCGAGGGTCGTGAAAGAAGAGTCGTCGCATATGGAGTCTAACAACCAGGTTGAGCGACGCGGGCCCGCGTTGACGGCCAACGAAGCTGATTTATGCCCATCATCGACTCGCCTCCATGGCCATCGAAGCTACCGGCCCGTGATCGCTCGAACCGCTTGTTAGACATCCAAACTGAGAGTTCGGCGCGTGAGTGTCTGCCCAGGCGAACGCACAGGGTCTCCCACTAGCATTAGCGACCAGCCTGTTGCCTCAAATAAGATTGAACCTGATGGTGAATTTATCGGAATCAGCCAACACGTGGTATTCCCAAATTCTCCGGTTTTAATGGTTTGTTCGATTCGATCTATTTGAAAAGGCGTGACGCCAATCGGACCCACCGAATAATCAATCTCCATCTTCAGGCGGAACACTCCGTAAAAGCTGAGCAGTGCCGGAACAATATCGAACTCAAAGCGACCTGGCATTTCTATCCATTCGACAATGTGATCGATGTCGAAAGTCAACGTACAGGTACCCTCGTCGGGTTTTTCGTCAGTGAGGTGCCACGCGTGTACGGCATTGTCGTGGAAGGAGCGGTTCGCCAGATCGGCGGCGACCAAGACTGTACGGGACGGTTTCATTGGTTGGCTAACGATAAGGTTGAGCGACGCGGGGTTGCGTTGACGACCAACGAAGCTGCTTTATCTCCATCATCGATCTCCCAACCTCGGCCCAACGAAGCCGCCGCCCCGCGATCGCTCGAACCGATTGTTAGGCATTAAGCTGAGGCTCATTATCGCGCGCGGCTGGTAGAACCCCAAATCGATTGACCACGTCGCTTTGCGCGGTTGCCTTAAGCCAGAGTGCGAGCCCGCTGCGACGCTGCGGACTGCTGACAAGCTTAGCGAGATGAGCGGCGGAGCGTGGAGTAGATAGCAGAGCACCGCCGTGGCTCCATACAACCACCGACGCTGCGATCGAGAGCGGGAATCACCGTTGAACGCTCATCTGCCGGCTAACGATAAAGTTGAGCGACGCGGGTCTGCGTTGCCGGTGAACGAAGCTGATTGATCTGCATCATCGACCTCACGCCAACCTCCGCCGAAGCCGCCGGCCCGTGTTCGCTCGAACGTATTGTTAGACGGTTACGCTGACGCTCATTATCGCGCGCGGCTGGAAGGACCCCAAATCGAACGCTTGCGTGGTTGCCAAGCCAGAGTGCGAGCCCGCTGTGACGCTGCGGACTGCCGTCAGCTTGCGCGCCGAGCGTTGGCGTTTGAGCGATGCTGCCCAAACAGAAAATGCCGATCGAGGAGGTGACGCTCATCTGCCGGCTAACGATAAAGTTGAGCGACGCGGGTCTGCGTTGCCGGTGAACGAAGTTGATTGATCTGCATCATCGACCTTACGCCAACCTCCGCCGAAGCTGCCGGCCCGTGTTCGCTCGAACGTATTGTTAGACGGTTACGCTGACGCTCATTATCGCGCGCGGCTGGAAGGACCACAAATCGAACGCTCGCGTGGTTGCCAAGCCAGAGTGCGAGCTCGCTGTGACGCAGCGGACTGCCGTCAGCTTGCGCGCCGAGCGTTGGCGTTTGAGCGACGCTGCCCAAACAGAAAATGCTGATCGAGGAGGTGACGCTCATCTGCCGGCTAACGATAAAGTTGAGCGACGCGGGTATGCGTTGCCGGTGAACGAAGCTGATTGATCTGCATCATCGACCTCACGCCAACCTCCGCCGAAGCTGCCGGCCCGTGTTCGCTCGAACGTATTGTTAGACGGTTACGCTGACGCTCATTATCGCGCGCGGCTGGAAGGACCCCAAATCGAACGCTTGTGGGTTGCCAAGCCAGAGTGCGACCCCGCTGTGACGCTGCGGACTGCCGTCAGCTTGCGCGCCGAGCGTTGGCGTTTGAGCGATGCTGCCCAGACAGAAAATGCCGATCGAGGAGGTGACGCTCATCTGCCGGCTAACTACTAATTACCCGACCCAAAACCAGTCATTCCCGACATATATCGTTCTTGGTCTTTACGCATGCTTCTGATTTCCTTGATGCCCCGATTCCGTGGTGTCGCGTAACTCCAGGGTTTGAAGTATATGACAAAAGCGCGCGGCCTATTAGAAGTGGCGCGTGACCGTATGCGCACTTTGCATTTGTCGCTTCGGACAGAGAAGGCTTATCTGCAATGGATGCGGCGGTACGTTAAGTTTCACGGCCAAAGGCATCCCCGAGAGATGGGATCGGCAGAGGTGGAATCATTTTTGACCCACCTGGCGGTGGCGTTGAGGGTAAGTGCCGCGACGCAGAACCAGGCTTTGCATGCGTTGCTCTTCTTGTACCGCCAGGTGCTCGAGTTGGATCTTCCGTGGCTCGAGAACATCACGCGGGCGACGAAGCCTAAGCGGCTCCCGGTGGTCCTGAGTCCAATCGAGGTGCGCGCGGTGCTTGCGCAGCTCGAAGGGGTGTCGTGGCTGATCGCGTCGCTGCTCTACGGGGGCGGGTTGAGATTGAGCGAAGCCCTGCGCCTTCGGGTGAATGACCTTCACTTGGAGTGCGGGGAAGTCGTGGTGCGCGGCGGCAAAGGCGGTAAGGACCGGATGACGGTGGTTCCTGCGGCTTTGATCGATCCGCTTCGTTTACATTTAACCAGGCTTAATACGCGTTTCGAGCGCGATCGCAAGCGGGGCGCGCCCGGCGTCTCGTTGCCGACAGCGGTCTCCCACAAATACCCGTCACGGGCCATGCTCTGGGGCTGGCACTACATCTTCCCGGCGGACTCGCTGTGTCTTGACCCTTACTCGGGCAAGGTCATCCGCCACCATATCCACGAACGCGTGGTGCAACGCGCCGTGCAGGCGGCCGTCAGGAAGGCCGGCATCTCGCAGCCTGCGACCTGCCATACGTTCAGACATTGTTTCGCAACGCATCTGCTTCAGTCCGGCTGCGATATTCGAACGGTGCAAGAGTTGCTGGGTCACGCGGATGTGAAGACCACGATGATCTATACCCACGTCCTGGGAAAAGGAGCGCTGGGCGTGGTCAGCCCGCTGGATCGGCCGACATGAGCGAGCGGGAAAGGGGAGGTTGAGGCGACGGCGAACGTGTCGCCGGGTCTAGTTCTTCAGCCGATACCCCGTCTTGAAAATCCATCCGATGATGCAAATGCATGCGGCGAAAAAACCCAGGGTCATGCCGAAGCTCACTGCGATGTTCACGTCTGCGATGCCGTAGAAGCACCATCGAAAGCCGCTGATAAGATACACCACGGGATTGAACAGGCTGAAGGCGCGCCACG
This sequence comes from uncultured Gammaproteobacteria bacterium, assembly GCA_963748995.1. GTDB lineage: Bacteria > Pseudomonadota > Gammaproteobacteria > Steroidobacterales > Steroidobacteraceae > Bog-1198. The sequence goes on along the minus strand of CAVVKU010000002.1, from coordinate 80,598 downwards.
CGGGGGGCAGCATGCTGATCGAATAGAACGCGCCGCCGAGGAACGTGAGCGGCGTGACCACGAGCGTGGGAATTAGCTGCAATTGTTCCCAGCCTTTTGCCCACAGACCGAGAATGAATCCGAACAGGCTGAAGTTTACGGCGGTCATGAGCAGAAACGCGACCATCAGTACGGGGTGCTGGATTTTGATGGTGACGAACAGGGAGGCGGTCGTCAGGATCACGAGGCCGAGCACCACGGACTTCGACGCGGCGGCGCCGACGTAGGCTATGACGATCTCGGCGTAGGAGATGGGGGCGGACAAAATTTCGTAGATGGTTCCGATGAATTTTGGGAAAAATATCCCGAACGAGGCATTTGCAAGGCTCTCGGTGAACAATGCCAGCATGATCAGGCCGGGCACGATGAACGCGCCGTAGGAGACGCCGCTCACGGCGGTCATTCGCGACCCGATCGCGGCGCCGAATACGACGAAGTACAGGGAGGTGGTGATGACCGGGGTCACGAGGCTTTGGACCAAGGTCCTCAGTGCGCGCGACACTTCGAATTTATAAATGGCCCAGATGCCGTAACGATTGAATTGCAGGAATCGCCCGCTCATGTGCGCTCGCTCACCAGGCTCACGAAAATATCCTCGAGCGAGCTTTGGTGCGTCTGAAGATCGCCGATTTCGATGCCGAGGTCGCCGACCCGCCGCAGCAGTGTCGGAATATCGAATGCGCTGTTCCCATCGAACGTGCATACGAGGTCCTGTCCGTCGGCCTTGAGCTCGAGCCCCCAGCCGGCGAGCTCCTCGGGTACGCGGCTCAGCGTCGATTTGAGATGCAGCGTGAGCTGTTTCTTGCCGAAGCGCTTCATCAGCGACTCTTTCTGCTCGACCAGAATGAGCGCGCCCTTGTTGATCACGCCGACCCGGTCGGCCATCTCCTCGGCCTCTTCGATGTAATGTGTCGTCAGGATGATGGTGACACCGCGCGCCTTCAGGCCGCGGACCAGATTCCACATGTCGCGCCGCAGCTCCACATCCACGCCGGCCGTCGGCTCGTCGAGGAACAGGATGTCGGGCTCGTGGGACAGCGCCTTGGCGATCATCACGCGGCGCTTCATGCCGCCCGACAGGGTCATGATCTTGCTGTCGCGTTTGCCGGTAAGGGACAAGTCTCTCAACAACCCGGTGATGAAATCCGGGTTCGGTGCGCGGCCGAAGAGTCCCCGGCTGAAGCTGACGGTGGCCCAGACCGTCTCAAAGGAGTCGGTGGTGAGCTCCTGCGGTACCAGGCCGATCTTGGAACGTGCGGCTCGATAATCGCGCACGATGTCGTGGCCGTCGGCGACGATCCGGCCGGTCGTCGCCGTGACGATGCCGCAGACGATGTTGATGAGCGTCGTCTTGCCCGCGCCGTTGGGGCCGAGAAGGGCGAAGATCTCGCCCTTGCGGATCTCGAGGTTCACGGGTTGCAGCGCCCGGACCCCGGAGGCATACGACTTCGAGACGTTCTCGATCGAGATGACGGCCGGCATGTGATTCGATCCGCCCCCAGCAAGCTCAGCTGTGCGCGATTCGCTTGGTCAACGCGGCGGTGAATTCGGCCGTGGTTGCCTTGCCGCCGATGTCCCCGGTCCTGACCTTGTCCATATTGAGCGTATCGCTGATTGCGGTGCGCAGTCTTTGTGCCATTTTCGGCAGCTTGCAGTGATCGAGCATCATGGCGGACGCGAGCAGAAGTGCGGTCGGATTGGCGATGCCCTTGCCGGCGATGTCGGGCGCCGAGCCGTGCACGGCCTCGAAGATGGCGGCATCGGCGCCGATGTTCGCACCCGGGGTCATGCCGAGACCGCCGACCAGTCCGGCGACCAGGTCCGAGAGGATGTCGCCGAACAGATTGGTGGTGACCAGCATGTCGAATTGCCAGGGATTCAGCACGAGCTTCATGGCGCACGCATCGATGATGATGGTGTCCAAGACGAAACGGCCCTTGTACTTGCGCTCGTAGAGCTCGAGTCCGGTCTCGAGAAAGATCCCGGTGAGCGCCTTCATGATGTTCGCCTTGTGGACGATCGTGACCTTCTTGCGGCCGGTGGCGATCGCGTGCTCGAAAGCGAACTCCAGGAGCCTGCGGCTCCCTTGGCGGGTGTTAACGCCAGAGGCCATGGCGACGGCGTGCGGGTCGTCGTCGATCTGGATGTAATGCTCGTGCCCGATGTACAAGCCCTCGAGATTTTCGCGCACCACGATGAGATCGATGTTGTCGAAGCGGCCGCCCGGAATCAGGGTTCGCGCCGGCCGGAGATTGGCGTACAGCTTGAATTCCTCGCGCAGGCGCACATTGGACGATCGATAACCGCCCCCGGAAGGGGTCTCGAGCGGGCCCTTCAGGGCGAGCCGCGTGCGGCGGATGCTCGCGATGGTTTGGGCGGGGAGGGGATCTTGGGCGATCTTCACGCCCTCGAGTCCAGCGGCCTGCCGTTCCCATTGAAAGGGCGCTCCGAGCGCATCCAAAGCTGCGAGGACCGACTCGACGATCTCGGGACCGATGCCGTCTCCGGGAATGAGGGTGGCGGGAATGGACTGTGTCATCTCAAATCCTTGCTCATGGGAACGAATTCTATGCTTTCTCCGGCGCCGAGATCGTATCGCACCATCTCGCTTCCGACGTAACCGCGTGCGCCGTACAGTTTCAACCCAGGGAGCGTGGCCATGAGCTCCGCGCGCGCGAACCCGCGGGCTCGCGCCTCCCTCTCGCAACGCTCGAGGAGCGCGGTGCCGACCCCTCGCCGTGCCTTCGATGGCTCGACGAAGAAGGCGCGAATCTTCGCGGCCTGCGTGGAGGGATCGAGCAGAGAGGCGTCGCGGCCGGTGCGGGTGTCGCCGCCGAACAGGGTGGACCGGAAACTCCAGCCTCCGCATCCTGCCAGCTCGCCGTTTTCCTCGGCGACGAAATACGTCTCATCGTCGATCAGCTGGGTGTCGATGCCGAAGGCGCCGCGCAACGCCCCGTCGACCTGGGCCGGCCGATAGTCGTGCACGCTCAGGCCACGCGCGGATCGGGCGATCAATGCGGAAAGTAGTGGGATATCGGCGCGGGTTGCTAGGCGCAGTGCGATGGCGGTGTTCATGTGCGCGGTATTTTACCCGGAAGGCTTGCCGTTGGGCTCGCCGGAGTGTTCAGCTTGCCGCCGTTGACGTACACTCTCGCGTCCGGGGTGCAAAGTTGCCGCACTAGCGGCACGGGAACGGAGGGGATCGATTGGGAGCTCGCGCGAAAATTCATGCGCGAAACCTGCGGCCTGGGCCATGGCCTGCCGCTCATGATTCCTCATTGATTTGCCGTCCTTCGTCGTCGAGGTCGCATTCCGCATGCGCAGCGAGGCTTAATGAAATGATCAAGACTTTTCTACGAGCGATACCCGTCACGTTAATTGCACCGGTCCTCCTATCCGCAGTGCTGCCGGCTGCGGTGGCTGGTGCGGCCGAGTTTCCGAATCCGTTGCCGACCGACCCCACGCTCACGGTGGCGAAGCTGCCTGCCAAATACCCGTCGGGCTGGGCCTTCCTCAACTACGCGGGTGATCGCATCGAGTTGCGCAATGTCGGCGCCGATTCCCGTGAGGTCAAGGCTCAGTTGCAGGCGCGCGACTCGACCACGCTGCTGGTGTCGGACAAGCGGCCTGAAGTCTATACGGCCGATACCGTGTGGTCGCGCGGGGTGCGCGGCACCCGCACCGACTTCATCACTATTTACGATTCCCAGACCTTGAACCCGTCCGGGGAAATCGTGTTGCCCGGCGCCAAGCGCGCCCTGATCACCGCGATGGAGGGGATGTTCGCTTTCACCGACGATGAGCGCATGGCGCTGGTGTTTGATTTCACCCCGGCTGCCTCGGTCACGGTGGTGGATTTGGTCAAGCGGCAGATCTTGGGAGACATCGATATCCCAGGTTGCTCGCTCGTTTATCCGGCGGGTGGACGCGCATTCAGCACGCTCTGTTCGAGCGGGACCTTGCTCACCATCAAGCTGGATGCCAACGGCCAGGTTGCCGGGCGGAGCGAGTCCAAGCAATTCAATCCGCTCGATACCGACCCTTTGTTCACCTCGAGCACGATGTTGAACGGCATCCGCTACTTCCCGAGCTTGCATGGAAGAATCCAGCCGATCGACATGAAGACGGAGGATGTGAAGGTGCTGCCCGAGTGGTCGTTGGTTTCTCCCGAGGAAAAATCGGCGCATTGGCGGCCGAGCGGGTGGCAGATTCTCGCGAGCGACGAGAAGTCCCTGCTTTATGTGTTGATGCAGCCGAATGCCGAGGAAGGCACGCACAAGAATCCGGCCACGGAGGTCTGGGTGTTCAATGCGGCCACCAAGACCCGCGTCAAGCGCCTCCGCCTGGTGCGGCCCGGCTCCTCCCTGGCGCTGACTCATGGACCGGAAGCGCTCATGCTGGTGCAGGCCGGCGAGCGGCTCGATGTGTATGACACGCAAGGCGGCAGCCTGGTGCGCAGCATGGATCTGACCGGTCTGCGCACGCGCATGCAGATGGAGACGTTCCATTGATGACGGCCATCGCCTCAGCTGCCTCGGCCGCCTCGATTCAGGGCATCGATCAGGTGCTGGCGGCTCAGTTCGCGGCGTTCCTGGCGTTCTTGCTGGGGGCTTCGGCCGCTCACAAGTGGTGGCGCTGGGAGCACACCCTGGGAGTGGTTCGGGACTTCGCGGGCGTGCCGCGCGGCGCTGCGCCGGCCGCCGCAGTCACCGTCGGCGTGGTGGAGTGGCTGGCGGCGGCCCTGTTGTTCTTTCCATCCTATCGGGTACTGGGGGCGCTGCTCGCGGCCACCATCCTGACCGTCTATCTGGCGCTCATCGCGCGCTCGCTGAGCGCGGGCCGTCGCGATGTCGATTGCGGCTGCAGCTTCGGGCCGGGGCGCCACACGCTCGGCGCTTTCGAGGTGGGTCGCAACGCAACGCTTGCAGCGATCGCGCTCTTCGTGGCCGGATCGGCGGCCCGCGGCGGTCCGGTCATCTCGCCATCGCAGCTGCTTGCTGCGGCGGCGATGCTCGCTCTCTACGGGGCGCTCGATCAGGTGATGGGATTGCGGCCCATGCGCAAGGGCGTCGCGTTATGAATGGTGTGCGCTCATGAGCTTCGTCATTGCATCGCAGGTCGCACTCTGGTTGGCGGTGCTGGTCCTTGGCGTGATCTGCATCGCTCTCGCGCGCCAGGTCGGCGTGCTTCACCAGCGTATAGCGCCGGCCGGCGCGCTCTCATTGCGCCAACCACTGAAGCTCGGCGAACTGACGCCGGAGATGAGCCTGAGCGGATTGGACGGATCGACGGTGAGGATCGGAGGCGTGCGTGGCGGGCGCAGCCAGCTGCTCCTGTTCATCTCGCCGGACTGCACGGTTTGCGAGACGCTGTTGCCGGCGGTTCGCTCGGCTCAAGGGGCGGAACGTGCGTGGCTGGACATCGTGCTTGCCAGTGACGGGGACCCCGCTAAACACGCGGAATTCGTCCTCGAGAAGGGGCTTGGAAAATTCCCCTACGTCATTTCCGAACATTTGGGACGCAGCTTCGGTGTCGCGAAGCTGCCCTATGCGGTGTTGATCGATGAAGCCGGAAAGCTCTCCGCGACCGGACTCGTCAACACCCGGGAACATTTGGAGAGCTTGTTCGTGGCCAAGGAAAAAGGCGTCGGCAGCATTCAGCAATTTTTAAGGTCTGGCGACCAGCGGCGTGTGTCTTCGGGAGAATAGCGTGGCTCAATTCGATCAATTGACGGAAAAGGTATTGCGCGGCATAGCGAGCCGGACCTCCAGGCGCAACATGTTCAGCATTCTGGGAGGCTTGCTGGCCGGTGCGGCGAGCTTTCCTCTCCTGCCGGTGGCGAAAGGAGCGGAAGTTGGAGACGAGAACCCGAGCGATCCGAATTCCGGGTCGAGGGAGCCGCAGCTGTCCGGCAATCCGCAAGATCCGGGCGATCGCACCAAGTGCGATTACTGGCGCTATTGCGCGATCGATGGATCGTTGTGCTCATGCTATGGCGGGAATGTCACGAGTTGCCCGCCGGGCACGGAAATGTCGCCCATCACCTGGATCGGAACCTGCCGCAATCCGGCGGATCAGCGCAACTACATCATCTCTTATAACGATTGCTGCGGCGGCGTGGCCTGGGGACGTTGCGCATGTCAGAACAACAATGGCGATCGCCCGCTCGTTCGGCCGTCGACCAATAATGAAATAACCTGGTGCTTCGGCACCAAGAGCCAGTCCTATACCTGCACCGTCGCCTTGATTCTGGGCGTCGCCCTCGAAAAGAAATAACCCGGTGCGCAGGGCGCGGTGCGTTGACGGACCTTCCCAATGACCCCGCGGACTCGCTGCGGGGCGGTGGGCGGGGCGTTGCGGGGCGCGTTGCACGGCACTCTGCTGTTCTTGGCGGCTGCTGGGATCAACTCGGCGCTGCGCGCGGCTGAACCGCTCGTGGCGGCAACGGCAACCGCCTCGCCGGCAACCGCCTCGCCGGCACCCGCCTCGCCCGCACCCGCCTCGCCCGCACCCGCCTCGCCCGCACCCGCCTCGCCCGCACCCGCCTCGCCGGCACCCGCATCGCCCGCTCCCCCGGCTGCTTCCTCGCCCGCCGGTGTCACCAACCTGCAGCTCGCCTGGCAGAATTGGGTGCTGAATTGCCAGGGCTGCCATCGGCTGGATGGAAGCGGCTCCGACGCGACCGCGCCGAGCTTGGCCGGCACCGTGGCGAAGTTCTTGTGGGTTCCCGGCGGGCGCGAATACCTGGCGCGGGTGCCCGGGGTCGCCACATCGCCGTTGTCGGATGCGGATCTTGCCGAGGTGATGAACTGGATGCTGTGGCGCTACGACCGGGAACATCTGCCGTCCAATTTTCAGCCGTTCACGGCCGCCGAAATCGGCCCATTGCGATCGCGTCCGCTGCGCCTCGAGGCGGCCGGGATGCGGCGTGATCTCTTGAGCAAGGCCGAAGCGTCCGGGCAGCCGTGACGGAGTCCGCGCCGCACGAGGAAACACTCGCCACGACGTGCCCGCGGGATTGCTACGATTCCTGTGGAATCATCGTGCTCAAGCGCGCGGGATCGGTCACGGCGGTGCGCGGCGACCCGGACCATCCCGTCAGCCGTGGAGCGTTGTGCGGCAAGTGCTCGACTGCCTACAACCGCGAATGGCGCGACCCCAGCCGGCGCTTGACGCAGCCGTTGAAACGCGTGCGGCCGAAGGCGTGCGCTGATGGGACAACAGCGCCGCTCGGCGATGCGAACTTCGAGCCCGTGAGCTGGGACCGCGCGATCAGCCGAGATCGCCGCCCGTCTCGGCGCGATCATGGACTCGCATGGCTCACGGTCCATCCTGAACGCGCACTACACGGGGACCATCTCCTTGCTCGCGGGCATCGCGCCGATGCGCTTTTTCAATCGGCTCGGCGCCACCGAAGTCACCCCCGACACCATCTGCAACATGGCTGGCCACGTCGCACTGCGATACCTGTACGGGACGTCCGTGGACGGATTCGATCCGCGAACGGCTCGGGATGCGGCTTGCATCGTCGTCTGGGGAGCCAACCCCCACGCTTCGGCGCCGCATGCGCATGAGCATTGGCTGCGGGAGGCGCCGGGCAAAGTGATTGTGGTCGATCCCATCCGCACGCCGACGGCGGCCGAGGCCGACCTTCATTTGCAACCGTTCCCCGGAAGCGACGCCGCGCTCGCGTTCGCGCTGTTGTCCGTGATTCATCGGGACGGACTGATCGATGAGTCGTTCGTATCGCGGCACGTGTTGGGATGGGAGGAACTGCGTCCCGCCATCGCGGCCTGCGACCTCGGGCGGCTGGGCGAGGCGACCGGCGTCCCGGTTCGCTTGATCGAGGAAGCCGCGCACCTCTATGCGCCCGGCCCTTCGCTTCTCTGGCTGGGTCAGGGCCTGCAGCGCCAAATCACCGGCGGGAACGTGATGCGCGCCTGCGCGATGCTGCCCGCGCTGACCGGCAATCTCTGCAAGCCGGGGGCGGGCTTTTTGTACTTGAACGGCAACCTGGCCCAGCGCGGAATGGATGAGGCCTACCTGTCCGGGGCCCACCTGGCGGACGCGCGGGGAAACGGCGCGCAACCGGACGCCTCACCCGGCGCCGTGAGCCACATGGACCTCGCCGATATCCTCGAGGATCGCCAGCGCTCGCGTGCGCTGTTCGTGTGGAACATGAACCCGTTGAGCTCTTGCCCCAATCAGGCGCGGTTGCGAAGTGCGTTGCAACGGGACGATTTATTGACCGTGGCGGTGGACCTGTTTCCCACCGATTCCACCGCCCTGGCCGATTATGTGCTGCCGGCGGCGAGCTTCCTGGAGTTCGACGACATCGTCGCGCCGTATTTCAATTTGAGCCTGGCGGCTCAGAACAAGGTCATGGAGCCTCTGGGCGAGGCGCTGCCGAATCTCGAGATCTTTCGCCGACTCGGCCGCGCCATGGGGTTCGATGAGGCGGAATTCCACGAGACCGATGCTCAAATCCTCGAGACTCTCATGGGCCGCAGCGGGCTCGGCGAGAGCTTCGAGACGTTGAGGACCAAGGGAATGATCTGGGTCCCGAAGGATCCGGCGCCGCAATTTGCGCAACGGGTGTTCGACACCCCGAGCGGCCGGATCGAAATCGCCAGTGCCCGTGCGGCGGCGGACGGTCTGCCGCAACTGCCCCAGTGTTGGAGCGACCCACGGCCCTCGTCGGGGAATCTGCGGCTGCTGTCGCCGGCGCACGTCTGGCTCCTCAATACCACCTTCGGCAATATTCAAAAGATCAAGGCCCGTCTGGGTCAGGCGACCATCCTGCTGCATCCGATGGATGCGGCGGATCGATCTTTGCAGGGGGGTGACCTGGCGCTGGTTCACAATCGTTGCGGACGGCTGGATCTTGAGGTCGTGCTGTCCGACGACATTCCGCGCGGCGTTGCCGTCGCGCACAAGGGCAGGTGGCTGACCCAGGATGCGGGACACGCGAACGTCAATGTCTTGAATCCCGGGAGCAGGAGCGACATGGGCGAGAGCACGGCGGTGCACAGCGTGGAGGTCAGAGTGGAGGCGGCGCCCCGATGAGCGCCGAGGCCGCGGATGGCGCGACCTTGCACCGCTCGCTCGGATATTGGGATCTCGTGCTCTATGGGCTCGCCTACATTGCGCCGTTCGCGCCGCTGACCACGCTCGGCTTCGTGTGGAACGAGTCCAACGGCCTGATCGTGCTCGCGTATGCATTGGGCGGCGTGTGCATGTACTTCACGGCGCGAAGCTACGCGATGATGACCGAGGTGCTCCCGTCCGCGGGCTCGGTCTACGGCTTCGCCCGTCACTCGCTCGGTAAGTTTCCGGGATTCATGGCGGGCTGGATGATCCTGCTCGACTATCTGTTGATACCCGCCTTCGTGTACGTGCTGGTGGCGGTGGCGTTGCAGACGCTGATACCGGGTGTCGACCGCGGGGTCTGGATCATTCTGCTCGCCGTCGTTACGACCAGCGTCAATTGGTTCGGGATCAGCGTGACCGCGCGCGCGAATTTCATTGCCGTGGCGCTGCAGGTTCTGGTGCTGGTGGGATTCGTCATCCTGGCGCTGATCGCGCTGTACTCGGGCAAGGGGAACGGTGCACTCACGCTGAAGCCCCTGTTCGACCCTGCGACCTTCAATGCCGGCAGGGTGTTCGGCGCGACCTCCATCTGCGTGATGTCGTTCCTCGGTTTCGATGCGGTCTCGACGCTCGCCGAGGAGGTCAAAGGCGGTGACCGGCACGTCGTAGGCAGGGCGATCATCGCGGTGTTGATGCTGTCGGCAGCCTTCTTCGTGGCCGTCACCTGGGTGCTCGGAAATCTCCTGCCCGGCATCGTCATCAAGGATTCCGCGGCCGCCACCTATGAGCTTGCCGCCTGGGCTACCGGGCCGTGGACGGCCGTGGTGCTTGCGTGGACCAATGCGGTGATCGTCGGGCTGTCGAACGCGCTGCCGATGCAGGTGGGCGTTGCGCGCGTGGTGTTCGCGATGGGGCGCGATCGGCAAATGCCGCGCGCCTTCGCCCGCGTGCACCCGCGCTACCGCACGCCTTATGTGGGAATGCTGGTGACTTCCGGGATCTCGCTCGCCGTGGGACTGGTTATGGAGAACCGGCTCGACGATCTGGCGTCGATCGTGAACTTCGGGGCGCTGAGTGGATTCCTGCTTCTCCATGTCTCCGTGCTGGTCAGATTTGCCATCAGACAGCGCTCGCGCCGGATCGTCGCCCATTGGATCGTGCCGATTTGCGGATTCTTGGTCGTGCTCGCGGTTTTTTCGGGGATGAGCGCACTGGCGGTCAAGGTCGGCACGACTTGGCTTCTGGTGGGATTGATCTACGGAGCCGTTTTGAAGGCCCAGCACCGGGAGGAGCTGCATGTGCCTTTGTGAGGCTGTTCTCGGGTGAGCGCGGGAGCCGGTCCGTGTGTAGGAATATTCCTACGCTGCGATGCGGCAACCGGGGTGGCCAAAGCGTTGCGAAAAAGCAGCCGCTTCATCGATTATGGGGGCCAATCCACCCTATAAGCGCCGTGAGGGAGAGCGAATGAGCGCCAGAACGTCGATTGCGACGGTATTGCAAAAGCGTCGAGCGGAGATTGAGAGCGCGTGGCAGCAACAACTTACGGCTACGTCAGCCTCGGCGAGCGGCCGTATTGCCAATGAGGAGCTCAAGCGACAAGCGCAGGAGTTCTTCACTGTTTTCGACCAAGCGCTCAACACGGGCCGGATAGACGCCATCGACGGTGCGGAGTGGGCGGAGGTGCGCGGTTTCCTGGAAGACCTCTCGCGTCGCCGCGCCCTGGCGGGATTCAGCTCGGAGGATACGGCCAGCTTCGTGTTTTCGCTCAAGAAGCCGCTCTTCGAAGCGCTGCGCGAGGAAGGTGTGGCGGACCCGCGGCAGACCGCGGACGCGGTGTGGGACGTGACCCTGCTGCTCGACAAGCTCGGGCTCTACACCGTCACCGCGTATCAGCGCGCGCGCGAGGGAGTCATCAACCGCCAGCAGCAGGAGCTCCTCGAGCTGTCCACGCCCGTGGTCAAGTTGTGGGAGGGGATTCTGGCGTTGCCGATGATCGGCACGCTCGATTCGGCGCGTACCCAGATCGTGATGGAATCGCTGCTTCAAAAAATAGTCGAAACCGAATCGCAGATCGCCATATTGGATATCACCGGCGTGCCCACCGTGGACACTCTGGTGGCGCAGCATCTGTTGAAGACGGTGACCGCACTTCGGCTCATGGGTGCGGAGTGCATCATCTCGGGCGTTCGGCCGCAGATTGCGCAGACCATCGTGCATCTGGGAGTCGACCTGCAGGGGGTCACCACCAAGGCCAATCTGGCCGACGCGCTCGCGTTGGCATTGAAGCGGATCGGCGTGACGTTCACGCGGCAATAGTCGTGGACCGGATACCCATCCTGCGCATGGGCGAGTTTCTGCTCGTCACCCTGCAAGTCGACATGCACGACCAGCTCGCGCTGCGGCTGCAGGATGACTTGACCAACGCGATTCAAGCCAAGGGATCGAAGGGAGTGCTCATCGACATCTCGGCGCTCGAGATGGTGGATTCCTTCATGGGACGGATGATATCCGACGTGTCCGGAATGGCGCGCATTCTGGATGCGAGGACCGTGCTGGTGGGAATGCAGCCCGCCGTCGCGATCACGTTGGTGGAGCTTGGAATGTCGCTCCCCGGCATCGATACGGCGCTGAACGTCGAGAGGGGGATGCAGCTCCTGAAACGTGTGTTGAGCGATGGCGACGATCACCGGCCGCGGTGAACAGCCGTTGAGGAGCGAGCACGACATCGTGCTCTGCCGGCAGACGGTGCGCCGGCTGGCTCAGGAAGCGGCTTTTTCACTGGTGGATCAGACCAAGTTCGTCACCGCGGCCAGCGAGCTCGCCCGCAATGCGCTGGTGTACGGCCGCGGAGGGGTTCTCAAATGGGAAACCTTGCTCGACGGCATCCGGCGCGGGATCAGGCTGTCGTTCGAGGACCAGGGGCCCGGCATCCCCGATGTGGACCAGGCCTTGACCGACGGCTGGAGCTCGGGCACCGGCTTGGGTCTCGGCCTGACGGGCGCCCGGCGGCTGGTGAACGAGTTCGAGTTGCAATCGACGGTGGGTGTCGGAACCCGCGTGACGATCACCCGATGGAAATGACCCTGCGCGTCATCCGGGCGGTCACGCAGTTGCGCTCGGAAGTGCGCGAGCAGAGCGATATCGGCGAATGCCGCCGCATCGCCGGCAGGCTGGCGCAGACGCATGGATTCGACGAGGAAGGTGTGGGCAAGATCTCGATCATCGCGACGGAGCTCGCCACCAATCTCGTGCGGCATGGCGGGGGCGGGGAGATGCTGCTTCAGGTATTGGACGATGAGATGACGCCGCAGTTCGAAATCATGGCCATCGATCGGGGACCCGGCATGCGCGATGTCGCCGACTGCATGCGCGATGGTTATTCGACCGCCGGCACCTCCGGAACCGGTCTCGGCGCAACCTCCCGCCTCTCCACGGAGTTCGATCTGTTCTCCGAGCCGGGCAAGGGCACGATCGTGCTGTCCAGAGTCGCCCGCCGCTGCAGTTCCGACGCGACGGGATCTCGCCGGAGGCCGGCTCCCGGCGTCGCGCCCTTGGAGATCGGTGCCGTGTGCGTCCCATTGGCGGGCGAGACGGAATGCGGCGATGGCTGGAGGGTCGCTGACAACGGGCAGACCGTGGCGATGCTGGTCGTCGACGGGCTCGGGCATGGCCCGCTGGCGGCGACCGCGGCGCGATCCGCGGCTCAGGCCTTCGAAGAGCAACCCATCGAGGAGCCGGTGTCCGTGATGCAGTCTGTCGATCGACGCCTGTTCGGCGGCCGGGGTGCGGTGGGGGCTTGTGCGCGATTGCGTGCGCCGGAGGGAAAGCTTCATTACGCGGGCGTGGGCAATATTTCGGGCGTCATCGTCGATCCGCACCGTTCGAGAGGCCTGGTGTCGTTGAATGGCACTCTCGGTCTGCAGTCTGCGCGCGGACGGCAGTTCGATTATGACTATTCCGAGGACTAGTGTGGTGGTGATGCACTCGGACGGCCTGTCGGCGCGCTGGCATCTCACCGACTACCCAGGCCTCTGCTCGAAGCATGCTGCGGTCATTGCCGGCGTGTTGTTCCGTGACCATGCCCGCAAGCGCGACGACGCCACGGTGTTGGTGGCGCGTCATCGCTCATGAGCGAAGCCCAGAAACACTCTCAGCGCGGAGGTGGCGCGTCTGCAGCAGGAGCTCGAGGGCTTGCAGGTCGAGCTCGCGGAGACCAACAAGGGAGTGGTGGCGCTGTACGCCGAATTGGATCAAAACGCGCTGCAGTTGCGGGAGGCGGCGGATCTCAAGAGCCGGTTCCTGTCCTACATGAGCCATGAGTTTCGAACGCCGCTGGCGTCGATCACCAGCGTGTCCGATCTGCTGCTGGCGCGGTTCGATGGCCCCTTGACCGCGGAACAGGAAAAGCAGCTCAAATTCGTGCAAGGGAGCGTGCGGGAGTTGACCGAGATGGTCGACGATCTGTTGGACCTCGCCAAAGTGGACGCGGGGCGGATCTCGATCTCGCCGGAATGGTTCGAAATGGTGGACCTGTTCTCTGCACTGCGGGGGATGTTCAGGCCGATCGTGGGCGCGGGCTCGGTGTCGCTGGTATTCGAGGAGCCCGCGCAATTGCCGCCGATCTATACGGACGACAAGAAGCTGGCCCAAATCTTGAGAAACTTCATCTCCAACGCGCTGAAATTCACCACGGAGGGCGAGGTGCGGGTAAGCGCCAGCATGTACGACGGCGAGACGATCGAATTCGCCGTGACGGACACGGGCATCGGCATTTCGAAGGAACACCTGCCGGCATTGTTTTCGGATTTCGTGCAGATCGATACCCGCATTCAAAAGCGGCTTCGCGGCACGGGCCTCGGATTGTCGCTCGCCAGGAAATTCGCGGAGCTCTTGGGCGGTAGCGTCGCTGCAGAGAGCGAAGTGGGCAAAGGGTCGCGCTTCTCCGTGCGGATACCGAGCCGATACTCGGCGGATGGTGCGTCGTCATGATCGATGCGCGGGAAGTCACCAAAAAATCGGGCCCCATCAGGATTCTCGTGGTCGACGACAATCCCGCGGCCCTCTATGCCACGGCCCGGGTTCTGCGCTCGGCCGGCTATGAAGTGCTCGAGGCGACAACGGGGGCGGCGGGGCTCGAGGCGGCGCCGTTGGCGGACCTCGTGGTGCTCGACATCAATTTGCCGGATATGGATGGATTCGAGGTCTGTCGGCGGATTCGGGCCTCGCCGCGGACGGCCGGAACCCCGATTTTGCACCTTTCGGCCACCTTCACCCAATCGGCCGATTACACCCAGGGTTTCGAGGCGGGCGCCGACAGTTATCTGACGCGCCCCGTGGAGGCGCCGGTGCTGATCGCGACGGTCAGAACGCTGCTGTTTGCGCGGCATGCGGATCTGGTCGGGCGCAGGGTGGATGCGCGCCTGCGGGCGATGTTCGAACTGGCGCCGGTCGCCATCGCGGTATTGGATGATGCGCTCACGTTGGAGAGCGTCAATCCGGCGTTTTGTGCGCTCACGGGCTACGCACCCAGCGAATTGATCGGCCGCAAGTTCGCGGCGTGTCTGAGCGATTCGCCCGGCAACGAGCGTGAGCTCGCGGTCATGGAAGCGGCGATCCGGGAGCGTTACTCGGGCCATTTCATCTTCAGGCACAAGAACGGGAGTCTTGCCGAGATCCAGGGGCAGGTCGCACGGGAGGGCGTATCGGGCGCCCGTATTCTGGTGGCCGAGGATGTGAGCGCGCAGCTCCAGTCGGAGCGCGCCCGCGAAAGCCTGCTGAGCAGCGAGCGCGCGGCTCGCGCCGCCGCGGAGCGCAGCAACCGGCTCAAGGAGGAGTTCCTCGCCACCTTGTCGCACGAGCTGCGCAACCCACTGAACGCCATTCTCGGATGGGCGACGCTCTTGAACCGCAGGCCTGGACTGCCGGAGGCGGTCACTCAGGGCCTGAGGGCGATCGAGCGCAATTCCCGCATTCAGGCGCGGATGATCTCGGACCTTCTGGACTATGCCGGAATCACCTTCGGCAAAGTGCGGCTGGTGATCGAGACCGTCGATCCGTACCCCATCGTCAGGGCCACGATCGAGAGCGTGAGCGACGCGGCGCAGGCCGCCGGGGTCGAGCTGCGGTTTTCTTGCGACGAGGAGATCGTTCGCATCGAGGCGGACCCCGCGCGCTTGCAACAGATCGTCTGGAACCTCTTGACCAACGCCATCAAATTCTCACCGAAGGGTGCGGCCGTCGACGTGACGGCCGGACGGCATGGCGATGCGTTCCGCTTGGTGGTGAGGGATTACGGCGAGGGCATCGAGACCGAGTTTTTGCCGCGGATTTTCGAGCGATTCAGCCAGCAGGACGCGACGACCACCCGCAGCCACGGCGGCCTGGGCCTTGGAATGGCCATCGTGAAGCAGCTCACCGAGGTGCACGGCGGCTGCATCCGGGCCGAGAGCGATGGCAAGGGCCACGGTGCCACGTTCACGCTCGACATTCCCTTGAGCCGCAACGAGCCGGAGCCTTCGCTGAGCGACAGTCAGATTTTGCGCGCCGTGGATTTCTCCAAGGTCATCGCGCTGGTGGTGGAGGACGACGATGATGCGAGGGAGCTGACGCGGCGGATTCTCAACGATGTGGGAGCGGCCGTGGTGGAGGCTCCGAACGCCGAGAAGGCGATCGAGTCGATCGCGGCGAGCGGGGCCAACATCCTGATCAGCGACATTGGCATGGCGCGCGAGGATGGCTATCAATTGCTCAGGCGTCTGCGCGGACTGGGTTACGGTCCCGACGTGCTGCCGGCGATTGCCCTCACCGCATTCGCGCGCACCGAGGATCGCAGCGCCGCCTTGGCGGCCGGATTCCAGGACTATCTGGTCAAGCCGTTGGATCCCACCACGCTGGTTCAGCGGGTGGCCTCGCTGCACAAGGCCGTCTGGGGCTGACGCCCGCGTTCAGGCTCCCTGCGGTATTCCCGGGACCAGCGCCGCGGCCTGCGCAATGACGGACGCCTGATGGGGCTGCAGCCGCTGCCCGCCCATCTGCATGAGTTCCTCGAGATAGGGATCGGTCACGTCGGTGCGTACCCCGGAAAATTCCTCGAGAATCGGCAAGCCGCAGAACGGTACGTAGGCGTTCGAATATCCTCCCTCGTGGGTGGCCAACAGCCGGCCGGCGCACAAATCCTCCGCGGCCGCCGTGACGCGCGCGGCCATCCCCCGGTAGGTTTCGCTGGTGCACAGCATTCGGCCGAGCGGATCCATCGCGCTGGCATCGAGTCCGGAAGCGATCACGAGGAGCTCGGGCCGGAAGCGATGCAGTGCCGGCAGCACCACCTGGTCGAAAACCCCGAGATAGGCGTCATGGCCCGAGCCCGGCGGCAGCGGAATATTCAGATTGGTTCCCGCGCCTTTGCCGGTTCCGACCACATGGAGATCCCCCGAGTCGATCGGGTAGCACCGCTCCTGGTGGATCGACAGCGTGAGCACCGAGGGGTCATCGATGAATGCGCTCTCCGTGCCGTTGCCATGATGCACATCCCAGTCGACGACCGCGACGCGGCCCAGGCCGTGCTTGCGCTGGGCGTGGCGGACCATGAGCACGAGATTTCCGAATACGCAGTAGCCGCGGCCCGCGGCCGATTCGGCGTGATGGCCCGGCGGGCGCACCAGTGCGTAGGCGTTGCGCACCCGTCCGCTGAGCACGGCATCGGCAGCCTCCAGACATCCGCCCGCGGAGAGCGCCGCGATCTCGTAGCTGCCCGCGCCGATGGTGACGCTGTCTCCGAGCGGGCCGCCGTTCGCCGCCGACAATGCCCGCACCTGGTCGACATAGCCGGGGGTGTGGAAGTAAAGGAGCTCCTCGCGCTCGGCCGGGCGCGGCTTGATGCGGACCAGGTGATCGGCGATGCCGCTGACCTCGAGGAGCGCGAGCAACCGCCGCTTGGTGGAGGGCGCCTCGGGGTGGCGGTCGGGCTGCATGTACTGATTGGTGCTCGAAAAGCCGGCGCCGCTCCCGGTGTCGTGCCAGAAATATCGCTCGTGGGCGACCAGGCCCGTCGCGCGTCTCGATGCGTTGCTCGATGCGCTGTTCATGAATGGCCCCTCGACGTTGCCCTGCGGTCCGAATAGCATTTCACCGGGTGTACTCTTTGCTCCAACGACTACGATCCTTGCGGCACCGCTTCTGGTACGGGGTGTCGGAGCGCTTGCGCTGGTCGCGCGGAGCCTTTCGCGAAACTCCCGTCCTCGAGTTGCCGGCGCTGCCCGCCGAACAGTCGCGAAGAATAGCGGCCCTCAAGGATCGTTACCAGGCGCGATTCGAGTCCGAGCTCGGCATGCAGACGAGCCTCAACAACTACGAATATCTCGACATCCTCGACCACGCGTGGCCGGACGGCCACGCAGCCGGGCCGCGCTGCGGCGGCCGCAAGGAATGGAGCTGCTCTGCGACGTGGGCTGCGCGAGCTTCTGGTATGCGGCCGCGCTCGAGGCTTTTTTCCGGCCGCGCGCGATGGTGGGCGTGGATGTGGAGGGTTACCGGCTGTTCAAGGACGGCCGCACCCGCAGCGACTACGCGGCGGGCTACGTGGGTCAGCGGACGAATGCGCGCTTCGTGGTGGCCGATTATCTCGGCTATGCCGAGCCCGCCGATGTCATCACCGCCTGGTTCCCATTCCTGACGCCGCGCGCGATCCTCGCTTGGCGTTTGCCGCTGAGCCTTCTGCGGCCCGAGCGCCTGTTTCGGCAGATTCACCATAATCTCCGCCCGGGCGGGTGCTTCGTGATGGTCAACCATGGCCCGGAAGAGGCGGAGCTGGCTCATCGATTGTGCGTCGCGGCAGGATTTCGGCTCGAGTTTCGGCAATCGACACCATCGCCGCTGAGCCGCGGGCGTCCCTTCCCGCCGGTGGTGTCCTTCTGGCGCCTTTCGGAGGGACCGCCGCCCCGCGGAAGGGGAAATTCGGGCCCCGTGATCCCGTGCCCCCAGTAATATTCGTACTATTCAGGGATTTGCTGTAATATGCACCGCGGTTCGTGAATTACTACTTGGTCCGTTTCTGGTCAGCGCGCCGCTCCGGCGTCACCTTGGCCACAACCCACAAAGCAGGTTTCCTCGATACCAAGGTGGCTGGCGAATTCCCTTAAACTGGGTTCTTTGACCCGCCGATTGTTTCTTTTGTAGTAGGTATTCTTCACATGACGAAAATGTATGTTGGCAATCTCCCGTTCTCAATGGACGAGTCCGCGGTTCGTGCGCTGTTCGAGAAGCACGGTCCCGTCCAGTCTGTCGCGCTGATCAATGATCGCGACACCGGTCGGCCCCGCGGTTTCGGCTTCGTTGAAATGGCCAGCGCCGATGCGGCGCGTGCCATGCAGGCCTTGAACGGCCACGATGTCGAAGGGCGAGCGCTGAAGGTGAACGAAGCGCAGGAACGCACCGGCGGCGGCGGCGGTGGCGGTGGTGGCGGCGGCGGCGGGTCGCGAGGTCCGAAGCGCTGGTAATAGGCGTTGAAATGACCGAGTACTGGGGCCGCAGCGATGCGGCCCCAGTCGTTTGGGGCGTTCGATTTAGCTTCGAATAGGGTTTACGCTCAACGCCGATTTGCCTATAATCGCCGCCCTCGGCAGGGGATCGAGGCGTCTCGATCCAGAGCGGACGGTTCTTGAGGGAACGTCCGGAAAGTACGCTGAATCGAAGAGCCCCTCGGAGGGGCTTTTTCGTTGAGAGACAAGGGGGCCGATGGTCCCCTTTTTTGTTTAGCGCGGGTCTGAAGTCGGCGAAGCGCGTTTTCGAAGGGTTTTCCCGGCGGGCTTTCCCGAAGGGTCCCGAAGGGTTTCGAGTCATGCGTGACGCCTTGATGCGCCTGCTGGAGCCGCCGATCGAGGCGCTGGGCTTCGAGCTCGTCGAGATCGAGTTCGCTCAGGCGGGGCGGGGCGGGACGCTGCGGATCTATATCGATCGCCTCGCGGGCGGCCGGGACGATCGGGCGGTGGCCCCTGATTGGGTGCCGGGCGACGAGCACGGCGTGCCGAGCCAGGGCGGCATTTCGGTGGACGATTGCGCGACGGTGAGCCATGCCGTGAGTCAGATTCTCGACGCGGAGGATCCGATCAAGGGCCATTACACGCTGGAGGTGTCTTCGCCGGGCTTGGATCGGATTTTGCGCAAGCGGGCGCACTTCGAGCGCTTCGTGGGCGGGGGGTGCACGTCGAGCTGAAGCTGCCGATCGAAGGGCGGCGGCGCTTCACGGGTACGTTGAAATCGGTGGTGGGCGAAGCAATTGTGGTGGAAGTCGACGGGCGGGCGCATGAGCTGCCGCTCGATCGGATACAGAAGGCGAGATTACGGCCGGAATGACCAGGAGTCTTGGGCGATGAACAAAGAAATCTTGATGGCAGTCGATGCCGTATCCAACGAGAAGGGCGTCGACAAGGAAATCATCTTCGACGCGCTCGAGGCAGCGCTCGCATCGGCGACCCGCAAGAAACACGGCGAGGAACTCGACGTGCGCGTCGCCATCAACCGCAAGACCGGCGCCTATGACACTTTCCGCCGCTGGAAGGTGTTCGCCGACGACTCCAACGAGCTCGAGGTTCCGGAGCGCGAGCTGCGCATGGACGACGCGCGCGACATCGACAAGGACGTGGAGGTGGGCGGCTACGTGGAGGAGCCGATGGAGTCGGTGCCCTTCGGCCGCATTCTCGCGCAGACCGCGAAACAGGTGATCGTGCAGAAGGTGCGCGAGGCCGAGCGGGCGCAGGTGGTCGATGCCTATAAGGACCGTGCCGGAACCCTGGTGAGCGGCATCGTCAAGCGCGTCGACCGCAACGGCATCTACGTCGATCTCGGCTCGAATGCGGAAGGATACATCGCGCGCGAGGAGATGATTCCGCGCGAGCCGGTGCGCTCCCAGGACCGCATCAAGGCGTATCTGAAGGAAGTGCGTTCCGAGCCGCGCGGCCCGCAGCTCTTTCTCTCGCGCACCGCTCCTGAATTTCTGATCGAGCTGTTCAAGCTCGAGGTGCCGGAAGTCGGCCAGGGGCTGATCAACATTCTGGCCGCCGCCCGCGATGCGGGCGTGCGCGCGAAGATTGCGGTGCGCAGCAACGATCCGCGCGTCGATCCGGTCGGGGCGTGCGTCGGCATGCGCGGTTCCCGCGTGCAGGCGGTGTCGAACGAGATCGCCGGCGAGCGCGTCGACATCATTCCGTTCGACGAGAACAACGCGCAATTCGTGATCAACGCCATGGCGCCGGCGGAAGTCACTTCCATCGTGGTGGACGAGGATTCGCACTCGATGGACATCGCGGTCTCGGAGGACAAGCTCTCCCAGGCCATCGGCCGGGGCGGCCAGAACATCCGGCTGGCGAGCGAGCTCACCGGCTGGGAGCTGAACGTCATGAGCGAATCCCAGGCCGAGGCGAAGAGCGAGAGCGAATCGCTCGCGTTACGCGAGACCTTCATGCAGCAGCTCGATGTGGATGCGGACGTGGCCAGCATCCTGGTGCAGGAGGGCTTCTCGACCATCGAAGAGATCGCCTACGTGCCCGCGAGCGAATTGAACGCCATCGAGGAGTTCGACGAGGAGATCGTCAAGGAGCTGCGCACGCGCGCGCGCGACGTGCTCCTCACCCAGGCCATTGCCAGCGAGGAATCGATGGACGGCGCGGAGCCCGCGGCCGACCTCATCGAGATCGCCGGCGAGGCGCTGGCGAAGACCGTGGCGCGCAAGGGAGTCCGCACACGGGACGATCTGGCCGACCTCGCGGTCGACGAGCTGGTCGAGATGGGCGGAATCGACGAGAAGAAAGCCGCGGAGCTCATCATGGATGCGCGCAAGCACTGGTTCGCGGAAGAAGACAAAGCGGTGAAGGCCGAGAAGGTTTAGGAGTCTGGCATGGCAGATGTAACAGTCGCGCAATTCGCTGAGGTCCTGAAGGTGCCGGTCGACCGGTTGCTCCTTCAGCTCGACCAGGCCGGCATCAAGGTGGACAGCGCCGAGGACATGATCAGCGAGGACGCGAAGCATGAGTTGCTGACGCATCTGCGTCGCAGCCACGGCCGCGATGACGCGCAGGCCGACGCCTCGCCCCGCAAGATCACCTTGCGGCGCAAGTCGCAGTCGGAGTTGAAGCTCGCGAGCCCGCAGGGCCGCGCGCGCACGGTCAACGTGGAAGTTCGCAGCAAGCGCACCTACGTGAAGCGCGAGGTGCTCGAGGATCAGGCGCGGCACCAACAGGAGGAGATCGACCGTCAGCGCGAGAGCGAGGAGCAGGCAAAGGCCGCCCTCGAGCGCGCCGAGCACGAGCGGCTCGAGAAGGAGCGGCTCGATCGCGAGCGGCTGGAGGAGGAGAACCGCCGCCGCAGCGACGAGGAAAATCGCAAGCGCACCGCGGAGGAGGATGCGCGCCGCCAGGCGGAGGCGCAGGCCCGGGACCAGGCGGAGAAGGATCGCAAGACCGCGACGACCGCACCGGCGAAGC
This sequence comes from uncultured Gammaproteobacteria bacterium, assembly GCA_963748995.1. Classification (GTDB taxonomy): domain Bacteria; phylum Pseudomonadota; class Gammaproteobacteria; order Steroidobacterales; family Steroidobacteraceae; genus Bog-1198. The sequence goes on along the minus strand of CAVVKU010000002.1, from coordinate 58,990 downwards.
CGGGCAAAGCGGCCCGCGAAGTGGACGACAAGGCGACCCGCTACGGCCGGCAGGAGCTGCATATCGTCGGCGACGTGAGCTCACGCCACAAGAAGAAGAAATCCCGCGACGGACGCCGCCGATCGATGGGGAGCGATGCGGACGCAAAGCACGGGTTCGAGATGCCGACGGCGCGCGTGGTGCGCGAAGTGGCGATCGGCGAGGCCATGACGGTCGGCGAACTCGCGCAGAAGATGGCGGTCAAGGCGACCGAGGTCATCAAGGTCATGATGAACATGGGCGTGATGGCCACCATCAACCAGACCATCGAGCAGGATACGGCCATGCTGGTGGTGGAGGAGATGGGCCATACGCCGGTGCTGCGCAAGGACAACGTCATCGAGGAGGATCTGCAGGGCGAGACCGACACCTCCCTAGAAGTGTTGCCGCGCCCGCCGGTGGTCACCGTCATGGGTCACGTCGACCACGGCAAAACGTCGCTCCTCGACTATATCCGCCGCACCAAGGTGGCGGCGGGCGAGGCCGGGGGCATCACCCAGCACATCGGCGCGTACCACGTGAAGACCGCGCGCGGCATGGTGACCTTTCTCGACACCCCGGGCCACGCCGCATTCACGTCCATGCGCGCCCGCGGCGCGCAGGTGACCGACATCGTGATTCTGGTGGTGGGTGCGGACGACGGGGTCATGCCGCAGACCATCGAGGCCATCCAGCACGCGAAAGCTGCGAAGGTGCCCATCGTCGTGGCGCTCAACAAGGTCGACAAGCCGGAAGCCGATCCGGAGAAGGTCAAGCAGGAGCTCACCAAATACGGTGTCATCCCCGAGGAGTGGGGCGGCGAGAATATTTTTGTGAACGTCTCGGCGAAGACCGGGCAGGGCGTCGATCAGCTGATCGAGAGCGTGTTGCTGCAGGCTGAGGTGCTCGAGCTCAAGGCCCCGACCGCGGGACTCGCGGCAGGCTATGTCATCGAGTCGAGCCTCGAGAAGGGCCGCGGCGCAGTTGCCACCGTCCTCGTGCTGCGCGGCACGCTCAAGCTCGGCGATCCGCTGCTGATCGGCCAGGAATTCGGCAGGGTGCGCGCATTGTTCGACGAGGCGGGAAAGCCCGTGGAGTCGGCGGGCCCGTCCATCCCGGTGGTGGTGCTGGGGCTTTCCGGAGCGCCCAATGCGGGCGATGAGCTGTTGGTGGTGGAGAGCGAGCGCAAGGCGCGCGAAGTCGCCACCCATCGCCAGGCGAAATCTCGCGACGTGAAGCTCGCGCAGAAGAGCGCCAACATGCAGGACGTATTCTCCTCCATGGGAGAGACCAAGCCGAATCTGGTGCAGCTCCTGGTCAAGGCGGATGTGCAGGGAAGCGTCGAGGCGTTGCGCGACGCGTTGAACGGCCTGTCGACCGGCGAGGTCGCCGTCAACGTGGTGTCCTCCGGCGTCGGCGGACTCACCGAGTCGGACGTGACGCTGGCCGCCGCCTCCAAGGCGCGCATCATCGCCTTCAACGTGCGCGGCGATGCCGCGGCGCGCACTGCGATCAAGGATCACGGTGTCGACGTGCGCTACTACAGCATCATCTACGAGGCCATCGACGATATTCGCGCGGTGCTCACCGGCATGCTCGCGCCGGAGGTCAAGGAACAGATCGTCGGCCTCGCCGAGGTCCGCAGCGTCTTCCGCTCGAGCAAGTTCGGCACCGTGGCGGGCTGCATGGTGATCGACGGCTACGTGCGTCGAAACTTCCCGATCCGCGTGCTGCGCGACAACGTCGTGATATTCGAAGGCGCGCTGGAGTCGTTGAAGCGGTTCAAGGATGACGTGAACGAGGTGCGCGCGGGGACCGAATGCGGCATCGGCGTCAAGAACTACAACGACGTGCGCGAGGGCGATCAGATCGAATGTTATTCCCGGGTGGAGGTGGCGCGCACGCTTTAGGGCGGGCGCGGCGCTCATATCGTTCATGGCCAAGGACAACCCGCGTGCCTTGAGGCTCGGCGCCGAGATTCAGCGCGAGCTCACGGAGCTTTTGCGCCGAGACGTGAAGGATGAGCGCATCGGCAACGTGACCATCACGGCGGTCGATGTCACCGGCGATCTGCGCACCGCCAAGGTGTACTACCTGATCTTCGGCAGGGAAGGGCCGGATCCGGACGTGCAGCGCGGGCTCACGAGCGCGGCCGGCTTCCTGCGCAATGCCCTGTCCAAGTCGCTGATGATCCGCTACACCCCCACGCTCACGTTCGAGCTCGACACCTCCATCGAGCACGGCGTGCGGTTGACCCAGTTGATCGACTCGGTCACCAAGCGCGGGGATGAGCACTGATGCCTTCGGATGTGCATGGAATCCTGCTCCTCGACAAGCCGCTCGGCCTGAGCTCCGCGGGCGCGGTGGCGCGGGTCAAATACCTGTTCAACGCACGCAAGGCGGGGCACACCGGCTCGTTGGACCCGCTTGCCTCCGGCATGCTGCCCATCTGCCTCGGTGAAGCAACCAAGTTCGGGGCACTGATGCTCGATGCGGACAAGACCTACCGCGTAACGGTCCGCCTCGGAGAGCGCACGCCGAGCGCGGATCTGGAATCGGCGGTGGTGGAGCGCCGCGACCTGCCGCCCCTGTCCAGGGCGCAGATGGAAGATGCGCTCGCGGAGTTCCCGCGCGACTATTCGCAGATTCCCCCCATGCATTCGGCCCTCAAACAGGACGGCAAGCCGCTGTACGAGTACGCCCGGGCGGGGGAGACGCGCGAGCGCGCGCCCCGTCAAATCAGGATCCACGCCCTGCGGCTGATCGATTGGCAGTCCCCGGATCTGTCCTTTGATGTGCACTGCACGAAAGGGGCTTATATCCGCGTATTGGCGGAAGATCTCGCGGCTCGGCTCGACACCTTCGGTCATTTGACCGGCTTGCGCCGGCTGGCGGTGGCGCCCTTTGCCGATGCGCCTCAGTGGACTTTGGAGGCCCTGGACCGCATGTCCCGGGAGGCGCGCTCGGCCCTGTTGTTGCCGGTCGATGCGGCGCTCGAGGAGTGGCCGAGGCTCGATCTGGCCGCCGATGGGGTGCAGGCCGTTCGCCAGGGACAGAGCATTGCAGTGCCGCGAGAGGCGCCCGGGAAGGTGCGCATCTATGCGCCAGGCCTCGGATTTCTGGGGTTGGGGGCCGTTCAGGCCCCCGGCCGGCTGGTGCCGTTGCGGCTGATTTCAGCCGTGACGAATCGAGCTTGAGAGCTAGTCGTGCGGCGCGTACAATGCGCGCCTTCCTAAAGGGTCTAAGTTATTGATTGAGGTTTGATTTCCATGCCACTTACTCGCGAAGAAAAGAGCGGAGTCGTCGGTAAATTTCAGCGCAGCGCGCGCGACACCGGTTCCCCCGAGGTTCAAATTGCCCTGCTGTCGGAGCGCATCAACGGCTTGAGTCAGCATTTCACCACGCACAAGGCCGACCATGCTTCGCGCCGCGGATTGCTCAAGATGGTCAATCAGCGCCGCAAGCTTCTCGACTATCTGAAGAGCCGCACGCCGGACAAGTATTCCCAGGTCGTCGAGCAATTGGGGCTGCGCCGATAGGCGCAGGATTGCCCGGACTTTTGACCGCCGCGGCGTCGCCGCCGGCGTGTCGTCATCACATTCGATAGAAGGGGCCTACGTGAGCCATTCCAAGAAAAGTTTTCAATATGGTGAGCACACCGTAACGATCGAGACCGGTGAGCTCGCGCGACAGGCCGACGGCGCGGTGCTCGTGACGATGAGCGAAACGGTGGTCCTCGTGACCGCGGTGGGTTTGAAGAAACCCACGCCGGGCCGGGACTTCTTCCCGCTCACGGTCAATTACCAAGAAAAGACCTATGCCGCAGGCCGCATTCCCGGCGGCTTCTTCAAGCGCGAAGGCCGTCCCACCGAAAAGGAGACGCTCACCTCGCGTTTGATCGACCGCCCGATTCGTCCGCTGTTTCCGGAGGGATTCACCAACGACGTGCAGGTCGTCGCCTCGGTGCTCTCCGTCAATTCGGAAGTGGATCCGGACATCGCCTCGCTGATCGGTGCGTCCGCGGCGCTCGCGATTTCCGGCATGCCGTTCCTCGGCCCGATCGGCGCGGCGCGCGTCGGATATCGGGACGGCAAGTATCTGTTGAATCCGACGGCGACCCAGCTCGCCGAGTCGAAGCTCGATCTCGTGGTCGCGGGCACGGCGGAAGGCGTTCTCATGGTCGAGTCCGAGGCCAAGGGCCTGGACGAGGAAGTGATGCTGGGCGCGGTGGTCTTCGGGCACGATCAAATGCAGGTCGCGATCAAGGCCATCAACGAGCTCGTTGCCGAAGCCGGCAAGCCGAAGTGGAGCTGGGTCGCGCCGGAAGGCCACGCGGAGTTGAAATCTGCGGTCAGTGCGCTTGCGGAAAAGGATCTGACCGCCGCCTACGCGATCACCGAGAAGCAACAGCGCTACGCGAAGATCGGCGAGATCAAGGCGGCCACGCTCGCGAAGCTCGCCACGGGCGATGATGCGAAATTCACCGCCGATCACGTCGGCACGGAATTCTTCAATCTGGAATATCGCCTCGTGCGTGAGCGGATCCTGCAGGGACATCCGCGTATCGACGGGCGCGACACGAAGACGGTGCGCCCCATCAACATCCGCACCGGCGTGCTGGCGCGTACCCACGGCTCGGCGCTTTTCACCCGGGGCGAGACCCAGGCGCTGGTGGTGACCACGCTCGGCACCGGGCGCGATGCGCAGATCATCGACGGGCTGACCGGCGAGCGCAAGGAGCCGTTCATGCTCCATTACAACTTCCCGCCGTTCAGCGTGGGCGAGACGGGGATGATGGGTTCGCCGAAGCGCCGCGAGATCGGCCACGGCAACCTCGCCAAGCGCGGCGTCAGGGCGGTCATGCCGGATCTCGAGAGGTTTCCGTACGTGATCCGCGTGGTTTCCGAGATCCTCGAGTCGAACGGCTCGAGCTCGATGGCTTCGGTGTGCGGTACGAGTCTCGCGTTGATGGATGCGGGTGTTCCCATCGTGGCGCCGGTCGCGGGCGTCGCCATGGGCCTGGTCAAGGAAGGCGAGCGTTTCCAGGTGCTCACGGACATTCTCGGCGACGAGGATCACCTCGGCGACATGGATTTCAAGGTGGCCGGCACTAAAGACGGCATCACGGCGCTGCAGATGGACATCAAGATCACCAGCATCACGCGCGAGATCATGAAAGTGGCGCTCGATCAGGCCCGCGCCGGGCGGCTGCACATTCTCGGCGAGATGAACAAGGTCCTGTCCAAGCCGCGCGAGAACATGTCCGAGTGGGCGCCGACCATCATCACCTTGAAGATCGATCCGGAAAAGATCCGCGACGTCATCGGCAAGGGCGGTGCGGTGATCCGCCAGATCACCGAGGAGACCGGCACGTCCATCGACATCGAGAACGACGGCACGGTGAAGATCGCCTCCGTCCAGGGAGCGGCGGGCCGCGAGGCGCAGCGCCGGATCGAGTTGATCACCGCCGATGTGGAGGTGGGACGCATCTACGAGGGCCGGGTCGCACGGCTGATGGACTTCGGCGCGTTCGTGACCATTCTGCCGGGTCGGGACGGTTTGGTGCACATCTCGCAGATCTCCGAAGAGCGGGTGGAGCGCGTGGGCGACAAGCTGAAGGAGGGGGATGTCGTGCGCGTCAAAGTGCTCGAGGTCGACCGCCAGGGCCGTGTGCGTCTCTCCATGCGCAATGTCGACGCGGCCTGAGCAAGGCCGCAACCCCATAAAAGCGCGAGGGGCGCCGACCAAATCGGCGCTCCTGGTTTTTTGCGCGGCTGCGACGCTCCTCGGCGCGACGCTTTGGACGAATGACGCCGCCGCGGCGTCCGATGCGGACGGACTCTATCTCGGCTGGATGGACCGCTCGGTCGAGCCGGGCGCCGACTTCTTCCGGTTTGCCAACGGCGGCTGGCTCAAGGCCAACCGCATCCCGCGGGACCGTTCCTACTGGGGCGTCGACTCCGTGCTGGAGCAGGAGAACCAGGCCTTCATCCGCGACCTGGTGGAGTCCCTGGGGCGGCAGGATTGGGCCGCGAACACTGCGCAGCGCAAGGTGGCCGATTTCTATCTGAGCGGCATGGACGAAAAGGCGATCGATGCCGCGGGGGCGAAACCCCTCGAACCCGAGCTCGCGCGCATTGCGGCGATCCGCACTCCGGCCGATATCGCGGAGGAGATCGCGCATCTGCAGACGATCGGAGTCGCCGCGCCGCTATCGCTTGGCCAGATGCAGGATTTCAACGACAGCACCCGCGTGATCGCCGTGGCCGCTCAAAGCGGGCTCGGGCTGCCCAATCGCGACTACTACCTGAAGGCCGAACCCACGTTCAAGGCGGTGCGTGCCGCGTACGTCGGGCACGTGGCGCGGATGCTGGAGCTCGCGGGCGATGCGCCGGCGTCTGCCGCGCGCGAATCGAAGAGCGTGATGGTATTGGAGACCCGCCTGGCCGATGCGTCGATGTCGGACGTTGATCAGAGGAATCCGCACGCGATCTACCATCCCATGACGGTCGACAAGGCGCAGGAATTGACGCCGCACCTCGACTGGCATGTGTTGATGCTGCGCGCGGGACATCCGGAGATCGCCTCGCTCAACATCGGCATGCCGCAGTTCTTCCGTGCGGTCGATCGGGAGCTTGCGCGCACCCCGGTCGAGGACTGGAAGACCTATCTTCGCTGGCAGCTCCTCGACACATACGCGCCGTACCTATCCAAGCCCTTCGTCGACGAAGACTTTCGCATGACCGCGGCGCTGACCGGTGCCGAGGAATTGCAGGCCCGGTGGCTGCGCGTGCTGCGTGCCGAGGATCAGGCGATCGGATTCGCGATCGGCGAGCTTTACGTGGCCCGGAGGTTTCCGCCCGCCGCGAAGCAGGCGGCGACGGCGATCGTCGCGCGGGTGCGCGACGCGCTGCGCGCCGACCTGTCGACGCTCTCCTGGATGACCCCCGCGACGCGCGCGGCGGCGGCGGCCAAGCTGGACCTCATGCAGCTGCGCGTGGGCTATCCGGACGAATGGCGCGATTACAGCGCTCTCGTGATCGACCGCGGTCCCTACGTGCTCAACGTCATGCGCGCGAACGCATTCGAGTTCGCCCGTCAGCTCGCCAAGGTGGGCAGACCGGTCGATCGCGGCGAGTGGTACATGACGCCGCAAACGGTGAACGCGTATTACGATCCCTCGATGAACAGCTTGAATGTGCCGGCGGGCATTTTGCAGCGGCCGTACTTCGACGCGGGCTGGTCGGACGCCGTGAACTACGGGGCGACCGGCGCCACGGTGGGCCACGAGATGACTCACGGCTTCGATGACGAAGGCGCGCAGTTCGACGGCTACGGAAATCTCAAGGACTGGTGGGCCCCCGCGGATCTCGCGAAATTTCGCGCGGCGACGCGCTGCATCTCCGATCAGTACTCGGCTTTTACAGTGGGAAGCGGGATGCACCTGCAGGGTGAGCTGGTGACAGGGGAGGCCACCGCGGATCTCGGTGGGCTGGTTCTCGCCTGGAGAGCGATGCATGCGGGTCCCGCAGCGACGAGCCCGGTGACGGACATGCCACCGGCCGCGGCGGACACCGCCAATGCCGCGCCGTCAACGCCGTTCACGCCGGACCAGTTGTTCTTCATCGCGTTTGCCCATTCCTGGGCAAGCGCGATCCGGCCCCAGCAGGCCGAGGAAATGGCCACTACCGACCCGCATCCCCCCGCGGACGACCGCACCAACGGCACACTCGCCAACAGCCCGGACTTTCAGCAGGCTTTTGCGATCAAGGGCCCCGGACCCATGGTCAAAAAGGACCGCTGCGTCATCTGGTAGGGCCGCGCTACTTGAGGAGGTTCGAGTCCTCCCGGTCCTTTTCCGAATCGCGGAGCCGCCCGGGCGCCAACGCCTTGAAGCCTTCCTCGGCCGGGCGCGGCCGGGGAGCCGGCGCATCGGTTCCCGAATACGTCTTCATACGGTCTCGGGGCAGATGATGTTGGCCCAGGAACTGCCGCAAGGTTTGTTCCAGATGGCCGCTGACCGCGCCCTGCGCACCGCTCCCGTACGAACGGATGACGTCGACCATGAAGGCCTGCGTCAATATCGGTTCGGGAAGGTGTTCCTGCTCGGCGATCACCTGCAGCAAGATGCTGCGCGTGATATCGGCGTTGTTTTTCTTGTCCACCACAACGAAGTCGATTTTTTCCACCACCAGGCGTCTGACGTCCGCCAGCGTGATGTACCGGCTTTCCACGGTGTCGTAGAGGCGGCGGTTGGGGTATTTTTTGATCACTCGCGGATCGCTCATAGGCTCCTCGCTCGTGTTGGTGCCGACGCGTGACCGGAAGATGCCGGCTCGTGCCTGAACCATGACCAGTCGCTTTCTGCTGCAATTCAAGGATAGCGCAATGCAGCGCTAAGGCAAGCGGGGTTTTCGGGCCCGGCCGGGTCATCCGTCTTGGACCCTCAATTCTCGCAGGGGGCGCTCGCGCAGGCGATTTGACGCCCAATGGGTATGCGCCCATTGCCATATCTCGCCTATGGGCGCTCCCTGCAGCGTGACGGGGGGCTCCATGTTCAGCAGTTGTAGGACCTTCAGAAGCTGCTTTTGAGGTTCTGGCCTACGCGCGGAGGTGCTACGCGCCGATTTCGCGAGCTTCGACCCGTCGGATTCCACCAAAACCGGGACGTGCGCATATCGGGGGGTTTGCAGCCCCAGACTGCGCTGCAGGTATATCTGTCGTGGAGTGTCGGCCAACAGATCGGCGCCGCGCACCACGTGGGTGACGCCCTGTGCGGCATCGTCGACCACGACCGCCAGCAGGTAGGCGAAGAACCCATCCCGCCGCCTCAAGATCGCATCGCCCATGACGGACGCCACGTCCTGCGCGTAGCTGCCTTGAATGCGGTCCTCGAATGTGATGCTTTGCGGCTCGATCCTGAGGCGGGTCGCGGTTGCCACGTTCGAATCTCGGGGGCCGCCGCGGCAATACCCGGGATAGCGTCCCTCGCCGGCGAGATCCTGCCGGCTGCAGGAACACTCGAAGGTCAGGCCCCGAGCGCGCAATCTCCCGATGGCCGCGGCATAGTGGTCGCTGCGATCCGATTGGCGCAGCACTTGCGCATCCCACTCGAAGCCGAACGCCTCGAGGGTCCGCAAGATTTCCGCCGCCGCACCGGACACCTCCCGCGTGCGGTCCACATCCTCCATGCGCACCAGCCAGCGTCCACCGTGGGAACGGGCGTCCAGGAAGCTCGCCGCCGCGGTGTACAGCGAGCCCAGGTGCAGCTCGCCGGTGGGCGAGGGCGCGAACCGCCCCACGTAGGCGGGCGGGGTTTCGCCGACCGGCGATTGATCAGCGGTATCTGTCGTCGCGGTCGCCGTACTGCTTTTCGCGGCGTTCGCGCCGCTCCTGCGCCTCGACCGAAAGGGTGGCGACGGGCCGTGCTTCGAGGCGCTTGATCCCGATCTCCTCGCCGGTCTCGAGGCAATAACCGTATGAGCCGTCTTCGATCCGCTTCAACGCTTCATCGATTTTACGGATCAATTTGCGTTCCCGATCGCGGGTGCGCAGCTCCAGGCTGAACTCCTCTTCCTGGGTGGCTCGATCGTTCGGATCCGGAAAATTAGCCGCCTCATCCTTCATGTGAAGCACGGTGCGATCCACCTCGACCATCAAGTCGCGCTTCCAGTTCTGCAGGATGCGCGCGAAGTGATCCAACTGCTCCTTGTTCATGTATTGCTCGCCGCGGCGGGCAATATAGGGCTTCACATTGCGCGGTCCGGCGAGCAGGCTCGCTGAGCCGCCGGATTCTGCATCGCCATCGTCGTCGCTGGGCGGCGCCATGCGCGTCGGCATGACCAGAGGGCGCGAGTCGAATTTGATGGGCGCTGACTTCTCGGAATTGACGGAGATCTCCCCCGACTCCGCCTTGGGCGTCGCAGGGCTCTTGGAGCGGGGCGGGTGGGCGACGTGATTCGCGTTGGCCGCGGCAGGTTTGGCCGTCGGCGCTTTGGGTGCTGGTTTCTGCGGTTTCACTGGTACCTTCGATGTAATGGGCTTCGGGCTCGGTGGCGGTCGCGTTGCCTTTTTGGCCACGACTGTCTTGCGGACAGCTTTCTTGGGGATCGCCTTTCCTGGCTTCTTAGCCGCTTTAATTGGTTTTTTCGAGGGCATTTAAGAGTCTCCGCCTCCAAAGAGAGAGCGCGCGATTATACCGACGCAATGCGGCCTGTACAGGGCGGCGGGCGAGGATCTTTCACTCCGCCTAAGCCGCTGATTCATCGGTAAATCCGCTGACAGGCCCCCGAGGGCCTCCCCGCCGGCGGGGAGCGGCGCGGCGCGCCATCGGGGGGTGGGCGCCCGTGCGGCGGGACAGGGGGTATTCCTACAGCAGGGCGTCCGGCTACGGGAGAACCACCGGCTCCCCAGGCGTCCATCCCGGCTTTCGGTGCTCGGCGACGATGGTCGTGTAGATCCCGCCGCGGACGTTGAATTCGGCCACCAGTCGCATGAACCGGGGCGCGGTGGCGCCCACCAGCTCGCCCAGAATTTCGTTGGTCACGGCCTCGTGAAACGCTCCCCGGTTGCGAAACGACCAGACGTACAACTTCAAGGATTTCAGCTCGACGCAGCGCTGATCGGGGACGTATTCGAGCTTCAGTGTGGCGAAGTCCGGCTGCCCGGTCTTTGGGCACAGGCAGGTGAATTCCGGGATCGTCATGCGGACGGTGTAGTCGCGTTCGGCGGTCGGATTTGCGAAGGTCTCGAGGGTGTTTGTCATCACGCGCAGGGGTTTACGAATATGGCGTTTACTTTACACTACGCGCCACATCGGCGGCATGGCTCGAGGGATCCGCCGACGCCGATACATTCCCGTAAACCTCAAGGCTGGCCCCAACTGATGCGCCTTACGAAACTCAAGATTGCAGGCTTCAAGTCATTCGTCGACCCGACCACGGTGACGTTTCCGAGCAGCCTGACCGGCGTGGTCGGCCCGAACGGCTGCGGCAAGTCGAACATCATCGATTCGGTGCGCTGGGTGATGGGCGAGATCTCCGCCAAGCATCTGCGGGGCGAGTCGATGGCGGACGTGATTTTCAACGGCTCCGCCGCTCGCAAGCCGCTCGGCAGCGCCTCGGTGGAACTGGTGTTCGACAACTCCGAGGGCAAGATCGGGGGGGCGTATGCGACCTACAACGAAGTCGCATTGCGCCGCTCGGTGAGCCGTGACGGGACATCGGATTATTTCATCAACGGGATCAAGGTCAGGCGCAAGGACATCACGCAGCTGTTTCTCGGCACGGGCCTCGGCTCGCGCAGCTACGCCATCATCGAGCAGGGCATGATCTCACGCCTCATCGAGGCGCGGCCGGACGACCTGCGTGCGTTTCTGGAGGAGGCCGCGGGCATATCGCGTTACAAGGAACGGCGGCGGGAAACTGAGAGCCGCATCGCCGAGACGCGCGAGAATCTCGACCGCTTGAACGATTTGCGCGAGGAGGTGGACAAGCAGATCCGCCACCTGCAGCGCCAGGCCGCCACGGCCCGCCGATACCAGGTGCTGAAGGAGGAGGAGCGCAAACTTCAGGCCGAGGTGTTCGCGCTGCGTCTGCAGGCGCTCGACGCGGAGGCGGGCGTGCGCGATTCGGCCACCGGGCATTGCGAGACGGCGATGCAGGGAGCGATCGCGGATCTGCGCGAGTCGGAAGCGGAGATCGAGCGGATTCGAGTCGATCAGTCCGCGAAGGCGGATGCGCTCGGCGCCATCCAGGAGCGCTTCTACGCAGCCGGTTCCGAGGTCTCGCGCATCGAGCAGAGCATTCAGCATGCACGCGAGCTGCAGCTTCGCCAGCGCACGGATTCGGAGCAGGCGCAGGCTCAGGTCCATGAGCTCACCGGCGTGGTTGAGCGTGATCGCGGTCAGCTCGAGTCGCTTGCCGGCGAGCTCGCCACGATGATCCCGGGATTGGACACCGCGCACGGCGAGGAGAGCTCGGCGGCGGCGGATCTCGAGCGCTGCGAGCAGGCGCTCGCCACCTGGCAGGCGGCATCGGACGCGCATGCGCGTGCGGTTGCGGCGGGCCAGCGCGAAACGCAGGTCGAGCGCGCGCGCATCGAGCAGCTCGACAGCCAGCAGCATCGTCTGCTGCAGCAGCGCGAGCGACAGGAGACCGAACGCAGCGCGCTCGCGCAATCTCAGCCGGCGATTGCGCTGGAGACTCTCGCGGAACAGGCGGCGCTCGCGCGCGATGCCGGCGAGAGGGCGGCCGCGGAGCTGTCCGAGCTGCTCGCCGAATTGGCGGCGGCGCGCGAGAAGGAGCGCGAGCAGACGCGCGGGTTGAACGCGCTGCGTGAGCGCTGGCAACAGGCGCTGGGGCGGCAGGTCTCCACCGAGGCGCTGCAACAGGCGGCGCTCGGCAAGGTTTCCGGCAAGGTCACCCAATGGCTCAAGTCGCAGGCGCTCGATGCCAATCCGCGGGTCGCTCAGCAGCTGCGCGTGGAGCACGGGTGGGAGAAGGCCGTGGAGACGGTGCTCGGCTCCTACCTCGAGGCGGTGTGCGTGGACGGCCTCGATGCGATCGCCGATGTCCTGGGAACCTTCGACGGCGGACATCTGGCCGTGGTCAGCGCCCGCGAGATCCCGGCGCGCACGCCGTCGGCGGACGCGGATTCCACGCCCCGCCCCGGAAGTCTCGAGGCCAAGGTGCAGGGCGGCGCCTACCTGCACTCGGTATTGAGCTCGGTATTCGCGGCGGAGAGTCTCGCCGATGCGCTGCGGATGCGACGCGGGCTCGGATCCGGGCAATCGGTGGTGACGCGCGACGGCATCTGGCTGGGCGCGGATTGGCTGAGGCTGTCGAGGGACCGGGAACCGCACTCCGGGGTGATCGAGCGGGAGGAATCGTTGCGTGCCCTTCGCGCCGAGGTGAGCCGGCTCGAGTCCGAGGTCAAGGACGGCGAGCGCCAGCTCGATGCCGGCCGCGGGCGCGTTCGCGAATACGAAGATCGGCGCGACCGGCTGCAGAGCGAGGTGAACCGGCTGCATCGTGAGCACGTCGACCGCCGGGCGGAGCATGATGCCGCTGAAGCACGCAAGGCGGACACCGCCCGCCGGCTGAACCAGCTGGAGACCGGCCTGGCCGACGTGCGCGCCGAGCTCGACCGCACCGAGGCCGAGCTGCGTGCGGCTCGAGCGCGCATGGAAACGGCGATCAATGCGCTGGCGGCGCTCGAGCCGCAACGCGTCGAGCTCGAACACGAGCGTGAGCGGATGCGCTCCGAGCTGGCTGCGGCGCGTGCGGCGATGCAGTCCGCGCAGCAGCGGGCGCGGGAGCTGGCCGTCCAGGTGGAGTCGCGGCGCAGTGCGCACGCGTCCCTGGAGACTTCCATCGTCCGGCTGGACAAGCAGCTGCAGGAGCTCGCACAGCGTCGGGACGAGCTCGTCAAACAGCTCAGGGATGGCGAGGAGCCCCTGGCCGCGCTCGCCGGGCAGATCGAGCAGGCGTTGACGGTGCGCGCGCAGGTCGAAGCGGAGCTGCACGCGGCACGCGTCGCGAGCGAGGAGCTCGATGCCTTGCTGCGGGAGCGCGACTCGCGACGCGCCGCGCTCGATGAACAGGTCGAGTCGGCTCGCGCGGCATTGGATGAGGCGCGCCTGGCGGCGCAGCAGGTCCGCGTTCGGCGCGAGAGCGTCGCCGAGCAGCTGGCGGCGACCAGCTTCGAGCTGGCCGATCTCATCGCCGGGCTCGGCGCCGAAGCGACCGGGGAAACCTGGGAAGCCCGCCTGGAGGAGACCAAGGGCAAGATCGAGCGTCTCGGCCAGGTGAATCTCGCCGCCATCGGCGAGTTCAAGGAGCAGTCGGAGCGCAAGGAATACCTCGACCGTCAGTGCAAGGATCTCACCGACGCCCTGGACACTCTCGAATCGGCGATGCGCAAAATCGATCGCGAGACCCGTTCGCGATTTCAGGACACGTTCGATCGGGTGAACGCGGGCCTGAAGGAGAAATTTCCCCGCCTGTTCGGCGGCGGGCACGCTTATCTCGAGCTGACGGGCGAGGAGTCGGAGGTCGCCGGCGTCTCAGTGATGGCCCGGCCGCCGGGCAAGCGCAACAGCACCATCCATCAGCTGTCGGGTGGCGAAAAGGCGCTGACCGCGGTCGCGCTGGTGTTCTCTATTTTCGACCTGAACCCGGCGCCGTTCTGTCTGCTGGACGAGGTCGATGCGCCGCTCGACGACAACAACATCGGCCGCTTCTGCGACATCGTGCGCGAAATGTCGCGCAGCGTGCAGTTCATTTTCATCACTCACAACAAGACCACCATGGAATTGGCCTCGCAATTGGTCGGCGTCACGCAGAATGAGCCCGGCGTTTCACGCTTGGTGGCGGTGGATGTCGACGAAGCGGTGCGCATGGCTGCGATGTAGGCAAGCAAGGACTTCCAGTTGGCGCAGTTGCGTTGGATATTGGCGGCTCTCGGTGCGATGGCGATCGCCGCCATCTGGTGGTGGTCCACGCGCCGTTCCGGCCAGGCTCCCGGAAATTCCGAGCTTCGCGAATCGAGCGTGGTGCCGCTGCAGAGCCTGACCCCGGCCGCCGACGACCGGCCGGACGCGCATGATCATCCGGAGCCGCGGGAGCGCGCAGCCGCACGCCAGGATCGCAGCATATCGCCGTTGGAACCCCTGAGCATCCGCACGGGGGACTTCGAGCGGATGCCGCTCCTGGATCTGTCGATGACGGCCAAGCGGGAACCGGAGCACGAGCGGATCGAGGACGTGGACTACCTCGAATCGTCCATGTCCGCGATGTCGGCGGATTCCCACCCCTCCATCAACGTCGAAATCGACATGGGGGGCGAGGATGAGCCCGCGCAATCGGAGCCCCAGGCCGCCGGACCCACTCCGCTGATCAGCCCCGCCCCGCGCAGCGTGCCCGCGGCAACGGGCCATGCGCCTGTCAATCGCGACTTCCGGCACGGAGAGCGGCGACCGCCTCGCAGCGGTCGAGCCCGCGGCGGCCAACCTGAGCGAGAGCCAAAAGATCGTCACCCTGCGTGTCTGTGCCGTCGGGGATGAGCGCTGGAGCGGCCGCGATTTGATGTCGGCGCTCGAAGGTCATGGACTCGCCTACGGGCGCTACCAGGTCTATCACCGCAAGCACGCCGACGGGCAGAGCATTTTTTATGTGGCGAGCCTGATCGAGCCCGGGACTTTCGATGCGGCGCAGATGCCGGACGATGAGTTTCGCGGCGTGAGCATGTTCGCGGTGTTGCCAGGCCCCCTCGAGCCGCTCCAGGCCGTCGATGCGCTGCTCGCGACGGCGCGCGAGCTCGCGCGCGAGCTTTCCGGCACGGTGCAGGACGCCAAGGGCATGCCGTTCTCGCCGCAACGCATCGCCGCGCTCCGCGAGGACGTGGCACGGTTTCGCCCCGCGGCCCGCGGTCCGGCCGCGTAAGGTCGCGGCCGGCGCTCATGGCACCGCGGGCGGGAATGTCCAAGCGCGAGGCGGCCGCCCGGGCGGCGGAGCTGCGCGAGCTTTTGGACCGCTACAGCTATCGTTATTACGCACTCGATGATCCGGAGGTGCCGGATGCCGAGTACGACCGGCTGATGGTGGAATTGCTCGCCATCGAGGCCGAGCATCCCGAGTTCGCCACCGCCGACTCGCCCACGCAGCGCGTCGGCGCCGCTCCGGTGGCCGCATTCGGGGCGGTCAGGCACCGCGTTCCCATGCTCTCGCTCGACAATGCGTTCAGCGAGCAGGAGGTCAGGGATTTCGACCGGCGCATCCGGGAACGGCTCCCCGAGACGAAGTCGATTCGCTACTCGGCGGAGCCGAAGCTCGACGGGCTGGCCGTCAGTGCACGCTACGAGAACGGCTCATTCGTCCAGGGCGCCACCCGCGGTGATGGCGAGACGGGCGAGGATGTGACGCAGAATCTGCGCACCATCAAGGCGCTGCCGCTCAAGCTTCGGGGCGCCGACGTGCCACGCACGCTCGAGGTGCGCGGCGAGGTGTTCATGCCGATCGCCGGTTTCGAGCGCTTCAACAAGGAAGCGCTGGCCCGGGGCGAGAAAGCGCTCGTGAATCCGCGCAATGCCGCCGCCGGAAGCCTGAGGCAGCTCGATCCGCGCATGACCGCGGCGCGGCCGCTCGATCTTTTCATCTACGGCGTCGGCCATGTCGAGGGCGGAGCGATGCCGGGCCATCACAGCGAGGTGCTGCAGGCGCTGCGCGGATGGGGCTTCAAGATCTGTCCGCAATCGCGCACCGTCGAGTCGATCGAGGGATGTCTCGAGTACTACCGCGAGATCGGGGCTGCGCGCGCGAAGCTCAAATATCAGATCGACGGCGTCGTCTACAAGGTGGACGACATCGCCTTGCAGCGCCGGCTCGGATTCGTGTCACGCGCGCCGCGCTGGGCCATCGCGCACAAATTCCCGGCGGAGGAGGCGCTCACCACCGTTCGCGGCATCGAGTTCCAGGTGGGACGCACCGGTGCGTTGACGCCGGTCGCCCGGCTCGAGCCGGTGTTCGTGGGCGGTGTCACCGTGAGCAACGCCACTTTGCACAACATGGACGAGATGCAGCGCAAGGATGTGCGGCCGGGCGACACCGTGGTGATCCGCCGCGCCGGGGATGTGATCCCCGAGGTGGTGAGGGCGCTGCCGGAGCGCCGCGTCGCGGGCGCCGAGCTCGTCCAGCTTCCGAAACGCTGTCCGGTGTGCGGCTCGCCGGTGGTGCGTGAAGCTGATCAATCCGTCGCGCGCTGCACCGGCGGCAGGAGCTGTCCGGCGCAACGCAGGGAGGAGATCAAGCACTTCGCCTCGCGCCGCGCGCTCGATATTCAAGGGCTGGGCGACAAGCTCGTCGATCAGCTGGTGGAGCGCGACTGGGTCAAGACCCCGGCCGATCTGTTCGATCTCGGGCCCTCCCAGATCGAGACGCTAGAGCGGATGGGCGAGAAATCGGCGCAGAAGTTGCACGCAGCCATCGACGCGGCGAAGAGCACCACGCTGCCGCGATTCCTCTATGCATTGGGCATACGCGATGTGGGCGAGGCGACGGCGCTCGCGCTGGCCCAACATTTCGGCGGGGCGGATTCGTTGCGCGACGCTTCGGAGGCCGAAATCCTCGAAGTCCCCGACGTGGGTCCCGTCGTGGCGGGAAACATCCGGGCTTATTTCGACAGCGCGGAGAATCGCAGGCTCCTCGAGCGGTTGCTGGCGAGCGGCATCCATTGGCCTGCGGTCGCGCGTCCGGTCTCCGTCGGCCGCATCGCCGGCAAGAGCTTCGTCTTGACTGGCACGCTCGCTGAGATGACGCGGGAGGCGGCGCGCGACGCGGTCGTGCAACGCGGCGGGAAAGTCTCGGGCAGCGTGTCGAAGAAGACCGACTACCTCGTCGCCGGAGCCGACCCGGGTTCGAAGCTCGTCAAGGCGCGCGATCTGGGCGTCACGGTGCTCGATGAAGCGGCGTTCATCGATCTGTTGAAGGAATAGTGCGGCAGCGGGGACGGCCTCGCAAAAAAAAGCGGGCCTCCAGGGCCCGCTCCATTCAATGCTTGAAACGCGCCGGCGTCAGAGCGTCTTCTCGATCTTCGCGTTCTTCTTCAAATCCGCAACGTATGCCTGCAGCTTCTTGCGGATCAGCTGATTGGTGAGTTGCGTCTTGACCTGATCGAACGGCGGCGGCGTCTTGTCGCGGGTGTCCTCGAGCTGGATCACGTGCCAGCCGAATTGCGTCTGCACCGGCTCCGGGGTGATCTCCCCCTTCTTCAGCGCGACCACGGCATCTGCGAACGGCTTGACCATGCGCGAGGTGGTGAACCAACCGAGGTCGCCGCCATTGTTCTTCGACCCGGTGTCGGTTGACTGCGTCTTCGCCAATTCCTCGAACTTGGCGCCGCCCTTGAGCTTCTTGATGATCTGCTGGCCCTCTTCCTTGCTCGCGACGAGGATGTGGCGCGCCTTGTATTCGGTCTTGTCCATGGCCGCGACGGCCGTGTCGTACTCGGTCTTCAGATCGGCATCCGAGGGCTGGAACGACTTGACGAACTTCTGCTGTTCCGCGTCCGCCATGACTTTTTCGTGCAACAAATGCAGCTGCGCCACGGTATCGGGATCGTTCTGCAGGCCATCCTTTTCGGCCTGGTCGGCGAGCAGCTGCATGTTGATCAAATCGTCGAGCACCTGGTTCTTTTGGTCGGCAGTCAGCTCCTGCTGCTTGCCCTGCAGCAGATCCTTGACGAACAGGTCGTATTCGGGGCGCGTGATGGCAGATCCGTTGACCGTGGCGACCGCGGGGGGCGCTGCCGCCGGCTGCGGACCGGCTGCCTGCTGTGTCTTGTTGCACGCGGCCAGCGAGGCGAGGGCGGCGACGGTCGATACCGCAATCAGTGGAAGAGATGCTCTCATTTGGGTCCTTTACGCAATAAGCGACTTTGGCCAGGATGGCCGATGCGCCCGGGGGCGGCAGTTTAAGATAATTCTTCGCGATTGGCTAAAAAATGAGCGCTCTTTCAGGCGTTTGGACGTAATCCGGGGGGCGGCGACGCGTCGATCGCGAGGGCGTGGATCTCGCTCGTCATGAGATCGCCGACAGCCGCGTACACCATCCGGTGACGCGCCACCGCGGGCTTGCCGCGAAAAGCTTCGGCCACGATACGGACGCGAAAGTGGCTCGCTCCACCCGCCGCCCCGGCGTGGCCGGCATGCAGATGGCTCTCGTCCTCGACGGACAGCTCCAGCGGCTGGAATTCATCCACCAGCCTTCGGCGCAGCCGCTCCCCCCGGGTCGCCCGGTTCATGGCGGCGCGGCCTCGGATTGCGAGGGCTTGACCTTGCCGCTCAGCCAGATCACCTGGGGGATCATGAACACCAGCATCGCCGCCGTGATGCCGAATACCTTGAACTTCACCCAGACGCCTTCGGGAAAATTTTGCGCCACATAAATATTGGCCGCCGCGAGCGCAACGAACCAGGCCACCCAGGCGAGGTTGATGAGCAACCAGGTTCTCGGCGCAATTTCCACGGGCTCATTGAACACCCCCTCGAGCATGCGTCGCGCCAGGGGCTGGCGGCCGATGACCGAGCTGCCGAGAAACGCCACGGCCGTGAGGGCGAGAAGCACCGTCGGCTTCCACTGGATGAAGCGCTTGTCATGAAGCAGCAGCGTTGCGCTGCCGAGCACCAGCAGCACGCCCACCGTTATCACGTGCATGGTCTTGAACCGGCCGGTGCGCATCCGGTGGGCGATCATGACCACGGTGCAGACCAACATCAGCGCCGCGGTGGCCCAGTAAATGCCGAAGAGCTCGAAAACCACGAAGAAAACGATCAGCGGCGACCACTCGAGTACTTGGTTCATACAGGTATCATACCTTCGACTCATGAGCATCTACCTGCAACTTCACCCGGTGTCCCCCCAGCAGCGCTTCATTCGCCAGGCGGCCGAGTGCCTGCGCAACGGCGGGGTGATCGTCTATCCGACGGATTCCTGCTACGCGCTTGGCTGTCACATCGGCGACAAGGCGGCGCTCGAGCGCATCCGCGCGATACGGGAGACCGACCGGCACCATCATTTCACCCTGGTGTGCCGGGATCTTGCGGAGGTGGGCAAGTACGCGGTGCTGGAGAATTGGCAGTATCGGCTGCTGCGGGCTCACACGCCCGGACCGTACACCTTCCTGCTGAAAGCCTCCCGCGAGACGCCGCGCCGGCTGAAGCACGAACGGCGGGGGACCATCGGACTGCGGGTTCCGGACCACCCGGTGTCGCAGATGCTGCTGTCCGAGCTCGGCGAGCCGGTGATGAGCTCGACCCTGCTGCTGCCCGGCGAGGATGCGCCCCGCACCGATGCCCGCGACATCTACGAGCATCTCGAGCGGCGGGTCGACATGGTCCTCGACGGCGGCAACTGCGGCCTGGTTCCAACCTCGGTGATCGACCTGTCGGGCGGCGGCGCGGAAGTCGTCCGGGTGGGCCGAGGCGACGTGACCGCATTTGGCGCCTCGGTGCCCGTATAATGTTGCGCTACGCGGGCTCAAGTGCTCGTATTTTTCTATAAATAACGAGTGCAAGCATTGGATTTATCTGATTTTCTTCGCAAAGTTTCGATCTATGCAATTCCAGTGCTTTTCGCGATCACCCTGCATGAAGTGGCCCATGGCTGGACCGCCCGGTACTTCGGGGATCGCACCGCCGAGCTTCTGGGGCGCCTCAGCTTGAATCCGCTGCGCCACCTCGATCCGGTCGGCACCGTGCTGGTCCCGAGCATCCTCTTGGCCATGGGCGGGCTGTTGTTCGGATGGGCGAAACCTGTGCCGGTCGCGACCCAGGCGCTGCGCAATCCGCGCTTTGCCACGGTAATGGTCGCGCTCGCCGGACCGGGGGCCAATCTCGTCATGGCGTTCGGTTGGGGGTTGGTGCTGGCTGGGGTGCTGCACCTGCGCGCCAACGAGACACTCGATACGTGGATGGTGTACATGGCCCAAGCGGGCATCCTGACCAACGTGCTGCTGGCGGTGTTCAACCTCCTGCCCGTGCCTCCGCTCGACGGCGGCCGTGTGCTGGCCGCTTTGTTGCCGCCGAAGTGGGGTGAGCGGCTGGAGAAGATCGCGCCGGTTGGGCTCTTCATCGTGCTCGCCCTGTCCGTGCTCGGGATGCTGGGATGGCTGTTCGAGCCGGCATTCCGGCTGGTCGGGCTGGTGATCAACGTCCTGTTGAGCGCGCGGGCATGAGCGGGCCCATTCAGAATCGACGCGTGTTGTCCGGTATGCGCCCGACCGGCATGCTGCATCTGGGGAACTACCACGGCGCCCTGAAAAATTGGATCGAGCTGCAGTACCAGTACGAGTGCTATTTTTTCATCGCCGACTGGCACGCGCTCACGACGGGGTACGAGGATACGTCGCGCCTCGAGGAGCACGTCTGGACGATGGCGGTGGACTGGCTGGCGGCGGGCTTGAACCCCGGGGTGGCGACGCTGTTCATTCAATCGCGGGTGCCCGAACACGCGGAGCTCCACCTGCTCCTGTCCATGATCACTCCGCTCGGCTGGCTGGAGCGGGTTCCATCCTACAAGGATCAACAGACGCAGCTTTCCGACCGCGATCTGACCACGTACGGATTCCTGGGCTACCCGCTGCTTCAGTCCGCCGACATCCTGCTGTACAGCGCGCAGTACGTTCCGGTGGGCGAGGACCAGGTGGCGCACGTCGAGATCACGCGCGAGATCGCGCGGCGCTTCAATCACATCTACGGCCGCGAGCCGCAGTTCGAGGAAAAAGCCGAGAAGGCGATCAAGAGCCTCGGAACGCGCAATTCCGCGATGTATCGGTCGCTGCGCAAGGAATACCAGGAGAAGGGCCACACCGAAGCGCTCTCGAAGGCCCGCGCGCTGGTCGAATCCAATGCCCGCTTGACGGTCGCGGACCGCGATCGGTTGTTCGGCTACCTCGAAGGGAGCGGGATTGCGATCCTGCCCGAACCCGAAGCGTTGCTGACCGCGACGCCCAAGGTCCCGGGTCTGGATGGGCGCAAGATGTCGAAGTCCTACAACAACACCATCGGCTTGCGCGAGCCGGTGGATTCGGTCGCGAAAAAATTGAAGGCCATGCAGACCGATCCTGCGCGGGTGCGCCGGACCGATCCCGGCGA
This sequence comes from uncultured Gammaproteobacteria bacterium, assembly GCA_963748995.1. GTDB lineage: Bacteria > Pseudomonadota > Gammaproteobacteria > Steroidobacterales > Steroidobacteraceae > Bog-1198. The sequence goes on along the minus strand of CAVVKU010000002.1, from coordinate 37,323 downwards.
TCCCGACAAATGTCCGGTATGGGATCTGCACAAGGTGTATTCGAATGCCGACACTCAGGCATGGGTGCAACAGGGTTGCCGGAGCGCGGGCATCGGATGCCTCGAGTGCAAGGCGCCCCTGATCGACAAGATCGTCGAGGAAATCACCGTCATCACCAAGCGGGCTCAGGAGTTCGAGGAGAATCCCGAGCTGGTCCGAGGTATCATCGCAGAAGGCTGCGAACGCGCACGCGCTGCGGCGCGCGAGACCATGGATGCCGTACGGCAGGCCATGGCCTTGAATTACCGTTGAAGCCCCGGGAGGCCCGATGAGACCAGACCTCACGCTCGTGCCGAAGGTGCCCGCTGCCGCGCAGGCGCCCGGGCAGGACGCTGCCCCAGCGGCCGCGCACGGCGCTGCGCACGCCACCCTTCAGCAACAGGCCGAGATGCCGTTCGCGGTGGTGGAGGGTCAGCCGATCACCGAGCTGCCGCGCGACCTGTACATCCCGCCGCAGGCCCTCGAGGTCTTCCTGGAGGCGTTCGAGGGCCCGCTCGATTTGCTGCTCTATTTGATCCGGCGCCAGAATCTCGACATCCTCGACATCCCCATCGCCGAGATCACCCGCCAGTACACGCGTTACATCGAGTTGATGCAGGTGCTGCAGCTCGAGCTGGCCGGAGAATATCTGCTCATGGCCGCGACGCTGGCCGAGGTCAAGTCGCGCATGCTGCTGCCTCGAATGCACTCTCCGGACGCCGAGGAAACCGATCCGCGCGCCGAGCTCGTGCGCCGGCTGCAGGAGTACGAGCGCTTCAAGCGCGCGGCCGAAGGCATCGACCGTATCGCGCGTCTGGAGCGCGATACCTGGGTGGCGTCCGCCGAGCTCGTCGACCGTAAAGTGGTGCGAATTCCGCCGCAGGTCACGTTGCAGGAAATGCTGCTCGCCTTCCAGGAGGTTCTGGCCCGCAGCGACATGTTCGCGCATCATCACGTACAGCGCGAACCCCTGTCGGTGCGCCAGCGCATGACGGACGTGCTGTCGAGCCTGAACGGGAGCGCCTTTCTCGATTTCGTCCGCCTGTTCAAGCCTGAGGAGGGCCGCCGCGGTGTCACGGTGACCTTCGTCGCGATTCTCGAGCTCCTGAAGGAGGGCTTGATAGACATCGTGCAGTCCGAGGCGTATGGCCCGTTGCACGTGCGTCTCGGCAATCCGGCCAGGCGGTTGAAGCTCGTGACCGAGGACGTGATGGACGTCGCCGCCAATGATGCCGCCGTCGATGACGCCATCGCCAGCGAAGATCCCAAGAGAGACTCATGAACGACCAATATGTGCGCAATGTAATCGAAGCCGCTTTGCTGGCATCCGGCCGGCCGTTGACGACCGATGAGCTCGAGTCGCTTTTCGACGAGCGCGACGGCACGGCCGTGGAGACCGTGCAGGCTGCGCTCACAGCTTTGCGCGGCGAATACGAGGCGCGCGGAATCGAGATCGTCGAAGTTGCCAGCGGGTTTCGCATCCAGGTGCGGCCGTCCGTGGCGCAGCCGGTGTCGCGCCTCTGGCAGGAACGTCCGGCGAAGTATTCGCGCGCCCTCCTGGAGACTCTGGCGCTGGTCGCGTACCGCCAGCCGATCACCCGCGGCGAGATCGAACAGATCCGCGGCGTGGCGGTGAACCCGAACATCATCAAGACGCTCTTGGAGCGTGGCTGGATCCGGGTGATCGGACATCGCGATGTGCCGGGCAAGCCCGAGCTTCTGGGCACCACGCGCGAGTTCCTGGACTACTTCAGCCTGAAAAAGCTCGATGATCTCCCGACGCTCGCGCAACTCAAGGAGCTCGAGGATCTGCGCGTGCAGCTGTCGTTGCCCGGGGCGGACGCCGCGGTGCAGGAAGCTCTGCCGGGCGAAGCGGCCGCGACATCGGAGGACGGCGCGGAGGCCGCTCTGACGGCGCCGGGCGCCGACGGTGATACGGCGTCGGAGGACGATGAGCGCAACGCCGACGATCGCAATGCCGACGAGCTCGATGCCGCCGATGCCGAGCCGCGGGCCCGCGGGCTGGTCGCCCGGGGCTTCGGCGACGGCGCCGACTGATGCGGGCGCGCCGGCCACGGGAGCGGCCGCCCGGGCGTAAGGCCGGTAAATCCGATACGACGGAGGCGCCGGCCCGCGTGCAAAAGCTCCTGTCCGCCGCCGGGATCGGCTCGCGGCGGGAGGTGGAGCGCTGGATTCGCGAGGGCCGCCTGAAGATCAACGGCGATGTGCCGGAGCTCGGCCACCGCCTCGCGGCGCGCGACCGCATCACCCTCGATGGGCGGCCGGTCCGCTTGCACGCGGCTGCGCCGTCGGCGGAGTCGCGCGTGCTGTTGTTTCACCGCTCCCCCGGCACTGCGCTCGACCTCAAGGAAGCCACGTCGCGCGCCGGCGAACAGTGGAAACAAGCGCGCGCGGCGGGGCGGTGGCTCGCCATCCAACCCTTGCCGCCGGTGGATGGAGGTCTCGAGATTCTCACCGATGACGGCTCGTGGGCGCATCGGGTGTCCCGCGGTGCGCACGCGCTCACCATCGACTTCGTGCTGCGTGTCCGCGGGCCGCTCACCGATGCCTTGATGGAGGAATTTCGCGCTGCGACCGATATCGAGGGCGAGCCGGTGAGCATCCTGAAGGCCGATGCGCAGTACGGAGAGGGATTCAATCACTGGATCAACGTCACGGTGCGCGCCACGCGTTCGGCCCAGGTGCGACATTGGTGGGCCGCGCGAGGCATCATCGTGAGCCGGCTGATGCGCGTGCGCTTCGGGCCGGTCCATCTCTCCCGCGACCTGCCGCGCGGGCACTCGCGCATCATGACGCCGGGCGAGCGCAGCTCGCTGAAGCACGAGATCGAGGCCGCGGCATCCCCGGCCGAGCCCGCCGAGGACTGATAGCTTCAGCGGTGCGGTATTGCATACGCGATCACCCGCCGCCGGCTTTGGCAGGCTCGCTCGAGGTCAGAAGTTCGCCCAGGTATTGCTGCCATGCGGCCGCCCAGGTATGCGTGCCATGCCCGTGGGTTTGATCGGAGGCGGGCAGCAGCACGAAGCGGCCATTCTTCACTTTCTTGACCTCGCGTTCCGCTATCCCGAGCTCGGGGGGATTGATGAAATCGTCGCCTGAATTGATCCACATGACGTGGGTCTGGATCTTCTCGAGGTTCCCCGAGGGGTCGTAATCGCGCGAGGCGCCGATCTGGTACAGAAGGTCATTGGCATCGAGCTGCGGCAGCTGCCGATCCATGTACACCTTCACGAAATCGTCGGCCGCCTCGCGCGTCGGCAGCGCAATTTGCATCTGAATGGGCGCACTGCCCGCGATGAGCAGGTACCCGGCGGCCGCGCGCAGGGCATCCATAGGTTCGCTGCGGTATTCGCCCTGCAGCCACTGCGGATCGGTCCGTATCGACTCGATGATCAAATCGCGCCACACCCTGTTGCGCCCCGCGATTTGCACCGGCAGGCAGGCGAGCGGCATCGCGGCGTCCATGAACGCCGGGTAGCGCTCGGTCCACAGCCACGTATGCATGCAGCCCATCGAAGTGCCCATCAGGAGGCGCAGATGATCCACGTGCAGGCCCTGGGCGAGCAGCTCATGTTGGGCTGCGACCATGTCCTCATAGGTGTATTGCGGGAATCGCGCGTGCAATCCGTCGCTCGGCTTGCTCGAGGCACCGTGGCCGATGCCGTCGGGCAGGATGATGTAGTAGCGGTTGGCGTCGAGCGGCTGATCCTTGCCGAACAGCACGCCGGCGAAGCGGTCGACGAGGAAGCTGTGACCGCTGCCGCCCGTGCCGTGCAGGATCAGCACCGCGTTGGAGACGCGGCCGTGCTCGTCGCGCCGCGGCTTGCCGAGGGTGGTGTAGTGAATCCTGAGTTCCGGGAGCGCTTCGCCGGAGGCGAAATGGAAATCGGGAATGACGTAATCGCCCTCCAAGGGCTTGAGCGCCGCGCCCGACGGAGGATCGGCGAACACGACAGGAGGCGCGAGCAGCAGGAGGCATGCGGCGGCCGAAAGGGATTTGAACCTGAACATCTCGTCTCGCTCCTTTCGATTCATTGCGCGTCGAAATATCGGCCGTCGATTTCGCGTCCCTGCGAGCTCAACAGATACAAAAACGGATCCGCGACCGAAGCGGGGCTCGGCAGCGTGTTCGGATCCTCCGCGGGGTAAGCGGCGGCGCGCATGGGGGTGCGCATGCGCCCGGGGTTGATGCTGTTGACGCGGATGTTGCGTTCCCCCTCGAGCTCCTGCGACAGCATGCTGCGGATCGCCTCGAGGCCGGCCTTCGACACCGCATAGGCTCCCCAGAACGCGCGCGGATGGTGCACGACCCCGCTACTCACGAAGATCAGCGAGGCGTCCTCGGACTTGCGCAGGCTCGGCAGCAGCACCTGGGTGAGAATGAACGGCGCGGTCAAATTCACATGCAATACCCGGCACCACGTGGGGACGTCGTATTGCTCCAACGGGGTGCGATCGCCGAGCAGCGCGGCCGCATGCACCAGTCCGTCGAGCTTGCCGAATTCCTTCCCGACGGTTTCCGCCAGACGGTCGTACTCGGTGGCCGTGGCGGTCGCGAGATCGAGCACCGCGATGGCCGGCTGCGCCCGGCCGAGCGCCTGGATCTCGTCGTAGAGCCGATCGAGTTTCGCGCCGTTGCGGCCCACCAGGATGACGCTCGCGCCCGCGCGCGCGCAGGCGAGCGAGAGCGCGCGGCCGAAGCCGCCGCTCGCGCCCGTGATCATGACGGTGCGCCCGGCGAGCAGGTCCGGAGAGGGGTCCAGGTGTTTGGGCAGCGACATCGGTTCCTTCAATGCTTCGGCGCCCGGCGCACGGCGCGGCGGGCCGTGGACCAAGCCTTGTACAAATCCGCCGGCCGGAAAGCGCCGGCCCGTCTCACGTCGCCGCGCGAGTGCCTGGCGCCGAGTACCGCGAGCACCAGCAGATGGCGCAGCGCCGGCCGCTCCTCCCCGGGCAACCCATCCGCCGCGCTCAAGAAAAGCCGTTCGGCCCGGACGCGCAAGCCCGCCAGATAGGCCTTCAGCACCGGCGGAGGTGAGAGGGCGGTCGAGATCGCCATCCTCGATGCCGGCCGCGAGCAATTCATCGACGGGGAATATTACACGCCCGCGGAGCGCGTCGCGCCGGTAATCGGCGACCGATTCCTGCAGGTACTGTGCTGCGCCCAAGGCCGCGACGGCCCGCTCCACGGCCGCCTCGGAGCCGCCCCGCAGGTCGCGCGCGAGATGCGCGGCGGTCATCAGCGGCGTTGCCCAAAGGGCGGCGCCATGAGGCTCGAGCTCGGGGCCGCGCTCGAGAGGCGCGCCCCCGATTTGTCGCGCAGCCGCTTCGAGCGACGCGTTCAACGGCGCAAAATCCACGTCGGCGGCCCGCGGCAATGCCGCGAGGAAGCGTGTGATGGGATGCAGCGGCGCGCCGCGCGCAAGCCGGGCGATTTCCTCGCGCCACCAGGCCAGCTTGATCGCCGCCGCCTCGAGTCGCGGTCTCGGGATCGATCAGCGCGCGCCACTCGGCGCTCAACGCGTGCATGCCGATCAAAGGGTCGCGCGACTCGGCCGCCGCGAACAGCCAGCTCAAGTAGCGGACCGAGCCGGCGGGCACGGCCCGGCTGCGATACGGTTCCTCAAGTTGAATCAGCGGTGGTTTCATCGGCGGTGCGATCCGGAAGCCGCGCTGCCGGCGATCCGCGGCGTGCGGGTGAGCGCTTCGATGGGATCGAGCGGCTCGATCTCGCGCGCCACCCGCAGGCCGAGCTCCGGGAAGCGCCGCGCCGCGGGCATCACCTGCTGCTCGAGCGAGCCGACCGCCTTGTTGAACGCGTCGACGCCGCCGCCGAGCGCCTTGCCGAGCCGCGCGAGGTGCTCGGCGAACACCGCGAGCCGCTTGTACATGTCCTCGCCGAGACGGCGCACCTCCTCGGCGTTCTCGGCGAGCGCCGTCTGCTTCCAGCCGTAGGCGACCGCCTTCAACAGGGCGACCAGGCTCGTGGGCGTCGCCAGCATGACGTTCTGGCGCAGCGACTCGTCGATGAGATCCGGATTTTCCTGGAGCGCGGCGGACAGGAACTGATCGCCGGGCAGGAACAGCACCACGAAATCCGGGCTGTGCTCGAACTGCGCCCAGTAGCCCTTCGACGCAAGCTCCCGCACGCGCGCCGCGACCAGCTGCGCGTGGCGCTTGAGCTCGCGCGCGCGCTCCTCCTCGCTCTGCGCCTCCACCGCCGACAGGTACGCATCCAGAGGCGTCTTCACGTCCACCACGATATCGCGGCGCTCGGGCATGTGCACGATCATGTCCGGTCTGATGGTTCCCATCATCCGTCAGCAAGCGGTGCTGTTCGGTGAAATCGACGTGCGCGCTCATGCCGGCGAGCTCCACCAGGCGCTTGAGCGTGATCTCGCCCCAGCGCCCGCGCACGTCCGGCCGGCGCAGCGCCGTCACGAGGTTGCGGGTCTCGCGCGACAGCGTGCTTTGGCCGCTCGCCAGGCTCTCCATCTGCGCCTTGATGGTGGCGAAGGAATCGATGCGCGCGCGCTCGATGCTTTCAATCTGAGCCTCGGTGCGGGCCAGCGTCTCGCGGATCGGCTGCACCAGGGATTCGATCGCCGTCTCGCGCTCCTTGAGCGCGGCGGCCGCGTCGCTGGCCTGGTGGCCGAGGCGCTCGCGCGCCAGCTGCAGGAACAGTTCGCTGTTGCTCCTCAGGCTGTCGCGGGCCAGCTCGCCGAACACCCCCTGCAATTGTTCGCGCGTGCGTGCGAGCGCGAGGTCGCGCTCGGCGGCGGCGGACTCGTCCGAGCGGATGCGCGCGCGCAGCACCTCGAGCTCGATCCGCGACGCCTGTTCCCGCCGCGCGCGCCAGAGCAGCGCGGCGAGAATCCCCAACAGGCATCCGCCGATGCCGGCGGCGAGCACGAGAATCCAGTCGCCGTCGCCGCTCATGCGCCCGTCGCGCCACCGGCCGACCCAGCCGAGAAGATCCGCGGGCGCCGCGATCGAGCCGTCGCCGCCCCAGGCCCGCCAATTCTCCCCGTCGGCGAGGTACCCATAGGTGGCGACCAGCGACGGCATGCCGGCGGCCCGCGCGGCCTGCACGTCGCGTTCCGCGTCGCCCACGTAGAGACACTCCGCCGGCTCCGCGCCGGCGAGCTTCGCGGCATGCAGCAGCGGCATCGGATGAGGCTTGCGCTCGCTCAAGGTGTCGCCGCTCACGACGCACGCGAACCGCTCGCGCAGACCGAGCTGCTCCAGGAGCGGGTCGGTCAGCCAGGCGGGCTTGTTGGTGACGATGCCGAGCGCGAGGCGCAACGCGGAGAGCTCGGCGAGCACCGCTTCCATGCCGGGGAAGAGCCGCGTCCGGGCGCTCAGCGCGGCGCCGTAGATCTCGAGATAGCGGCGCTGCAGCGCGCCCAGCCGCTCCACATCGGCATCGGGAAATCCAAGGCGCACCAGGCGCCCCGAACCATGGCTCACGGAAGAGCGCACCTGCTCGAAAGGCAATGGCGCGAGCCCGTTCTCGCGGCGCAGCGCGTCGAGCGCGCCGACCATGTCGGGCGCGGTGTCGAGCAGCGTACCGTCGAGATCGAACAACACGGCGCGCAAACTCATCTCACGAGGGCCTGCGGAAGTGCGCCAGATAATTGACCTTGGTATCCGACGTGAGCAGGAACGCGCGCGTGATCGGATTGTAGCCGATGCCGGCGAGATCGCAGAGCTCGAGTCCCGCCTCGCGTCCCCAGCGGGCGAGTTCGGAGGGACGGATGAACTTGAGATATTCGTGGGTGCCGCGCGGCAGGATTCGAGCGACGTACTCCGCTCCGAGAATCGCCACGGCGAAGGCGCGCGGGTGGCGGTTGAGCGTCGATACGACGATGTCGCCGCCGGGACGCACCAGTGTGGCGAGAGCCGCGAGCGATGCGGCGGGGTCGGGCACGTGCTCGAGCATCTCCATGCACGTCGCCAGATCGAATTCGCCGGGATGCAGCTCGGCGAGAGCCTCGGCGGCGATCTGCTGGTATCGCACCGTTATGCCGGATTGCAGGGCGTGCAACTCCGCCACGTCCAAGACGGCGCGCGCGAGATCTATGCCGAGCACGCGGGCGCCGGCGCGCGCCATCGCCTCCGACAGAATCCCGCCGCCGCACCCCACGTCCACCACGCGCACGGGTGCGCCGCGGCCGGCGAGCGGGGCCGCCCGTTCGATGTATTGCAGACGCACGGGATTCAGCTCGTGCAGCGGACGTGACGGGCCCTTGGGATCCCACCAGCGCCCGGCGAGTCCCGAGAATTTGGCGAGCTCCGCGGCGTCGACGTTCGATGTGGATGCGTTCATGAGCGAGTCTCCGTGATGGGGGGCGGCGGTGCGGATGCCGTTGCGGGCGCCTGCCGCGGGTCGAGACGGGCGGCGAGGGCGGGCCAATCGAGTCGAGTGAAGCGTCCCTCGACGAGCAGGTGGCGCCCGGCCACCCACACATCGCTCACCAGGTCGCGTCCGCCGGCGAACACCAGCTGCCGCAGCGGATCGCCCGGTGGCTGCGTCGCCGGACCCGACAGATCGATGCAGCACAGGTCCGCCCACTTGCCGGCTTCGAGGGTGCCGATCTGCGACTCGAGCCCGAGCGCCGCCGCGCCGCCGCGGGTCGCGGCGCCGAGCACGCTGACCGGGCTCGCGCCGGGCGAGTTCAGCGCCATGAGCCGCAGTTCCGACCATAAGTCCTGACCCGGGCCGCCGTATTCGCCTTCGCTGCCGATGCTCACTCGCATCGGTGGAGCACAAAGCTCCACGACCGGCGGCAGACCCTGACCCCGCTCGAGCCCCGACGCGAGGCACAGCGTGACGGCGGCGCCGGAACGGCGCAGCAGATCGAGGTCGGCGGAATCGAGGTGGGTGGCGTGCGCGGCGGTCGCCGCGGGGCTCAACAGCCCGAGATCCTGAAAGCGCTGCAGCGGCCGCTTGCCCCAATGACGCAGCGAGGCCTCCACCGCATGCCGCGATTCGTGCAGCGACAAGAGCAGGCCGGCATCGATCTCCGCGGCGAGGATCGCAAGACGCCCGAGGGTGTCATCGCCGAGCGAGCCCGCACCGAGGGGCGCGAAGCGGGTCGAGATCGACGGGTGGGCCTTGTATTCGTCGTGCAGCTGCAGGGCGCGTGTGAGGTATTCGCCGGAGCTTTGCGCCCAGGCGCTCGGATGCTCCGCGACCGGCAGGCCGACCACGGCGCGCAGGCCCTGTGCGACCGCCATCGCCGCGACCTCGCGCGGGAAATAGCCCGCCTCGCAGAAGCAAGTGATGCCCGCTTTGAGCATATTGGCGATGCAGAGGAGGGCGCCGTCGGCCCAGAAACCCTGGGCGGGCGGCTCGCTGCCCACGGGCGCGAGACGGGTTCGCGCATTCACCAATCCCGGGAACGCAAGGTGATCGGGCCGATCCAGCTCGACGCGCGCCGAATAGCGCTCGTCGGCCTCTTGGTGGGGAAGCACGTCGAGAATTCGGCCGTCCCTGATCACCAGCGTGTGCGCCTCCAGAACCTCGCCCTCCCCGGTCATCGGGGCGATCCAGCGGGCCTTGATGTTCACGTCGGAGGGGATGGCAGGCATGGGATCCAGTATAAGACCTACGGGGACTTGTGCTAGAATTACCCTATGTTGAGACCAGGTCTCGCCTCCCTTAAACCCTCTTAATCCGTAGCCCAAAGGCTCACCCGGACTCTCGCTCATGGCCGAGATCGCACGCGAAATTTTGCCCGTAAATCTCGAGGACGAGATGCGTAAATCCTATTTGGATTACGCCATGAGCGTCATCGTGGGCCGGGCTCTTCCCGATGTTCGTGACGGCCTGAAGCCCGTCCATCGACGCGTGCTGTACGCCATGCGCGAGCTCGGCAACGACTGGAACCGCGCCTACAAGAAATCGGCGCGCGTCGTCGGCGATGTGATCGGCAAGTATCATCCGCACGGCGACCAGTCCGTGTACGACGCGATCGTGCGCATGGCGCAGCCCTTCTCGATGCGTTACCTGCTGGTCGATGGCCAGGGCAATTTCGGCTCCGTCGACGGCGATCCCCCCGCGGCCATGCGCTACACCGAGGTGCGCATGTCGCGCCTGGCGGGCGAGCTGCTCGCGGACATCGACAAGGAAACGGTCGACTTCATCCCGAATTACGACGAGTCGGAGAGCGAGCCGACGGTGCTCCCGGCGCGTGTGCCGAACCTGCTGATCAACGGCTCCTCCGGCATCGCGGTGGGCATGGCCACCAACATTCCGCCGCACAACCTCGGGGAGATCATCTCCGCGTGCATCGCGCTCATCGAGAAGCCCGACATCACGCTCGCCGAGCTCATGCAGCTCGTGCCCGGGCCGGACTTTCCGACGGCGGGTCTGATCAACGGGGCGCAGGAGATCGTCCTCGCCTACAAGACCGGACGCGGCCGGCTGCACGTGCGCGCACGCACGCATATCGAGGACGTGGGCAAGGGCGACCGGCAGGCGATCGTCATCACCGAGCTTCCTTTCCAGGTCAACAAGGCGAGGCTGATCGAGCGCATCGCGGATCTGGTGCGCGAGAAGCTCATCGAGGGCATCGCCTCGGACGGGCTGCGCGATGAGTCCGACAAGGACGGCATGCGCGTCGTCATCGAGCTGAAGCGCGGCGAGGTGCCGGAGATTCTGCTCAACAACCTGTTCGCGCAGACGCCCATGGAACAGGTGTTCGGCATCAACATGGTCGCGCTCGTGGACGGCCAGCCCCGGCTTCTCAGCCTGAAGGAGATGCTCGAGGCATTCCTGCGCCATCGGCGCGAGGTGGTGACGCGGCGCACGGTCCACGATTTGCGTAAAGCCCGCGAGCGGGGCCACATTCTCGAGGGCCTGGCGATCGCGCTCGCCAACATCGACGAGATGATCGCGACCATCAAGGCCTCGCCGTCGCCCGCCGAGGCGAAGGTGGCCCTGGTCGCGAAGGTTTGGATGTCGGGTGCGGTTCCCGAGATGCTGGCGCGCGCGGGCGCGATCAACACGCGACCCGATGGCGAGACCTCGCCGCTGGGAATCACCGCAGGAGGGTATCGGCTCACCGAGATCCAGGCGCAGGCCATTCTCGACATGCGGCTCAATCGGCTGACCGGGCTGGAACAGGACAAGATCGTCGCGGAATACCAGGAGCTCCTGGCCTTGATCCGCGACTTGAGCGACATTCTGGCGAGACCCGAAAGGCTTTTGGCCGTGATCCGCGCCGAGCTCGAGAACATCCGCGACACCTTCGCCGACAAGCGCCGCACCGAGATCATCATCAATCACGAAGATCTCACCATCGAGGATCTCATATCCCCTGAGGATGTCGTGGTGACGCTGTCCCACGGGGGCTATGCCAAGGCGCAGCCGGTGTCCGCCTACCAGGCCCAGCGCCGGGGCGGCCGCGGCAAGGCGGCGACCACCGTGAAGGACGAGGATTTCATCGATAATCTTTTCGTCGCCAACACGCACGACACGCTTCTCTGTTTCTCCGACCGGGGCAAGCTCTACTGGCTGAAGGTCTACCAGCTGCCTCAGGCGAGCCGGGGGTCGCGCGGCAAGCCGATCGTGAATCTGCTGCCGCTGCAGGAGGGCGAGCGCATCAGCGCCATGCTCGCGATCAAGGACTTCGAGGAAGGGAAGTTCGTTTTCATGGCGACCAGCATGGGCACGGTGAAAAAGACCTCGCTCGCGCTGTTTTCCCGCCCGCGCGCGAGCGGCATCATCGCCGTCGCGCTGGACCCTGGCGACAAGCTGGTGGGCGTCGCGATCACCGACGGCACCAAGGATATTCTGCTGTTCACGACGGGCGGCAAGGCGATCCGCTTCATCGAGGATGAGGTGCGGCCCATGGGTCGCGAGGCCGCCGGCGTGCGCGGCGTGAAGCTCGCCGAGGATCAGAGCGTCAACGCGCTGATCGTGGCCGAGCAGGGATACATTCTCACCGCTTCGGAGAACGGGTTTGGCAAGCTGACGCCGCTCGAGGAGTTCCCGACCCACGGTCGCGGCGGGCAGGGCGTCATCGCCCAGCAGGTCACCGATCGCAACGGCCGCATGGTCGGCGCGCTTCACGTGACGCTCGACGACGAGATCATGCTGATGAGCCAGAGCGGCACGCTGGTGCGCACTCCGGTGAAGGACATATCGGTGGTCGGCCGCAACACCCAGGGCGTGCGCCTGATCCGCTTGGAGGAAGGTGATCAACTGTCCGGCCTCGAGCGCGTCGCAGGTCTCGGCGCGGAGGCGGCGGAAGGCGATGCGGAGGAAGATCCGGCCGCGTCGGGCGCCGATTCGGCCGGCGAGGTTTCCGGCATCGACTCCGACGAACCCGGCGACCCTTCGGGCGACCCTTCGGGTGGCCCGTCCGGCGGCGCTTCCGGGCCACCCTCCGGCGAATCCTAGCGACGTTCGCCCCGGCGCGGTCTTCAAGGGATGCGGGTATACAACTTTTCTCCGGGACCGGCAGTGCTGCCGCTCGAGGTATTGGAGCAGGCGCAAACGGAGCTTCTGGACTGGAACGGCAGCGGCATGTCGGTGATGGAGGTCAGTCATCGCGGCAAGGCGTTCATGCAGGTGGCGGCCGAAGCGGAGGCGGATCTGCGCGAACTGATGGCGATTCCGCGCAACTACAAGGTTTTGTTCCTGCAGGGCGGCGCCACCGCCCAATTCGCGATCGTTCCGCTGAATCTGACCCGGCCCGATTCCGTGGCCGACTACATCGACACCGGGCATTGGTCGAAGAAGGCGATCGCTGAAGCGCGTCGCTACTGCACGGTGCGCATCGCCGCCGAAACGGGCGATGCGATGCGAGTGCCGCCGCAAGGCGAGCTCGATCTCGCGCCTGGGGCTGCGTATGTGCATTACACGCCGAACGAGACGATCAGCGGCGTGGAATTTCACTACGTGCCGGCGGTGGGGGGCGTGCCGCTCATCGCCGACATGTCCTCCAACATCCTGTCCCGCCCGATCGACGTGTCGCGATTCGGGCTGATCTATGCCGGAGCGCAGAAGAACATCGGGCCGTCGGGGCTGACCCTGGTGATCGTGCGCGAAGATCTTCTCGGACACGCCCGCTCCACCACCCCCTCGGTGTTCGATTACCAAACGGTCGCGGATGAGGGCTCGTTGCTGAACACCCCGCCGACGTTCGCCTGGTATATCGCCGGGCTGGTGTTCAAATGGCTGAAGAAAAACGGCGGCGTCGCTGCGATGGGGGAGGCGAACGGCGCCAAGGCGCGCGCGCTCTATGCGGCGATCGACGCATCCTCGTTCTACCGCAACGACGTGGCGCGCGATGCGCGTTCCTGGATGAACGTGACCTTCACCCTCGGGAGTTCCGAGCTCGACTCCTCGTTCATCACGCAGGCGGCCCAGGCGGGCCTCCACAATCTGAAGGGACACAGGGTGCTCGGCGGAATGCGCGCCAGTCTCTACAATGCGATGCCGCTCGAGGGTGTCGAGGCGCTGATCGCCTTCATGCACGAATTCGAGCGCAGACACACATGAGCAAGCCCCGCAAATCCAGGGCGCGCAAGGGCGGCTCCGCGGTGGTCGGGGCGACGCCCGCGGGCGCCGCGGACCTGGGCAACATCCGCGAGCGCATCGACGGCATCGATGAGCAGATCCATGCACTCATCAATGATCGTGCACGCCTCGCTCAACTGGTCGGCATCTCGAAGTCGGCGAGCGGCAAGGCGGTCGACTTCTACCGCCCGGAACGCGAGGCGGAAGTGTTGCGCAAGGCCTTGCACCGCAATCACGGGCCGTTGCGCGACGAGGAAATCGCGCGGCTGTTCCGCGAGATCATGTCCGCCTGCCTGGCCCAGCAGGAACCGCTGAAGGTCGCTTTCCTCGGCCCGGAGGGCACGTTCACCCAGGCCGCGGTGCTGAAGCATTTCGGATCGTCCGTGCGCTCGCTCCCGCTGCCCGCCATCGATGAGGTGTTTCACGAAGTGGAAGGCGGCGTCGCCGATTTCGGCGTGGTGCCCATCGAGAACTCGAGCGAGGGCACGGTCAACCATACGCTCGACATGTTTCTCTCCTCGTCGCTCAAGATCTGCGGCGAGGTGGAGTTGCGCATTCACCACCACCTGATGGGCCGCATGAGCACGCTCGCGGACATCCGCCGCGTCTGCGCCCACCCCCAGGCCATCGCGCAGTGCAGGGGCTGGCTCGACGAGCATCTGCCCGAGGTCGAGCGCATCGCCGAGTCGAGCAATGCGGAAGGCGCGCGGCGCGCGCGAGACGAGCGCGGCACGGCGGCGATCGCGAGCCGCGCCGCCGCGGAGATCTACGGTCTGACGCTGCTCGCGGACGAGATCGAGGACCGCCCGGACAACACCACCCGCTTTCTGGTGATCGGACGGAAGCTCTTCAGCCGTAGCGGGGCCGATCGCACCACTCTCCTGGTGTCCGCGACCGGCACCGATGATGCGGGCGCGCTGTTCAGGCTGCTGAAGCCTTTCGCCGAGCATCGCGTCAACATGACGCGCATCGAATCGAGGCCCTCGCGCAAACGCAAATGGGACTACGTATTCTTCATCGACGTGGAGGGGCACGTGAGCGACCCGCCGCTCGCGAAGGCGCTCGCCTCGCTCGAAAAATACGCCTCGCTTTTCAAGATCCTCGGGTCCTACCCCCGGGCGGTGCTCTGATGCGTGCGCAACCCGTCTCGCCCGCTGCCGGGCTGCGCACGATTCACGCGCAGCCTGCGTCGGGCGTCGCCGGCTCGATCACGGTTCCGGGCGACAAGTCGATCTCGCACCGCGCGATCCTGTTGTCCGCGCTCGCAACCGGCTTGAGCGAAGTGCGGGGCTTCCTCGCCAGCGAGGATTGCCTCGCGAGCCTCGCGGCCATGCGCGCCATGGGCGTCGATATCGAACGGCCCGCTCCGACGGAGGTTCGGGTGCGGGGCGCGGGCCTGCACGGCCTCGCGGCGCCGGGACATGACCTGGACATGGGCAATGCGGGAACGGCGATGCGCCTGTTCACAGGGTTGTTGTCGGCGCAGAAGTTCGATTCGCGACTGGTCGGCGACGAATCCCTGATGAGGCGGCCGATGGAGCGCGTCGCGAAGCCGCTGCGCGAAATGGGTGCCGATGTGCGCACGCGCGAGGGCAGACCGCCGGTCGAGGTGCGCGGCGGCAGACGGCTGCACGCCATCGATTACCAGATGAGCGTGGCGAGCGCCCAGGTGAAGTCCGCCATCCTGCTCGCGGCACTCTATGCGGAGGGAGCGACGACCGTGACCTCGCCGGCCCCGTGCCGCGATCACAGCGAGCGGATGCTGGAAAGCGCGGGCGTCAACATCGTCACCGAGGGTCTGACGACCCGGATCGAGCCGCCCGCTCGGATCGCGAGCCAGAGCCTGGCGGTGCCGGGGGATTTCTCGTCGGCCGCCTTTTTCCTGGTGGCCGGGCTTCTCGGGGCGTCCGCTGAGGGATTGGTGCTCGAAAATGTCGGCTTGAACCCCACCCGCACCGGGCTGCTCGACATCCTGCGTTCCATGGGCGGGCGGATCCATGTAGAAAATCCGCGCATGAGCGGGGCGGAGCCTGTCGGGGACCTGCGGGTCCACCGCTCCATGTTGCGCGGCATCGCGGTGCCCGAGGCGCTGGTGCCGCTGGCCATCGACGAGTTTCCGGTGCTGTTCGTCGCAGCCGCTTGTGCGCAGGGGGAGACGGTGATCACGGGAGCGGAAGAATTACGCGTGAAAGAGAGCGATCGCATCGCGGCAATGGGTGCCGGCTTCGCGGCGCTCGGGGTGGAGCACGAGGTCAAGCCGGACGGCATGCGCATCCTGGGGCGCGGCGCGGGGCCGGTGTTCGCGACGGGCGAGGTCGACAGCCGCGGCGACCATCGGATCGCCATGGCGTTCGCCGTGGCGAGTTTGCGCGCCTCCGGTCCCATCGTGGTGCGTGATACCGCCAATGTCGCGACCTCCTTTCCGGGCTTCGTCGAGCTCGCGCGCTCTGCGGGCCTCGATCTCGAGGAATCGGGGGGCGGGCACCCGTGAGCCAGGCGCCGGTCATCACCATCGACGGACCTTCGGGGTCCGGCAAGGGCACCGTCAGCCGCGCGGTGGCCCGCGCTTTGGGGTGGGGGCTGCTGGATAGCGGGGCCCTCTACCGATTGGTGGCGCTCGCGGCCCGGCGCAAGGGGATGGTCTTGGACGATGTCGCGTCCTTGAGCCGGTTGGCGGCGGGATTTGACATACGCTTCGGCACAGGCCCCCGGGACGAGGAAATCGTCTGGCTGGACGGCGCGGAGGTGACCCGGGACATTCGCACCGAGTCGGCCGGGAACGACGCCTCCAAGGTCGCGGCCTTTCCCCCCGTCCGGGCGGCGCTGCTCGAGCGGCAGCGGGCGTTCGCCGTGCCGCCGGGCCTGGTGGCCGACGGGCGGGACATGGGCACCGTGGTCTTCCCCGGGGCGCAGGTGAAGATTTTTCTCACGGCGAGCCTTGAAGAGCGGGCGTTGAGGCGGCATAACCAGTTGAAACAAAAGGGGGTTGCTGCTACCCTTGCCGCCCTTTCGCTCGAGATAGCGGAGCGTGACGAACGCGATATTTCGCGTTCCGCCTCGCCTCTTGTCGCAAGCGCCGATGCGGTCCTTTTGGACACGACGGGAATGCCCGTCGATGCGGTGGTCGATCGCGTCCTCGCCATTGCGCGCGAGCGGCTTTCGATCGACGGGAATTGATGTTTTGGGTCGCGGCCGATCAAGGAACGATCGCCGTTTTTAATTATTAACCCCTGACGCACGCGGGATCCGTGCCAGGGCAACGCATAGAGAACACATGACAGAAAGTTTCGCGGAACTGTTTGAACAGAGCATCGCCAGCCAACGGATTCGTCCGGGCACCATTCTCAACGGCCTCATCGTCGAGGTCGGCCAAGACTACGTCATCGTCAATGTCGGGTTGAAGTCCGAAGCGGTCATTCCCTCGGATCAATTCAAGAATGAGAAGGGCGAGATCGAAGTTGTCGTCGGGGAGACCGTCGAGGTCGCGCTCGACAGCGTCGAGGACGGCTCGGGCGAAACCCGGCTGTCCCGCGAGAAGGCCAAGCGGGCGCGGACCTGGACCCGCCTCGAGAGCGCCTTCGAAAAGCAGGAAGTCGTCATCGGCATCATCACCGGCCGCGTCAAGGGCGGATTCACGGTCGAAATCGACAATGTGCGCGCGTTCCTGCCCGGCTCGCTGGTCGACGTGCGTCCGGTGCGCGATCCGTCGTACCTGGAAAACAAGCCGCTGGAATTCAAAGTCATCAAGCTCGACCAGAAGCGCAACAACGTCGTGGTTTCGCGGCGTGCGGTGGTCGAGCAAGAGTACAGCGCGGAGCGTTCCGCGCTGCTCGACAATTTGCAGGAAGGCGCGGCCGTCAAGGGCGTGGTCAAGAACCTCACCGACTACGGCGCGTTCGTCGACCTGGGCGGCATCGACGGCCTGCTGCACATCACCGACATGGCGTGGAAGCGCGTGAAGCATCCCTCGGAGGTCGTGAAGGTCGGCGAGGAGATCGATGTCCGCATCCTGAAGTTCGATCGCGAGCGTCAGCGCGTCTCCCTGGGCCTGAAACAGCTCGGCGCGGATCCGTGGCAGAACATCGCGCGGCGCTACCCGGCCAACACGCGTCTGTTCGGCAAGGTGACCAACATCGCCGACTACGGCTGCTTCGTGGAAATCGAAGAGGGCGTCGAGGGCCTGGTGCACGTGTCCGAGATGGATTGGACCAACAAGAACGTGAACCCCGCCAAGGTCGTGCACGTCGGCCAGGAAGTCGAAGTCATGGTTCTCGACATCGACGAGGAGCGCCGCCGCATCAGCCTGGGCGTCAAGCAATGCAAGACCAACCCGTGGAAGGAGTTCGCCGAGAACTACAACCGCGGCGACAAGGTCTCGGGACAGATCAAGTCCATCACCGATTTCGGCATCTTCATCGGGCTCGCGGGCGGCATCGACGGCCTCGTGCATCTGTCGGACATCTCCTGGGACATGCCGGGCGAGGAAGCCGTGCGCAGCTACCAGAAGGGCCAGCAGGTCGACGCCATGGTTCTGTCCATCGATCCCGAGCGCGAGCGCATCAGCCTGGGCGTCAAGCAGCTCGCCAAGGATCCGTTCTCGGCCTACATCGCGGAGCATCCGAAGGGCAGCATCGTGCGGGGCACCGTGCGCGAGGTGGACGCCAAGGGCGCCATCATCGATCTCGGCAACGGCGTGGACGGACAGCTGCGTGCTTCCGAGCTTTCACGGGATCGCGTCGAGGACGCGCGGCTGCTCTTGAAGGTCGGCGAGGAAGTGGAGGCCAAGTTCACCAACGTGGATCGCAAGGGCCGCAGCATCTCGCTGTCGATCAAGGCCAAGGATATCCACGAGGAACAAGAGGCCATGCAGAACTACCGGACCGATTCGCCCACCGGAACGAGCCTGGGAGATCTGCTAAAAGAGCAAATCTCGGGCCAAGACTGAAATCTGGAGGTGCGCGCAGCGGCGGTTGAAATAACCGCCGCTAGCGTTTCTTATGTCCAGCGAAGCTCATGGATCGGTAATGACGAAATCGGAACTCATTGAGATCATTTCGGCAAAGCAAAAGCATCTACCGGCGAAGGACGTGGAGCTCGCCGTGAAGCAGTTGTTGGAGATCATGAGCGATGCGCTGGCGACCGGGGAACGCATCGAGATACGCGGCTTCGGCAGCTTCTCCCTGCATTTTCGTCCGCCTCGCCAGGGACGCAACCCGAAGACCGGCGAGGCGGTGGCTCTTGCCGGCAAACACGTCCCGCATTTCAAACCCGGCAAGGATCTGCGGGAGCGCGTCAACGACGGCGCCGACCAGCCGATCCGGGATTAGCGAGCCGCGCCCTGAATCCGTGAGCCCGGGCCGGATCCATGCCTGATCTGTCTTCCTGGGCGTGGTCGACCTGGGCGCTGATCGCCGTGGCCGCCCTCGTCGTCGGGATCCTCGCGGGGCATTTCGGCTGGGGCAGACGCTGGACCCGGCCCCTCGGCAAACTGCATCCGGATTATCTCGCCGGCCTCGACTTCCTCGTCTCCGAGCAGCCCGACCGGGCGCTCGACATGTTCCTCAAGCTGATGGATGCGAATTCGGACACCATCGAGACCCACTTCGCGCTCGGCGCTTTGTATCGGCGGCGCGGCGAGGTCGAGCGCTCGATCCGCATACACCAGAATCTTCTCGCGCGTGAGGCGCTGCTGCGCGAGCATCGGGAGCAGGCATTGCTTGCGCTCGCGCAGGATTACCTGCGCGCCGGCCTGCTCGATCGCGCGGAAGGGCTGTTGCTCGAGGTGAGCGAAGTCCCGCGGCTGCGCGCGAGCGCCCTCGTTGCGCTTCGAGGCGTCTACGAGCGCCAGCACGAGTGGCAGCAGGCGCTCGACACGTACCGCGAGCTCGCGCGCGCGAAGGCGGCGCCCGCCCGCTCGGTGGCCGCTCACTACTTGTGCGAGCTTGCCGGGCTCGCAATCGATCGGGACGACATTCCCGCTGCCAGAAATTTGCTACGCCAGGCGCGCCGCGAGGCGTCGCCGTTCCCGCGCGCCGCCCTGTTGCGGGCGCAGATCGCGGAGCGGCAATCCCAGCCCGAGCTCGCGCTGAAGTTGCTGCGGCTCGCGCTCGACGAGTCGCCGGCGCTGCTGCAGGAGGAGCTCACGCACCTGTTGAATCTCGCGGGGGACGAGCGGCGCGACACCGAGCTCGCCGCGTTGGCGAAAACCGCGCAATCCCGCAGTGTCAGCGAGCTCAAGAGCCTGGTATTCGCCGCCGTCGGCGCCGGCCTCGCATCGGCGGCCCCGCTGCGCCCGGCGATCGAAGCCGTGTTCCTAAATGACCCTGCGCTCGCCGCGATGTGGCGCGCCGCGGGCGGCGAGCTCGAGCGCGTGGCGACCGAGCTTGGCGCTCTGCTCGCACACGCCGAGCGATACCGCTGCGCGGAGTGCGGATTCTCGGCACGCAGCTTTTATTGGCATTGCCCGGCGTGCCAATCGTGGGAAAGTTTCCATTCCCACGCGATGGTCAAACTGCGTTGAAAATCCGCTATGATCGGAGTCATGCGCAATAAATCCGTCAAAACCTGTGTATTCCCAGTGGCGGGGCGCGGCACGCGATTCCTGCCGGTCACCAAGGCAAGCCCGAAGGAGATGCTTCCGATCGTCGACAAGCCGCTGATCCAGTATGCGGTCGATGAGGCGTTGTCCGCGGGCGCCGACACGCTGGTGTTCATCACCGGAAGCTCGAAGCGCGCGATCGAGGATCACTTCGACAGCAATCCCGAGCTCGAGGCGGTGCTGCAGCAGCAGGGTAAACAGGAGCTGCTCGAGCTCTTGAACGGGATCCTGCCGAGCTGGGCGTCCTGTGTCTACATCCGGCAGCCCGCACCGCTCGGTCTCGGCCACGCGGTGCTGTGCGCGCGGCCGGTCGTGGGAGATGCGCCCTTCATGGTGCATCTTGCCGATGATCTCATCGATGCCAAGGTGTCATGCCTGAAGCAGATGGTCGATGTGCACGCCCTCTACGGCGGCAGCGTCCTCGGCGTGCAGAACGTACCGCGGCAGGATACGGACAAGTACGGCATCGTCACGCTCGAGAAGACCATCGCACCGCGGATCGGCAAGATGTCCCACATCGTGGAGAAGCCGAAGCCCGACAAGGCGGAGTCGACTCTGGCGGTGGTGGGACGTTACCTTCTGTCCCCCTCGCTGTTCGACGACCTCGCCAAGATCGGCAAGGGCGCCGGGGGCGAGATTCAGCTCACCGACGGCATCGCGCGCCTGATGCAACGCGAACCCGTCTACGCGTTCGAGTTCGAGGGCAAGCGTTACGACTGCGGCAACAAGCTCGGCTACCTACAGGCGACCGTCGAGTTCGGCCTCAAGCATCCGAGCCTCGGCGCGGACTTCGCCGGATATCTCAAGGATCTCGTCCGCCAGTTGTAGTTGACCCGCGCCCGCCGGCGGGCGCTCAGCGAGAGCGCTGCCGTTGACTGCGGGCCTGACGCGAATCGGCGTTGAAGTGCTGCCGGGTGTCGCGACGGCCAGCCCCCTGTCCCGAGTGCGGCCGGCGTGAGCCGCCGTGGGACCCTTGAGATGCCGAGTGACCGCCGGCGGCGCGTTCGGATACCGGATGAGCGTCCGGTGCGGCGCTGAATGCCGGTGTCGGCAGCACGGGTATTGCCCGCTTCAACACCCGTTCGATGTCCCGCAGCAGACCGTTTTCGTCCGAAGACACCAGCGAGACAGCCTGTCCGAGGGCGCCGGCGCGCCCCGTTCGGCCGATACGGTGAACATAATCCTCGGGGACGTTCGGCAGCTCGTAGTTCACCACCTGCGGCAGCTCCTTGATGTCGAGACCGCGCGCCGCGACCTCGGTCGCCACCAACGCGGTGATCTCTCCGCGCTTGAACATGTCGAGCGCCTTCACCCGGGCGGCCTGGCTCTTGTTGCCGTGGATCGCGGCCGCGCGGATTCCGGCCCCCTCGATTTGCTGGGTGAGCCGATTGGCGCCGTGCTTGGTGCGCGTGAAGATCAGGACCTGATGCCAGTTGCCGCTTTGGATCAGATGCACGAGCAGATGCCGTTTCTGCTCCTTCGGCACCCGATAGGCGCATTGTTCGACGAGTTCGATCGGCGCATTGCGCGGCGCCACCTGGATCGACAGCGGATTGCTCAACAGACGCTCGGCAAGCCCGCGGATATCCTCCGAATAGGTCGCGGAGAACAACAGGTTCTGGCGCTTCGATGGCAACAGCTTGATGATCCGCTTGATGTCGTGGATGAAGCCCATGTCGAGCATGCGGTCGGCCTCGTCGAGGACCAGGACCGAGACACCGGAGAGGTCCACGGCGCGCTGCTGGGCGAGGTCGAGCAGCCGCCCGGGCGTCGCGACGAGAATGTCGCAACCGCTTCGAAGACCGCTGATCTGCGGGTTGATGTTCACGCCGCCGAAGACCTGCATGACCTTGAGCGGCATGTACTTGCCGTAATCACGGGCGCTCTGCGCGACCTGGGCCGCGAGCTCCCGGGTCGGCGTCAGCACCAGCGCACGCGGCGCCCGGGCGGCGTTGCCGGCGGCGAGCCTCTGCAGGATGGGCAGCACGAAACCGGCGGTCTTGCCGGTGCCGGTCTGCGCGCCGGCGAGCACGTCGCGGCCGGCGAGCACCGCCGGGATGGCCTGAAGCTGGATGGGGGAGGGGACGTCGTAGCCCTTATCGGCAACGGCACGGAGTAATTCGGGCACGAGCCCGAGATCTGAAAATGACATGGTAATCCTTGAGATGAATTCTGGTGGGCTCGCACGACGGAGCTTCAAGCATCCGCAGCGGCCAGCAGCGAGGGGAACTGAGTACGAGTGCGTCGAAGACGGACTGCGAGCCAGGGGCGGCACTGACCGGGCACCGGCCCTTTGTTTGGCTGGGTGCATCATACCCGGATAATGCCTCCGCGTCGAGCGCTGGCCATGCGGGGTCCCGCAGGGCGCCGGGTCGTGAGAGGATGAGAACCATGCACGTGGAGCGTCCGCCGAGCAAGGCCGAGATCGTCGAGTTCCTGGCACGCGAGTTCCCGCAGTGCAAATGCCGCGTGCTCGACGTAGGCGCCGGGGTCGCGACGGTCGCGCACGAGATCGGCCCGGAGGAGCTGCGCCCGGGGGGGACGGTTTCCGGACCGGTGCTCATGACGGTCGCGGACGTGGGTCTTTACGTGGCGCTCCTCGGGCAGATCGGGATCGTGCCGCTCGCGGTGACCACCAATCTGACCATCAACTTCCTGCGCAAGCCCGCGGCCGACAAACGCATCGTCGGTGTGTGCCGAGCTCGTCAAGGTGGGCAGGATCCAGGCGGTGGGAGAGGTTCGCCTCTATTCCGAAGGCACGCCCGATGTGGTCGCCCATGCGGTGGGCACCTATTCCATCCCAAGAAAGCACGCAAGCTCAGGTTCGCCCGGCAACTGATGGAGTGCCTCGATGCGGCCGGATGAGTACATGGATTTCGACGGTGTCGGCCTGGCCGAGCTCGTGCGTGACGGCGAGGTGACGGCGGCCGCGCTCGCCGAGGCCGCGATCGGACGGATCGAGTCCATCGATGGATCGCTCAACGCCGTGGTGCTGCGCTCTTACTCCGCTGCGCGCGAGGCGGCGCTGGGCGCCGGGACCCGTGCGCCACTCTGCGGAGTGCCGTTCCTCGCCAAGGACATGAACATCGATGTTGCGGGCATGCAGCTGACCTACTCTTGCCGCTGGCTCGAGCACTCGCCGCCCGCCGCCGCCGATGCGCCGCTGGCGGCTCGCTGGCGCGCGGCCGGGCTGACCCTGCTCGGGCGGACCAACACCCCGGAATTCGCCGGGGAGTTCGTCACGGAGCCCACCTGGCGCGGACCGACGCGAAATCCCTGGGACCTCGCCTTGAGTCCGGGCGGATCGAGCGGCGGCGCCGCGGCCGCCGTCGCCGCCGGCATGGTGCCGATCGCTCACGGAACCGATTCCGGCGGGTCGATCCGGGTTCCTGCTGCGGTGTGCGGCCTCGTTGGATTGAAGCCGAGCCGCGGATGGGTGCCGGTCGGGCCGCATCTCGATGAGCTCGCCGGCGGCCTCGATTGCGAACATGTGCTCACCCGCAGCGTGCGGGATACCGCGACGATGCTCGAGGTGACTGCAGGGCCCGACAGCGTAGCGCGCATTCCGTTGCCAGCCTGCGGCGCAGCGTTCACCCGGGCGCTCGATGTGCCCACCGGCCCGCTCAAGATCGCGGTGCTGATGAATGCGCCGGGCGGGGCGCAGCCGAACGCGGAAATCGGCGCGGCCGTGGAGGACATGGCTCGCTTCCTGTCGGGCGCCGGGCATACGTTGATGCGCGCCTCGTTTCCCGAATCGGCGAACGTGGGGGAGCCGGCTGAGCTCATCTGGCTGACCGCGATCGCCGAGGAAATCGACTTCCTCACCGCACGATCCGGTCGCGCACCCGCGGACGACGAGCTCGAGGCGCTCACCCGGGCCGGCCTCGCCCTCGCCCGGCGATGCACCGCTCTCGATTACGTGCGCGCGAGACGCGCGCTGACCCGTGCGACGCGCGAGATGGTGGAGACGTTCCGCGATTTCGATTTCCTGATGCTGCCGAGCACCGCGGACTTCCCGCCGCGCATCGGCCAGATCGACGGTCGCACGGCGGCCTTCGATCTCGACCGCTGGAACGCGGAATCGTACGGCTTTGCGCCGTACACGGAGATTTTCAATGTCACCGGGCAACCGGCTGTCTCGCTGCCGCTCGCAATGTCCGCAAGCGGGCTGCCGATCGGGATACAATTCGCCGCGGCGCTCGGGGACGACGCGAGACTCATCTCGCTGGCCGCCTGGCTGGAGCGTGAGCGCCCCTGGAAAGAGCGGCTGGCTCAACTGCGGCGTCGCCTCTCATAGCGCGGCGGCAAAATGGGGCTGGCCGGGATCGCTCAGAAGTTCCGTCACCTCATCGGCGGGGACCGGCGGTCCGAAGTAATATCCCTGTCCTTCCGGACACTGGCGGTCCCGTAGAAACTTGAGCTGGTCCCGGGTCTGAATCCCCTCCGCGATCACCCGCATGTTGAGGCTGCGCCCCATGTTGATGACTGCGCTCACGATGCTGGCGTCGTCCGAATCGCTGGTCATGTCGCGGATGAACGATTGATCGATCTTCAAGGCATCGATCGGAAAGCGCTTCATGTAGCTCAAGCTGGAGTAGCCGGTGCCGAAATCGTCGAGGGCGATCTTGACGCCCAGCGCCTTCAGTGCGCGCAGGATTTCGGCGGTCGATTTCCAGTCCTGCATCATGAACGTCTCGGTCAGCTCGAGCTCCAGAAACGACGGGTCGAGCCGCGTCTCTGCGAGAATCTGACGAACATTGTCCAGAAAATCCTTGGCGCGCAGCTCGACGGCGGAAACGTTGATGGCCACCGACACCGGCAACAGCGCCGCATCCTGCCACGCGCGGGCCTGTCGGCAGGCGGTCTCGAGCGCCCAGCGGCCGATCGGAAGGATGAGTCCCGACTCCTCGGCAATGGGTATGAAGCTGGCCGGCAGCATCAGTCCGCATTGCGGGCGGTTCCATCGAATCAGCGCCTCGACGCCCACCACGGCGCCCGTCTGCAGACTCACCTTGGGTTGATAATTGAGCTCGAATTCGCGCCGCGCCACCGCCTGTCGCAGATCCGTCTCGACGCTTTGGCGCTCGATCGCATTGGCGTTCATCTCGGGCTTGAAGAACTGATAGTTGTTGCGCCCCGTGTACTTCGCCTGGTACATCGCGAAGTCCGCGTTGCGCAACAGCTTCTCGGCATCCGACGCGTCGCCCGGATACGTGGCGATGCCGATGCTGGCGGTGATCCGCAGGTCGTGACCGGCGATGTGGTGCGGCGCCTCCAACGCGGCAATGATCTTCTCGGCGCAAAGCGCGGCGTCACGCGGATGCACCACATCGGACAAGAGGACCAGAAACTCGTCGCCGCCCTGACGGCTGACCGTATCGGAACTTCGAACGCAGGAGAGCAGCCGCTGGGCGACCGATCGCAGAAGCTCATCCCCCACGCCATGCCCCAGCGAGTCGTTGATGTGCTTGAAGCGATCCAAGTCGATGTAGAGCACCGCGACGGAGCTGCCGGCGCGGTGGGCCCGCATCATCGCCTGATCCAGGCGGTCGCTGAGCAGGGTCCTGTTGGGAACATCCGTGAGACTGTCGTGCAGCGCCAGGCGCGCCAGCTTGTTGGACAATTCGCGCGCCACCGTCACGTCGTGGGCCACCATCACTGCGCCGATGACGCCGCCCAAACGGTCATGGATCGGCGCGGCGCTGGTCTCCACGGCAAGCTCGACGCCGTCACCGCGCACCAGCATGCAGTCCGCGCCGAGGCCCACCGTGCGGTTTTCGATGATGGCGCTCGCGGTGGGGGTGGGGATGGGGCTGCGGGTCGTCACGTCGATCAGACGGAACACATCGTCCACCGCTCTTCCGGAGGCCTGCGCCTGCGACCATCCGGTCATGCGTTCGGCGACGATGTTGAGGTAGGTGACCCGACCCCAGAAATTCGTGCTGACCACGGCATCGCCGATGGAATTGAGCGTCACCTGCGCGCGCTCCTTCTCCTCGAACAGTGCATCGGCGTTCTCGGCGCGCGACTCTTCGCTCGATTGCAGGGCGCGCTCGGCCGCGCGGCGGCCACCCACATCTCGAAACACGATCACCACGCCCGCGAACGCACCGCCGCCGTCGCGGATCGGCGACGCGCTGCACTCGATGGGAACCAGGATGCCGCGGCGATTGACCAGCGCCGTGTGGCTCGCGTGCTCGATTTTATCGCTCGATCGACGAACCGCCTCGAATACGCTGTCGAGGGCGGCGCCGCTGTCGTCGTGCACGATTTTGAAGCAGCGCGACAGCGGCAGTCCCACGGCGTCAGCCGCGCTCCAGGCGGTGACCAGTTCGGCCGCGGGGTTGAGGTAGGTCACGCGTCCCGCCGAATCCACGGCGATCACGGCGTCCGCGACGCTCGCGAGGGCCACCTGGAAGTGATCGCGCCGCTCCCGCAGCGTTTCTCCCGCCACAACGGATTCCACGTCAATGATCCGCGCGCATAACTCGATGGAGGTTACACGCGGGGGCGGCCGGTTACCTGTGCGGCGGCCCCTTATTCGGAAGTAGGAGCCTTCCGACGAGCATTTTCTCCCGCCGCCGCCGCGGTGAGAATCGCCTCCGTGTAGCCGTTCGGTTCGGTTCGCCCCCTGAAAATGAGGTCGCATGCGGCCCGAAACGCGATGTCCGCCCCGAGGTCGCGGCACATCGGCGAATACGCCGGATCCCCGGCGTTTTGGCCGTCGACCACCGCTGCCATCCGGCGCAGCGCTTCCAGCACCTCGTCCTTCGTGCAGACCCCATGGAGCAGCCAGTTCGCCAGATGCTGACTCGAGATCCGAAGCGTCGCCCGGTCCTCCATCAGCGCGACGTTGTAGAAGTCCGGGACCTTCGAGCAGCCGACGCCGAAATCGATCCAGCGCACCACGTATCCCAGAATGCTCTGTGCGTTGTTGTTGAGCTCGCTCCGAATCTCCGCCTCCGTCCACGGTCGGCCGGACACCAGCGGCGGCGTCAATATGTCCGCGAGCGCGGCCGGCGCGCGGCCCGCCAGTGCGGCCTGCACCTCGCATACGTTGACCTGATGGTAGTGCATCGCATGGAGGGTGGCGGCGGTCGGCGAGGGCACCCAGGCTGTGTTCGCGCCGGCCAGCGGATGAGCGATTTTCGTCTCGACCATGTCCGCCATCAAGTCCGGCATCGCCCACATGCCCTTGCCGATCTGGGCGCGTCCGGGCAGCCCGCACGCAATGCCCACGTCGACGTTGTGCCGCTCGTAAGCGTCGAGCCACACGGCTTTCTTGAGGTCTGCCTTGCGGGGAACGACCCCCGCCTCCATGGAGGTGTGAATTTCGTCGCCGGTGCGATCGAGGAAGCCCGTGTTGATGAACACCACCCGCTCGCTGACGGCGCGAATGCATTCGGCGAGATTGACCGTGGTCCTGCGCTCCTCGTCCATGACGCCGAGCTTCAAGGTGTTGCGCGCCAGGCCCAGTAGGTCCTCCACCTCCGCAAACAGCTCCGCCGCAAAGGCGGCTTCTTCAGGCCCGTGCATCTTGGGTTTGACGATGTAAATCGAGCCGGTTCGCGAGTTCATACGCGCGCTCGGGCCGCGCAGGTCATGGATCGCGATAAGCGAGGTGATGGCGGCATCGATGAAGGTCTCGGGTATCGGCGCGCCGGCGAAGGTGGCCGCGTCCGAGAGCATGTGGTGCCCGACGTTCCGCACCAGCATGAGACTGCGCCCCGGCAGCACGAGCTCGGATCCCGACGGGGTCATGTAGCGCCGGTCCGGGTTGAGTCTCCTCGCAACCGCCTTGCCGCCCTTCGCGAAGCTGCACTCGAGGGTGCCTTTCATCAGCCCGAGCCAGTTGCGGTAGACGCGCACCTTGTCGGCGGCGTCGACCGCGGCCACCGAGTCCTCGCAGTCCTGGATCGTCGTGATCGCAGATTCGAGCAGCACATCGCTCAAACCCGCCGGATCGTCCCGTCCGATGTGGTGGCTGCGATCGATGCAGAGCTCGACGTGCAGGCCATGATGGATGAGCAGTATCGCGGTCGGGTTCGACGGATCGCCCTGATAACCGGCGAGGGCGGCTGCATCGCCAAGACCCACGGCGCCGCCGCCCGCCACCAGCGCTTCGAGCCCCCGGGATGTGATGCGGTAGCCGCGGCAGTCGCCATGACTCGCATCGCGCAGGGCAAAATGCCGGTCGAGGAAATCGCGCACGTACCGGATCACACGTGCGCCGCGCTTCGCATCGTAGCCGCGACCCGTACTTTCATCCGCGGCGCGCGCGATCACGTCGGTTCCGTAGAGCGCATCGTAGAGGCTCCCCCAGCGCGCATTGGCGGCGTTCAGCGCGTACCGGGCGTTGTCGACCGGTACGACCAGCTGGGGGCCGGCGATCGTTGCGATCTCGGCGTCCACGTTCTCCGTCGAGATCCGGAACGGGCCGCGGTCGGGCACGAGGTAGCCGATCTCAATCAAATGCTCGCGGTAGCGCACCGGATCGAATCCGGGGCCGGGGTTTCGTCAGATGCCAGGCGTCGATCTGCGATTGCAGGTGGTTTCTTTTGGACAGAAGCTCGGCATTGCGCGGACTCAAACGGCGGACCAGCGATGCAAACCCGCGCCAGAAATGGCCCGCGTCGACGCCCGTGCCGGGAATCGCTTCGCGAGCGACGAAATCATGAAGAAGCCGGTCGACTTCCAGGTCATCGACCCGGATTCTTTGGGGGGCTTCGGCGGGGTGTGGCATGGAGCGCTTCCGGATCTTCGGGCAATGAGGCCGCATCGGCGATGATATAATTCCGGCATGACCTGTGCGGGGACATTTTCGATGTGAGCCTGCTCGTTCGCATCAACATAGTTCCCGGTGTCGTCTCGCTGGGTGCCGCGGTGCTCGCGAGCTACGCCTGCTGGCTGATTCTCGAGGGAAACGCGCGGCGCGAGGTATTGGCCGAGGCGGGACTGATGATGGACAGCGCCGTCGCCATCCGCTCCTACACCGCCGGTGAGATCCTGCCGCTGCTCGAGCGGCAAATGCGCGACTCGTTCCTGCCGCAGGGCATCCCGTTCTATGCCGCCACGCAGAATTTTCTGAGGCTGCGCGAGCGCCACCCGCAGTACATGTACAAGGAAGCCACGCTCAATCCGACCAATCCGCGAGATCGGGCGGCGGACTGGGAGTCCGATATCATCCAGCGGTTCAGAAACGATGCGGCGATGGCCGAAGTGGTCGGTGAGCGCGACACTCCCATGGGCCGGTCGCTGTATCTCGCCCGGCCGATACGCGCCTCGGGTGAATGCGCCGAGTGCCACGGCTCGCCCACGGCCGCACCCGCCAGCATGGTCGCGCGCTATGGCCGGGACAACGGTTTCGGCTGCAGCCGCGAGATCGTCGGCGCGCAAGTCGTCTCGGTTCCCTTCGCGAGCGCAACCGCCAATGCGCAGCGCGCGTTTCGAGCGTTCCTGACGGCTCTGGCGTCGGTGTTCGCGGCGATTTTCATCGCGCTCAACGCGCTGCTCTATGGGCTGCTCGTGCGACCCGTGAGGCGTATCGCGCACACCGCCGAGCGTGTGAGCATGGGTGACATGTCCGCGCCCGAGTTCCCGCGTCACGGGCCGACGGAAATAGCGTCGTTGGGGCGCTCGTTCAACAGGATGCGCACCAGCCTCGACAAGGCCATGCGGCTTCTCGAGCATTGACCAGGCGTTGCCTGACGGTATCCGCTTGAGCGACATCTTCATCAGCTATTCCCAGGCCGACCGCGGGTGCGCCCACGAGATGGTGGCTCTGCTCGAGGCGCAGGGCTTGAGGTGCTGGATCGCGCCGCGGGATATTTCACCCTCCGCGGACTGGGCCGCGGAAATCATCGATGCCATCTCGGCAGCGCGCGTCATGGTGCTGGTGTTTTCCTCGAGCAGCAATCAGTCCCCGCAGGTGCGCCGCGAGATCGAGCGCGCGGTCCACAAGGGGGTGACGGTGTTGCCGTTCCGCATCGAGGATGTCGTGCCCTCGAAGAGCCTGGAGTTTTTTCTGAGCGCGCAGCATTGGTTGGACGCATTCCCGCCGCCTCTCGAGCCCCACTATCGCAGGCTGTCGAGCTACCTGAGCGCGCAGATCGCGTTGCCGGTCGGGGTGACGGCCCCACCGACATCCCCGCTGACGAGCGCCGTGCCGCCGCCGCCCGCGATACCCGCCGCAGAGCCTCTCTCGGCGGGCGCCCTGGCCCAAAGATCGCGCGAGCTTGCGCACATTGAGGCGCAACTGGCTTCCTATATCGGTCCCCTGGCCCGATTTCTGGTCAAGCGTGAGGCGCAGCGGGCGGGCGGCATCGAAGAACTGATTGCCAGGCTGTCGAGCGAGCTGGAAGCGGATGCGGACCGCATCAAGTTCGCACAGGGCTGTCGACTCCCGCCGGGCGCGGGTTGATCCCGATCCGCATCAAATTTCCCTCGCTGGTGTGCGCGTATCTGGCGCTCTACGCCTTCGGCTTCCTGTCGAAGCCCCTGTACGGCGCCGCTCCCATCTGGCCGGCGCACGCGCTGACGTTTGCCGCCTTCATGCTGCTGTCCATCCGTCGCTGGCCGGTGTTGGTGCTGGTGATGGTCTGCTGCGATCTGCTCGCGAATCCCTCATTGAACCTGCTCAGCGGATTGCCCTCCGGCGACATGCAGAGCTGGCTCGGGTTCGCATCGGCCAACGTGCTCACCACGGCCGGCCCGGCTGCCCTGGCACGGGCCTTCCGCTTGATCCGGCGCGAACCTCGATATCAGCCGGTGCTCTCTCCTCTCTGGATCGTGGCGCTCCTCGTCGGTGTCGCACCCGGGGCGCTCCTCGGCGGCGCAACGCGCTCCCACACCGCGGGCGTGCCGGTCGCGGCGGCGGACGTGGGACTTTGGGGGCTCGCCGCCGTGCTGGCCATCGTGACCATGGGGCCGGCGATGTTCGGCGCCTTGTTGGGTTTTCCGGCGCCGGCGAAGGACGCCGCGAAGCGGTGGGAGGGCTGGGTGATCTCGGGTGCCCTGGTGGGACTTTTCTGCTTGTTCATATTCGCACCGTGGCCCGCGAAAAATGTGCTGGTGGAGCCGATGCTGTTCACGATACCGCTCGCATGGCTCGCATTGCGATTTTCCCAACGCACGACGCGTATCGTCGTGGGGGTCGTGGCGGCCGCGATCTCGGTGCTCGCGGGCTACGCTACGGGAGGCGGCCCATCGTCGGCGCACAGCGCGGCTTTTCCCGATATCGTCGTCTCGATCGACCTGTTCCTGCTCATCGGCTGCGGCGGCGCGCTGCTGGTCAACTTCATGATGTTCAAGCAACGAGATCTGCTGGAGGAGCTCGCGCGCGATCATGCGCAGCTTCGCCAATACGCCCTGGCGCTCGACTCGGCGGAGGAAGCCGCGCGCCGCACCACCGCGGCGGATTTGCACGACGGCATCGGCCAGGTGCTCGCAGGTCAAAGCATGACACTGTCCGCCATGCGTGCGCATGCGAACCAACCGAAGCTCGCGGCCTTGATCGAGGAGGCCATGGAGGCGTCGCGCGAGGCGCAGGAGGGCCTGCGGCTGATGATCCAGGACTTGAGTCCGCCCGAGCTCGAGCATGCCTCCCTCGAGGAGATGCTCAAATGGCTCGCGGAGCTCTTCAAGACCCGTTTCGCATTCACCATCGAGTATCAGGTGTCGGGCGGCAAGCTCCTCGACCGGGAGAATATTCAACTCGTCTATCGTTGTGTCCGGGAACTGGCCATGAACGCATGCAAACACTCCGGGCGGCACGCCGCCTCGGTGGAGGTCAAAGTGTCAGGCGAGTGGGTGCACGTCACCGTGATCGATGATGGCGTCGGGTTCGACGCGCAGCGGGAGCGGTCGGCCGCCAAGGGCCGTTTTGGGCTCGCGCAGCTTCGCGAGCGCGTGCGCGCCGGCGGAGGCACCGTCAGTTTGACGAGCGCGGCGGGCGGTGGGTGCAGGGCGACGGTGCGGCTGCCGCTTTGAGACGGGGCCGGCCGAACCGCTCAACTGGCGCGTGATTCCTCGGCCTTCCGGCACGGCAGCGCAGCTTCGCGGATGATCTCCGCCATTCGCAGTGCGCCCGGACCTGCATAATCCCGATCCGCGAAAACCAGGTAGAGATCGCCGAAGCGCTCCGCGCCTTCGCGCAGCGGCAGCGCCTTGAGAGCGCCGCTGTCGAGTTCGCCCGCGTACCATCTCTTCCGGATACCAGGCGAAACCGAGTCCCATCACGGCGGCGTGAATGGAGGTGGCTTTGTGGCTCACCGTCCAGATCTGTTCTGCGCCGAGCCACGTGCCGCCGCGGCGCTGGCTGCCCGTGTCGCGAATGACGAGATGACGGTGCTTGCGCAGGTCCTGCAGCGTGAGTTCCCGCCCGAGCCCATGCAGCGGATGGTTCGGATGGGCAACCGGAATGAAGCGTAAACGGATCAGAAAATCGCCGATGAATCCGCGTGGCACCTGCGAGCACACGGCAAGATCCACCCGCCGCTCGAGAAGCGCCTCTTCCGTGCCGCTGAGCACGGTTTCGTGCAGCTCGATGCGCGTTTCCGGCCGGTCCTCGGCGAAGCGGCTGAAGCAGTTGAGCAGCAGCCAGGTCGGAAAGACGATCTCGACCGCGAGGCGCAGCTCCGGCTCCCAACCCGCCGCCAGACTCGCCGCCGCGCCCTCCGAGTGCGCCGGCCTCATCCAGCAGCGATCTCGCCCGCCTATAGAGGACTTCCCCGGTCGCGGTGAGGCGGGCCTTGCGCCCAATCACCTCGAAGATTTTCACGCCGAGCAGGGATTCCATTTTCTGCACGGCGTAGGTCACGGCGGACTGGCTCTTATGAAGCGCGGCCGCGGCCTGCGCGTATCCGCCCGTGTCCACGACCGCCAGCAGCGCCCGCCATTGCTCCAAGGAAATCTTCGGGTTAGCGGCCATTCATCTATCCAACTGATACATATGCGCTAAATATTCTGCTTTTTTATCTAATTAATCAATATTAAATAGGAGGCCAGAGAGTTTCATCAAGTCCTCAAGGGGTTCAACCATGACCACACTTCTGCAGATCAATGCCAGCATCCACAACGATAATGGCCAGTCGAGCCAGCTCGCGAACCAGTTCGTGGCGGCGTTCCGCCAAAGCCACCCTGATGCGAACGTGGTGGTCCGCGATGTGGCCGCCTCGGAAACGGTTCCTCACCTTACCGCGGAGCGGTTCGGTGCGTTCATCACCCAACAGGAGAAACGCACCGCGGCGCAGCACTCGGTGGTCGCCTACTCCGATGCCCTGATCGAGGAAATCAAACGCGCCGACGTGGTGGTGATCGGGTTGCCCATGTACAACTTTGGCGTGCCCTCGCAGTTGAAGGCGTATTTCGACCACATCGCGCGCGCGGGGATCACTTTTGCATACACCGAGAAGGGGGCCGTGGGTCACCTGACGGGCAAGAAGGTATACGTATTCGCCGCGCGAGGGGGCCAGTACGTCGGCACCCCCATGGACACGCAGACCAGCTACGTGCGCGATTTCCTGGCATTTCTCGGCATGACCGACGTGCAATTCGTTTACGCTGAAGGCCTCGCAATCAGCCCGCAAAGCAAACAGGCGGGCCTTGCAAAGGCGGCCGCGGAGATCGCGCGGCTGGCGGCTTGAACTCGAACAGGAGGACGCATGAACTTTCGACATTTGGTCCGTATCATCGAGTCGATCCCCACTTCTGACGGCGCCGGCGTCAAGCTGCGCCGCAGCGTTGGAAGCCAGCGTGGGCTGTACGTCGACCCATTCCTGATGCTCGACGAGTTCTACTCGGACGATCCGGACGATTATCTCGCCGGCTTCCCGGCGCATCCGCATCGCGGTTTCGAGACCGTCACCTACATGCTCGACGGGCACATGCGGCACGAGGACCATCTCGGCAACCGCGGCGACCTCGGTCCGGGCGACGTGCAGTGGATGACCGCCGCGCGCGGCATCATTCACTCCGAAATGCCCCAGCAAACCGAGGGCCGCATGCGCGGCTTTCAGCTGTGGCTGAACCTGCCTTCGAAGGAGAAGATGAAGCCCGCACGGTATCGCGACATCCCGTCGAGCGAGATCCCCGTGATCGATCTTGCATCCGGAGGCAAGGTCAAGGTGATTGCGGGAGCCTTCGCCCATGATGGGCGCCTCACGGAGGGCCCGGTGAATCGCGAGGGCGCGAGAATCACCACGGACGCCTCGTATCTCGACGTGCATCTGCCGGCCGGCGCGGAATTCATCGCGCCCGTCTCGGCGGGCCACAGCGTCTTCCTGTATGCCTACGAGGGCAGCGCGCAAGTCGGTGCCTATGGGACCGAGAAGGCACTGCCGCATCGGGCGGCAGGAGTGCTGTCGGACGGCGATTCGGTGCGCGTGGTCGCGAAGGGGCAGGGCGCGCGATTTCTGATGCTCGCGGCGAAGCCGCTGCACGAGCCCGTCGTGCAATATGGACCGTTCGTCATGAACACGCGCGAGGAGATCGAACAGGCGGTCAACGACTATCGAGAGGGCCGCCTGGCTGCCTGACCGGGACGGCTCGCGCGCGGATCGTCGCGCGGCGGCGCAGTTTCAGGCGCCGCCGGCGCCGTTCGATCAGGGCCATGGCCGCAGCCGGATTGCGCACCTTGTGTCCGCTGATGACGTAGAGGTAAACATCCCGGGGCCGCCCGTCGCTGCGCGCCGCTCCGACGAATTCGAGCCCCTTGGGCAAGCTGCCGGATGCCCAAGCCTTTGCGCGCGCCGCCCATCGGTCGAGTTCGTCCGCCGGGTAACCGAGTTCGCATCCCTCCCGCGTTCCCATGATCCGGGCGTACACGAAGGAGGCGGTTGGGTCGGCGATTTGCGGATACTCCGAATCGCCGGCGATGACCACCGCGACGCCATGCTCGCGCGCCAGGGCAACGAACTCCTCCGACCGGAAACTCGGATGCCGGACCTCGACCACGTGCCGTAGAGCCCGTCCCTCGATCTGCCGCGGCAGGAGAGCGAGAAACGCGGCGAAATCCTCGGGTTCGAATTTCTTGGTGGGCGCAAGCTGCCAATTGACCGGCCCCAGCTTGTTTCTGAGATTCATCACTCCGCTCGAGTAGAACCGCTCGACGCTCTTGCCGGCGTCGGCGAGCACTTTGCGATTGGTTGCGTATCGCGGCGCCTTCAACGAGAACACGAAATCCGCGGGCGCCTCGTCATGCCACTTGGCGAAGGTCTCGGGCCTTTGCGAGCCGTGAAGGTGCCGTTGATCTCGATCGAAGTGAGGCGGCGGCTTGCGTATTCGAGCTCACGCTTTTGCGTGAGCTCGGCTGGATAAAATGCGCCGCGCCAGGGCTCGTAGGTCCACCCGCCCACGCCGATGCGGATTCTGCCTGCGCTCGCCTTGTTCATGGGGGCCAGTATTTCAAAAAGCCGGCCAAATACCAACGTCTTCCGGGAACGCAGCGCGAAGAGCCGCGACCCCGGACCTGATGCGGGGGCCCAGCGTCGGCCGCCCGATTCTTTTTATTTTTCTCGCGTGTCTCAATCGGCCAAAACCTGTCCGGATAGGCCAGGGGGGCGCAATTAGCGGGTCGGTAATGACTCAATCGTAACAATGCGTTTGGCGGTTTCTGGAATACTCCCCCGCCTGCCCAACACGAGCATCTTTCTCGATAGAGGTTGATGCGGGCACCGCATCAGAATCAATCACGGGGAAATCATCATGCTGAGCCGTCTCAAGATCGTATCGCTTCTCACCGCCTTGCTGCTTGCGGGAGCCGCAGTCGCGCAGGCGCCGGCCAGTGCGCCTGCAGGATCCACCGGGCTCTGCCGGGATGGCAGCTATTGGACGGGCGCCACGAAGAAAGGTGCTGCCACGGCCATAAGGGCGTGCAGGACTGGTACGGCGGCGCCGCTCCGGCAGCTGGCGCGGCGCCGGCGGCTGCGACACCTGCGGCGGGCTCCACGAGCGCGCCGTCGCCCTCCGCGGCACCCGCGAGCGCGCCGTCGCCCGCTCCGGCCGCGGCACCTTGGCCGCCAAGAAGAGCTCCTCGCCGGCCGTCACCGCGGCTCCGGGCGGCGGGGCAGACAAGGTTTGGGTCAACAGCTCGAGCAAGGTCTATCACTGCCCGACCGATCGATGGTATGGAAAGACCAAGAGCGGCAGCTCATGTCGGAAGCGGACGCGATCGCCCAGGGCAACCGCGCGGATCACGGCAAGGCCTCTGCAAATAACCTTCTCGTACGGGAGCGAGGATATCCTCGCTCCCATACCCCGATCGTGCACAGGCGCACCGCCTCTCGTGGACGTTCCAGTAGTTTTGAACCACACACCTGTAAGAGGGATCTCATGAAATCGAGCACCTTATTTTTATCGCTATGTGGATTGGCCCCCATCATGGCCTTCGCCGACGACCCGCCCCCGCCGCCGCAGGATGTCTGGACCGGAAAAGGCCAGGCGGGCTACACCTTCCTCATCGGGCAATTCGGAGGGTAAATCGGCGAATGCGGCCATCGACATGGCGTTTCTGAACGATCCCTGGAAGCATGCGTTTCACCTGGGCGGCCTGTACGGGCAAAGCGCCGGTATCGTCTCGGCGGAGCGTTGGGATACGTCCTGGCAGACGAACTACAACCTCACGCCGGATCTGTACCGTTCGGTTTGCTGACCTACCGGCACGACTTGCTCCGCGGCTTTGACTATCAGGCGAGCGCATCGGCGGGCGTGGGCTACAAGATCGTCGCGACCCGACGACGCAATTGGACGCGCAGGTCGGCGTCGGGTATCAGGTGTTGCGGCCGGAGCTCATCGATAAACCGAACGGCACGGTCGTGGGGCGCCAGCTGTTGCCATCCGAGAACGGAATCGCGGAGACGGCGGCCCTCAACTACTCCCAGGCGTTAAGCAGCACGGTGACGCTGACGGATAAGCTGGCACTCGCGTCGAGCTCGGCGGACAGGCTGGTGACCAACGCACTCGCGGTGGCGGTGAAAGTCTCGACCAAGCTGGCCCTGTCCGTGGGCTACGCGCTGCAGGACAACTCCAGCCCTCCCGCGGGTTTGAAAAAGATCGACACGCTCGAGACCGTCAATCTGGTCTATTCGTTCTAGCTCTGCATCAACTGAAAGGAATCATCATGGGAATGTTCGACGGAATCTTGGGCGGAGTGGTTGG
>CAVVKU010000001.1:0-60941 GCA_963748995.1 uncultured Gammaproteobacteria bacterium | reverse complement strand
ACAACGCCGCTAAAGGGCGGGACTTACGCGCTCAATAGCACTGTGTATGCTTCGTATGCCTGTTCCGATAAGACCTCGGGCGTCGCCTCATGCTCCGGGACTGTACCTGACGGCGCCACGGTCCCGACCTCCCAAAAGGGCGCTCATAAGTTCACTGTTACCTCTACAGACAATGCCGGTAATGCGGAGATTAAGACTGTCAGCTACAAAGTCGAGTGACTCCGGGTGAGGCACGACAAAGGGAGAAGCAGGAGTGTCATTCCGAATTAACGCGTCTGCGCTGACGGCCTGCGGGATCTCTGCTTGTCGGTTGCGCAGCGATTCCGGTGCAGCAAACCACTCTGGTCAACGGGAGCGGGGGCAGCGTCACCTGCAAGCAGGTAGGCCGAGGCATTGTCTCGTATGGCGTCGGCAAATCGGAAAACCGTTGCCAACAATTGCATCGCTAAAGCTGACCTGCCGGCTTTCTTCGGACCATTCATTGCTGGAGAATGGCCCCGTTCGGGTTGGTTGATGATCTCTTCGACTTGAACTTCACCGGAGTTTGGTACGACAAGCTGGAGTGAGGCCGAACCTCGTTGTAATGCCGTCGCCAATTCTCAATCACGATCTTCGCCTCGGCCCGGTTCCTGAACCATTCCAGGCTGAGGCATTCATCCCGGAACTTCCCGTTGAACGATTCGTCAGCCCCGTTTTGCCAAGGCTTACCAGGATCGATCAGCGCCGTATCGATGTTCGACTGCAGCAGCCACTTCAACACGGCCTTCGAGACAAATTCCGGGCCATTGTCCGAACGCAGGTCTTCGGCGCACCGTGCTCACTGACCAGCTTCGTCAGCACCTCGATGAGCCGACCGGAACGGATGCTACCGGCCATGTCGATAGCCAGCGACTGCGTGTGTGCTCGTCGATGACCGTAAGGCACTTCAGTTGCTGGCCGTTGGCGCAGGCGTCAAACACGAAGTCATACGCCCAAACCTGGTCGCCTCAATCGCCGGAACCGGTCTCGGCCTGGAACTCGCTACACGCCGCCGAGGCCGCTTTCTAGGCACCTGCAGCCCGGCGAGCTGCCAGAGGCGATGCGCCCGATCTGGCTCATCTCGTGCCCGCTGCGGGCGAGGAGATGTGGATCGCCGGTAGCCGTACCGGGATATGCCTCGACAATCCCTATCACCGTCATCACAGGTCCGTCCTTCGCGGGCATCTTCACTCGTACCCCATGGTCGATCTGGCCACCCCTGTCACTGATCGGCACATTGGAGCCACGCGGTGATCGGCATAAAGGAGCCAGCGTCGGATCGGCGTAATGGAGCCACGGCGTGATCGCCATAATGGAGCCAGCGTCGGATCGGCATATTGGTACCACTTGAGGGGTAGGACGGGCATCTCGATCTAACCAAGGCCATGGATATCCTGCAGTTTTTAGACTGCGGGAGACGCCATGAGCCGGCGGAGATTCGAGATGTTTCAGTATCGACAAGTCATCGTCCGCCTGCGCCAAGGCGATACGGATCGGGAGATTGCCCGATCGCGACTGATGGGCCGGCGCAAGGTGACGGCGCTCCGCCGGCTGGCCACCGAGCGCGGCTGGTTGTCGCCGGATTCACCGCTGCCCGACGACGCGACGATCGCCGCGAGTGTGTCCCCCGCACGTCGCGCGGCCAGTACGATTTCGACGGCGGAGCCGTTTCGGGCGCAGGTTGAGCGATGGGTCGCCCAGGACGTTGGCGGCATCGCGAT
The DNA here is from genome assembly GCA_963748995.1 of uncultured Gammaproteobacteria bacterium. GTDB lineage: Bacteria > Pseudomonadota > Gammaproteobacteria > Steroidobacterales > Steroidobacteraceae > Bog-1198. Next base: position 59,202 of record CAVVKU010000001.1, on the reverse strand, counting down.
CCACGCCGCCCTCAAGCGCGAGCACGGCTACACCGGTAGTTATTCCGCCGTGCGGCGCATGGTCGCCGGCATTGGGCGGCGTTGCCGCCTGAGACGACGGTTCGACTGAGCTTCGCACCCGGCGAGGCGGCCCAGGTTGATTTCGGCGCCGGACCATTTCTGACTGATCCGAACGGCGCTCTGCGCCGCACGTGGGCGTTCGTCATGACGCTATGCTTTTCCCGGCATCAGTATGTAGAGTTCGTGTTCGATCAATCGGTGCCGACCTGGCTCGGCTGCCATCGACGCGCCTTCGAGTGGTTCGCGAGCGTCCCCGCCCGGATCATCATCGACAACGCCAAGTGCGCGATCACCCGCGCCTGCGCCAAGGATCCGCTCGTGCAGCGGGCGTACGCCGAGTGTGCCGAAGCGTATTCCTTTAAAATCGATGCCTGCCCGCCGGCCGATCCGCAGAAGAAGGGGATCGTCGAGTCCGGGGTCAAATACGTCAAGAGCAACTTCCTGCCCACCCGCAGCTTTCGCGATCTCGCCGACCTCAACGACCAAGCGCGCCGCTGGGTGCTTGAAGAAGCCGGACAGCGTATTCATGGCACGACCCGGGAGCGGCCATTGGCCGTCTTTGAGCTCGAGCGGCCGCTCTTGCGGTCACTGCCGGATACCGTCCCGGCGCTCGGTTCCTGGCACCGGGTGATCCTGCACCGGGATTGTCACGTCAAGTTCCAGTACGTGCTGTACTCCGCCCCCTACACCCTCGTGGGCCAGACACTCTGGCTGCGGGCGACCGACCAGATGGTCGCGATCTTTCAGGATTACCGCCTGGTCGCGAGTCATCTGCGCTCCTACCGGCACGGCGAACGCCGCACGAACCCCGATCATCTGCCACCCGAGTCACGGGAGTTCTTCCGGCGCGACCGTCATTGGTGTCTCGAGCGGGCACGTCGCATCGGACCGTCCTGCCACGCTGTCATCGACGAGGTGCTCAGCGACCGGATCGTCGAACGATTGCGCAGTGCCCAAGGCATCCTCGGCTTTGCCGACACCGTCGGTGCGGTTCGGGTTGAGGCCGCCTGCAAGCGGGCGCTCGCCCACGGCAGTCCCGCCTACCGCACCATCAAGTCGATCCTCGCGCGGGGCCTCGACCAGCTCCCCCTCGATGGGACACTCGATTCACCGAACATCTACGGCCAAGAAGCGCGCTTCCTACGCGACATCCGCGATCTGTTCAGCGCCGCTCTCGATCCCGATTCCCTCACCCTCAGCACAGGAGATACTCGATGATGAACGTCATGCCCGAACTCGCCGGCCAGCTCAAGCAGCTGCGACTGTCCGGTATTTTAGACTCCCTCGATGCCCGTAACCGCCAGGCCATCGACTCGAAGATGTCCTTCGTGGATTTCCTTGCGTTGCTTATCGGCGATGAAGTGGCCCGCCGCGAGCAGAAGAAGTTCACCATGCGACTGCGGCGTGCCACCTGCAGCACCTCCAAGACTTTCGATCAGTTCAACTTCGAGCGCCTGCCGAAGCTCAACCGCGCTCTCGTCCAAGATCTCGCCGCCGGTCGTTACCTCAGCGAACGCTCCCCGATCCTCATCGTCGGCGACATCGGTGTCGGCAAGTCGCACCTTGCCCAGGCCCTCGGGCATGCCGCCATCCGTAACGGCACCGATGTGCTATTCACCGGCTGCAATGCGCTGCTGGCGAGCCTCAACGCCGCCCGCGGCGCCGGCAGCTACGAGCGCAAGCTCGCCACCTTGGCGCGCATCCCACTGCTCATCATCGATGATTTTGGCCTCAAACCCCTGCGGCCACCGGCCGATGAGGACTTCCACGCCCTCATCGCTGAACGCTACGAGCAGACCACCACCATCGTGACCAGCAACCTGGATTTCGAGGAATGGGGCGACGCCTTCCCAAACAATCGCCTGCTCGCCGCCGCGACCATTGACCGGCTCCGGCACAACGCCTACTGCCTCGTTATCGAAGGGAAATCCAACCGGGATCCGAAGGTCGCACCGCCCGCGCATAAATCGGCCATTGCAAATAACCGCAAATCGGATAATTCTTAAGCCTCTCGGGATGCCCGTTCTAGCCCACTTCTCGTGGCGCCATTACGCCGATCATCCCCGGCTCCATAATGCCGATCAGTGACACCCCCACCAGCGCACACGCCCGCCGCACCGAAATACCGCGATGACTCGCGAACTCCACCTGCGATCCTGCGCGCCTGTGCGCTCACCATTTTTTTGCGTTGATCTCCTTCATCACTTCGAGTTCGAGGTCCCGCTCGGCTACGATCTTCTTCAGTCGACCGTTCTCGATCTCGAGCTGCTTGAGGCGCTTCACGTCCGACGCCTCCAGCGATCCGAACTTCTTGCGCCACAGATACAGCGTCTGCTCACTGATCGCGTGCTTCTTGGCCGTCGCCGGCACCCCGGCGGTATCCGACTCACGCACGATCCGCACCATCTGCTCTTCGTTGAATCTCGACTTTTTCATGGTCCCTCGGTGTCCGAGGGGGCCATCTTCTCAGGTTTGGACTGGTCCGAGAATCGCCCGGCAGGTCAAAGCCAAGGCTCAGGGCTATCAGTAGACGCGTCGCATACGGGCGGATTCGACATGTCGACGAACGTGTCTTTAGGGCCCGAAGTTCCATAAAAACCTTCTTATAGTGGTGGGCGGTACAGGGATTGAACCTGTGACCCCTGCCGTGTGAAAGCAGTGCTCTACCGCTGAGCTAACCGCCCAAAACCAGCCGCGGATTATGGCATTGGCACCCATTTAAAACAATCCGGGCTCAGGGCTATCAGTAGACACGTCGCATACGGAACGGCGGATTCGACATGTCGACGAACGTGTCTTTAGGCCCGAAGTTCCATAAAAACTTCCATAATTGATGGTGGGCGGTACAGGGATTGAACCTGTGACCCCTGCCGTGTGAAAGCAGTGCTCTACCGCTGAGCTAACCGCCCAAAACCAGCCGCGGATTATGGCATTGGCACCCGCGTAAAACAAACCGGGCTCGAGCCGGCCCGCGCCGCACCGCCGACCACGCTCGCCGGGCGGCTCCCTGAGTTGCCGTTCCGCCAGGGTTTCCTGGGACGCCCTCCGCAGCCATGCGGCGGATTTTGGGGCGCCGCTGATTGCGAATCTGCCCGAGGTCATACTTGCTACACTCACAACCCCTTCAGTTCCAGAAACTTTCGAGTCCGATGAGCGTACGTACCCGTTTTGCCCCTAGTCCCACCGGCTTCCTGCACATCGGGGGGCTGCGCACCGCCTTGTTCTGCTGGCTGTACGCGCGCCGCCACGGCGGGCAGTTCGTGCTGCGCATCGAGGATACGGATTTGGAGCGCTCGACCGAGGCGGCCATCCAGCAGATCTTGGATGGCATGCGCTGGGCGGGGCTCGATCACGACGAGGGCCCGTTCTATCAGACCAAGCGCTTCGATCGCTACAAGGAAGTCATCGGCGAGCTGCTCGCGAGTGGTCACGCCTATCGCTGCTACAGCACCAAGGAGGAGCTCGCGCAGCTGCGCGCTGACCAGATGGCGCGCGGCGAGAAGCCGCGCTACGACGGCCGCTGGCGCGATCGCACCGATGTGCGGCCGGACGTGCCCCCGGTCATCCGCTTCAAGAACCCGCTGCACGGGCAGGTGGTCGTGCACGATGTGGTGCACGGCTCAGTGGTGTTTCAAAACAGCGAGCTCGACGATCTGATCATTGCGCGTTCCGACGGCACGCCGACCTACAATTTTTGCGTGGTGGTGGACGACATGGACATGCGCATCACCCATGTGATCCGCGGCGATGACCATCTGAACAACACCCCGCGGCAGATGAACATGCTGATCGCCTTGGGCTATCCGCCGCCGGTGTACGCGCACCTGCCGATGATCTTGGGGCCGGACGGCACCAAGCTCTCCAAGCGCCACGGCGCGGTGAGCGTGCTGCAGTACCAGGACGAGGGCTTTCTCGCCGAGGCGGTGCTCAATTATCTGGTGCGCCTCGGCTGGTCACACGGCGATCAGGAGTATTTCAGCCTCGAGGAGATGGTGCGGCTGTTCGACATCGCCGATGTCAACAAGTCGGCCTCGGTGTTCGACGTGAACAAGCTCACCTGGCTCAATCAGCAGCACATGATGCGCGCGCCGGCGGCGAGCCTCGTGCCGGTACTGCGCTGGCATTTGAATCGGGCCGGCATCGACGCCGGGCATGACGCGACGCTCGAGCGCATCGTGCTTGCGCAGCGCGAGCGCTCGAAGACCCTGCTCGAGATGGCGCAGAACAGCGCGTTTTTCTTTCGTGCGCCCGCTGCCTACGACGACAAGGCGGTGCGCAAACACGTGACGCCGGAGTCCCTCAGGCTTCTGGGCGATGCCGTCGCGAAGCTCACCGAGCTCAAGGATTGGTCGGCCCCCGCGATCCACGAGCTCATCAACGGGGTCGCCGTCGCCCATAACGTCCCGCTCGGCAAACTTGCCCAGCCGATCCGCCTGGCCGTCTGCGGTGGCACGATTTCCCCGCCGATCGATGCGACCCTCGAGATCTTGGGGCCTGAACGGTCGCTCGCCCGCCTCGCGAAGGCAAAGGCGCTCTGGTCCGTGGCCTGAGGGCCCGTCCCGCAAGCACGCAGTCAGGGGCGCCGCGGTCCCCGCAGGTCGCCTTTCTGGATGAGCAGGGCGCATAGGTGCATTGAGGAACGCGGGACGCGTGTCCAATATTCGCGCCGTGGTGGAGCGCGAAGCGAACCGGGAAGGGCAGGGCTATACGGTCGAGGCGGCCTGCCGCGACTATGTCGAGGATCGCCGCGCCGAGAAGAACGAGGCCTGCGCGCATGATGCGGCGAAGCGCTTCGAGCGCACCGTCTACGGCACCGCCTTCGGCCGAGTGCCGCTCGCGCGGCTCGGCAGTGTCGAGATCAAATCCTGGCGGCGCCAGACCGGGCTTTCCAAGAGCTCCCAGAACCGAACCATGACGGCGCTGCGCGCCGCCTTGAACCTCGCGGTGCAAAACCGATTCATCACCGCCGATCGGCGCATCGAGTGGGCCTTGGTCCGGCAGCACCCGGGCGCGAGTCAGCGTCGGACGTTGTTTCTGGACGTGGAGGAGCGGCGCCGGCTGATCGGCCACGCCAGCGGCGCGGTCGCTGACCTGATGGCCGGCATGGCGCTCACCGGCGCGCGGCCCGGGGATCTGACCCAGGCGCGACGCTCGCAATACGATGCGCGCACCCGCAGCGTCACCTTCACGGCCAAGAATGCGCTGCGCACCGTGCCGTTGGCCGAGGCCGCCCGGGCGCTGTTCGATCGTCTCGCCCAGGGCAAGCTCGCGGACGAGCTGCTGTTCACCCGCGATGACGGCAAGCGCTGGGCGCACTCCGATTGGGACGAGTTGGTGCGGGCCGCCGCCGAGCGGGCGGGGCTTCCGGCCGGGGTCTGCCTGTATACGCTGAGGCACAGCTTCATCACGCAGTCGCTCATAGACGGGATGAGCACGCTGGAGGTTGCGCGAATTTCCGGCACCTCGCTGGCGATGATCGAGCGCCACTACGGCCATTTGGTGATGCACGCGGCGCGCGAACGGCTCGAGCGGGTCCAGTTGCTTTGAGACGGACTGACGAGGGCTCCGGGACCGCGCCGGGCTCGGGCCCCCAGGCCGGCATGCGCCGACACCTGGCCAACCCATTTTGTCGAAACGAACGCCGAAGTTCCTGATATTCTCTCGGCCTCGCGGTTGGACGGGATTAATTTTGGGTGACATTTTGGCGAAACCGGGTTCAGTTTCGCCTTAAAATACAGTACCTTACGGAGTTAAGGGGCCATAGCTCAGCTGGGAGAGCGCTTGCATGGCATGCAAGAGGTCGGCGGTTCGATCCCGCCTGGCTCCACCAGATTTCTTGATTTCAGTCGATTTGAGGTCAGGCCTGCGTCCCCATCGTCTAGAGGCCTAGGACACATCCCTTTCACGGATGCGACCGGGGTTCGAATCCCCGTGGGGACGCCATTTTAAAAACGCAGTGAATGCCCACGGTGGGGCATGGCCCTGGCTTTGCGCTACCATGCAACCACAAAGCCTCCGCCACTTGCATGACTGAGATACTCAATTCAACCGTCGTCGTCAGACGGCGGTGGAACGATCCCCAATCAGCGAAAGTGCCGCTGACGGCACTGCGCGAACTTGCTATTAAGGATAACCCGGGCGGTATCTGCGGCCCGATTCCCCGACCGTTCCCGTACGCCCGCGTCTGGTGCGATCAATTGATCGAGGGCCACGGAATTCACGCCTGCGATCCTGCGACGGCACCTCACGAACTTCAACTTTGCGTGGTCGAGCGCGACAATTCCGCCGCAATCAACGCCCAAGTGCGTGCGATGTTACGTCGCTAGCAATCGCGATCCTGCCGGTCCTCCTGCGCTGTTTTCAGGCAGTCACTCCAAATCAATCAATTGATGAAGCAATCAGTGGGATCTGTGCTCGCGAGCCGCGCCATGTGATCCCAAGGCACTCATTTGGGCGGCGGCAAGAGCGTGATGCTACCCGCTACTGCGTCGAACTCGCGGATCCAGCGTTCAAAGTAGTGAATGGACGGGGCCTCAAAAGTGGCCAGCATCACTCCGCTGTCCAATGCGGTACCGATCGCCACGGACTCCATGGCGGCGCCACCCGCAGATGCCGGTGCCCGATACGTGACGTGGACGCGAAAGGCCGGCCTGCCGGCAAGTTGGGCAGGTTCGTTGGATACGACCACCAAGTCGCTCACGGCATTCGGTCCCGCCTGAAGCTCGGCAATGTAGTCTTCGGCGAGATCGTCCGGGGCAGAGTGCGAAGTGACCTCCTTGTTGGCATTCTTGAACGTCTTTTTGAAGGGTGTGATTGCCACCGTGATGCGATTCAACCCCACGCCGTCATGCGACGCATCGAGCGAGTGGCGTGACGAGTCGTACAGCCAGGTTTCGGGAAGCTGGAGCGAGAAATCTCCCTTTCCGCAACCCACCCGTTTGGATGCTTGGACGGATTCCCAGCCCGCAAACGCGAGGCTGGGCAACAGGAGCGCGAGAGTCGCGATGCATCGGATCATTGGAGAGAGTCCTGCTTCAGGTGATCGATAGTCTGGCGGGCAAACGGCGTCTCGGGGGCCGTCGGGGCGAGCATCACGAAGTACTCCAGATCGGCAATTGCCGCCGCGTGTTCACCGCGCCGGGCGCGGAGGCGCCCTCGCGCACCATAGGCGGGAGCAAAATGGGGGTACTGTTCGATCGAGCGCGCGTATTGCTCGAGTGACCGGTTCTCATCTCCGTCCGCAGCGCGAAGCCGGTACCCCTCGCCGAGCAAGAACTCTCCGATCGGTGCGAATTGCGCCGTCCTGCCGGCATCGCATAGTACGGCGATCAGCTCCGCTCCGTCTCTGTGCTCATGGATCTTTTCAAGAGCGGCAACGCTCGCCGTTTGCGTCGCGGCGAGGAATTCACCCGTGCGCAAATCACCGGCCGGGCAGCCCGCTGCGAGCATCTGAAAATGGCGGGCGCGCTCGAGAAGCTTCGGGTGGTCGGAGAAAAAGTACGGCGCCTGTTTGATCTTGCGATCGGCCACCTCGCGGGCCAAGCGATCGAACACGGACGCGGCCGCCTTGGGTTCGTAGCCGGCGGCCGTGAGCCGCTGGAATCCGATATCATCCGCATCGCGTTCGAAGTCGCGGGAGAACCCCGCCATCGTCGAGTAATTGACGAGAGCGCCGAGTCCGGGGAGCGTCGTCGCGAGACCCAAGGTGAGTGCTGAGCCGATTCGCGCGATCGACTTGGACTCGACAATCCGCTTGTACATGTGGTCGCCCAGCAAGTGGCCACCCTCGTGCCCGAGCACTGCCGCGAGCTCGGCTTCATTGCGAAGACGGAGCAGTGCTCCAATGAACACGTACAGATGGCCGGTCGCGACCGCAAAGGCATTGAACTCTGTGTCCCGCAGTGCACGAACACGATATTCGCCCTGCCGTTCCGGATATAGGCGGTCCATCACCGATTGCAGGTAGGCATCCAGCGCGATATCGCCGTATAACAGCCCCTGCGCCTCGAGATTCGTTTCCTGTTCGCGCGTGGCGAACAGCATGCGCGCGCGCTGATCCTGCTCACTGATCGCGTAACCGCGTGTCGCCCACGAGAGCAGCGCCGTGCCGAGCAACCCACCAAGGGTTCGGCGACGTTCTCTCGCCAGGTTCCCGAAGGGGGTCTCTATCCGCACGCGTCAGTCGGCCAAGGCCGGAATATTGGGATAAGGCGCAAACAGATCCCTCATGACCGCCTGCGCCTTGACGGCGTTACGCATATCGGCGCCGGCCGTCCCGAATCCATTCTTGGTCCGAGTGGAGTTGAACCAGGCGACCGTGCCATTGTTCAGATCCAGCAGACAAACATTCAGGATCTCTCCGCCTCCGCCCGGGGCGACCACGATGACTCCGGCGGCGGCCACGGCCAGTGTGCCCAACCATTTCATCGCGAGGCGCCCCCCCGATTGCCTGATCTGCGAGCCGTCGATCAGCAACGCATAGTCCGCGCCGGTGCGCTCGTGCAGGAAGCGCAGGCCGTCTCCCAGGGTCCGATCGAAATTCGCACGATGACGATGCCAATCGTTGTCTTCGTACTGAGCCGCCTCTGCGACGACGAGCATCGCCACCGACATGTGATCGCGCACGAGGGCGGTCTCTTGCGGCGTGAGATCCGGCAGCACCTCGAGCTGCAGGCCCGCAGGCCGCAAGGAATCGCGAGCGGCGTCGATGAGGTTCCTGCGTGCCGCGTCGGTCCAATCCGGAATCGCCTCGAGGCCCGACACCGCATTCTGGAATTCGGTGAACGTTGAAGGCAGCAGCAGCACCTTGTGAGTGCTCCCCGCTGCCGCCCCTGGAGGAACAGCGGTCCCGGTAGCCGTCGGTTCCTGCGCAACCGCAATGCCTGAAACGACGATGACGCAAAGCCCTGCGAGAACGGCGCAGAGCCGCAGGCCGCTCGATGTGCTCAATCGCGATCCGTTCACGTCCATGTTGTTCCACTTCTCGAGGCAGCATTGTTTCACTGGGACATGAGGAATCCTACACAGAAAGAATGGATTTATGAATACCTCGTCAGCGCGCGGCGAACTGGCGGGGAAGCGCCCGGCGCTGTGCTATTCGCCGATACAACGGCGCCGATCGGGTCAGAACCGCCCGCGGACATGCAGAGGCTTGGCCGGTGTCTTTGACCGGACCCATATTTATGGGTAATACTTACGGCGGATCGTCATCGGCATCCGAATGCGTGAACACCATTAAAACCACGTTGGAAATGTCCGACTCCTTGTTTCGGAGGGCCAAGGCTACGGCCGCGAGCCGCGGCCAGACTCTCAAGCAATTTGTGACCGGCGCTCTCGAAAAGGAACTGGGCTCGAAAGAATCCGGCGGTGTCGTCAGTGCCAGCGCGGCCATGCGAAAGGTTCGGCAGCTTGCCAGGGAAAGCGCCGCCAGTTGGCAGACGGATCTGGACGCGGTCGCCGCGGTGCGCGAGCAGCGACGGGGATGATCGTCGATGCGTCCGTCTGGGTGGCAATCTTTCGTGAGAATGACGTTCATCATGGCGTCAGCATCGCGTTCCTGGACTTGGCCGTCGCCAATCGGCGAGATTTGAACATACCCAATTTGGCTCTGGTCGAGATCGCGGGCGTGTTTGCGCGACAAACCGGAAAGGCCAGGCTCGCAACCCGCACAGTAAGGGCGGTTCTCGCGTTGCCGCGCGTGCAGCGTCATGGATTGAACGATGCGCTGGGGGATCGGGCTGCGGCTTTGGCGGCGAGCTGTAAATTTCGCGGTGCCGATGCGGTTTATGTCGCGCTGGCCGAAGCGCTCGATCAACCGCTGATCAGCTTGGATCGGGACATCCTGGAACGGTCATCCCGGGTCGTCGAGGCCGAAGCTCCAGATGTTTGGGTGCATCGCCAGTCAAGCCGGTGACCGCGGCCGTTTCCAACCGAATTTACAAAAAATCGACCTGCAAAAGGTAATTCTATGAAGCAAATACTGATGACAATGGCGGTCTATAGCGGCGCTTCCCTGTTGGTCGCCGCGGTCGCAAGCCCCGGCCCCAGTGCGATCGCGCCGGCGGCACCGGTCGCGGCGCCGAGAGACCGGGCGTATCCCGGTGAGATTCGTCTTGCGGTCAACGCGACCGATATCGAACAACGCATCGTGCATGTACACGAAACGTTGACCGGAATCGGCGCGGATACGGTGCTGCTGTATCCGAAATGGTTGCCCGGCACGCATGCACCGGAGGGGCCCCTCGATCGGCTCGCGGGCATCAAAATCACCGCAAGCGGCGCGCCGGTGTCGTGGACGAGGGATCCGGTCGATGTCTACGCGTTTCACGTGCATCCGGCTGCCGGAGTGAAGTCGCTCGACATCGACTTCGACTACCTGTCGCCGACGAGTCCCAAGGTGGGCGCCATCGAGATGACCCGCGATATCCTCCTGCTCGAATGGAACTCTCTCGTTCTCTACCCGGCGGGCTACTTCGCGCGGCAGATTCCGGTGCAGGCGAGCGTCGCATTGCCTGCCGATTGGAAATTCGGATCCGCCCTGGAAATCGCAGGCGCGAACGGCGGGGAAACTGAGTTCAAGCGCACCACCCTCAATACGCTCGTCGACAGCCCCGTGTATGCGGGCCGCTATGCGGCGCGGCTTGACCTTGATCCGAACGGCGCAGTACCGGTCCATCTGGATCTGTTCGCCGATCGTCCGGAGCTTCTTGCGATCACACCCGAGCAACTGGAGGCGCACCGAAGCCTGGTGCAGCAGGCCTACAAGCTCTACGGCTCGCATCATTACTCGCACTATGATTTCCTCTACTCCTTGAGCGATCAGCTTCAGCAAAACGGCCTGGAGCACCATCAATCGAGCGAGGACGGCAGCGTTCCCGAGGCGTTGACCGAATGGGATAAAACCGCCTACGACCGGGATCTGCTGGCGCATGAGTTCACTCATTCCTGGAACGGCAAATTCCGCCGGCCCGCGGACCTCTGGACCGCCAACTACAACGTTCCGATGCGGGACAGCCTCTTGTGGGTGTACGAAGGACAGACGCAGTACTGGGGCCAAGTGTTGACCGCGCGCGCAGGTCTGTGGACAAAGCAGCAGGCGCTCGACGAGCTCGCACTCACGGCCGCCTACTATGACGTTGAATCCGGTCGTCGCTGGCGCGCCTTGCAGGATACGACCAACGACGAGATCATCAATCCGCGCCGCCCCATGTCCTGGCCCAGCTGGCAGCGCTTCGAGGACTATTACTCGGAGGGTCAATTGATCTGGCTCGACGCCGACACCTTGATTCGCGAGCGCTCCCAGGGCAGGCGGTCCCTCGACGATTTCGCGCGCACCTTCTTCGGCATCGATGACGGCAGCTTCGCCACCGTCACCTACACCTTCGATGACGTGGTCAAGGCACTGAATGCGGTGGAACCCTACGATTGGGCCGCATTTCTGCGCGAGCGGCTGAATGCGATCGGCAAGCCGGCGCCCCTCGATGGATTGCGGCGCGGCGGTTACAAGCTGGTCTTTACCGACACTCCGAGCGAGTTGGTGAAGGCGCACGACGAGCAGAGCAAGCGCGTGAACCTGTTGTTCTCCATCGGTGTCGAAATCGACGACAAGGACGGCAGCGTTCTGAACGTGCTCTGGGATAGCGCCGCCTTCAAGGCAAAGCTCACGGAAAGCAGCGTGATCATGGCGATCAACGGAGCGGCCTACAACGCCGATGTGCTCAAAGATGCGATCCGGTCGGCTCGGACCACGAAGCAGCCGATCGAGCTGATCGTCAAGAACGGCGATCGGTTTCGAGTGCTGCACCTCGACTATCACGAGGGCTTGCGCTACCCGCACCTCGAACGCGATCCGTCCGTACCCGCACGCCTCGACGATATCCTCGCCGCACGCAAGTAAGTCGACTACCCGCGCCCTGCACCTGGGGCGGGTTTGCGCGGCGCGGTGAGCTTCGCGAACAGCACCCCCGCAAGCAAACCGACCGCCATCTGTGCCGCGAGGCCCATCGTTCCGCGCGCGCCGAAAATACCGACCGTTCCCACCACGGCCCTCAATACAGTAAACAGGGTGAAGAGCGCCAACGCGCCGGCGGCGCCGAAAACAGTCACGCGAAAGCCGCCAAGACGGGCGAGGGCTCCCGCAATCAAGAAAGCGATCAGCAGGGCGACGGAAGTGAGCGCGCTGTACGGAACAATCATGCCGATGAGATCATGCGCGGCCCAAGAGATGCGATCGGCGATGGGAATTGCGGCCGGCGCCGCTCGGGCGGCTTGGCCTGCGGCGATCGACCAAGCTCTTTGTACGAAATATGAATGGGCGGCCGAACCCAAGAGCACCATGACCGCGGCGGCAACGACAAATGCGCCTATACGGCGTAGCATCTTGAGCTTCCAATCGGGTGTCATTGCCGTCTCCTCAAGATCGAGGAAATGCTTATCTTAGCGGAAGAACGTTCCTGCCTGCAGAGCCGTGCACTCGCACGCGCAATTCTGGCCGCCGCGGTGGCGGTCACGATTTGTGCAGCGGCGATGGCGGACGTGGCGCCTGCAGCCCGTGCGCACACCGCCTGCGCCCCAGCCCGCCACAGTGGTCACGACCGGCTATAAGGTCACCGAGATTGCCAGGGGTCTCGATCATCCGTGGTCGATGGCGTTCTTACCCGACGCCGCCATCCTGGTGACCGAACGGGTAGGTCGGTTGCGTCTGATCAAAGGCGGCGCGTTGCTGGCTCAGCCGATCGCCGGTGTCCCCGCGGTGCATACCGGAAGCCAAGCGGGACTGTTCGACATCGTCCTGCATCCGAATTTCGCGCAGAATCATCTCGTCTATCTGACCTACGCGGCGGGAACGAAAGCGGCCAATGGCACGCAGGTCGCGCGCGCTCGCTTCGACGGCCGCGCACTTCGCGATTTGCGCGTGATTTTTACGGCAATGCCGTTGAAAGACACGGACAACCACTATGGGGGCGCATGGCGTTCCTGCCCGACGGAACGTTCGTGCTGACGATCGGCGAGGGATTCGAATATCGCGAGAAGGCGCAGGACCTCACGTCCGACCTGGGCAAGATCGTGCGCTTGAATGAGGACGGCAGCGTACCCCGCGACAATCCGTTCGTCGGTCAGGCGTCGATCCGTCCGGAAATCTATACCTGGGGCCACCGCAACCCGCAGGGCTTGCTTTTCGATGCGCCGAGCGGCCGGCTTTACGAGACGGAACACGGCCCGCGCGGAGGCGATGAATTGAACATCATCGTGGCGGGCAGGAACTATGGCTGGCCGGTGATCACCTACGGCATGGACTATTCGGGGGCCTACGTGTCTCCCTATACGCAGCGTCAAGGGCTCGAGCAGCCGGTGATCTATTGGACGCCGTCGATCGCCCCCTCGGGACTTGCCATGTATCGAGGCGACAAGTTTCCGGCCTGGAAGGGCGATCTGTTCGTGGGGTCCCTGGCATTTGAGCATCTGCGCCGGGTGCATCTCGACGAGCGCGGAGAAGTCGTGGATCAGGAGCAATTCTTGAACGACCGGCACTGGCGCATCCGCGATGTGCGGGCGGCGCCGGACGGATATCTTTACGTATGCACGGACGAAGACGACGGACGCGTGCTGCGCCTCGAGCCGTCCAATTAGGATGTTCGGGCCGGGGCGAGCAATGTCCGCAGAGATCCGGAATTAGCGCCCGCGCAACCGAGTGCCGAGGCGCACGGACATTTCGATCTCCTCCGGTGCGAGTTCGGGCGGAAAGTAGGCACCGGATACGTGCGCGGCATGCAGGCTCGCCCCTTCCAACCGGCAGCTGCGCAGGTCGAGCCCGCGAAGATCGGCCTGCCGAAAGTAACAGTCGGAGAAGTCGATGTTGGCCACGTCCACCTCGCGCAGATCGATGCCGCGAAAATCGCACCCGCGAAGGTCGCTCGTCTCGCCTGCCTTGCTGCGCCGATTGAACTCCTCGCTGCTGCCATCGCGCAGCAGCAGGTACAGGGGATCGGCTGGTTTTCGTGGTTTTCCGCCGGACATCCGTAGGTCATCGGCGCAACGGCGGAAGTCTTGACCTCATCAGGGGTGGGGTGTGCCTTTTCCGCGCAACCTTGGGACGGAGATCACTGACTGCAGCAAGGATGTGGATACTTAAGGTACATGCCCACCGGGCCGTGAAACGCGATGCAAAGGCGCACCCTTCGAGTTAGCCGCGCTTCTAGGCGTGGACATCGATGTGCGTCACAGCGCATCGGACAGCATCCGCTGAGTGCTCGAATAGAGGGCAACCCCGCGGCTCGAGCTGTAGGAGCTGCCGCGCGGCGAGGGGCAGCGAGACGCGTGCCGGCAGGGCGCTCAGCGAGCGCCGGCAGGGCCGGGGGCCGCGCCTGAGGGCCCGGCGGCATCCGAGAACTCCGCGGTCGAGGCGTAATCCGCCTGCAGGTAAACCACAGTGTCGTCCGGCCGCGAGGCGACGATGGTCACGCGCCGGAGCGCCGTCTCGCCGGCCGCACCGCGCAGCGCCGGGGTGGGAAAACCACCGGACATCCCGCGCTCGCTGGCCAGTATCAGCGTCTGGTTGCTGGGTATGACTTTCACGTACGTTTAACGATCCATCTACGTCCAGCGATCCCTCATTGATCGCTCGCCGGTCAGGCTCCTCATTGCATCACAGATCGCGCGGATCTGCTGCTACATAGGACGCAATATGGGCTGTGTGCGCTGCAGCACAGCGGCCTTGCGGACAATCCGCCAGGATATGCCCGGACTGGAGGCTTGCGTTGATCGCCCCAAACGATGCACGTATCCTGACCTGGCCGAAGTACGCAATCCGCCCGCTGAAATTCTGATCCGAATCAATAAAGACGTTTGAAAACCTTACTATTCCACGAGCCCTGGTGGTTGTCCGCCGTTACGGCCGGTTGCTACCAAGAAGCGACTGTGGAGCGGGGCGGCCAAATCGTCGGCCGGCTTCCCTACTTCCTCACCCGCCGCGGGCCATTCCGGTTGTCGGCCATGCCGCCCTTCACCCACGTGCTGGGCCCGGCCGTGGATGCGGGCGTGGGCAAGCCGCAATCCCGCTTGGTCAAGAGATTGTCCATCACCCGGGAACTGATCGATCAGCTGCCGCCCTTGTTGCATTTCGAGCAGTACCTCGATCCCGGCGTCGACGAGGGGCTGGCGGAGGCGGACGGGCTGGCCTTTCAGAGCCGGGGATATTCCGTCGCGCCGCAGTACACGTTCGAGATCGACTGCCGCCAGAGTCTGCCGGAGCTCTGGAGCGCCATGCACTTCAAGACACGGCAGCACATCCGGCGCGCCGAGGAAAAGTATGCCGTTACGACCGTGCTGGATCCGGCATTCTTCGTCGCTGAATACCTGAAGAACATCGCGGCGCTCGGGCGCACCAACCTCATCCCGTTCGAGTATTTTCCCGCCCTGTTCTCGGCCTGCCGCTCACGTCAATGCGGGGAGATCCTCGCGGCGTTCACGCCCCAGGGCACGCCGGTGTCGCTGGTGTATCTGGTGTGGAGCCCGCAGACCATGTATTACACCCTGTCGACGCGCAGTTTCGATCCCACCGACAACGGCTCGGTGAGCCTGCTCATCTGGTCCGCCATGAAACGGGCGCACGAACTCGGCCTGAAATTCGATCTCGACGGAGTCTACACGAGCGGGACAGCCCGCTTTCTGAGCGGATTCGGGGGACGGATCAAGATCCGGCTCGCCGTCAAACGCAGCGCCGGATTGTTGAATGTGTACCGCGGGCTGAAGTTCAAGCCCAAACAGGACCACGAGTTCTTCACGTAGCGGGGCTCACCCCATCCGCAGCACGGTGCGCTGGAACACGCGCAGCGCATGGAATTCGAGCGCCCCGCGGTCACGGATATATTTCTCGCCGATCCGACGCGCCCCCGCGCGCTCCTCGTCGATCTGCGCTTGACTGGGATTCGGCGAGTGCATCAGCGAGGGGCTGCCGATGCGATAGTGAATCGCGGTTCGATCCAGGAACCGCACGCCGAATTCTCTCATCGCGCGAACGTGGTAGTCCGCGTCTTCCATCAAGCGGATCTCGGGATCGAATCCGCCGAGGGTCGGAAGGCACTCGCGCCGGATCACCGAGGCGCTGCATACCAGGAGCGCCGTGTCGAACATCATTCGCGCGACGAAGGCCCAGCGGGTTCCGAAGCGCCCGCTGGCGGCGGCCTTTCGTGCCGCCGCGGCAAAGTAGCGGCGCTCATGCTCCAGCTGTTCGGGCGGCCCCGACCCGAAGGGCTCGATCCGGCCGAACACCAGGCCGACCGGCGGCCGTGCGTCGAAGGCCGCCCGAACCGCCGCGTAATGTCCCTCCGCGACCCGATCATCATCGTCCAGAAAGTGTACGAACCGCCCGCGTGCCCGCGGCCATCCCAGGTTCCGAACCACGCTCGGCCTGCCTCCGGTGGGCTCGGAATTTTTCAGATAATCGATGCGGGGGTCGCGCAGTCCGCGAACGGCTTCCTCGGCGGATGCTTCGGGGCTGTCATCGATGACCAGGACCTCGACCGATACGTCGCGCTGATCGACGGCGCTCGCGATCGGCCTCGAGCAGTGCGGCCGGGCGGCGAAAGGTGGGAATGATCACCGAAAAATCAACCATTATGTCGAACCGGCTTTTTCGATGGTGTGCATCATACCAGGGGCCACCCCGCCGCGAGCGGCGCGACCGCGACGCGCCGGCGGCGCTCATGCTACGTTTAGACTCATGCCCCCATCGCCCATCGAGACGGACGCGAAATTCGCACGCAACGCCTGGCTGCGTGCGCTCGGCCGCACCTCCTCGATCGAGCAGGACTCGACGCTCACGCTGCCGGTGCTGATCGAAAGACTGGCGCTTAAGTTCGGCGCCGCGGCGGCGCTCGCCTCGCGCGAGGAATCCTTCAGCTATGCGCAGCTCGCGGCTCGCTGCAACCGCTACGCGCGCTGGGGACTTGGGCAGGGTCTGAAGGCGGGCGACGTGGTCGCGTTGTTGATGCCCAATTGCGCGGAATACGTGGCGGCGTGGCTCGGGCTGTCGCGCATCGGCGCCACGGTCGCGCTGATCAACATCCACCTCGGCGGCGAGGGACTCGCGCATTCGCTTCGCATCGTCAGCCCGCGGATCATCCTTGCGGAGAGCCAGTTCGCCCCGCGTGTCGCCGCCATCCGCGCATCGCTCGGCGCCGGCATCGAGGTCTGGGTGCACGGCGGAGACGGCACGCAATTCAACTCTTTATTGCCGGCGCTCGAGCGGCTGGCGGGCGATGCACCGCCCGCGGGCGATTTTCGAGCCCCGACGCTCGATGACACGGCGCTGTATATCTACACCTCCGGAACCACGGGCCTGCCGAAGGCGGCTCATGTCACGCACTACC
The DNA here is from genome assembly GCA_963748995.1 of uncultured Gammaproteobacteria bacterium. GTDB lineage: Bacteria > Pseudomonadota > Gammaproteobacteria > Steroidobacterales > Steroidobacteraceae > Bog-1198. Next base: position 41,773 of record CAVVKU010000001.1, on the reverse strand, counting down.
GATTGGTGCGTTGGAGCCAATGGTTCGCGGGCCTGCTCGATACGCAGCCGAGCGACCGGATGTACAACTGCCTGCCGCTCTATCACAGCGTGGGCGGTGTCGTGGCCATCGGCGCGTTGCTGGTGGCCGGAGGCTCGGTCGTGATCCGCCCGAAATTCTCGGCGTCGGATTTCTGGCGCGACCTCCGCGACGAGCGCTGCACCCTGTTTCAGTACATCGGCGAGCTGTGCCGCTATCTGGTGAACTCGGCCCCGCAGCCTGGCGAGGCCGATCATGCGCTGCGCATCGCGTGCGGCAATGGGCTGCGCCCCGAAGTGTGGGAGAGGTTCCAAACGCGGTTCAAGATCCCGCGGATTTTGGAGTACTACGCCTCGACCGAGGGCAATTTCTCGCTCTACAACTGCGAGGGACGGCCGGGCGCAATCGGCCGCATCCCCTCGTTTCTCGCGCATCGGCTTCCCGTCGCGCTGCTGCGCTTCGATCTGGAGCTGGGCGAGCCGCTTCGCAATGCGGAGGGATTTTGCGAGCGCTGCGCCGTGGATGAGATCGGCGAGGCGGTGGGCCTCATTGCCGCGGAGGGCGACGGGCGCGCCGGACGTTTCGAAGGTTATGCCGATGCGGCCGCGACGGAGCGCAAGGTGCTTCGCCACGTGTTCAAGCAGGGCGATGCCTGGTACCGGACCGGCGACCTCATGCGGCGCGATGCGGCGGGCTTTTACTACTTCGTCGACCGGGTCGGCGAGACCTACCGCTGGAAAGGCGAGAATGTCTCGACCGCGGAGGTGCTCACCGCGCTCGCCGCGGTCCCCGGTGTCGAGGAGGGCGCGGTGTACGGAGTCGACGTGCCCAACGCCGATGGGCGGGCCGGCATGGCGGCGTTGGTGGTCGGCCACGGCTTCGACCTCGATGCGCTCCATCGCCACGCGGTCGGGAGCCTGCCGGCCTATGCGAGGCCGGTCTTCGTCCGACTGCTGCCGGCGCTCGAGGCGACCGGAACCTTCAAGCCGCGCAAGCACGACCTCGTGCGCGAGGGATTCGATCCCGCCCGCACCGGCGATCCCCTGTACTTCGACGATCCGCGCGCCGACCGCTACGTGCCCGTGGACCTTGCGCTATATGCCGCGATCGCCGCGGGACACATCCGGGTGTGAGGGATCTTCAGGCCTCACACGGTGTTGCCCGCGTCCACCGTGAGCACGATGCCGGTGATGTTCCGTCCCCCCGGGCCGAGCAGGAAATCCACGCTTCTCGCCACATCCTCCGCTTCCGCCATGCGCTTGAGGGCGCTGCGGCGCGCGATGCGATCGCGCTGCGCGTCGGTCAGCTCGTCGGTCATGGCGGTGTCGATGAATCCGGGAGCGATGGCGTTCACGGTGATGCCGAGGGGACCGAGCTCGCGCGCCAGCGAGCGCGTGAATCCGACCAGGGACGCCTTGGTCGCGCTGTAGACCGAGAGACCGCTGTAGCCGGTCGAGGCGACGATTGAGGCGATGTTCACGATGCGGCCGTTGCGCTCGCTCATCATCATGCGCGCGACGTATTTGGTGAGGATCAGGGGCGAGATCGTGTTCAATCGGATCAGCCGCTCGATCTCGCTGTCGCGCATGGTGCTCAACAGCCCGCTGGTGCCGAGCCCGGCGTTGTTGATCAGCGCGTAGATGGGGCCGAAATCGGCGCGCACCGAGCGCACCAGCGGCTTGATCTGAGTCACGTCCGACAAATCGCAGGCTCGAAACTCGATCGCTCCCTGCTGCGCGTCGCACGCGACGGCGGCGGCCTCGTCGAGCTCATCGCTCCTTTTGCGGGCAACCGCGATCACGCGATAGCCGTTCGCCGACAAGAGGCGCGCCATCCCGAGGCCCAAGCCCCGGCTGCCGCCGGTGATCAGCACATTCGAGCGGGAGGTATTCAGGCGAACCCCTGCGGCCGGTCGAGCTTTCCCGCGGCGGTGAGTTTCAAGGAGGGCACGAAGCTCAATCGGGCCGGCACCTTGTGCGCGGGGAGGGCACGGCGGCACGCCTCCAGTAGATCGTTCTTGAGATTCTCGGCGGCGGGCGCATCGAGTGCCGGGCCGCACGAATCCTCGAGCACGACCTCGGCGATCACGATCGCGCCGGTGATCGGATTGCGCTTGGGGCGAACCAACGACATGCGCACCCGCGGATCGGCGTTCAGCACCCCTTCGACCTCCTCGGGATACACCTTCATGCCGCCCACGTTGATGACGCCGCCGCGGCGGCCCCGAAAGTAGTAGCGGCCGTCCTTGAGCTCCACCAGATCGCCGGTGTCGACGAAGCCATCCTCGCTCGACAGCGGGGCGGAACCCAGATAGCGCGCGGCCGTACGGTGGGAACGGATGCGCAGCGTGCCATCCTCGATCTTCATCTGGATCCCGTCGCGCGGCGCATCGAGGTATTGCGCAGGAAAGCCGGCCTGGCCATCGGTCACGTCGAACGCGACCCCCGCTTCCGTGGAGGCGAATGCGTGGGCGATCTTGGCATTCGGATAGGTCGCGCGCAGCTGATCCAGGAGACCCTGGTCAGCCACCTCGCCGGACAGGCGCACATACTGCGGCGCGAGCGACTGCGCCGCGCCGCTCATCAACGCGCGGCGCCAGTGCGAGGGAGTGCCGGAAATATGCGTCACGCCCGCGCCGCCGGCGCGGGCCAGAAACTCCGCGGTCGGCTCGCCCGCGCTCGACAGCACCAGGGGCACGCCGCCGAGCACGGCACGCAGGTAGATCTGCAAGCCGCCGTAGCGGCGGATGTCATAGAACGTGCTCCACACCATGCCCGGTGCGGGCGTCTGGCGCGGCAGCGCGCCGGCCAGGCTCGAGAGGGTGTGGGCGACGAGCTTCGGGGTGCCGGTCGTGCCCGAGGTGAGAAGGATCCACTCCGTGGCGAGCGTCGGCTGCCGATCGATCTCGCCGGGCACGGGCGAGGGATCCAGGTCCGCGAGCTGCACGCCGGTCCCGGCGATCGTGGTCACCTCGGCGAGCGTCTCCGGGCTGAGCTCCGGCGTGGCGAGCACCAGCCGACGCGCGATGCCGTCGAGCTCGATGAGCGCGATGGCGGTGCTCAACTGCTCACGCATGGCGAGGAGTATCGAGCGCCCGCGCAGCGATTCGAGCCGTCCGCCGAGGCAGGAGGCCTGCGCAAGACGCGACAGATCCAAGGACACACCCGGGGCATGAAATGCGCCGCGGCCGCTCGCTCCTCGCGCCGCCACTGATTCCCACAGGGATGTCATGATGTTAGCTTAGCCATTCTAAGGTGTTGGTGGCAAAGGAATCCCGCCGCATTGCCGATCAATTCGCAGTTCACGCGGCCGCTCGCCGCCGCGCCGAATCCGGCGACGCTCTCGACGGTGCTTTCGGAGCTGTTTCCGCCCGGGGTCGCGGCGGCCGAGTTGCGCCATGCGGGAGACTCATCGCTGCTCCACCCGGAGGAGGCGCTGAGCGTCGCGAAGGCGGTCCCGAAACGCGTGGGTGAATTCGCGGCCGGGCGGCTCTGCGCACGCCTCGCGCTTGCGCAATTCGGCATCACCGGCTTTGCGCTCAAGATGGCCCCCGACCGGGCACCCGTCTGGCCCGATTCGATGGTGGGCAGCATCACCCACACCCAAGGGTTTGGTGCCGCGGTGGTTGCCGAGCGGCGCCGCTTCGGCTCGCTCGGGCTCGACGTGGAGGCCGCGGGGGGCGTGAAACGCGAGCTGTGGCGCCACATCTGCGTGCCCGCCGAAGCGGACTGGCTCGAATCGCTCCCCGAGGACGCCCGCGCCTGCGCCGCGACCCTGGTGTTCTCGGCCAAGGAGGCCTTCTACAAATGCCAGTATCCGCTCACCGGAGAGCGGATGAGATTTGCCGATCTGTGCGTGACCCTGCCGGGCTCGGGTGCGGGCCGGTGGGACGGCGCCGTCGAGGCGGTGACCGCAACGCCCACCCGCGCTCTGGCGGTCTCGGCGGCCCGGGAGCCGCGCTTTGAGGGGTCCTATCGGCTCCATGAGGGTTACATCTGCGCAGGATTTCACCTGCCCGCGGCGGGGCCGCTCATCTCCCCAAAAGGATCAGAACCCAGACGCTGAGCAACAGCAGGAGACTCAGCATCACCGCGGCGGACCCCATGTCCTTCGCCATGGCGGCGAGCCGGTCTCTGGCGAGGCTGCCGCGGTCCACGATCGCCTCGAGCGCGCTGTTCAACAGCTCCACGATCAATACCAGGAAGATCGGCGCGATGAGCGCGGCGCGTTCCAGCCCGCTGCGCCCGAGATAGCAGGCAGCCGGGATGAGCACGACGGCGAGCGCAACTTCCTCGCGAAACGCGCGCTCCTCGAGCCAGGCGGATCTCAGTCCCTGCCAGGAATACCCGGCGGCGCGAAATACGCGCATGAAGTCTTGTTGTTTGTTGCGCTCGATCGTCAATACGCCTTGTCGTCCCGAAAAATCTTCACCACCGTCAGCAGGATGATCTTGATATCCAGCATCGGTGTCCAGCGGCGCAGGTAATCCAGGTCGTAGTTGACCCGCGCCTCCATCTCCTCGAGCTGCGAGGTCTCGCCGCGGCAGCCGTTGACCTGCGCGAGACCCGTGATCCCCGGCAGCACCTTGTGGCGGACCATGTAACCCTTGATGAGCTTTCGATATTCCTCGTTGTGGGCCACCGCGTGCGGGCGGGGACCGACCAGGCTCATGCGGCCCTGGAGCACGTTGATGAGCTGCGGCAGCTCATCGAGCGAGGAGCGGCGCAGGATGCCGCCGATCCGCGTGATGCGATTGTCCGTCTTCGATGCCTGGCGGATCTGCGCGCCGTCCTCGGTCACCGTCATGGTGCGGAACTTGTAGACCGCAATCTCGCGGCCGTCGAGACCGTAGCGACGCTGCTTGAAGATCACGGGTCCCGGGGAACTCACCTTCACCATCACTGCAACCACGGCGAGCAGCGGCAGGAGCAGAAGCAGGATCATCACCGACAACACGATATCGGTCAGGCGCTTGGTCACGCCGCGGTAGCCGTAGAACGGCGTCTCGCACATGGCGACCACCGGGATGCCCTGGATCTCGCCGGAACGCGCTTGAATGAGGTCGAAGACGAAGATGTCCGGCACGTAGTAGATCGAGGCGGTGGTGTCGCGCAGATCGTCCAGGAGGTTCATCACGCGTTTCACGTGGCGGATGGGCAGCGCGATGAAGATCACGTCGGTGCGATGTTGCTTGACGTAGGCGCCGAGATCCGCCAGCGGTCCGATGAGCTGCGCGTCGGATTCCATGCCGAGCCGGTCGGTGCTGCGATCGTCGAAGAACCCGGCCACCTCGAGGCGCATCCCCGGGTTCTTCTTCAGGCGCCGGGCGAGCTCCAGGCTCGAGCCGTTGTAGCCCGCAATGATGGCGATGCGCGCCTCGAAGGCGTTCATCAGGAAGCGGCGCATGAATTCCTGCATGGCGAGCGTCGCCACGATGAGCACCATGGGCGTGCACACCGCCCAGGTGAGGAACACGCGGCGCGGATAGGCCTGGAGCGGGGATTTGGTCACGTAGGCGATGCCGAGCAGCACCGCCAGAATCAGAAACCAGCGGAACAGCACATCGACCACCGCCGACACGCGCGGCGAGGTCAACTGCGCGGTCACTTCGCGCGGCGGCTGGATCAGCACCAGGCACACGACCGCGACCACCACGATCCCGGAGGAGCGCAGGTCGAATTGGCTGCCGAATGCGATGATGGTCACATACAGCGCGGCGACGGCGACGATCGCGGGCAGCACCGCCTGGGCGCCCGTCAACAACGCGATCAAAAGACTTTGTCTGAATTGGACCGGCTGGGTCATCTGGCATCCGTCGGGAGGCGAGCGCTCGCAAAGCCCGGCGAGCGTAGCGGAACTGCGACAAAATTATGACTCATTATCGGTCAATTCCTGCCGAACTGCGCGGACCGGATCCACAATTGTTAAATCGTCTGACTGCGATGGTATTCTAGTGTTGCATGACAAAGGTTCCATTACTCGATCTTAAGGCTCAGTACGCGCAGATCCGTGCCGAGGTGCTTCCCGTCATTGAAAGTGTGTGCGCAAGCCAACATTTCATCCTGGGGGAGCACGTGCGCGCCTTCGAAGCCGAGGTGGCGCAGTACTGCGGCTCATCGGCGGGCATCGGCGTCTCCTCGGGCACCGATGCGCTGTTATTGGCCTTGATGGCATTCGGCATCGGCGCGGGCGACGAGGTGATCACCTCGCCGTTCACGTTCTTCGCCACGGCGGGCACCATCGCGCGCACCGGCGCCCGGCCGGTGTTCTGCGACATCGATCCCGAAACCTTCAATATATCCGCTGCGGCGGTCGAGTCGTTCATCGAACGGCAGTGCCGCGTGGACCAGGGTGTGCTCGTCAACCGCTGGAGCGGCGGGCGGATTCGTGCGCTCATGCCCGTTCACCTGTACGGCCAGTCCGCCGACATGGACGCACTGGTGCGCATCGCCCGGGCGTACGGCCTGCGCATCATCGAGGATGCCGCGCAGGCCATCGGCACCGAGTACTCGGATGGCACCCGCGTCGGCTCGATCGGGGACATCGGATGCTTCTCGTTCTTTCCGAGCAAGAATCTCGGTGCCTTCGGCGATGCGGGGCTGTGCACCACCAACGATCCGGATCTGGCCGAGCACATGCGGGTGCTGCGGGTGCACGGCGGCAAGCCCAAGTATTTCCACGCGTTCATCGGCGGTAATTTTCGGATCGACGAGCTGCAGGCGGCGATCCTGCGCGTGAAGCTGAAGCACCTCGACGCCTGGACGGAGGCCCGCCAGCGAAATGCGGCCTACTATTCCGCCGCGTTCGAGCGGGCCGGACTCGCGCCGCACATCGTCACCCCGCGCGCGCCCGCGACCGGCCGCCACATCTTCAATCAGTACGCCATCCGCGCCGAGCGCCGCGACGAGCTGCGCGCCGCGCTCACCGAGCGGGGGATCGGGACCGAGATCTACTATCCCGTGCCGCTGCATCTGCAGCAATGTTTTGCCCACCTCGGCCACCAGCAGGGCGACTTCCCCGAATCCGAGCGCGCCGCCGCCGAGACGCTGGCGCTGCCGGTTTATCCGGAGCTCTCAGAGGCGCAGCTCGCCCACGTGGTCGCGGCCGTCGCGGAGTTCTACGGCTGACCTCGAGCGCGCGCCCTCAGCTCTTCTTGAAGTCGTCCGGCTGCAGCTGATGGCGTGAGAGCAGCTTGTAGAAATCCGTGCGATTGCGCTTGGCGAGGCGCGCGGCCTGACTCACGTTGCCGGTGGTGATCTGCAGGATCTGCGAGAGGTAGTTGCGCGTGAATTCATCGCGCGCCTCGTCGAACGAGGGCAGGCGCGTCGGGTTGCCGCCGAGCGATTGTTGAACGAGCTCGGCGGTGATGATGGCGCCGTGCGATAGCGCGACGTTCTGGCGGACCACGTTGTAGAGCTGGCGCACATTGCCCGGCCATTCCGCCGTGGCGAGGAGCTCGACGGCTTCCGGTGCGTAGATCTTGCGCTGGCCGGTCTCCTTGGCGATTTGTTCGAGGAAATGCGCGACCAGGAGCGGGATGTCCTCGCGCCGCCGGCCGAGCGCCGGCACTTCGATGTGTACCACATTCAAGCGGTAGTACAAATCCTCGCGGAACTGACCGCCCGTCATCAGCTGATGCAGGTCCCGGTGAGTCGAGGAGATCACCCGCACGTTGATCGCGACGGACTCGGGGCTTCCGACGGGCCGGATGGAGTTCTCCTGCAGCACGCGAAGCAGCTTCACCTGCAATCGCATGGGCATGTCGCCCACTTCATCCAGAAGCAGCGTGCCCCCGTCGGCGGTCTCGAAAACCCCTTTTTGCGAACGGGTCGCGCCCGGAATCGCGCCTTTCTCATGCCCGAACAGCTCCGACTCCAGCAGATTCTCGGCCATGGCGCTGCAGTTGACGCAGGCGAACGGCTTGTTTCGGCGCGGGCTCGCCTCGTGGATGGCGCGCGCCAGGATCTCCTTGCCGGTCCCGCTCTCGCCGGTGATCAGCACCCGCGCGTCGGTGCCCGCGACCATGTTGGCCTGGGCGAGCTTGTCTTCCATCAGCTGGTTGCGGGTGATGATGTTGGCGCGCCAGTCCTCGGCGACGTGCGCGAAGCCGGACACCTTGAGCGCTTTTTGCACGTTGTCGAGCAAATCCTGCTTGTCCACCGGCTTGGTCAAGAAACCGAAGGCGCCGCTCTGGGTGGCATGCACGGCGTCGGGAATCGTGCCATGCGCGGTCAGGATGATGACCTTGAGTCCCGGCCAGCGGCTCTGCAGCTCCTTGAGCAGGCCGATCCCGTCCATCTGGTCCATGCGCAGGTCCGTGATCACGAGGTCGGGCCGGAATCGCGTGCAGGCGGCGAGCGCGGCCGCGGCGCTTTCGACGGCCTCGACCTCGTAGTTCTCGGCCCGCAGCCGGATGGTCAGGAGCCGCAACAGGCCCGGGTCGTCGTCGACCACCAGAATCCGCGCCTTGCGCTTCTGCGTGGAGGAGTTGTCGCGCGTGCTCGGTTGCAGCCCGAACGAGAGGGGGGTGGTGGAAGCAATTGAATAAGCGTTCACTGGCGTCTCTCCGGTGGCATCATCGCGGTTCATCAGGGCGTGTGAGGCGGCTCGCTCGTCCCGCGATCGTTAATGGACCGCTCGATATGCGTCACCGCGTCGAGCTTCGCGTGGGCCTCGTCCAGCGCCTTGCGCAGACGGGCGTTTTCATCCGATTCGACCTGCAGCCGACGGTTGATCGACTGCAGTTTGTCCTTGGAATCGTGCAGCGCCTCGTCCCGCAGCCGCTGATTCTCGGCCTGCAAAACCAGCCGCTGGTCGACTTCTTGAAGCTCTACCAGGGCCAATAGGCGTTCATCCGGGAGCAGAGTTTCAGGCCTGGCGAGCAGTTCCGACAACTGTCGCTGTGCGGCGACGGGATCGGAGCCGCTGTGACCGGGTATGGCCAGGGCGAGGGCGTATCGGAGCCGGTTGCTGGTGGTCGGCGACAGCGAGGCGGATTCCTTGGCGGACTGGAACAGCTCGGCCTGCCGGGCCGGATCGCCCTTGGGCAGGGCGCTCATCAAGTCGAGCAGCGGGGTGATCGGGCCCGGTTCGGGTTTGTGATCCGGTTCCGAGGGCGGGGGCGCCTTGGCGCCCGACGAGCCGCCCATGGCCGCGCAGCCGCACAGGGCGCACAGGGTCAGGAGCGGGAGGGCAGAGCGCCGCAGCTTAAGCCGCATGAGCCTTTTCACGTTGGGCGGGCGCCGCATGGCGCAGGGGGAGACGCACGCGGAAATGCGCGCCGCCGGCCGGCGCCTCGAGGATTTCGATGCTGCCGCCGTGCGCGTTGACGAATTCGGTCACCACGGACAGTCCGATCCCGGTGCCCTTCACGTGGCCGCCCTGGGGTGTCTTCCCCTGATAGAAGGCCTCGAAGATGCGGTTGCGCTCCTCGACCGGGATCCCCGGGCCGGAGTCCATGACGTCGAGCACCAGCTGCTCGCGCTCGCTTCTGGCGTGGATCGAGATCGTGCCGCCGCGCGGTGTGAACTTGATCGCATTCGACAAAAGATTGTCGAGGATGAGGCGTATTTTTCCGCGGTCGGCGAGCGGCGTGAGATCCTCCACCTGCACGTCGAGCCGCACGCGCTGCGCGACCAGCGTGAGCTGTTGGTTCTCCAGGACCGACTTGATCAGCGGACGCAACTTGAATTCCGACACCTCGAGGCCCACGCTTTTGGCCTGCCAGGCGCTGAACGACAGCAAGTTTTCAATGAGTCTTTGAAGCTTCATTCCGTTCTCGCGCAATATGCCCGCCACCTCGCGCTGGGCGCTTTGCAGCTCACCGACTGCCCCATCCATCAATAGTTCGGTTCCCTCGCGAATATTCGCGAGAGGCGTCTTCAGTTCATGCGACATATGTCGCAAGAATCGATTCTTTTCCTGCGCAAGCTCCAAAAGCCTGACCCGGAGCCATTCGAGCTGCGCCGCCAGGCGCTCCAGGTCGGCCGGCCCGCGGATCGCGATGGGCCGGGAAAAGGTGCCGCGGCCGAGCTCGCTGATGGATCGGTCGATGGCCCGGATCGGCCTGCCGAACAGGTAGGTGAACACGCCGACGACGGCGAGGGTCATCGGCACCAGGAGGAGCGTGCGCCAGAAAAGATTCTGCTGCGCGAGCTCGGCCGACTTCTGCAAGGCGGTGAGATCATGGTCGATCTGGCCGCTGACGCGGCTCGAGATCCGGGTCGCGCTGTCCGACATCTGCGCGTAGGAGCTCACCAGATCGCTCATGCGCGACGAGTTCGGCGGCGCCGCCTTGATCTCCGCCCACGCATGCTCGGCGTCGCCCTTGAGGGCGTTCAGATCGGCTTGCGCCTGCGCGTCGAGCGGCAGGGTGAGAAGCTCGTCGAGGGTGTTTTCGAGCAGCCGGTGGTTGCGCGCGTAGGCCTCCAAGAGCTCGTTGTTCGGCAGGATCTGGTAGAGCCGCGCGGTGCGCTCGAGCGAGGCGATCTCGACGAACATGCGCTGATTGTTGCGCGTGCTCTGCACGCCGCGCACCACCAACTGCTCGCTGCGGCTCGACATGCGGTTCATCTGCACGGCGGCATTCACGATCGCGAACAACAGCGGCGCCGCGACGATCGTGAAGCCGATCAGCATGAGGCCGCTCAGTGACTTGGGTCGGGGCAATCGCATGGCGGGCATTCTAGCTTAAGGGGCCGGGCGCGGAGCGACGGCGTCATATCTGTAGAATTCCCCGCATGACCATCGAAGCACCCTATTCCGAGCTGTCGCCCGAGGCTGTTTTGGACGCGATCGAGGCGGTGGGGTTCCGCTGCGACGGGCGCGTGCTGGCGCTCAACAGCTACGAGAACCGGGTCTACCAGGTGGGGGTCGAGGACGCCGATCCCGTGGTGGCGAAGTTTTACCGGCCCGGCCGCTGGAGCGATGCCTCCATCCGCGAGGAGCACGCGTTCGCCGCCGAGCTCGCCGCCCAGGAGATACCGGTGGTGGCGCCGCTGTCGAGCGGGGGCGAGACCCTGCATTTTCACAAGGGCTATCGCTACGCGGTGTTTCCGCGCCGGGGCGGCCGCTGGCCCGAGCTCGGCACGACGCACGAGAGGGAGTGGGTCGGGCGGTTTCTGGGCCGAATTCACGCGGTGGGCCGTGCGGTGCCTTTCCGGGAGCGCCCCGAACTCAGCATCCAGGATCTCGGGCGAGGCGCGCGCGATTTCGTGCTCGACGGCGACTGGATGCCGGATTACCTGGCCGACAAATACGCCGATCTGACCGACACCCTGCTCGAGGAAGTGGAGGATCGCGCGCGCGGCTGGCGCGGCACGAGCACAGGGCGCATTCTCGGGGACTGTCACCGCGGCAATATCCTATGGACCGACGCGGGCCCGCATTTCGTCGATCTGGACGACTGCGTGACCGGCCCCGCGATCCAGGACCTTTGGATGCTGATCGCGGGAAACCGCGAGGAAATGGCCGTGGAGCTCATCGATCTGTTGCGCGGATACGAGCAGTTCCTGCCGTTCAACCGGCGCGAGCTGGCGTTGATCGAGCCGCTGCGGGCGCTGCGCATGATCCACTATTCGGCGTGGCTCGCGCGGCGCTGGGACGATCCGGCCTTTCCGCTGGCTTTTCCCTGGTTTGGCACCCCGCGCTACTGGGAGGAGCATTATCGCGCACTCGAGGATCAGCTCGCGCAGGTGCTGGAGCCGCCGCTCGAGTTGTGAACAGGGTCGTATTTGAGGATGATCCTCTCGGGGATCATAGGTACCGCATGAAAATTGGAACATTCACCTTATGCGCGCTGGTCTTGGCGGCCGGTTGCCAGCGCGAGTCCGGCGGCTCCGCCAGCCCCAAGTCGACGGTTCGGCACGCGGCGCCGGTTGCGGCGCAGCGCGGACCCACCGTGGAGGAGCTGACTGCGGGGATGGTTGAGGCCACCACTCAAGGCAAGTCGCAGGCCCCGGTGGGGCTCAAGTTCGACCTGCTCGAAAGGCCCGTGCAGGGCGAGCCGCTGGAAATCACGATCGCGCTGCTGCCGCGCGAACCAGCCGGCCCGGCGACGGTGGAGGTGAGCGGGCCGGAAAGTCTGCAGGTGCCCGCCGGCGAGAATAAGTTCGAGTTTGCCTCGCTGGAGCCGGAGCAGGTCTATCGTCGCAGCATCCGGCTGACCCCCACCGCGGAGGGTGTGTTCCTGTTGACGCTCACCGTGAATCTGAAGCACGATCAATTGGCGGACACGCGCATTTTCACGGTGCCGCTGATCGTGGCCGCGGCAGCGCGGTCGGCACCGGCCTCTCCCGCGGGTTAGCCTATCGAGAGGCGTGCCCGGCGCTCGCGGACCGGGCCGGTAAAACATTCGGCAGGGAACGCGGGTTAGGCCTATAATGGGCGGTTTCGTCCCCACTCTTCAAGGTCTGCCGTGACGCTCCAACTTCGCAACATCGCCATCATCGCGCACGTCGATCATGGGAAGACCACCCTCGTCGATCAGCTCTTGCGCCAATCGGGCACGCTCGATGCCCGCAAGGACCTGCAGGAGCGGATCATGGACTCGAACGTTCTCGAGCGGGAGCGCGGCATCACCATTCTCGCCAAGAATACGGCGATCAACTGGGGCGATTATCGGATCAATATCGTCGACACGCCGGGGCACGCGGACTTCGGCGGCGAGGTGGAGCGCGTGCTCGCCATGGTCGATTGCGTGCTGCTCCTGGTGGATGCGGTCGACGGCCCCATGCCCCAGACCCGCTTCGTCACGCAAAAGGCGTTCAAGCATGGACTTCGGCCCATCGTGGTGATCAACAAGATCGACCGCGACGAGGCGCGTCCCGGCTGGGTGCTCGATCAGACCTTCGATCTGTTCGACCGCCTCGGTGCGACGGATGAGCAGCTGGATTTCCCCGTCATTTACGCCTCGGCCCTGCGCGGTTTCGCGGGACTGGATTCGACGGTTCGCGAGGGCGACATGCAGCCCTTGTTCAAGACCATCGTCGATCATTGTCCGCCGCCGGACGTCGATGTGGACGGCCCGCTGCAGCTGCAGGTGACGCTGCTCGATTATTCGAGCTACGTCGGCGCCATCGGCATCGGTCGCATCAAGCGCGGCACCCTGCGCCGCGGCATGGCGGTGACCGTCGTCGACCGCGAGGGCCGCCAGCGCCCCGAACGAATCACACAGATATTGGGCTTTCACGGGCTGACCCGCATCGAGGTCGAGAGCGCGAGCGCGGGCGACATCGTGGCGTTCGCCGGCATACCGGAGCCGAAGGTGTCGGACACCCTGTGCGACCCGGCGAACGTCGAGCCGTTGCCGAGCCTCACCGTCGATGAGCCGACCATCAGCATGACCTTCGAGGTCAACACCTCGCCCTTCCTCGGGCGCGAGGGCAAATTCGTCACCAGCCGCCAGATCCGCGAGCGGCTCGACCGCGAATCGATCCACAACGTGGCGTTGCGCGTCGAGCCCACCGCCGATCCGGACAAGTTCGTGGTGTTCGGCCGGGGCGAGCTGCACTTGGGCGTGCTTCTGGAAAACATGCGGCGCGAGGGCTACGAACTTGCCGTGTCCCGGCCCCGGGTGGTGATCAAGCAGATCGATGGAGTGGCGCACGAGCCCTACGAGCAGGTCACGGTGGATGCCGACTCCGACGCGCAGGGCGACATCATGCAGGCGCTCGGCAGCCGCGGCGCGGAGCTCAAGGACATGCAGGCGGACGGGCGCGGCCGGGTGCGCCTCGACTACATGATTCCTTCCCGCGGGCTGATCGGGTTTCAGACCGAATTTCGCACCATGACGCGCGGCACCGGGCTGTTGCACCATGTATTCGATCACTACGGGCCGGTCGTGCCGCGTGACCTCGGCCAGCGGCCGAATGGCGTGCTGATCGCCAACGGCCAGGGGGTTGCGCTGGCGTATTCGCTGTTCAGCCTGCAGGAGCGCGGCAGGCTCTGCATCGGCCCGGGCGAGGAAGTCTACGAGGGCATGATCATCGGCCTCAACAACCGCGACAACGACCTGGTGGTCAACCCGCTCAAGGGCAAGAAGCTCACCAATATGCGGGCGGCCGGCAAGGACGAGAACGTGGTCTTGACCCCGCCGATCCGCTTCTCGCTCGAGCAGGCGATGGAGTTCATCGACGATGACGAACTGATCGAGATCACGCCCACCTCGGTGCGGCTGCGCAAGCGCAATCTCAAGGAAATCGACCGCAAGCGCTCCGGCCGCGAAACGGTCGACCAGGGCGCCTGATTATTTAACCGATTATTGGGCGAACCGAGACGCCCATCACACCGCCGTTGCGGGATCTCCCTAACATTCAGCCCTGGAACTGCGCAAATGCGCAAAGCGCTGGGATGCGCCTCGCCCGGTTGCGCCGGCGATTGAGTGCTGGAGACCCGAAGACTTGTCACGCGATATCGCGGCTGCCGTTTTTGCACCCGCCCCGGAGAGCCTGAACCGGCTGCTCGAGCGCCAATTGGCCGAGGCGGGGGGACGGGGCGAGCTTGATCTGAGCGTGCTCCTCGATTCGGTGAGCGCGCAGTACGACCGCATGGATTCGGAGCGGCGCGGGATCGTGCGCTCCATGCAGCTGATGTCGGACGAGGCCCAGGCGCTCACGCGCGAGATCCGCGAGCAGAGCGCGACGCATCTTCAGGCGATCCTCGACAACGTCAAGGAGGCCATCGTCACGGTCGACGACCGGGCTCACATCGAGACCTTCAACCCCACCGGCGAGCGCATCTTCGGCTATGCGCAGGCGGAGATTCTGGGGCGCAAGCTCGACTACCTGCTGCCCGAGGTGGACGCGGCCGGCCTCTTGCCCTTTCTCGAGCGCTGCGCGGCGAAGATCGACGACACCCACGTCGATCTGGCCGCGCATCAAACCTGGGGCAAAACCAAGGATGGCACGCGCGTCGCGCTGGAAATCGCGGTGAGCAAGGCGAGCCTCAATCGCCGCGACGGCTACATCGTGTGCATCCGCGACATCACCGAGCGGCATCTCGCCGAGCAATCCATGCGCGAGAGCGAGGCGCGCTACCGCACATTGGTGGAGAACGCTCCCGAGGCGATCCTGGTCTTCGATGTGGACAGCGGCCGCTTCGTGGACGTAAACGACAACGCCTGCCGGTTCTTCAAGACCGATCGCGCGGCGCTGCTCGCGAGCGGCCCCGACAAGATCACGCCGCTTCGGCAGTCCGATGGCAGCCCCTCATTCGGGGTGCCGCGCGGCTACATCGACGGTGCGCTGGCCGGGCAAACCCCGGTGTTCGAGTGGGTCCACTGCGATTCGCTCGGGCAGACCATGCCGTGCGAGGTCCGCTTCGTGCGCCTGCCGAGCTCCAACCGCCGCCTGATACGGGCGAGCATCACCGACATCACGGAGCGCAAGCGCGCCGAAGCGATCGCGGCGGGCGAGCGGCGCGTGTTCGAGAAGATCGCCGCCAATGCGCCGCTGACCATGGCCCTCGAGGCCATCGGAGAGGTCATCGAACGCGTGGTGCTCGGCGGGCGCTGCGCCATCAGCCTGTTCGAGCCGGAGCGGCAGGTGCTTTCCTTCGGCGTGGCGCCGAGCCTGCCGCGCGAGTTCGTCGCCGCGATGGATCGAACGCCGATCGGCATCCGTTTCGGCTCCTGCGCCGCCGCCGTGTATCTGTCGCGCCAGGTGACGGTCGCCGACATCGAGACCGACGCACTCTGGGAATTTCGCCGCGACGCCGCCGCCTTCGCCGGCTTGCGCGCCGCATGGTCCGCGCCGATCCTCGCGTCCGACGGGCAGGTGCTCGGCACCTTTGCAGTCTATCAACGCCATGCCGGGGTGCCCTCGGCGCGCGATCACGAGCTCATGTCGCGCATGACGCAAATCGCCGGCATCGCGATCGAACGGCGCAGCGCGGAGAATGCGCTGCGCGAGAGCGAGGCCAAGTTCCGCGGCTTGTTCGAGGGCGTCATGGAAGGGGTGTACCGAACCACCCGCAGCGGCAAGGTTCTGGTCGCGAACCCCGCTTTCGTGCAGATGCTGGGATTCTCCTCGGCGGAGGAGATCTATGAGGTCCCCGCCGCCTCGCTCTACTGGTATCCGAGCGATCGCGACACGTACATGAGGCGCATGGAGAGCGAAGGGGAGGTGCGCAACGACGAGTACGTCCTGCGGCGCAAGGACGGCAGCATGATCGTGGTGGTGGACAACGGGCGGGTGGTGCGCGACAAGCACGGCCGGATCACCGGCTACGAGGGCACGATCGCCGACATCACCGAGCGCAAGAAGGCCGAGACCGCCGTGTTCCAGGCCAAGGAGCGCGCGCAGGTGACGCTGCAGTCGATCGGCGATGCGGTGATCACCACGGACTCCGAGGGGCGCATCGACTACATGAACCCGGTGGCGGAGAGCCTGACGGGCTGGGAGAACCGCGAGGCGCAGGGACGGTTGATGGGCGACGTGCTGACGGTGGTCGATGAGAGCACGCGCGAGGCAGGCGAGAGCCCCATCATGCGGTGCCTGCGCGAGGGGCAGGTGCTCGGGCTCACGCAGCACACCGCGCTCATCTCCCGGCGCGGCCAGGAGATCGCCATCCAGGACTCGGCGGCCCCGATCCGCGACCGCGCCGGGAATCTGATCGGCGCGGTCATGGTGTTCCACGATGTGAGCAAGGAGCGGCGGCTGCACCGGGCCCTGCATTACCAGGCGAGCCACGACGCGCTCACCGGCCTCATCAACCGGCGCGAGTTCGAGAACCGCCTGACCGCGGCCGTGGAGAGCGTGCGCCAGGAATCAAGCTCGCGTCAGGCCCTGCTTTATCTGGATCTGGATCAATTCAAGCTGATCAACGACACCTGCGGCCACCCGGCGGGCGATCAGCTGCTGCGGCAGATCACGGGGCTCCTGCAGTCCCGGGTCCGCAACGGCGACACGCTGGCGAGGCTCGGCGGCGATGAGTTCGGCATCCTGCTCGCGAGCTGCTCGCTCGATCAGGCGCTGCGCGTGGCCGAACAATTGCGCCAGGCGATTCGCGATTATCGGTTCGTCTGGCAGGACGGCGTGCTCGCGGTCGGCGTGAGCATCGGCATCGTGGAGATCACCGCCGAAACGCCCACGGTCGCGAGCGTGATGAGCGCGGCGGATGTCGCCTGCTACTCGGCGAAGGACCTCGGCCGCAACCGTGTGCAGCTCTACAAGCCCGACAACATGCCCGAGCGCCATCGGGAGATGCACTGGGTGTCGAAGCTGACCCGCGCGGGGGATGAGGGACGCTTCGAGCTGTTCTATCAGCCGATCGTGCCCATCGGCGGCAATGCGGGGGCGCGCGAGCACTTCGAGCTCATGCTGCGGCTGCGTGACGAATCCGGTGTGCTGGTGGCGCCGGCGGAGTTCATACCCGCGGCCGAGCGCTACAACGTCATGCCCTCGATCGATCGTTGGGTGGTGCGCCAGGCCCTCGATCGAGTCGTGCATCGCATCGCCTCCGGCGTCAAGCCGTACACGATCGCGGTCAACCTGTCAGGAACGTCGCTCAACGACGAGCGCTTCCTCGAGTATCTGATTGCGGAGCTCTCCGCACTGGAACTCGTGCCCGGCGCAATGTGCTTCGAGATCACCGAGACGGCGGCCATCGCGAACCTCGGCAACGTGGTGTACTTCATGCGCGAGCTCAAGTCCCGCGGATGTCATTTCGCGCTCGATGACTTCGGCAGCGGACTGTCCTCATTCATGTACTTGAAGACCCTGCCGGTCGATTACCTCAAGATCGATGGGCAGTTCATCGAGAACGTCACCCGCGACCCGGTCGACCGAAGCATGGTCGAGGCGATCAGCCAGGTCGGCAAGGCCATGGGGATCCAGACCATCGCCGAGCGCGTCGAGTCGGCGGAAGTCCTCGCCGAGCTCGGCCGTCTGGGGATCGGCTTTGCCCAGGGCTTTCATATCGCGAAGCCCCGCCCGACCTCCGAATTCCCGTACGCCAAGTAAGGCGCTGCGCGCGCCCGCTCAGGGCACGACGTGCGAGCTGCCCAGATCCTTCCACTCGTAGCGCGGCACTTGAACCCACTGGCCGTCCTTGAGCTCCGGCACCTTGTGCACTTTCGCCTGGTCCACCGACATCACGCCGTCCTTGTCGCTCACCCAGAAATCGATGTCGTAGATCTGGTCCTTGGTGCCGGCGACGCGAAAATCGGTGCAGGCGAAATAATGCCCGTCGCCGTCCAGCTGCCGCACCGGTTGATGCGTGTCGACGAATTCGAGCGCGAGCTCCTTGCCCGTCTTGTCGTCCTTGATCTTGAAAACGCCGTTGTTCTTCGCGGCTTCGAGGAGCGCGTTCCGCTCGACGGCGGACATCACCTCCCAGCCCCGCTTGGTGGCCAGGTGCCCGGGATGCTCCGATGCGGGAATCCACCACCACGGCACCGGCTGGCGCGCCATGAGGGTCCAGTCCGAATCCACCTGGAGCGGAGCCTTGTAGATGCGGATCTCCTGAATTTGCAATTGCTTGCCGACGGGCACGACCCAGAAATCGATCAAGTACTTCTTTTTGGCGTCGGCGGCATCGTGAAATTTCACGTCGGGGAAAAAGCCGTAGCCGTCGATGGTGCGGGTGAAATCGACGCCGTCGAGCGCGAGCTTCAAATGATCGCCGTTCAGAGCATCGTCCAGCGGAAACACCCCGCCGTTCGCCTTGAGCTTCGCGTCGATGGCCTGCTTGACGACCGCCTCCGCGTCGGCCGCCACGAAGTCCTGCATGGCGGTCTCCGTCGCCTCCACGTTGCCCGCGGCCATGAACTCGCGCGCGCGCTCGAGCTTCTCGGCGGGATTCCGCATGAACGCCTGCTTGGCGTCCGCGTTGCTGAAGCAATAGGTCTTGCCGTCCTTGTCGATCCAGGTGACCGAGCAATTGGTGCTCACGTGGCGACCCTCCGACAGAGCCTCGGCGCACTGACCCCCGAACTCGGCGTTCGCGGGCGAGAATGACGCGTCGGCGGCGAAGGCGCCCCCGCATAGGAGAATCGCCGCGCACAGCGCGCGGGTGCAATTCGCGCGGACACGGAACTTGGTCGGCATGGAGCTTCCCCTCGATCGCGGCCTGCGCGGGGCGGCCGATGGGCTAGCCTACGGCTTGCGGGGCGAGGTTTCCATAGGCAGGATGCCGCGGGATGCGCAACGGTCTGATCCGGGCGGCCATGCTGCTCGCAGCCACCCTGATCGCGGCTTGCGCCGCGACCGGCCCCACGGCGGCGGCCATTCCAGCCCCGGACTTGAGCAGCCCCCGGACCCTCAGCGCACGCCGATGCCGCCCCGATCACGCTGTACGTCGCTCGAAGACGCTGGCACATCGATGTGGGCTTTTCCGTGCAGGCACTGCCGGCGCCCCTGGCCGCAACCGTCTTGCGGGCTCCCCATTCGCAGCCGATTGACGTTGGTCGCTGCGCAACTGTGGCGTCAGGTACGCAAGCTGCCACCAGGGGTTGCGTCAATCGCAGGGCGGCGGATTGCCGTTTTGGCAGACGACGGTAGCGCCGCTGCCCTGCGGCACGACGACGGTGGTCCTGGCAGGGGGAGGCGGGCTGCTGCTGCTGATGCAGCCGGCCAATAGTCCGGCGGCCAGGACCGCGCTAAATAGCACCTTCATGGTCGACTCCTGCTCGTTGGCACGATGTCCTATTGAAAGCTCGATTTTGGGGCGCGGACATTGGGCTTTGCAGGGGCGGAGCGCGCGTGGCGATGTCGTCGCCCGTCCTACAGCGCGGGGCCGCCCGGCACGCGTATACAGTACCGGGCTTGCGCGAGTACTGGATTTACGGCGCGGTGACGGCCGCGTAGAGTTTGCCCATGCCGCGCAATTTTCTCGGTCATCAGCCGCTCAAGGGGCGCGGCGCCGCATCCAATCCCAGCGGTCGATTCGATGCGCTATCGATCGAGAAAACGCACGACGGCTGGTACCGGGAGGAAACGCCGGATAGCGTCGCGGAGACGGTCTTGCCGGATCGCGCCCGCGGCATCATTTCCACCAACGATTCGCCGGACGTGGGCTTCGAGCAATCCATCAATCCCTATCGAGGCTGCAGCCATGGCTGCGTGTATTGCTTCGCGCGGCCGAGCCATGCGTATCTCGGCCTGTCGCCCGGGCTCGATTTCGAGACCAAGCTCTTCTACAAGGCGGACGCGGTCGAGTTGCTCGAGGCGGAGCTCGCCAAGCCCAACTACGTCTGCAAGCCGATTGCGCTCGGCATCAACACGGACGGCTACCAGCCGCTCGAGAAAAGACTCGAGGTGACGCGCGGCATCCTCGCCGTGCTCGCGCGCTGCCGCCATCCCGTGACCATCGTCACGAAAAGCTCGCTGGTATTGCGGGACCTCGATCTGCTGCAGGACCTCGCCAGGGACCGCCTGGTATCGGTGATGCTCAGCATCACCTCGCTCACCGATGAGATCAAGCGCACGCTCGAGCCGCGCACCGCCTCGCCGCTCGCGCGCCTGCGCGTCGTCGGCGAGCTCTCCCGGGCAGGAGTGCACGTCGGGGTGCTGGTCGCGCCGGTCATTCCGGCGATCACCGATCACGAGATGGAGGACATTTTGAAGGCCGCCGCCGATGCGGGGGCGCGGTCCGCCGGCTATGTGCTGCTGCGGTTGCCGCACGAGCTGAAGATCATCTTTCGCGAGTGGCTTCACGATCACTACCCTGAGCGTGCGGCCCACGTCATGTCGTTGATCAACCAGGCGCGCGGCGGCAAGGATTACGATTCGCAGTTCGGCGTGCGCATGAGGGGAACGGGTCCCTATGCAGAGCTGCTGCGCGCGCGTTTCGACCTCGCCGTGCGCAAGCTGGGGCTCGAGTCCGCGCAAGGCCGGTACGAGCTCGATTGCGCCAAATTCCGGCCGCCGGTTCCGGCGGGCGGCCAGATGTCGTTTTCGCTGGGTCTGTAGGAAGTCGATGCCGCCCAGCGACGTGCGAAGCGCTCAGCGCGGGACGAAGAACTCGCTGTACGACTGGATGCGATCGTCCCGAATTTCCAGCAGGTCGACGAGCTCGGTGGGCACGGTCACGCCCGTGACCTTGGAAAAGATATTGACCCGCCAGTGCGCCGAGATCCGAGCTCCTTCGATCACGAGCGAAATCAGGTGATAGTCGGTCAGCCGGAACACCTTGGCCATCATGGCAAGCCACGGACGAAAGTCGGCCAGGCTCTCGGCGCGAATCGCAATGGGTTTGTCCGCGCTCGCCCCGGCAATTTCGAATCGGCCATGATCGGCGAATAGGCGGCACATGCCCGCGAGATCCCCTGCGAGTCGGGCCATGTGCAAGTCGCGCACCATGCGTTCTGCTGCGGCGCGTTCGGTCACTCAATTGCTCCCGGGTCATTCAGCGCGGCTCGAATCTCCGCACCCATCTTCTCGAATGCGGTGCGGGCGTAGGGGATGACCGCACCCAGCCCATAAAAGAGATGGATCATACCCGGGTGGCAAGTATAGGCCAGCGCCGATCCGGTTTGGCTCAGTCGCCGGAAATAATCTTGACCTTCATCGCGCAGCGGGTCGAACTCGGCGGTGTGCACGATCGTCGGCGGGACACCCGAGAGGTCTTCGGCGAGGAGCGGTGAAATACGGGGATCCTTGGGATCGGCGCCCCGCGGCGCGTAGTGCTCCAGGTCGTGATCGAGCGTGTCCTGGTCGATCAAGTACCCCGAGACAAAATCGGCGCGCGAACCCGAGCGGCGGCTGTAATCGAGGATCGGGCAGATCAACAGCTGCAGCGCCGGCTTTGCGCCGCCCGAGCGTGCGAGGTCGTGGCAGGCGGCCGCGACCAGCGTGCCGCCGGCCGAGTCGCCGCACACCCCGAGCCGGGCGGCATCGATGCCGAAGTGTGCCGCGTGCGACAGGACGTAGGCGATGGCGGCCCTGGTGTCATCGAGGCCGGCAGGGAATGGATGCTCCGGCGCCAGCCGGTAGTCGACGGCGACGACCCGGCATCCGCTCGAGTGGCACAGCGCCCGGCCGATCGGGGCGTGCGTGTCGATCGACCCGGCGACCAAGCCGCCGCCATGTAAATAAATCAGGCCCGGCAGGAGCGGCGCGGGAAGCTGCGTCGAGCGGCTCTTTGAGCTCGGGACTGTACACGCGGATGGAGATCGGACCTGCGGGACCCGGGATCGTCCCGTCTTCGACGAGCCCGACGGAGACTTCCGCGCCGCCGAGCTTCATGAGCTCGACGAGCTGCGCGCGGCGTTGGGGGACGCTGACGGTGCGCGCGCTCGGCGGATTCCCCGCCGCCAAGGCATCCAGGAATCGCTTGACGCGCGGATCGAGCGGCAAGGCTGTCGCGGCCCGGCCGGCCTACAGCGCGAGCGCGCGCCGCGTCACCGCCGGCCACCGATCGAGATCGAGTCCGAGATTCGCGAACAGGGCGACCACCAGCCGATCGATGCCGAATGCGACGCAGCTCGTGTGCGCGGGCTCGCCGTGCTGATCGTGCATGCTCCAGACCTGACCGAAGTGGTCCCGATGGTAGTTGAAGCTCATGCACGCGGTGGGCGTCGCGCCCGCATGGTAGGGGATCAGCATTTCGAATTTCAGCGCCTGCTGGCGTTGACTGACCGCCATCATCTGGCCCACCCGGCCGAAGAAGGGGTCGCTGGCCACGTCGATCGCATGCGGCAGCGACAGATCGGCCGCGATCTGCGGCGCGCGCGCGAGCCAGCGCTCGCGATACTCGACGATTTCCTGCGGCGAGCCGATACGCACGAACTCGCGCATGCGGAACGACTGCAGGCGGTCCAGGCTCTTCGAGGGCTCGTGCCGGAACACGTCGGCTTCGATGTCGAATTGCAGGCCGCCGGCAGGCAGCGGGCCGCGCGCCGCGGCGATCGGATACACCGGATAGCACGCGGCGGGCGAGAGCACGAGGTCCGAGGCGGAGAGAGACTCCGTCCAATCGCCGCCCGCCTCATGCCGGTCGGCGGCGGCGCGGATCGAGGGCTCGCTGCCGTGCAAGGCGCACACGCATCCGAGCAGGTTGGGGAAGCTCTTGAGGTAACCGGATTTCTCGAGCTGCTTGCGGCTCATGACCGGCGGGAAACGCATCACCTCGGCCTCGGGCTCACGCAGCCGGGTGATGTAGCTTTCGAGCCGCTCCGTGACGTCGACGTAGAGCGCGCTGCGCGCGTATACGCCGTCCACGCCCATAGGCCTGAACAAGGCGGGCGCCAGATCGCCAAGCGGGTCGGACGTAGCGGCCGCCGAAGCGGTATTTGGAGCGTTCACTTGGCTTCGGTCCTCCGTTGGCTCAGCCACTGACAGTCGTGGGCAGGGCCGTCATCACCGAGGTCATCGCGAGATTGGCGAGGATGCGGTCATTGTTGATCATCAGCGGCGCCGACAGGATGTCCCGCAAATGACGCCCGATGCTGAACTCGCTGTCGTTGCGAAAGCCGGACAGCCCGCAGGCGCGCAGCGCCGCGAGCACCGTCTCGACCGCGAGCTCCGAGGCCTGCACTTTGGTGAGCGTGATCATCGATTGAAACTCGAGCGCAGTGACGGACTTCTCGTCGGACAGGGCCGCCTGATAGCTGCGCAGCGCCGAATTCAACACGCTTCTGAGCGTGCGCAGCGACGACGCCGCCTTGGTGAAATGGGCGGCGCCCGGCGGCATCTGACCGCCCGAGCTGCGCAGCGCGTTGCGGATGAAGGCCTGCGCCTTGATGGTGGCGGCCGCGGCGACGCCCGCCCAGACGGATCCCCACAGGATATGGGCATGCGGCACCATGGTCTGGGCATGGATCTTCTCGTACGGCTCGGGCATCACCTGCTGAGCGGAGGCCCTCACGTGGAGCGCGAACCCCTCGCTGTGCGTGCCGCGCATGCCGAGCGTGTCCCAGGACTGCACCCGATCCAGGGTGTAGTCCTTCTTGAGCAACACCAACAGCACCTGATCCGAGGCGGCGGCATCAGCGGCGCGTCGTGCGGTCGTGACCAGCCCATCCGCCTCGACGGCATAGGAGATGACGGTCGCCTTGCGCTCGAGCGTGATCTCCTCGCCCTCGTGGCCGATCGCGGCTTCGCTGGAGCGCACGTTGCCTCCCGCCTGACCCTCGGTGGTCGAGGAGGCCATCAGCAGCTGCTCGCCCGCGATCTGCTTGAGAATCCGCTCCAACGCCGCGCTGCCTTTGGCATGGCGGATGATGCAGGCCATCTTGATTTGGTGCATTGCGAAAATCAGCGCCGTCGAGGCGCAGGCCTGACCGAGAATGAAGCAGATATCGGCGACCTCGGCGACCGTTGCGCCTTCGCCGCCGAGCGCGGGGGGCACCATGATGCCGAGCAGCCGCTGTTTGCGGATCTCCGCGAAAGCCTCCGCCGGGAAGCGCGCGGCTGAATCGACCGCTGCGGCATGCTGTGCGGCGGCCTCGGCGGCAACCCGCGCGCGCGCGGCTGTATGCGCCGGTGCCGGTGCTCAAAATCTGGGCGCCGGGGGTCGAAATTCGTTGGGCTTCCATAGGTTCTCGATTTGACCGGTGGGTCTAGGCTTTAAAGGTCCCGCATTATGAGAGCCCGCCGCCCGAGCCGACAGGCCGGTTGACCGAAAAATTCCGGGTTGGTGACATAGTGCGCTGAAATAACGGCGATATGTAAAGCTTCGACGCTCGTTGAGCGACACGGTATGATCCGCGGTCTTTCCCTGGAGGAGACCGATCGAGTGGACACGCGGCCCGATGAAGTGTGCGACCGGCTGATAGCGCTGGTCAAGCAGGTTTCCGGCTCTGCCGCGGTGTTTCCGGCGCCTTTTCCCGTGGCCACGCAGCTGAGTGAGCTCGGCATCAGCTCGCTGAAGATGGTCAACCTGATGCTGGCCGTCGAGCTCGAGTTCGACATCGCCATTCCACAGTCCGACATCACGCCCGAGAATTTCCAATCTGTGAGCTCGATCCAGGCATTGGTCGGAAAAATGCTCAGCATGCGGCGGACTTGAGCGCCGCCACCAGCTCTTCCACGTCCCCATCCGAGGTCTCGCCGTTGGTTGCGCAGATCCGCACCACGTCGCGGCCCTCGAACGTCGTCGGCGCCACCCAGGCGCGGCCCGAGGACACCACCTGGCGCACGAGCGCGCGCACCTCCCGCCCTCCGGGCGGAAGCACATCGAGCACCGCGAGCTCGGAAGCGTTGGCGACCGTCCAGCCGAGCGCCTCGAGCTTCTCCCGGACGCGCGCGATCACCGCAATGGAGCGCTCGACGTGCGCGCCGAGCCCCGACCATCCCGCAGCCGCGAGCGCGAGAAACAGCCGCAAGCCCATGAAGCGGCGCGACCACTGCACGCTGTTGAGATACGGATCGACGCTCGCCACGCTCGAGGGCATGAAGCTCGTGGAGGCGTGAAAGGCCTCTGACAACAGCTCGCCCCGGGTCGTGATGAACAATGCGCATCCCATGGTGGTCGCCAGCCATTTGTGGGCATCGATGATGATCGAGTCGGCGCGCTCGATCCCCGACAACAGCCCGCGCAGGCGATCGGAGGCGAGCGCCGATCCGCCCCAGGCGGCATCGACGTGATACCAGAGCCGCTCGCGCGCCGCGATGTCGGCGCAGGCGTGCAGCGGGTCGATCATGCCGCCGCCGGTGGTGCCCGCGGTGGCCACGACCATCACGGGGACGGCGCCCGCCGCGCGATCTTCGGCGATGGCGCGCGCGAGCGCCGCGGGATCCATCCTGCCGCCGCCGTCCGTGTCGATGAGCCGCAGAGCGGCGCGTCCCACGCCCGCCTGATGGGCGATTTTCAGCCAGGCGATGTGGCATTCGCGCGACGTGTAGAACCGCGGCGCGCCCGGCAGGGCGCGTGCGCCATCCTGGGCGAAGCCCGGGTGCGCGGCGGTCAGCGCGCAGATGAGCGCCGTATAGTTCGCTTCCGATCCGCCCGTGGCGAAATGCCCGGTGGCGTTCGCGCCCATGGCGGCGCGCCGCGCCACCGCCCGGATCAGGTAGCTCTCGAGCGCCACCGGCATCGGAGAGGACGCCGAGCTTGCCAGTTGCGGGTTGAAAGCGCCGATGATCCGATCCGCGCACTGCGCGGGGAAACTCGCGCCCGGGTTGAACAGGCCGAAGTAGCGCGGATTCGACATCTGCACGATGCCGTGTTCCATGCGCTCGATGCTCCAGGAGAGCACCTCCTCGAGCGCACGCGGTTGCTCGAAATCCATGGCCTCGAGCTCGGCGCGAAAGCGCGGGATATCGATGGAGGGCGTCACCGGACCGGCCTGCACGCGCGTGAGGGCCTCCTGGAGCTGCTGCGTGAGCCAGCCCTCCAGGCGGCCGCGCTCCGCGCGCGACGGGAACAGGGCGGGAACGGGTTTCGGAATGGTCATCTAGGCGGCGGCGGCGAGTGCCTGGTCGAGATCCGCGAGGATGTCGTCGATGTGCTCGATGCCGACGCTCAATCGGATGCTTCCCGGACCGACGCCCGCGGCCAGTTGCTCTGCGGGCGTCATCTGCCGATGCGTGGTCGAAGCCGGGTGGCAGGCGAGCGATTTCGCGTCGCCCAGATTCACCAGCCGCTTGAACAGCTTGAGCGCGTCGTAGAAGCGAATGCCGGCCGGCAAGCCGCCGCGCACATCGAAAGTCAGCAGCGAACAGGCTCGTCCCCCCAGGTATTTTTGGACCAGCCCGTGGTAGGGGCTATCCGCGAATCCCGCGTAGTTCACGGCCTGTACCCGCGGGTCGGCGCGCAGGAATTCGGCCACCTGGCGGCCGTTCTCGACGTGGCGGTCGATTCGAAGGGCGACGGTCTCGATTCCCTGCAGCAGCAGGAACGCATTCATCGGCGACAACACCGCGCCCAGCGTGCGCTGATAGACGCTGCGGCACCGGCCGATGAACGCGGCGGCGCCGTAGTGTTCGGTGTACACGAGCCCGTGGTAGGACTCGTCGGGCTGACTGAACATGGGGAAGGAGGCGGCGTGCTTCGCCCAGGGAAAGGTGCCGCAATCGACCACGGCGCCGCCGAGCGTGGTGCCGTGGCCGCCCATGAATTTGGTGAGCGAATGAACGATGACGTCGGCGCCGTAATCCACGGGGCGAACCAGCATGGGCGTCGCCACCGTGTTGTCGACGATCAGCGGCACGCCGTGACGATGGGCGACCGTTGCGAGTGCCTCGAGGTCGCAGACGTTGCCGGCCGGATTGCCCAC
This sequence comes from uncultured Gammaproteobacteria bacterium, assembly GCA_963748995.1. Taxonomy (GTDB): domain Bacteria; phylum Pseudomonadota; class Gammaproteobacteria; order Steroidobacterales; family Steroidobacteraceae; genus Bog-1198. The sequence continues at coordinate 14,598 of CAVVKU010000001.1, read as the reverse complement.
CGTCTCGCAGAACACCGCGCGGGTGTTCTCATCGATCTTGGCCTCGATGTCGGCGGCACGGTCCGATTTTGCGAACCTGACCTGCACGCCCTGTTTGGGCAGGATGTGTCCGAACAGCGTGTAGGTCGTGCCGTAGAGCTGCGGCACGGAAACGATATTGCGTCCCATTTCGGTGACGTTGACGGTGGCGTAGTAGAGCGCCGTCTGTCCCGAGGCTGCGCTGAGCGCCCCGACGCCGCCCTCGAGCTGCGCCACCCGCTCCTCGAGCACCGCGGTGGTGGGATTGCTGATGCGCGTGTATCTGAATCCCTCGACCTCGAGATTGAAGAGCGCGGCGGCATGCTCCGCGCTGTCGAAAGAATAGGCGGCGGTCTGATAGATCGGGACCGCCACCGCGTGGGTGGCCGGGTCCGAGTCGAATCCGCCGTGAATCGCGATCGTCTCTTTTTTCATGCTCGAAATCGCTGAGGGTGAAGTTTGCAGTGTAGCGCGGAGCGCGCGGGGGCGTCGCCAAGCGATGGGCGCCGCCGGGGTGCCGCTGCCCGAAGCTGTGCGCTCCGTCACAGCCGCGGGGGGCGTGTTCGAGGGACGCGCGGCTTACCAGGGCGCCGGCCGGTAATCCTTCAGGAATTGGCCCCAAAGGTGCGTGCCCGTCAGCTGTCCGGAAAAGATCGGATCGACGATGCGTGCCGCACCGTCGATGATGTCGAGGGGCGGGGAGAAGCCGCACTCGGCTTTTCGGGCCGCATGCACCGCCGGATCCTCGTCGGTCACCCAGCCCGTGTCCACCGCGTTCATGTGAATTCCCTCCTTCACGAAGTCCGGCGCGCTGGTGCGGGTCATCATGTTGAGCGCGGCTTTCGCCATGTTCGTATGAGGGTGCTTGTCCGTCTTGGTGGTGCGATAGAACTGTCCTTCCATGGCGCTCACGTTGACGATGTGCTTGTCGCGGGCCGCGGTCTTGAGCATCAGCGGCTTCAGCCGCGCGTTGAGAATGTACGGGGCGATGGCGTTCACCAGGTGCACTTCCAGGAGCTCCGGCGTCTCGACCTCGTGCAGCCGAAGCCGCCAGCTGTTGACCGCGCGCAGGTCCACCTGCTGAAGATCCTCGTCGTAGCGGTCCGTGGGGAACAGGGTCCCGCCGTCCCGGAAGTCCTCATCGAGGTAATGCCGTTGGGAAAGCTCGGCGCTGTGCAGGAGGCCCTCCGCATGCGAGCGCTGCGGGTTCATCGCCGGCAGGCCGGCGAGGGGCGCATGCGCGCTGGGCAGCACGGTTCGCGCCAGCGAACGGCGCAGCTCGTCGTGAAGAGCCAGCGGCGCCCGCCATTCCGCGGGCAGCGCCGCGAGCGGCTCCGCCTCGCGTGCCAGCAGGTGCTGGAAGAATCCGGCCGGCCGGCGCACGGTCTGGCAGGCATTGTTGAGGATGTGATCGAGCCGCGGCAGGCGTTCGAGCAAAAACCGCGTGAAGATCTCGACGCTCGGCGCATGACGAAGATCGAGGCCGTGGATCTGCAGGCGGCCGCGCAATTCCGGATAGTCCGCCTCCTTCGCGTAGCGTTGCGCCGCGTCGACCGGAAAGCGTGTGGTGACGATCACCTGCGCACCCGCCCGCAGAAGCTTGAGCGAGGACTGAAAACCGATCTTCACGCGCGCGCCGGTGATCAATGCGATGCGACCGCTCAAATCGGCGGTTTGCGCGCGCTTGGCGTAATTGAAATCGCCGCACTCGCCGCACATCGAGTCGTAGTAGCGGTGCACCCTCACGAAGGCGCGCTTGCAGACATAGCACGCGCGGCTGCGTTTGAGCTCGAGGCCCCTCGGCCGCGGAGCCCTGCTCGGGCGGCGGCTCGAGCTTGAGAGGAGTGTAGATCGCTGCGCGCCGTTGGACGCGAAGCCCGGCCTGCTCGATGGCGCGCCGGTCGTGCGCCTTCACGGCTTCCCGGTCGGCGCGCCGAAATGCCTTCGCCATCCGCACCAGATCCTGGCGCTCGGGTTTTGCGACGAGCCCGGCGAGCATGACGAGCTCGCGCCTCGCCTCGCGCGACAAACGCGTCAGGTGGGAACGGTCGGCCTCGATCGCACGCAGCACGCGCAGGCAGGTGTGCACGTCCGCATCGGTCGGTGGAGCGGCGGCCGGGTTTTCGACCGCTTCGGCATCTTGGGGGGCGTCCATGGCAGCATTGTAATCGAAGCGAATTGCGAGCTTTTCATTACCGTGGTAATGTGGCTGCTCATGACCGTCGCGAAATCCAAGCTCACCGCCCAAGGTCAGATCTCCGTCCCGGCCGAAGTCCGGCAAAGGCTCGGCGTCGGACCGGGGTCCGTGCTCGAATGGGACGAGCAGGACGGCCGGCTGTTCGTGCGTCGGGCGGGCAGATACAGCTCGCCGGAGATTCATCGGGCACTGTTTGGCGACGCCGTGCCGGCTGAGCGGCCCGGGGACGTCAAGGATGCCATCCGCAAGTACGTGCGCAAAAAGCATGCGCGCAGTTGATACCAATATCCTGGTGCGTCTTCTCGTGCGGGACGATCCCAGGCAGGTGCGCGCCGCGGAATCGTTCACCGCGGCCGGGGCCTGGGTGTCGCATCTGGTGCTGGCCGAGGCGATGTGGGTGCTCGATGCCGTCTATGGGCGAAACCCCAAGCAGGTCGCAACAGCCGTCGACATGCTGCTCAATCACAAGGACGTGACGATCCAGGACGCCGATGTCGCGCGCGATGCCCTCGATCAGTTCAAAAAGCGCCCGGCGTTGGGGTTTTCCGACTGCCTGGTCCTGGAAATAGCGCGTAAGGCCGGGCATCTGCCGCTCGGCACCTTCGATCACGATCTCGCAAAGCTCGACGGTACCCACAAGCTGTCGGCGGGCTCGCAAGCCGGATGATCTCGCGCAAAATCTCCGTCGCGCCGATGATGGACTGGACCGACCGTCACTGCCGGTTCCTGCACCGTCTGTACGCGCCGCATGCGCTGCTCTACACGGAAATGATCGTCGCTGCGGCGATCGTCCGCGGCAACGCTCAAAGATTCCTCGCGCACGACCCAGCGGAGCACCCGGTCGCTCTGCAGCTCGGTGGCTGCGACCCGGTCGAACTCGCCACCGCCGCTCGCCTCGGGGCACAGGCGGGCTATGCAGAGATCAATCTCAACGTGGGTTGCCCGAGCGACCGCGTGAAGAGCGGATCCTTCGGCGCCTGCCTGATGCTTGAGCCCGATCTCGTGGCCGATTGCGTCAGGCACATGCGCGATGCCGTGCCCGCCGCGGTGCCGGTGACCGTGAAGTGCCGGATCGGCATCGATGCCCGCGACGACTATGAATTCCTCGCCGGCTTCGCGGACACGCTGGTCCGGGCGGGCGTGGATGCGCTCATCGTGCATGCGCGGGTGGCGGTGCTCGGCGGGTTGAGCCCGAAGGAGAACCGCGAAATTCCACCTCTCAAGTACGGGCACGTGCACCGCCTGAAGCGCGACTATCCGGGGCTCCCCATCGTGCTGAACGGCGGCATCGCCGATCTGGCCTCCCTGCAAGGACCATTTGGCCGCCGGCCTCGATGGCGTCATGCTCGGCCGGGCCGCGTATCATCGCCCCGCGTTGTTGGCCGAGGCCGAGCGCGCCGTCTGCGATCCCGCCTGGGTGGTGCCCGAGCCCCGGGAGATCATCGAGCGCATCGTGCCGTACGCGCGAATTCGGCTGGAGGAGGGCGCACGGCTGCACTCGATCACGCGCCACCTGCATGGCCTCATGGCGGGCCGCGAAGGGGCGCGTGCCTGGCGTCGGTTCCTGTCGGACATCGCCACCCGGCCCGGAACGGCGCCGGAGGCCCTGTATTCCGCGCTATGCTTGCTACATCAGGGACTGGCCGCGTAAAACGGTCGGAACGCAGGGAGCCAGGTTAAGTATAATTCGCCGGCGCAATGGGAAAGGAAATCGAACTTGCCATCGTATTCGCCGACGTTGTCGGCAGCACCAAGCTGTATGAATTGCTTGGAGATTTGCGTGCCCGCGATATGGTGGGGATCTGCATCGAGGTGATGCGGGCGGCGACCGAACAGAACCATGGCACCGTCATCAAGACCATGGGCGATGAGGTCATGGCCACCTTTCCGACGGCGGACGACGCCCTGAATGCCGCCGCTCAGATGCAGAAACAGATCGTGCTGCATCCCTCCCTCAAGGTCGATGAGCAGACCGTCGCGATCCGTATCGGCTGCAATTTCGGACCGGTGGTGCTCGAAAACCGCGACATTTTCGGGTCGGCGGTGCATACCGCGAACCGGATGACCAGCCAGGCAAAAGCCGGCCAGATCATCACCACCGCGACCATGGTCGACCAGCTGTCGAGCGAATGGCGGGCCTCGGTGAGGCAGATCGACATCGCCACCCTCAAGGGGCGCAGCAGCGAGGTGGTGCTGTACGAGGTCTTGTGGCAGACCGAGGACATCACCAGCATGGTGCCGGCCATCGCCATCACGTCGCGCGAACGCGCCAACAAGACGCAGCGGCTGCGCCTGCGATATCAGGGGCAGGAGATCCTGGTGCAGGACGGCCGCGCCAACATCACCATGGGCCGAGCCGAGGAAAACGATCTGGTCGTGAAGGGCAATCTGATCTCCCGGCTGCACGCCCGGGTGGAGTTCAATCGAAACAAATTCATGTTGATCGATCAAAGCACCAACGGCACTTTCGTGCTCGGCAAGGACGGCGAGGAGGCCTTCGTGCGGCGCGACTCCATGCAGATTCGCGGTGAAGGCTTGATCGGTCTCGGCAAGGCCCCGGACAGCAACTCCTCGCAGGTTATCCGCTACATCTGCGAGGAGTGAGCGCGCACCCGCGCCATCGCCTCCCCGAGCTCGGCGTGAAGCGCGGCCGGAACGCGGTCTCCGAACTCCGAGAGGTAAGCGCCCACCGCCTCGAATTCCGTCTGCCAGTCGGGCGGCGAGACCGCGAGCAGCTCCTCCAGCGCGGACGCGGAAACGTCCAGCCCCGCGGTATCCAGGTCCGAGGGGCGGGGAAGATCTCCGATGACGGTCTCGCGCGCATCCGCGGTCCCCTTGCAGCGATCGATGATCCAGCGCAGGACCCGCAGATTGTCGCTGAATCCCGGCCACAGATAATTGCCGGCAGCGTCCTGGCGGAACCAGTTGACGTGAAAAATCGCCGGCGGCGATTTGAGCCTGGTTCCGATGTCGATCCAATGCGCCCAGTAGTCGCCGAAGTTGTAACCGGTGAAGGGCTTCATCGCCATGGGGTCGCGACGCACGACGCCGACGGCGCCCGTGGCCGCAGCGGTCGTCTCCGAGGCGACGCCCGCGCCGACCAGCACGCCATGCCGCCAGCTGCGGGTTTGATAGACGAGCGGCGCCAGGGAGCGGCGCCGGCCGCCGAACACGATGGCGGAAATCGGCACGCCGCTCGGTGCGTCCGCGAGCTTCGAATAGGCGGGGTTCTGCCGCGCGTCGACCGTGAAGCGCGAGTTCGGATGGGCGGCCGGGCCGTTCGATCGGTCGTAAGGCCGGCCCTGCCAGTCCAGGACGGGCCGACCCTCGGACAGTCCCTCCCACCAGGGCTGGTTGTCCTCGGTCACGGCCACGTTGGTGAAAATCGTGTCGTGCCGGATGGTGTCGTAGGCGTTGCGGTTCGTTTTGGGATTGGTGCCCGGAACCACGCCAAAATAGCCGGACTCGGGATTGATCGCGTAGAGCCTCCCGTCCTTGCCGGGATGCAGCCAGGCAATGTCCTCGCCCAGCGTCCAGACCTTCCAGCCCTTGTAGGCCGCCGGCGGTATCAGCATGGCAAGATTGGTTTTGCCGCAGGCCGACGGGAACGCACAGGCGAGGTAGTGCGTCTCTCCCTGCGGGTTTTCGATCCCCACGATGAGCATGTGCTCGGCGAGCCAGCCCTCGGTGCGGGCCTGCCAGCTCGCAATGCGCAGGGCATGGCATTTCTTGCCGAGCAGCGCATTGCCGCCATAGCCCGAACCGAAACTCTTGATCGAGAGCTCCTCGGGAAAGTGCATGATGAAACGGCGCTCGGGGTCGAGGTCGCCGGTGGAATGCAATCCCTTCACGAACTTGCCGTCGCGCGCAATGCGCTCGAGGGCTGGGCGCCCCATCCGGGTCATGAGCCGCATGTTGAGCACCACGTAGGCGCTGTCGGTGATCTCGACCCCGCATCGGGACAGCGGTGAATCGAGCGGACCCATGCAGTAGGGAACCACGTACATCGTGCGTCCCTTCATGCAGCCCGCGTAGAGTGCATCCAATTTGGCGTGCGCCTCTTGCGGCGGCATCCAGTTGTTGTTGGGGCCGGCGTCGCCGCGATGGGTGGTGCACACGAAGGTCAAATGCTCGACCCGCGCAACGTCGGAAGGATCGGAGCGATGCAGGTAACACCCGGGGAAGCTGGTCTGATTGAGGGGCAACAGTGCCTGCGACGCGACCAGCTCACGCTCGAGGGTGCGGCGCTCGGCATCGCTGCCATCGCACCAATGGATTTGGGCGGGCTGCGTGAGGCGGGCGACTTCGTCGACCCAGGCGGACACGTCGCGACTCAGGGAGGCTAAAGATGTCACATGCTGTGCGGCGGTGGCCATGCGAGAACCCCTGCAACGATCGTTATTTAGAGCGGCAGGATGACAGATGGTTCGATGTGCGCCAACCCCCGGACCCACCGAACGGCGGCGACGGATGGACTTTTTTTAAGTTCTCATGAATATCATATAACATATTGATTATGAAATTTTTATGTTCAAAAAATATCTTGTCCAGACGCCCCGCCGGGGGCCTCCTGGCGGGACTCTATCTGGCGGCGATTGCGGCCGTGGCCGCGGCGCAGAGCGCTCCGGCAACGCGTGGCGATCCGCGACTGTCGATCAAGGCGATCGCCGAGGTGGAGGTGACCGCCTTGAACGGTGAGCGCGAGACCGTCAAACTGGCCCGTGCCGACCGGGTCGTGCCGGGCGATCAGGTGATTTACACGCTGGAGATTCGCAACAAGGGCGCCATGTCGTTGCCGCCGCCCAGAGTCGATTACCCGATTCCGGAGCATATGCGCTACCTCGATGATACCGCCGCCGGTCCCGGTGCCGACATCACCTATTCGATCGACGGGGGCCGCACTTTCGATCGCCCCGAGAACCTGCAGGTCATCTCCCGGGACGGGCAGAAACGCCCGGCCGTGGCGGCGGACTACACCCATATCCGCTGGCAGCTCAAGCACATTCTCAAGGGCAAGTCGGTGGCGTTCGCGCGCTTTCGCGCCGTCGTCAAATAGCCGCCGCATGAACTATCAAGAAGTGTTCGGGGAGGACGGCCCGCTGGCGCGCGCCATCCCGGGTTATGCCTTCCGATCGGAGCAATCGGCCATGGCTGCCGCCGTGGGGCGTGCGTTGACGCGCGGCGAGCCGCTGATCGTCGAGGCCGGCACCGGCACCGGCAAGACCTTCGCGTATCTCGTTCCCGCGTTGCTGTCGGGGCTGAGCGTCATCATCTCGACGGGGACGCGCACCCTGCAGGACCAGCTGTTCCATCGCGATGTGCCGTTGCTCGCGCGCGCGCTCGGCATGCCGGTGAAGATGGCGCTCCTCAAGGGGCGCGCCAATTATCTATGCCGGCATCGGCTGGAGCTCGCCACCGTGCAGCGTTCTCTGTTCCCGGGCGAGCGCGGATCGGCCCGCCTGCTCGCGCGGGTGTCCCGCTGGGCCGCCGTCACGAAGTCCGGTGATCTCGCCGAGCTCACCGAGCTGCCCGAGCAATCGCCGGTCTGGCCCATGCTGACCTCGACCCGCGAGAACTGTCTCGGGCAGGAGTGCCCGCAGTTCTCCCGTTGTCATGTGATGGAGGCGCGACGCGCGGCGCAGGCGGCACAAGTCGTGGTGGTCAATCACCATCTGCTGCTGGCCGATCTCGCGCTCAAGGACGAGGGTTTCGGCGATTTGCTGCCCGGCGCGCAGGCCCTCATCCTGGACGAGGCGCATCAGGTGCCGGAGATCGCCGCCCAATTCTTCGGTCAGACGTGGTCCGTCCGGCAGGTGCAGCTGTTGATGCGCGATGCCGCCGCCGAGATGAACCGCGCCGGTGTGCGGGCGCCCGCGGTGGTCTCGGCCCTGGGCGCCGTGGAATCGCTGCTCGAGGAGCTGCGAGCGTCTCTCGGCGGCGCCGGCCGATACGAGTGGCCCAATCTTCCGGACACGTTCTTCGATGCGTTGCCCGCGCTGCGCGCGGCGCTCGGCGCCGTCGCGACGGAACTCGAGGGACTGGGCGCCGGCGCGGGCACCGCCAATTGCGCGCGCCGCGCGGCGGCGCTCGCGAGCGCGCTCGAAACCCTGTCCGAGATGCCGGAGGAGGCCGGAATCCGCTGGGTCGACGCCAATCCGAACGGCATGTCGCTGCAGTTCACCCCCTTCGAGGTCGCCGAGCGGCTGCGCGGCTATGTGCACGCCCGGCCGTGCTCGTGGGTGTTCACGTCCGCAACGCTCGCCATCGGGGAGGACTTTGCGCACTTTGCAGAGCGCATCGGGCTTCCCGAAGCCAGGACGCTGAAGATCGACAGTCCCTTCGATTACCGCCGCCAGGCACGCATCTATCTGCCGCGGGGCATGCCGGAACCGCAGCATCCTTCATTCGCGAGGAAGTTCATCGACGCCTGCGCTCCACTGATCGAGGCGAGCGGAGGGCGCGCGTTCCTGCTGTACACCAGCTACCGGGCGTTGGCCGAAGGGGTCGCAGCGCTCGAAGCGCGATTCCCCGAGCCGAAGTTTCCCATCCTCGTGCAGGGGCAGGCGCCGCGCGAGGCCCTGCTGCACCGGTTCCGCGAGCTCGGCAACGCCGTGCTGCTTGCCACCGGCAGCTTCTGGGAGGGAGTCGATGTGAAGGGCGACGCCTTGTCCATCGTCGCGATCGACAAGCTGCCCTTCGCCTCGCCGGATGATCCTTTGCTCAAGGCGCGGTTGGAAGGCATTCGCAGGCGTGGCGGCAATCCCTTCCTCGAGTATCAATTGCCTCAGGCCGTGCTCGCGTTGAAGCAGGGCGTCGGACGCCTGATTCGCGATGTGGATGACTTCGGCGTCATCGTGATCGGCGACCCGCGAGTCGTCACCAAGCCCTATGGATCGGTGTTTCTCGATTCCCTGCCGCCGAGCCCGAGGATCAACGATGGCGCGACCGGTGCCGATTTTCTCGCCGAGCGCTTCGAGATCCTGCGCGCGGCCGGGCGCGGCAAGCGGCCCATCGCAACATTCGGACCTGCGGCCTGATGCGCGTGCTCGCGTTGGATACGGCGACCGAGGCGTGCAGCGTGGCGCTGCTCACCGAGCATGGGCTGATCTCGGACTCGGTGGAGATCGGCCGCGGCCATGCGCAGGAGATTTTGGGCATGGTCGATCGGATCCTCGCCGAGGGTGGGGCGAGCCTCGCGAGCCTGTCCGGCATCGCCGCGGGCATAGGCCCGGGCTCGTTCACCGGCGTGCGGGTGAGCGTCGCCGTGGCGCAGGGGCTCGCGTTCGGCGCCGGGCTTGCGGTGGCCGCCGGTCACCAGCCTCGAGGCCCTGGCGCTCGAGGCGATCGGAGGCGGGGCGGACCAGGTGCTGGCCTGCCTGGATGCGCGGATGGGCGAGGTGTATTGGGGATGCTTCGCCGCCCGGATGCCCGGGATGTTGAGCGCGCTCGGCCCTCCGGCGGTGGGTCCGCCTGCCGCCGTGCGTCTGCCCCCCGGGGCGGCTGCACGCTGCCTCCGGAGTGTTTCGCGGCATCGGCCGGGGCTTTGCGGCCTACCCGGAGCTTTGCGCCCTCCCGGGGCTGCGCGTGCAGCCCGACGACCGCCGCGCGCTGCCGCAGGCGCGCGCCATGGCGCGCCTCGGCGCGTTGCGACTCGCGGCGGGCGAAGGCGTCGATCCCGCGCTTCTCGAGCCTTTGTACTTGCGCGACAAGGTTGCCCGGACCGAAGCGGAGCGCGGCGTGGACCGAAGTGTGGGCAAATAGCACCAGTCACGGAACTGTCACAATGCAACGCTGTAATAGCGCTCAGTAGAATCAAGGGACTAAGCACAAAGATGACGGCCAAGCGCATCCTCGTCGTCGAGGACGAAAAACCCATTCGCGACCTGATCGCCTTCGGATTGCGGCGCGCCGGCTACGACGTGAGGGAAGCCGAGGATTGCCGCGAAGCGCGCGCCCGCATCGTCGATGTGCGGCCCGATCTCATGCTGATCGATTGGATGCTGCCCGACATGAGCGGGCTGGAGCTCACGCGCTCGCTGAAGCGCGCCAAGGACACCGAGGAAATCCCGGTCATCATGCTGACCGCGCGGGCCGAGGAGCAGGACAAGGTGAGCGGTTTGGAGGGCGGCGCCGACGATTACATCATCAAGCCGTTTTCGCCGCGCGAGCTTCTCGCGCGGATCCAGGCGGTGCTGCGCCGGGCAGCTCCCGCAGGCTCCGGAGATATCATGGAAGCCCAGGGCCTGAAGCTGGATGACTCCAGCCACCGGGTCAGTGCCGGGGACCGGGAAATCTCCCTGGGGCCCACCGAATATCGGCTGCTGCATTTCTTCATGACGCATCCTGAGCGGGTATTCAGCCGCGGCCAGCTGCTCGATCGGGTCTGGGGCGGCAATACCTATGTGGAAGAGCGCACGGTCGACGTGCACATCCGGCGCCTTCGCAAGGCATTGGAACCTTTTGTGCTGGAGGGATTGGTGCAAACCGTACGAGGCGCCGGCTATCGGTTTTCGACCCGCGACAGTTAGGATGCGAGCGTCGGGTCGCGACGGATAGGCTGACGGCTCCAATCATGGCGGCGATGTGGACTTTCGCGCTCGCGCGGCTCGCGGGCATCTTGCTTTCGGGGCTCGTCCTGGGCCTCCTGATCGGGCCCATTTGGGTGTGGTTGTTGGCGGCCGCCTGCTCCTACCTCGGATGGCAGCTTTTCAATCTCTACCGACTGGACCGGTGGCTGCGGCTGCGCTCGCAGATCGATCCGCCCACCATCGGCGGCATCTGGGGGGACGTGATCGGCCAGGTGGTGCGACTGCATCGCCGCAAGCAGTTTCACAAGCAACGTTTGGTGCAGCTGTTCCGCGAGCTGCGCCGCTCGACCGCCGCGCTTCCCGACGGCGTGATCATATTGAGCACGCAGAACGAGATCGTCTGGTTCAACCGGCAGGCCGCGCGGCTGCTCGGCCTGCGCCGTCCGGTGGATATCGGACTGCGCATCGACAATCTGATCCGCTCGCCGGAATTCGTACATTACCTGCACGGCGACGATTTCACGCAGCCCCTGATCATCCGGCCGCCCGTGCAGTCGGAACTCTATCTTGCCCTGCAGCTGGTGCCCTACGGGGCCGGGCAGTCGCTGCTGCTCGCACGCGACGTGACGCGTCAAAGGCGCCTGGAGGCGATGCGCAAGGATTTCGTCGCCAATGCATCGCACGAGCTGCGAACCCCGCTCACCGTCATTTCCGGATATCTCGACACCATGGCCGACGACTCCGGCATCGACGAGGCCTGGTCCGGCCCCCTTCGCGACATGCGCGCGCAGGCGCAGCGCATGAACGCCATCATCACCGATTTACTGGAGCTGTCGCGGCTCGAGTCCACCGACGGGGAGGCGCCCCGCGAGACGATCGACGTGCCGAGCATGCTCGAACGGCTGCACCGCGACGCCCTGGCGGCGAGCGCTCGGCCGCGCCATGTGCTCCTGGAGCTCGACTGCGTCGACGGCTTGTACGGCGCGCCCCACGAAATCGAATCCGCGTTCACCAATCTGCTGGTCAACGGCCTCAAGTACACGCCCGCGGAAGGCACCGTTCGCATGCGATGGTGGTGCGACGAGGAGGGCGCCTACTTTGCGGTCATCGACACCGGCATCGGCATTTCCGCCGAGCACATCCCGCGGCTGACCGAGCGCTTTTACCGGGTCGACGCGGGCCGTTCCCGTGGGCAGGGCGGTTCGGGGCTCGGACTGGCCATCGTCAAGCACGCCTTGCAGCGCCATGGAGGCTGGCTCGATGTGCGCAGCACCGAGGGCAAGGGCAGCGCCTTCACCTGCCACTTTCCGGTACAGAGAATTTGCCGCCTGGGGCTGCGCAGCGCGAGCAGCGCATAACGTCACAAATAAGCTTGAACTTGTTGACGGATGAAGCAATCGGATGTAAACGCAATAGGCGCCCACGCCGGCGCCGCCGCTTGGCCTCAAGGTAGAGTAGACGACATGGAAACCGCCGATCTTTCGCACCACATATCACGCCGCTTCAACGAAGACCTGGAGAAGGTGCGTACGCAGGTGCTGCAGATGGGCGGGTTCGTGGAGCAACAACTTCACAAGGCCATCCTCGCGCTGGTGGAGGGCGACAGCCGCCTCGGGGAGTCGGTGGCGACCGACGACTACAAGGTCAACGTCATGGAGGTGTCCATCGACGAGGAGTGCAGCCGCATTCTGGCGCTGCGCGCGCCCGCGGCGGGGGATCTGCGGGTCATCGTCGCCATCATCAAGACCATCACCGATCTCGAGCGCATCGGCGATGAGGGCGAGAAAATCGGCTACATTGCCTCGCGCCTCGCCACCATGGAGCGGCCGGCCGACAAGTATCGGGAGGTCAAGCACCTCGGCCGGCAGGTCGCGCAGATGGTGCACGATGCGCTCGACGCTTTCGCGCGCATGGACTCGGCCGCGGCGCTGCGAACGGCGCAGGAAGACAAGCTGGTGGACGACGAGTACGAGGCCATCCAGCGCCAGTGCATCACGTTCATGATGGAAGATCCCCGGACCATCACCCGGGCGCTCGAGATCATGTGGATCATCCGCGCCCTGGAGCGGATCGGCGATCATGCCAAGAACATCTGTGAATACGTGATCTACATGGTTCACGGCAAGGATATCCGCCACACCTCGCTCGATGATGTCGCCAAGCAGATCGACGCCGCGCAATCCATAGCACGCCGCTGATGACACCGCGCAAGGCGAACGCACTGGGTGTTGCCGCCTGCGCGGCGATGTTGGCGTATGCCTATTACGCGCAGTTCGTGCTGCATCTGGAGCCCTGCCCGCTGTGCATTTTCCAGCGCCTCGGCATTTTCGCCATCGGCGTGGTCTTCGGGCTGGCCTGCCTGCAGGATCCGGTGAGCTGGGGCCGCAAAGCGTACGCGGCGCTGATCGGCATCGCCGCCCTGGTCACCATCGGGGTCGCGGCCCGCCATCTGTACATCCAGAGCGCGCCTCCCGGCAGCGTCCCGGCTTGCGGCGCATCGCTCGATTTCATGCTCAAGGTGTTCCCGCTCACCGACGTACTCGTCAAGGTGCTCACCGGCTCGGGCGAGTGCGCGCAGATCACCTGGCGCTTCCTGGGAGTTTCCATGCCCGGATGGGTGCTGATCGCCGCGCTCGCTCTCGGCGTGTGGGGCCTCTGGGCCAACCTTCGGCGCCGGCCGCCGGTGCTCAGATTCTGACGGTGCCCGGGTACTGATGTCCAAAACGCTCGATCTTACGTGCGACTTGATGTCGCGGGCGTCCGTCAGTCCGACCGACGGGGGCTGCCAGGCGCTGATGTGCGAGCGGCTCGAGGCGCTCGGCTTCACGATCGAGCAGCTGCACTTCGGCAACGTGGAAAACTTCTGGGCCCGCCGCGGAGGCGAGGCTCCCGTGTTCTGCTTCGCGGGGCATACCGATGTCGTGCCGCCGGGGCCGCTCGAGGAGTGGAAGTCGGATCCCTTCCAGCCGCAGGTTCGCGACGGCATGCTCTACGGCCGCGGCGCGGCGGACATGAAGAGCGGCCTTGCCGCCATGGTGACCGCCTGCGAGGAATTCATCGGACAGCACCCGCACCATCGCGGCAGCATCGCGTTCCTGATCACCAGCGACGAGGAAGGCCCCTCCGTGGACGGCACGAAGCGGGTGGTCGAGGTGCTGAAAAGCCGCGGCGAGACCATCGATTGGTGCCTGATCGGCGAGCCCTCGAGCGAACAGGTGCTCGGCGACACCTTGAAGATCGGACGCCGGGGGAGCTTGAGCGGGCGGCTGACGGTGCACGGAGTGCAGGGGCATATCGCCTATCCGCAGCTGGCCGACAACCCGATCCACGCGCTCGCCCCGGCTCTCGCCGAGCTGGCGTCGCGCAGCTGGGACCGGGGCAACCAGCATTTCCAGCCGACCAGCTTTCAGATGTCGAACATCGCCGCGGGGACGGGGGCGCCGAACGTCATCCCCGGGGAGCTCAAGGCGCGGTTCAATTTGCGCTTCTCGACCGAACAGACCATCGAGTCGCTACAGGCCACGGTCGAGCGCATCTTGCGCGAGCATGGCCTCAAGTATTCCCTGGACTGGTTCATCTCCGGCTACCCCTTCCTGACGACGCCGGGGGTCCTGTCCGCGGCCGCGAGCCGGGCGGTATCGGAAGAACTCGGTGTGACGCCCAAGCTGTCCACCACCGGCGGCACCTCGGACGGCCGATTCATAGCGCCTATGGGCGCGCAGGTGATCGAGCTCGGGGTGATCAATGCGACCATCCACAAGGCGAACGAGAGCGTGAGGCTTACCGATATCGAGCGGCTCCAACGCGCGTATCGACGCACGTTGGAGCTGTTGCTGGCGGACTAGGGCCGACCTT